>NZ_CP125380.1:6305000-6956178 GCF_034009455.1 Pseudomonas sp. P5_109
CGCATATATAAAGGTGCGATCGACAACCTCACCATCTATACGCACACCACCGGAACCGAGGAGATCACGAGCCACCGCCGAGTTCTTGACCAACCCCGCCTTATTAAGGACAGCAGCGATCGGCATATCCTCGGCAGCAGTCAATTCGATTTCCGGCAGATCATCCGGCAGCTCACCATCCTTCATGCGGTTACCGGCGGCACGATGAGCATTGGCAGCAGCCTCCTCACCATGGAAGCGCGCAACGATCTCTTCGGCCAGCTTGATCTTGATATCACGCGGGTTGGCACCTGCTTCGACATCAGCACGGAACGCATTGATTTCATCCATGGAGCGGAAGCTGAGCAACTCGAAGTAACGCCACATCAGCGCATCCGGAATGGAAACCAGCTTGCTGTACATCACGCCCGGCGCTTCCTGGATACCGACATAGTTGCCCAAGGACTTGGACATCTTCTTCACGCCATCCAAACCCTCAAGCAGCGGCATGGTCAAAATGCACTGGGCTTCCTGGCCATAACCACGCTGCAGTTCACGCCCCATCAGCAAGTTGAACTTCTGATCGGTGCCGCCGAGCTCGACGTCTGCGCGCAGGGCTACAGAGTCGTAACCCTGAACCAGCGGATACAGGAACTCGTGAATGGCGATCGGCTGATTGGTCGTGTAGCGCTTGTCGAAGTCATCGCGCTCGAGCATGCGAGCCACGGTGTACTGCGAGGTCAGGCGAATGAAGTCAGCCGGCCCCATCTGATCCATCCAGGTGGAGTTGAAGGCCACTTCGGTTTTTGCCGGATCCAGAATCTTGAAGACCTGAGTCTTGTAGGTCTCGGCGTTCTCGAGGACTTGCTCGCGAGTGAGCGGTGGACGCGTAGCACTCTTGCCGCTCGGATCACCGATCATCCCGGTGAAGTCACCAATCAGGAAGATCACCTGATGCCCCAGCTCCTGGAACTGGCGCAGCTTATTAATAAGCACGGTGTGACCCAAGTGCAGATCCGGAGCCGTTGGATCGAAGCCTGCCTTAATACGTAGCGGCTGGCCACGCTTGAGCTTTTCAATCAGCTCGGACTCGACCAACAGTTCTTCCGCACCACGTTTGATCAGCGCTAGCTGCTCTTCAACCGACTTCATAACCAACCTGCAAGGCTCAGATTCAAAGGGAACCAACCATACAAGATCGCACGTCAAATACAAGGTTTGCCCGGCGCACGGACGCCAATCCGCAGGCAGAGCACCTATGGACTTGCTTCAGAGATGATTTGGTTATATTTTATACAGTTATTTCATCTTCATCATGTCATTCATCTTTTCCAATTCATCCTTTTTCAAAGTCAAAGCCACTTATGACCACAGAATCGTCTAAAGCGCCGCCGCTTTACCCGAAAACCCACTTGCTTGCCGCAAGTGGCATCGCCGCCCTTCTCAGTCTGGCGCTCCTGGTATTCCCTTCCAGCGATGTTGAAGCCAAAAAGACGACCCTTAGTCTTGAACTGGAAAGTCCTGCTGAACAACTGACACAAGATCAAGACGCTGCTGACGTCGTTCAAGCCACAAATGAACCAGCAACTTCCCCCTTCGCGCAGATCGACAACAGCGCCGAGGACACCCAGCAAGCCGTTCAAGCCGAGCCGGTGCCGGTCGTCGAAGAAAAGAAGCCGGCAAGCCACAGGGAAGTGATCGTTGCCAAGGGCGACACCCTTTCCACGCTGTTCGAGAAAGTCGGCCTCCCCGCCACTTCAGTGCATGAAATACTGGCCAGCGACAAGCAGGCCAAGCAGTTCAGCCAGCTCAAGCATGGGCAAAAACTCGAATTCGAACTGAGCCCGGATGGCCAGTTGACCAACTTGCACAGCAAGCTCAACGACCTCGAAAGCATCAGCCTGACCAAGAACGACAAGGGCTACACGTTCAACCGCATTACTGCGAAACCGACCGTGCGCTCCGCTTACGTTCACGGCGTGATCAACAGCTCGCTGTCGCAATCCGCGGCGCGTGCTGGCCTGTCTCACAGCCTGACCATGGACATGGCCAGTGTGTTTGGCTACGACGTCGACTTCGCCCAGGATATTCGCCAGGGTGACGAGTTCGACGTGATCTACGAGCAAAAGGTGGTCAACGGCAAGGCTGTCGGCAACGGCCCGATCCTGTCAGCGCGCTTCACCAACCGCGGCAAGACCTACACCGCCGTGCGTTACACCAACAAACAAGGCAACAGCAGCTACTACACCGCTGACGGCAACAGCATGCGCAAGGCGTTCATCCGCACACCGGTGGACTTCGCCCGCATCAGCTCGAAATTTTCCATGGGCCGCAAGCACCCGATCCTGAACAAGATCCGCGCCCACAAAGGCGTCGACTACGCTGCGCCACGCGGCACGCCGATCAAGGCTGCCGGTGACGGCAAGGTATTGCTGGCGGGTCGCCGTGGCGGTTACGGCAATACCGTGGTTCTGCAGCACGGCAATACCTACACCACGCTCTACGGCCACATGCAAGGCTTCGCCAAAGGCGTGAAGACTGGCGGCACGGTGAAACAGGGCCAGGTGATTGGCTACATCGGCACCACCGGCCTCTCCACCGGCCCGCACCTGCACTATGAGTTCCAGGTCAATGGCGTGCACGTCGACCCACTGGGCCAGAAACTGCCGATGGCCGATCCGATTGCCAAGGCCGAACGCGCACGCTTCCTCGCCCAAAGCCAGCCACTGATGGCGCGCATGGAACAGGAAAAAGCCACTCTGCTAGCTTCGAGCAAGCGTTAAGCATGGCGCTCTATATAGGTGTGATGTCCGGAACCAGCCTTGATGGCCTGGACATCGCGCTGATCGAGCAAGCCCCGGCGATCAGGCTGATCGCCTCCCACTACATCCCCATGCCCGATTCCCTGCGCGCCGAGCTGCTCAGCTTGTGCGCCAGCGGCCCGGACGAAATTGCCCGCTCCGCCATCGCCCAGCAAAACTGGGTGAAACTGGCCGCCCAAGGGATTCATGCCCTCCTCGCTCAGCAGCAACTGAAACCTGACGACATTCGTGCGATTGGCAGCCATGGCCAGACCATCCGCCACGAACCGGCACGCGGCTTTACCGTGCAGATTGGCAATCCGGCCTTGCTGACAGAGTTGACCGGCATCACCGTGGTCAGCGACTTCCGCAGCCGCGACGTCGCTGCCGGCGGACAAGGCGCACCACTGGTTCCCGCCTTCCACGAAGCACTGTTTGAAGAACGGGCCGGCCATCGCGCCGTGCTGAATGTCGGTGGTTTCAGCAATCTGAGCCTGATTGAGCCCGGCAAGCCTGTCGCCGGCTTTGACTGCGGCCCAGGCAATGTCCTGCTGGACGCCTGGATACATCAGCAACGTGGCGACAACTATGACCGTGACGGCCAATGGGCTGCCAGTGGCAAGGTTCAACCGGTTCTATTGAATGAGCTGCTCAGTGATCCGTTCTTTGTAACCAGGGGCCCAAAGAGTACCGGCCGGGAAGTATTCAACCTGCCTTGGCTGACACAACACCTCGCACAACTGCCAGCCTTCGCCACCGAAGATGTTCAGGCAACGCTGCTTGAGCTGACCGCGCAGACCATCATCGAATCACTGCAAAGCGCCCAGGCGGACACGCAGGAACTACTGGTCTGCGGTGGCGGCGCCCACAACACTGCGTTGATGAATCGCCTGGCCAGCCTGTTGCCAAACACGAGTGTCAGCAGCACCGCTACTTACGGTGTAGACCCCGACTGGGTCGAAGCCATGGCCTTCGCGTGGCTGGCTCATTGCTGCCTCGAAGGCATCGCAGCCAACCGTCCGAGCGTTACAGGTGCCCGCGGCCTGCGCGTACTCGGCGCCATCTACCCCGCGTAAACCCTCCAGACAGCAAAACGCCGCACGGCCCTGAGGCTGTGCGGCGTTCTGTGAAACAGATGCGCTGATCAGATCGAGAACGAAGAACCGCAACCACAGGTGGTGGTCGCATTCGGGTTCTTGATGACGAAACGCGAACCTTCCAGGCCTTCCTGGTAGTCCACCTCGGCACCTGCCAGATACTGGTAGCTCATCGGATCGACCACCAGACTCACACCTTCGCGCTCGACGATGGTGTCGTCATCGGCCACTTCTTCATCGAAGGTGAAGCCGTACTGAAAACCTGAACAACCGCCGCCCGTAACAAATACGCGCAGCTTCAAGCGATCATTCCCCTCTTCATCGACCAGGCTCTTCACCTTGTGCGCGGCACCGTGGGTGAATTGCAAAGCCGTGGGGGTGAAGGATTCGACGCTCATGCTGACTATCTCCCGGCGTTACGCCGTCATATTGCGTGATGACGCGCATTATCCGCTTCTCCTAGAAAAGCGGTCAACTATTGTTATGGTATATCAACCAATCCAATCGCTGGCCCGAAATGCAAAAAGGCCCGTCAGACGGGCCTTTTGCTGTACGCGATTACGCTTACGGCAGCATGCCGGCGTGGGACAGGCCCAGACGCTCATCCAGCCCGAACAGAATATTCATGTTCTGCACAGCCTGACCCGAAGCGCCCTTGACCAGGTTGTCGATCACCGACAGCACAACCACCAGATCACCATCCTGAGGGCGATGCACGGCAATACGGCAGACGTTGGCACCCCGTACGCTACGCGTCTCCGGATGGCTGCCGGCCGGCATGACGTCAACGAACGGTTCGTTGGCATAACGCTTTTCGAACAGCGCCTGCAGGTCCACCGAGCGATCAACAACGGTTGCGTAGAGCGTCGAGTGAATGCCGCGAATCATTGGCGTCAGGTGCGGAACGAAGGTCAGGCCGACGTCCTTGCCCGCTGCACGACGCAGGCCCTGGCGGATTTCCGGCAAATGACGGTGCCCTTTGACCGCATAGGCCTTCATGCTTTCCGACGTCTCGGAGTACAGCGAGCCTACGGAAGCACCACGGCCAGCACCGCTGACGCCGGATTTGCAGTCAGCAATCAGATGCGCAGTATCAGCCAGGCCCGCTTCGAGCAATGGCAGGAAACCCAATTGCGTCGCAGTTGGGTAGCAGCCAGGCACGGCAATCAGGCGTGCTTTCTTGATCTGCTCGCGATTGACTTCCGGCAAGCCGTAGACCGCCTCGTCCAGTAGTTCCGGCGCGCCGTGCGGCTGGCCGTACCATTTGGCCCACTCATTTGCATCTTGCAGACGGAAGTCGGCCGACAGGTCGATGACTTTGGTCCCGGCCGCCAGCAATTCGCCCGCCAACGCATGGGCAACACCGTGCGGCGTGGCGAAGAACACCACATCGCAAGCGCCCAGGGTCTTGATGTCCGGAACACTGAATGCCAGGCCGTCGTAATGGCCTCGCAGGTTCGGGTACATGTCGGCTACGGCCAGGCCGGCCTCGGATCGGGAAGTGATGACTACCACTTCAGCTTGCGGATGCTGTGCCAACAGACGCAGCAGTTCGACACCGGTGTAACCCGTGCCGCCGACGATACCGACCTTGACCATAAACCTGCCCTCAACGAACCCACTGGAAAGCCGTCGATAATAGGGCCCGCGCGCCCCTGCGACAACCGGCAAGGTGACGTGCGGAGCGTCAAGCCTCTACTATTCCGGCTACCGTGAATTGGGGAATAACTAAAAATGCTCTATCTGTGGCTCAAAGCGTTTCATATCGTCAGCGTCGTGTGCTGGTTTGCCGGCCTGTTCTACCTGCCAAGACTGTTCGTTTATCACGCACAAAGTGAAGACACGATCAGCAAGGAACGCTTCAGCGTCATGGAGCGCAAGCTGTATCGGGGCATCATGGGGCCGGCGATGATCGCCACGCTGATCTTTGGCGGCTGGTTGATCAGCCTCAATCCGAGTGCGTATTTCACCCAGGGTGGCTGGATGCACGCCAAGCTGACGCTGGTGGTGATTCTGATCGGCTACCACCATATGTGCGGCGCGCAGGTAAAACGTTTTGCCCGTGGCGAAAACACCCGCAGCCATGTCTTTTTTCGCTGGTTCAATGAAGTGCCGGTTCTGATATTGCTGGCAATCGTAATTCTGGTCGTCGTTCGGCCGTTCTAAATCCAACAGGCACAACTCACCGGGGTACTTCCAATGTCGCTGCCCGCTCTGCTCGAACAACGCTTGCGTCTGCCCGTGGTGGCAGCACCGATGTTCCTGATTTCCAATCCGCAATTGGTACTCGCCTGTTGTCGTCAGGGCGTGGTCGGCAGCTTTCCGGCGCTGAATCAGCGTGAAAGCAGCGGTTTCAAGGCCTGGCTGGAAGAAATCGAAGCCGGACTGGCGACACTGGAAAACCCCGCGCCTTATGCCGTGAACCTGATCGTGCACAACAGCAATCCGCGGTTGCAGGCGGATCTGGATATCTGCGTCGAACACAAAGTGCCGATCGTGATCACCAGCCTTGGCGCTGTGAAAGAACTGGTCGACGCGGTGCACAGCTATGGCGGCCTGGTGTTCCATGATGTGACAACTCGTCGTCATGCCGAAAAAGCGGCCGAAGCAGGCGTCGATGGTTTGATTGCCGTGGCTGCCGGGGCCGGTGGACATGCCGGGACCTGGAGCCCGTTCTCGCTGATTGCCGAAATTCGCCAATTCTTCGACAAGACCCTGTTGCTGGCCGGCTGCCTCAACCATGGCCACGAAATTCTTGCCGCTCAATTGCTCGGCGCGGACCTGGCCTACTTTGGCACACGATTTATCGGCACAACCGAAAGTCACGCGCCCGACGCCTATAAAGAAATGCTGCTGACATCCAAAGCGGCAGACATCATCCATACTCCAGCGGTGTCAGGTGTTCCCGCGAGCTTCATGCGCCAGAGCCTGGAAGCCGCCGGTTTCGACATGGCCGCCTTGCAAGGCAAGGGCGAGATCAACTTCGGTTCCAAACTCAAACCTGTGAGCGATGAGGCCAAAGCCTGGAAAACCGTTTGGTCTGCAGGTCAGGGTGTAGGAGAAATCGAGGACTTGCCGAGTGTCGAGCAGTTGATTGCCCGTCTCGACGAGGAGTACCGCAAGGCCCTGGAAGATGCCGCCCGGTTGACCAAACGCTGGCCACGCTGACAGCAAACCTTGCCCAGTCTCGCCCGACTGACCTTACAGTCGCCCGGGCACAACCTTCTTCTTTCAACCTCTCGCGACAAGGATGCTTCGCACATGGGCGAAAATCATTTCAAGATCGTATTCGAAGGCGCCTTGCTGCCCGGTGTCGACATCACCACGGCAAAACTCAATCTCGCCGAGTTGTTCAAAAGTGATGTCTCGGCCATCGAGCGCTTGTTCTCCGGGCGTCCGGTAGCGCTCAAACGCAACCTGTCGCAAGCCGATGCCCAGACCTACCTCCAGGCGCTGAGTAAAACCGGTATCGATGCCCGCATCGAAGCCGAAACACCGATCGAGTTGAACCTCGCCGACGTGCATGACCACATTCCGGCCAGCAGCCAGGCCACACCGGCAGATCCGCAGTCCCCTTACGCCCCGCCTCGCGCCCCCGTCGGCGAAGCCGTGGCGGAATTCGCCACACTCAAGCCATTCAGTTTCGATGGCCGTATCGGCCGCTTGCGTTACCTTGCCTGGACCCTGGTACTGACGCTTGTGCTCTCGGCAGTTTGCGGGGTGTTTGCCTTGGTTGCCCTGGCCCTCATCAGCGCGGATTCTACCGCCGGCCTGATATTGGGCGGCTTGCTGGCCTTGATCCTGTTTGTCGGATTTGCCTTCGTCAGCATCCAGATCACCGTTCAACGTTTGCACGATGCTGGCTGGTCCGGCTGGCTGTGGCTGTTGAACCTGGTGCCGTTTGTTGGCAGTTTCTTTCCGTTTGTGGTCATGGCCGTGCCGGGCAACGAACTGGCCAACCGCTACGGTCCGCCGCCTCCACCGAACAGCACCGCAGTCAAGGTATTGTCCTCGCTCTGGCTGGTCGTTATTGCGCTGATTCTGTTTGGCGCGATGGCAGGTGGCCTCTCGGCGATACAGGAAGAATACGAAAACGCCGCACAGAGCAGTTACGAAAGCAGCTCGGTCATCACCGATGAAATCGACGTCGAGGCCGAACCGGCGCCAAATTCCACCGACGATGCAGCCGAAAAGGCCCAGCCCCCTGTAGACTCTGCGAAAGAATGAACAGCGCTCCTGGCCCGTGACACCTGCGTCGCGGCGCGGAGCTGTTGCGATGGAGAACTGCATGACCCGTTACGCTCTGATCACTGGTGCCTCCAGCGGCATCGGCCTGGCAATGGCCGAAGCGCTGGCCCGGCGCGGCCGCAGCCTGATTCTGGTGGCCCGACAGCGTGATCAGCTGGAAAGTATTGCGATTGAACTGACCCAAAGGTTCGGCGTGGAAGTGTTGTTCCGTGCCTGCGACCTGGGCGAACCGCTGCGCCTGTCCGGATTCCTGCTGGAGCTGGAAGAAGGCGACAGGCAGATCGATCTGCTGGTCAACTGCGCCGGTATCGGTACATGCGGCCCGTTTCTGGCCCAGGACTGGATGACCGAGCAAGATCTGATCGAAGTCAACATCCTCGCCCTCACCCGCCTGTGCCACGCCATCGGCAACAGCATGGCCCTGCAAGGCGGCGGGCAGATTCTGAATGTGGCCTCGATGGCGGCGTTTCAACCGGGGCCGTGGATGAGCACCTATTACGCCAGCAAGGCGTATGTGCTGCACTTTTCCGAAGGATTGCGCGTCGAGCTGAAAAAGTGCGCGGTCAAGGTTTCCGTGCTCTGCCCTGGACCGACCCGCACGGCGTTTTTCCGCACCGCGCAACTCAACAGCGAAAAACTGACCAACAGCAAACTGCTGATGAGCCCCGAGGAAGTGGCGCTCTACACCGTGCGCGCACTGGAAAAGAATCAAGCGATCATTATTCCCGGACGGCGCAACCGCTGGTTCGCCTTCCTGCCAAGGCTCGGCTCGCGCTGGCTGACTCGCACAATCGCCGGCATGGTCAACAAGGCCTACTGCCCGCGCTGATCCAACTCAAGGTAAAAGGCTGGGCGCTGGCATACGCCATGAGTACACTCAGCCCAGCTCAAACAACGGAGAAAAAAGCTGTGGATACTCTGTTCACCAAGATCATCAACCGGGAAATCCCGGCAAAGATCATTTACGAGGACGACCAGGTACTGGCCTTCCACGACATTGCCCCACAGGCACCGGTACATTTTCTGGTGATCCCGAAGAAGCCGGTTCGCACCTTGAACGACCTGACCGAGGACGACAAGGCATTGGCCGGGCACATTCTGTTCACCGCCCAGCGCCTGGCACTGGAGCTGGGCTGTGAAAAAGGCTTCCGCGTCGTCATGAACTGCAATGAAGAAGGTGGGCAAACCGTCTACCACATTCATATGCACGTACTGGGTCAGCGCCAGATGCACTGGCCGCCGGGCTGATTACCCCCTCCCCTTTGTGGGAGCGGGCTTGCTCGCGAAGAGGGTCTCACCTTCAACATCTTTGTTGACTGATACTCCGTCTTCGCGAGCAAGCCCGCTCCCACAAAAAGAATGGCTTCACAGCACTGTCACAACCTCTGCTTCACAATGACCCAGCGCAAACCTTCCCTGGCCGATTGGGTTAAACTGGCCACCGAAATTCCCCCGGAGGTCAGCATGACTACCCAACGTCACTACTCGCCGATTGACCGCCTTCTGCTGCAAGCCGATGCCGCGATGCGCACCCTGCTGCCCTTCAGTGGCCAGCCGTACCGTCCGTCGCCCGCCATCGTGCAGCCGGATGCGAAAATGAGCGATGAAGACACGCGCCACGTTGCCGGCCTGATGCGCATCAACCATACCGGCGAAGTCTGCGCCCAGGCGCTGTACCAGGGGCAGGCGCTGACCGCCAAACTGCCGCAGGTACGTGCCGCGATGGAACATGCCGCCGAAGAAGAAATCGACCACCTGGTCTGGTGCGAACAACGCATCCATCAGTTGGGCAGCCACACCAGCATTCTCAATCCGCTGTTTTATGGCATGTCGTTCGGGATTGGCGCAGTGGCCGGCCTGATCAGCGACAAGGTCAGCCTGGGGTTCGTCGCGGCAACGGAAGACCAGGTGTGCAAACACTTGAACGAACACCTGGAGCAATTGCCCGCCGAGGACGAGAAATCCCGGGCAATTCTTGAGCAGATGCGCATCGATGAAGAACAGCATGCCGAAAGTGCGCTGAAGGCTGGCGGGTTCCGCTTTCCGGCACCGGTGAAATTCGGGATGAGTTTGATGGCCAAGGTGATGACCAAGAGTACTTATCGGATCTGATTTCCAGGTCGCCTGATAGGGCCTCTTCGCTGGCAAGCCAGCTCCTACCAGGAATGTAATTGGCAATAAAAAAGGCGACTGCCGTGAGGTAGTCGCCTTTTTTGTGTTCGAAAATTTTACGCCATATTGCGCGCGTAGAAGATTTCGAGCATTTCGTGTTTCACCCGCTCGGTCACCTGGGCACGTTGCTCAGAGGACAGGCTGCTGGTGGCGTCGCCGAACAGGTAGTTATCCAGTTCGAAGTTCTTCAGCAGCATTTTGGTGTGGAACAGGTTTTCCTGGTACACGTTCACGTCGGTCATCTGGTACGCGTCGCGAGTGTCTTCGGAGAGGTAGTTCTGGATCGAATTGATCTCGTGGTCGATGAAGTGCTTTTTGCCTTCAACGTCACGAGTGAAGCCGCGCACACGGTAATCCACGGTCACGATGTCCGAATCGAACTGGTGAATCAGGAAGTTGAGCGCTTTAAGCGGTGAAATGACCCCGCAAGTCGACACGTCGATGTCCACACGGAAAGTTGCAATACCGCTGACCGGATGGATCTCCGGGTAGGTGTGCACCGTGATGTGGCTCTTGTCGAGGTGGGCCAGAATGATTTCGGGCAGCGGGCCCGGGGACTCTTCGATCTGACTGTCGGTCGGGGTGACCGGCTCTTCCGAGATCAGGATCGTTACGCTGGCGCCCTGCGGCTCATAATCCTGACTGGCGATGTTCAGGATATTGGCACCAATGATATCGACAACTTCCGTGAGGATCTGCGTCAGGCGTTTCGCGTTGTACTCTTTATTGATGTACTCAACGTAAGCCTGCTGGTCTTGCGGGGTTTCCGCGTAGCAGATGTCATAGATGTTGAAGCTCAAGGTCTTTGTCAGGTTATTGAACCCGTGGAGCTTGAGTTTGCTTTTCACCGTTAAAAACTCTCTATGTGCTTGCGGCCCGGCCGCGTGATCAAGCATGCCCGTCAGATGCGAACAACGCACCTGCGTAGGACGGTTAACACCTCTTCGCGATGGCGATTTTGGTTGTCTGTTCGGGTGCGCGGCCTGTCGGTTGACGGGCCACTACCCTGAAAAAAGTGGCGCATTATGCAGACGTCAGCTTGGGTTCGCCAGAGTCTGCACTGCTTTTATGATAGTTGAATGTCGATTCAACCGAGTTCGATGATCTCGTAGTCGTGGGTAATTGCCACGCCTGCCGCGCCGAGCATGATCGAGGCCGAGCAATATTTTTCGGCAGACAATTCGATGGCGCGCTTGACCTGGGCTTCTTTCAGCCCGCGACCCTTGACCACGAAATGCATGTGGATCTTGGTGAAAACCTTTGGATCTTCGCTCGCACGCTCGGCTTCAAGGAAAGCTTCACAGCTCTCGACCGCCTGGCGGGACTTCTTGAGGATGCTGACCACATCGAAATTGCTGCAACCACCAACACCCAGCAGCAGCATTTCCATCGGCCGGACACCCAGGTTACGTCCACCGGCATCGGGCGGCCCGTCCATGACCACGACATGACCACTACCGGATTCGCCGAGGAACATGGCTTCGCCAGCCCATTGGATGCGTGCCTTCATCGCCAAGACTCCACTGTATAAAAAAGGGTCGCCAGCTTAGCACAGGCCCCGTGATTGACAGCGCCCGGCGTCCTAGGACATATCCCACAGCCTTGTAGGTAAATGCTCGAATTTTTCAGGAAGTGTCTGGTAAGCTGACGCCAATTCAATGGCGCATGGCCAGCCTCACTCCAGCGTTCACTATTTATAAAAACCAAACATACCGTGCAGTCTTTTCGGGATACAACCATGGTTGCTATTGCCCCCACCCCCAAGATCAAGAACCTCGACAAGCTGTTGATGCATTGCCAGCGCCGCCGCTATCAGGCCAAGAGCAACATTATTTGCGCCGGCGACCGCTCGGAAACGCTGTTCTTCATCATCAAAGGCTCAGTCACCATCCTGATCGAAGATGACGATGGCCGGGAAATGATCATTTCCTACCTGAACGCCGGGGACTTTTTCGGTGAGCTGGGCCTGTTTGAGCAAGCCGGTCTGGAGCAAGAGCGCAGCGCCTGGGTGCGGGCCAAGGTTGAATGCGAAGTTGCGGAAATCAGCTACGCAAAATTCCGCGAGTTATCCCTGCAGGATCCGGACATTCTTTACGTCCTCAGCGGACAAATCGCACAGCGCCTGCGCAACACCACGCGCAAGGTCGGTGACCTGGCATTCTTCGACGTGACCGGTCGCGTCGCCCGCTGCCTGCTGGAGCTGTGCAAACAGCCAGACGCCATGACTCATCCCGACGGCATGCAAATCAAGGTAACCCGTCAGGAAATCGGGCGGATTGTCGGTTGTTCCCGGGAAATGGTCGGTCGGGTGCTCAAGGATCTGGAAGAGCGCAACCTCGTGGACGTCAAAGGCAAGACCATGGTGGTCTTCGGTACGCGATAAGCTCGCAAACCTAGCCGCTGAACATCTGCGCCAGCATCAACCGGTAGAGTTCGTCGAGACGTGCCAGCGCATCGGGCGCGGCGAACTTCTCATGCAGGGCAATATGGCTTTCGGCGCGTACTCGTTGTTCCAGACCGCAGGCCTCGTTGAAACGATTGACCGCAGCGACCATCGCCTCTCGCTCGTTATCCACCAGCATCGCCCCATGTACCAGTCCCACCGGACGCTGCCCCCCCTGACTCTGACGCCAGCGCTGGGCGGTACCGACCATCTTGCGCCCATCGAGATTGACGTTGAAGCGACCGTCACAGAAAGCACCTTCGATTTCACCCAGCGACGAAGTGCCACCCAGTTCATCCAGCAACTGGCAAATCGGGTCGCACAGACGACGGTAACCGGACTCGATGCGGTTCAGGTCGCCTTCGCTGCGGGGCGGCGCATAAACCAGCGCGATGTTGATCGTGGTGGCGGATTGCGGCACCGGTTCGCCGCCGGTATCGCGTAACAACACAGGCCAACCCGCCGCAGCCGACACTTCGCAGGCGGCTTCGAAGCCTGGCAAGCGGTTCAGGCGACGGGGCATCACGAGTGCCTGGTCACTGGGTTGCCAGAACAGCAGGCCGAATTCCCCATTGCCAGCGCAGACCGAGGCCAACAGATCCTGTTCGGCTTGCAGGCCGGCTTCGATGGTGAGGGCGGTTGGCAGTGACATGAAGAACTCCGACAGGCATGAGGTCTTTGGGGAATTTTCGGGCCCCTTCGCGAAAAAGCCCGCTTCCACATTTGATCGCGGTCTAATGTGGGAGCGGGCTTGCTCGCGAAGGAGTCGCCTCGGTCTGCGGGCGATCAGTCGAGGGTCGAACCGCTGACAGGCACGCCGCGCTCAGGGAAGAACAGACGCTGCAACTCGGTACCCGGGCTTTCGGCGCGCATGAATGCCTCGCCGACCAGGAATGCGTAGACGTCGCTGATTTCCATCAGTTCGACATCGGCGCGATTGAGAATGCCGCTCTCGGTGATGACCAGACGATCACGCGGAATACGCGGCAACAGGTCGAGAGTGGTTTCCAGGCTGACTTCGAAGGTGTGCAGGTTGCGGTTGTTCACGCCAACCAGCGGAGTGTCGAGGGTTTTCAGGGCCCGCTCCAGCTCGTCGCCGTCGTGGACCTCAACCAGCACGTCCAGGTTGACGCTTTTGGCCACGGCTGCCAGTTCGGCCATTTTCACGTCATCCAGCGCGGACACGATCAACAACACGCAATCGGCACCCAGGGCTCGGGCTTCGACGATCTGGTACGGATCGATCATGAAGTCCTTGCGGATCACCGGTAGCTGGCACGCCGCGCGGGCCTGCTGCAGGTAGGCGTCAGCGCCCTGAAAGTAGTCGATGTCGGTGAGTACCGACAGGCAAGTCGCGCCGCCCTTCTCGTAGCTTCTGGCGATATCGGCGGGAACGAAGTTCTCGCGGATCACGCCTTTGCTCGGCGAGGCTTTCTTGATTTCGGCAATGACTGCCGGCTGCTTCATCTTGGCCTGAGCCAGCAAGGCCTTGGCAAAACCACGGGGTGCATCGGCCGCCTTGGCCAGGTTTTCCAGCTCGGCAAGGCTCACGCGAGCGCTACGCTCGGCGACCTCCTCGACCTTGCGCGCCAGAATCTTTTCCAGAACCGTCGGCACACTCATCCTTCATTCTCCACTTTGAATACCGCGGTAAACGCACCCAGCTCCTCGAGCTTTTCTCGAGCGAGGCCGGTGTGCAGCGCATCGTGCGCCAAGGCAACGCCTTCTTTCAGGCTGCTGGCATGGTCCGCCGCGTAAAGTGCGGCACCGGCATTGAGCATGATCATCTCGGCCGCCTTCTGACCGTTCTCGGTCTTGCGCTTGCCCAGGGCATCGCGAATCAATTCCAGGGACGCCGCCGGGCTATCCACCGCCAGGCCATGCAGGCTCTGGCTCTTCATGCCGAGGTCTTCCGGCTCGACCCAATACTCGGTGATCTGGTCGTTTTTCAGTTCTGCCACGAAGGTCGGTGCTGCCAGGCTGAACTCATCCAGGCCATCCTTCGAATGCACCACCAGCACATGCTTGCTGCCCAGACGCTGCAACACTTCCGCCAGCGGTCGGCACAAGGCCTGGGTGAATACGCCAACTACCTGATGCTTCACACCGGCCGGATTCGTAAGCGGGCCGAGCATGTTGAACAAGGTGCGCAAGCCCAGGTCACGACGCGGGCTTGCGGCGTATTTCATCGCAGAGTGATGCGTCTGGGCAAACATGAAACCAATACCAACGTTGTCAATGCAGCGCGCCACTTGCACCGGCGTCAGGTTCAGGTAGATGCCAGCCGCCTCCAGCAGGTCGGCGCTGCCGCTCTTGCCCGAAACAGCACGGTTGCCGTGTTTGGCCACCGTACAGCCGGCCGCCGAAACCACGAAAGCGGAAGCGGTCGACACGTTGAAGATGTTGGCACCGTCACCGCCGGTGCCCACCACATCGACCACACCGTCGAGGGTCTTGAGCTCGACCTTGTCCGCCAGCTCGCGCATCACCGACACCGCGCCGACGATCTCGTCGATGCTTTCGCTCTTCATGCGCATGGCCATCATGAACGCGCCAATCTGCGCGTCCGAGCATTGCCCGGTCATGATTTCGCGCATGACATCGCGCATTTCATCGGTGCTGAGGTCGAGGTGATCGACGATACGGCTCAGGGCTGTCTTGATGTTCATGATAAGTCCTTAGCGCGTGCCGCCGGTTTGTTTGAGGAAGTTGGCGAAAAGCTCGTGGCCCTGCTCGGTGAGGATCGACTCAGGGTGGAACTGCACGCCTTCGATGTTCAGGGTCTTGTGACGCAGGCCCATGATCTCGTCGACCGAGCCGTCTTCGAGTTGGGTCCAGGCCGTCAGCTCCAGGCAATCGGGCAGGGTTTCGCGCTTGACGATCAATGAATGATAGCGGGTCACCGTCAGCGGACGATTCAGGCCTGCGAAGACACCCTTGTCCTCGTGAAATACCGGGCTAGTCTTACCGTGCATCACTTGACGGGCGCGCACCACATCACCGCCAAAGGCCTGGCCGATGGATTGGTGGCCGAGGCAGACGCCAAGAATCGGCAGCTTGCCGGCGAAATGCTTGATCGCTTCAATCGAGATGCCGGCTTCGGTCGGGGTGCAAGGACCGGGGGACACAACGATGCGCTCGGGGTTGAGGGCTTCGATTTCAGCGATGGTCAGTTCATCGTTGCGCACGACCTTGACCTCGGAGCCGAGCTCGCCCAGGTACTGCACAACGTTGTAGGTAAAGGAGTCGTAGTTATCGATCATCAGCAACATGGCGTTTAGAACCTCTTGAATTCACTGACTTTTAAGATGGCCTTCGAATGATTGACCCGCAGAGCGCTGCGCTTTGTCAGGTGCTGGAGTAGCGCCAGCAAAGCGGCATTTCAAACGGGTGAAGAAGGCGAAGCGGTACAGGTCCGGCGAAGCCGGCAAAAGAATTCAGGCGCGCCAACGCCAGCGGGCGTGTGCCTTGATGACTTGATCCAGGAGTTTACTGATGATCAACACGGGGAAGGTCTCGTTCGTACGTCCCGGCACAGTAACTTAGCTGGGCAGAGCGTGCAATATCGCCGGGGGTACTGCCCGCGAAACTCTTAAAGGCTTCGCGACAGATGGCAAAAGGCCGAACGTTTTTGGTACTGTCGTTTCGTTCACTAAAACAATAAATAAACGGACTTGCTCATGATCAAACAGTCGTTGTTTGTACCGCTCGCAGGATGCTTGCTCGCGATGGCATGCGCCCAGGCGAACGCCGCACCCAATCCTTATACAAGCTTCGTGGTCTTCGGGGACAGCCTCAACGATGCCGGGACCTTTGCCGACACCGGCGGGCCTGCCGGGTCGACGCAGCGCTTTACCAACCGGACGGGGCCGGTGTACCTGGATGGCAGCGGCGAAGTCCGCTCGCTCAACTCCACACAGATACTGGGCGGAAAACTGGGGTTCTCGGCGGACCAGACCGCATCTTCATCGTCGGCGGTGCGCGTCAGCAACGGCCAGCCCGATGGTAACAACTGGGCTGTGGGTGGCTACCGTACCGACCAGATTCTGGATTCGATCACCAGCACCTCCGCCACCGGCGAACGCACCCGGGCCGGCTATCTACCATCCAATAACTTCCGCGCCGACCCGAACGCGCTGTATTACCTGTCGGGTGGCGGCAACGACTTCCTGCAAGGTCGCGTCACCAGCCTGCCCCAGGCCAGTGCCGCCGCCGACCGCCTGGCCGACAGCGTGCAGACTCTGCAAACCGCAGGCGCCAAATACGTCATGGTCTGGTTGCTGCCCGATATCGGCTTTACCCCGGCGTTCAACGGCACCCCGCTGCAAGCCTTCACGTCCCAGCTCAGCGCCCAGTTCAACACTGAACTGGTGAGCCGACTGCAGAACATCAATGCCGAAGTCATCCCGCTCAACATTCCGGTACTGCTCAAAGAGACGTTCGCCAACCCGGCGCAGTTTGGCCTGGCCACCGACCAGAACCTCATCGCCACCTGCTTCAGCGGTAACGGTTGTACCGAGAATGCCCGCTTCGGCATCAACAGCGCCACGCCGGACCCGACCAAGCTGATCTTCAACGACTCGGTGCACCCCACCGAAGCCGGACAGCGCCTGATTGCCGATTACGCGTATTCCCTGCTGGCGGCGCCGTGGGAGCTCACCCTGCTGCCGGAAATGGCCCAGGGCACTGTACGCGCGCACCAGGATGAACTGCGCAATCAATGGCTGGCCGATTGGGAAAACTGGCAGGGCGTCGGTCAATGGCGAGCCATTGTTTCGGGGGGCGGACAGCACCAGGACTTTGACAGTCAGGACAGCGCGGTCAGTGCCGACGGCAACGGAGCCAACCTGAACATCGGTGGCAGCTACCGTATCGATGATGCCTGGCGCGTCGGCTTGGCGGCCGGGTTCTATAACCAGAAGCTCGAGGCCGGCAGCAACGACTCCGACTACAAGCTCAACACCTACCTGGGCACGGCATTCGCCCAATACCAGCAAAACCGTGTCTGGGCTGACGTGGCATTGACGGCAGGGCATCTGGATTACGACAGCCTCAAGCGCAAGTTCCAGCTGGGCGTCAACGAACGCGGTGAAAAAGGCGATACCAGTGGCTACGTCGAGGCCTTCAGCGCTCGCCTGGGTTACGACATTGCGCAACAAGCCAGCAGCCCTTGGCATGTGTCGCCGTTTATCAGCGCTGATTTCTCCAAGGCGAAAGTCGACGGCTACTCGGAGGACGGCAACAATTCCACGGCGCTGACCTTTGCCGATCAGGAGGTTATTTCCCGACGCCTGGGCGCTGGCCTGCAGGGTAAATACCAGATTACCCCGCAAACCCAGGTGTTCGGCGAAGCGGCAATCGAGCGTGAGTACAACGACGATACCCAGGATGTGGGCATCAACCTCAACACCTTGCCGAACAACCAGTTCACTCTGGAAGGCTACACCCCGCAAAGCCACTTGCAGCGGGTGAACCTGGGCGTGAGCCATAACCTCACCCGCGATCTGGCATTGCGCGCCAGCTACAACATCCGCAAGGACGACGACTTCACCCAACAGGGCATCAACGTAGGTGTTGCGCTGGACTTCTGATGTGCAGGCAATAAAAAACGCGGCGCCCTTACAGGCGCCGCGTTTTTTATTGGGGTGAATACTTTTGTGGCGAGGGGGCTTGCCCCCGCTGGGTCGCGAAGCGGCCCCAAGATCTGCAGTCGCGGTGTATCAGGTACACCGAGTGCGAGGTTTGCGACTGCTTCGCAGCCGAACGGGGGCAAGCCCCCTCGCCACAAAAGCTCCCTCACCACGTGAGCTCAGCTTTCCGGGGTTTGTTCGGCCAGGGCAACGGCGCGGAACATCGCGCGGCGCTTGTTCAGGGTTTCTTCCCATTCCAGTGCCGGTACCGAGTCGGCAACGATGCCGCCACCGGCCTGCACGTGCAGCTCACCGTTCTTGATCACCGCCGTGCGGATCGCAATGGCGGTGTCCATGTTGCCGTTCCAGGCGAAGTAGCCGACGGCACCGCCGTAGACGCCACGCTTGACCGGTTCCAGTTCGTCGATGATTTCCATCGCGCGGATTTTCGGCGCACCGGACAAGGTGCCCGCCGGCAGAATCGCCCGCAGTGCATCCATCGCCGTCAGTCCGGCTTTCAGTTGCCCGGTGACGTTGGACACGATGTGCATCACGTTGGAGTAACGCTCGATGACCATTTTCTCGGTGAGCTTCACCGAGCCGATTTCCGATACCCGCCCGGTGTCGTTGCGACCGAGGTCGATCAGCATCAAGTGTTCGGCGATTTCCTTGTCATCCGACAGCAGGTCTTGTTCCAGCGCCAGGTCAGCCTCTTCGCTGGCGCCCCGCGGACGGGTGCCGGCAATCGGGCGCACGGTGATGAGGTTGTCTTCGACCCGCACCAGCACTTCCGGCGAGCTGCCGACGACGTGGAAGTCGCCGAAGTTGAAGAAGTACATGTAAGGCGTCGGGTTGAAGCAACGCAGCGCCCGGTACAGATCGATCGGCGCCGCCTTGAAGTCGATCGACATGCGCTGGGACGGCACGACCTGCATGCAGTCACCGGCCAGGATGTATTCCTTGATCGTGTCGACGGCTTTTTCGTAATCGTCCTGGGTGAAGCTGGAGCGAAACACCGGGTCTGCCGCTTGTTGCTTGCTGAAGTCCAGGCCACGACGCGGGGTGATCGGCTGACGGAGTTGTTCCAGCAGCTCTTCCAGGCGGGCGCGACCTTGCTCGAAAGCATCTTCCTGAGCCGGGTCAGCCAGGACGATGGCGTGCATCTTGCCAGCCAGGTTATCGAACACCACGACGGCATCGGAGACCATCAGCAGAATGTCCGGCACGCCCAGCGGATCCGGGTTCGGGCATTTGCCCAGGCGCTTTTCCACATAACGCACGCAGTCATAGCCGAAATACCCTACCAGGCCACCGTTGAAGCGCGGCAGGCCGGCAATGGTCGGCACGTTGTAGCGAGCCTTGAAGGCCTCGACGAAGGCCAGCGGGTCTTCCACGTCGTGACTTTCGGTCTCGACGCCATCGACGGTCACGCTGATGTGATGGTCGTGAACCCGCAGCACGGTGCGGCACGGCAGGCCGATGATCGAGTAACGGCCCCACTTCTCGCCACCCTGTACGGACTCCAGCAAGTAGGAATTGGGCTCGTCAGCCAGCTTCAGGTAGATCGACAGCGGTGTGTCAAAGTCGGCCAGGGTTTCGCAGGCAAGCGGAATGCGGTTGTAGCCGGCAGCGGCCAAACGCAGGAATTCTTCGCGGATCATGAGGTGCCTCGTGGCTTGAGGGTCGAACAGTCAGGTATGCAAACGCGCCGGATAACCGGCCAGGATCAAGTCAGGCGCGCCAACGCCAGCGGGCCAGGGCCTTGATGACTTTCATCCAGAGTTTGCGAGTGACCACCACGATGGCGTTTCCAGAAGGGGGTTGGACAGCGTCGGCCAACGTTATCTCAGCGGCCGGATCCAGGCAACCGGGAATTAGTTTGCGCAAGTCGTCGATGACCAGCGCCGGCGACTCTTCGGCTATCGGCCGGCCGTGGTTATAGCCGTAGCTCAGGGCCACGCACTTGACCCCCGCCGCTTTCGCCGCCAGCACATCGCTGCGCGAGTCACCAACGAACAACGACTGCGAAGCCGGAATGTTGGCCATCTTCATCACGAAAAACAGCGCGGCCGGATCGGGTTTTTTCTGTGGCAAGGTATCGCCGCCGATGATCCAGCGGAAATAGCGGCCGATCTTCATCTGATCCAGCAGCGGCGCGACGAAACGCTCCGGCTTGTTGGTGATCAGTGCCATCTCGACACCCTGCTTTTTCAACCATCTGAGGGTGTCGCGCACGCCGGGGTAAACCACGGTCAACTCATGGCTCTCGCCATAAGCCTGCATGAAATACTCCAGCGCCCGATCGGCCTCGGCGTCATCGACCGCCGAATGATCAATAGCGCCAGCCAGCGCACGACGCACCAGTACCGGCGCGCCATTGCCGACCCACTCGCGCACCGCTTCCAGACCGGCGGGTTGGCGACCGAGATTGAGCAGCATCTTGTCCACAGCCACTGCCAGGTCCGGGACCGAGTCGATCAGAGTACCGTCCAGATCGAACATCACCAGCCGCGGCAGTTGCCCCGGGAACAGCTGCTCAAAGCCACTCATGGGCGAGCCAGCGCCAGTTCGGAACGCATCTTGTCGATGACTTCCTGATAGTTCGGTGCATTGAAGATGGCCGAGCCGGCGACGAAGGTGTCAGCACCGGCCGCAGCGATTTCGCGGATGTTGTTCACGTTCACGCCACCGTCGATTTCCAGGCGAATGTCGCGGCCCGAAGCATCGATCAGTGCCCGCGCTTCGCGCAGCTTGTCGAGGGTACCGGGGATGAACTTCTGCCCACCAAAGCCCGGGTTGACGCTCATCAGCAGGATCATGTCGACCTTGTCCATCACGTACTTGAGCACGTCCAGCGGGGTCGCCGGGTTGAACACCAGACCCGACTTGCAGCCGCCCTCGCGGATCAATTGCAGGGAACGGTCAACGTGCTGCGAGGCTTCCGGGTGGAAGGTGATGTAGGTCGCGCCGGCTTCGATGAAGTCACCGACGATGCGGTCCACCGGGCTGACCATCAGGTGCGCGTCGATCGGTGCGGTAACGCCGTACTTGCGCAATGCCGAGCAGACCATCGGGCCGATGGTCAGGTTCGGTACGTAATGGTTGTCCATGACATCGAAATGCACGAAGTCGGCGCCGGCGGCCAGGACGTTGTCCACTTCTTCACCCAGGCGGGCGAAGTCGGCGGAGAGAATCGACGGAGCAATTACGAAGGGCTGCATGACGCACCTTTTCTGAGCAGAATCACGATGGCGCGCATTGTATACCTCATGCTTTGACGCGCGCACCGTGAGCGCGATGATCAGTAGGCAGCGCGGTAGATCTTCTCGATATCAATCGCGCTCAATTTGCGCGGATTGTTGCGCATCAAGCGCTCAATGCCCGCGGCTTCCACTGCCATGGCGGGGATGGCGTCTTCGGGAACCCCAAAACTGCGCAGGCCCTGAGGAATTTCCACAGCCGCACACAATTCGGTCATGGCCTCCACGGCTTTGTCGGCCGCTTCATTGACACTCAGATGAGCGGTCTTCACCCCCATGGCTTCGGCAATATCCTGCATGCGTTCGATGCAGGCCATCTTGTTCCAGGTCATGACATAGGGCAGTAGCAAGGCATTACTGACCCCGTGGGCAATATTGAAACGCCCGCCCAACGGATACGCCAGCGCATGCACCGCGCCAACCCCGGCATTGCCGAACGCCATGCCGGCCATCAGGCTGGCGGTGGCCATGTCTTCCCGGGCTTGCAGGTTCGACGGGTTGGCGTAGGCCTTGGGCAGCGCCTTGGCGATCAGCTTGATGGCGCCGATGGCCAGTGAATCGGTAATCGGCGAAGCGTTGACCGACAGATAGGACTCGATGGCATGTACCAGCGCATCGACGCCACTGGCCGCCGTGACGCTGCGCGGACAGGTCAGGGTCATTTGCGGACTGACCAGCGCCACGTCCGGCAACAGGTAGTCGCTGACGATACCCTTCTTCAATTGCGCGACCTTGTCGGAAAGGATGGCGACGTTGGTCACTTCCGAACCGGTGCCGGCTGTGGTGGGGATGGCAATCAGCGGCGGACCTTTGCGCGGCACCTGATCGATACCGAACAGATCCTCCAGCGCGCCGTGGTAGCCGGCATAGGCCGCCACGCTCTTGGCGATGTCGATGGCACTGCCGCCGCCCAGGCCGATCAGGCCGTCATGCCCGCCTTCGCGGTAGACCCGCATGCAGTCTTCGACGATGGCGATTTCCGGATCGGGCAGTACCCGATCGAAGATCTCGTAAGTCCGATCCCCCAGCTGTGCCAGTGCCAGTTCTACCGTGCCGGATTTGACCAGGGCGGCATCGGTGACGATCAGCGGGTGGTCGATGTCCAGGCGCGTCAGTTCGGCGGACAGCTGCTCGATGGCACCTGCGCCGGTGATCAGTTTGTGAGCAATTTTGAAAGAGGAAAGACTCATGTGCGCAGCCTCTTATAGGTAGGGGAGCTGGGCACAATAGTAGCTGGGGAATGGGGTTTGTCTGCCATTCAGGTCGTGAATGACCGAGATCCAATGTGGGAGCGGGCTTGCTCGCGAAGGCGGTGTGTCATTCAACTGATACATCAACTGACACTCCGCTTTCGCGAGCAAGCCCGCTCCCACATTTTTACCGGGTTCGGCTTCAGACCTGCGCGGTACGCAGTTTCTCGCTACGCCCACGCAGCCATTCCAGGGTCAGCAGCAGGATCACCGAGAAGGCAATCAGCAGCGTCGCGGCGGCGGCGATGGTCGGACTGAGGTTCTCGCGGATACCGCTGAACATCTGCCGTGGCAGGGTCGCTTGCTCGGGACCTGCGAGGAACAGCGTCACCACCACCTCATCGAACGACGTCGCGAAGGCAAACAACGCCCCCGAGATCACGCCCGGGGCAATCAGCGGCAAGGTCACCCGGCGGAACGTAGTCAGCGGCGAAGCGCCCAGGCTCGCGGCGGCCCGTACCAGATTGTGGTTGAACCCCTGCAAGGTCGCCGACACGGTAATGATCACGAACGGCACACCCAACACCGCATGCACCACGATCAGCGAGAAGAAGCTGTTGCCCAACCCCAGCGGTGCGAAGAACAAGTAACTGGCCACACCGATGATCACCACCGGCACCACCATTGGCGAAATGACCAGCGCCATCACCAGCGCCTTGCCAGGGAAGTCGCCACGGGTCAGGCCAATGGCCGCCAACGTACCGAAGACCATCGCCAGCACCGTGGCCGCCGGGGCGACGATGATGCTGTTCTTCAGGGCGCGCATCCATTCCGCCGAAGCGAAGAAGTCGTGATACCACTGCAGCGAGAAGCCCTGCAGCGGGTACACCAGGAAGCTGCCGGAGTTGAACGACAGTGGAATGATCACCAGCACCGGCAGGATCAGGAACAACAGAATCAAGCCGCAGAGAATCCGCAAGCTGTAGAACCACACCCGTTCGATGGGCGACATATAAGGACTCAGCATTTCGTTCTCCCCTTAGCTCAGGCGCAGGCGGCTCGCGCCCACCAGCCAGCTGTAAATCAGATAAAGCACGACTGTCGCGAGCAACAGCAGCCCACCGAGTGCGGTCGCCATACCCCAGTTGATGCTGGTGTTGGTGTAGAAGGCGACGAAGTAGCTGACCATTTGATCGTTCGGGCTACCCAGCAAAGCCGGGGTGATGTAGTAGCCGATGGCGAGGATGAACACCAACAGGCAACCGGCGCCGACACCGGCATAGGTCTGCGGGAAGTACACCCGCCAGAAGCTGGCGAACGGATGGCAGCCGAGGGAAATCGCGGCGCGCATGTAGGTCGGCGAAATGCCTTTCATCACGCTGTAAATCGGCAGGATCATGAACGGCAGCAGGATGTGCACCATCGAGATGTAGACACCGACGCGGTTGAACACCAGCTCGATCGGCTTATCAATGATGCCCATGGCCATCAGGCCGCTGTTGATCAACCCGCCCGATTGCAGCAACACGATCCACGCCGCGACCCGAACAAGGATCGAGGTCCAGAACGGCAACAGCACCAGGATCATCAGCAGGTTGCTCTGCCGCGACGGCAAGTTCGCCAGCAGGTAAGCCAGTGGATACGCCAACACCAGGCAGATCACGGTGATGATCAGGCCCATCCAGAAGGTGCGAGCGAAGATGTCGAGGTAGATCGCCTGATCCGGGGTGGCCGGGGCGATTTCGCCGAGGTCGTCGATGCGATGATCGACGGCCGCCAGCAGGTAATACGGAGTGATGCTGCTGGTGTTGCGGCGCACCGCTTGCCAGTAGGCCGGGTCGCCCCAGCGCTCATCGAGACCTTCCAGCGCTTCTTTATAAGAAGCCGGCTCAGTGGCGAGCGGCAAGGCGCGGGCGGTTTTGGTCAGCAGGCTGCGGTAGCCGGCCAGTTCCATGTTCAGGCGCTTGGACAGATCGCCCAGGGTCTGATTCTTGCGAGCCTCGGCGAGGTCTTCGGCCGCTGCTTTGTAAACCGGTTCAGCGGGCAGGCCGCGGCCGTCCCAACTGGCGATGGCCGTCACGGTGCGCGGCATGCCGCCGACCACTTCCGGATTGCCAACGCTTTTGTAGAGCAGCGCCACGATCGGCACCAGGAACACCAGCAACAGAAACAGCACCAGCGGCGCGATCAACGCCTGGGCCTTCCAGCGGTTGACCCGCTCGGCGTGCTTGAGCCGCTGCTTCAAGGTGGGGCTGGTGCCCTCGTTCAGGGGAACGGCGATAGCCATGACGTACTCCGGGAATCTTTGATCGTTACAGAGATGGGAAACCACCTCGATCGTTATTGTGGGAGCGGACTTGCTCGCGAAGGCGGAGTGTCAGTCAACAATGATGCTGAAGGTGCTGACGTCTTCGCGAGCAAGCCCGCTCTCACAGGTGGGGCAAGCCCACCATTACAAGGTTTTGCTTATTTCGCAGCCCAGGCATTGAAGCGCTGTTCCAGTTGCTCGCCGTTGTCAGCCCAGAAGCTGACGTCGATCTGCACCTGGTTGGCGATGTTTTCCGGGGTGGTCGGCATGTCTTTCAGGACATCCTTGGCCAGCAACGGTACGGCTTGGGTGTTAGCCGGGCCGTAGGCGATGTTTTCCGAGTAGGTCTTCTGCTGCTGTGGCTGTACCGAGTAAGCGATGAATTTCTTCGCCGCTTCAGCACGCTTGGCGTCCAGGCCTTTTGGAATGGCCCATGCGTCGAAGTCGTAGATGCCGCCGTTCCACACCACTTTCAGATTGCTTTCTTTCTGCACGGCTGCGATACGACCGTTGTACGCCGAGCTCATGACCACGTCACCGGAGGCGAGGTATTGCGGCGGTTGTGCGCCGGCTTCCCACCACTGGATGTTCGGCTTGAGTTCATCGAGCTTCTTGAACGCGCGGTCCTGACCGTCTTTGCCGGCCAGCACTTTGTAGACGTCTTTGGGCGCAACGCCGTCGGCCATCAGTGCGAATTCCAGGGTGTACTTGGCGCCTTTACGCAGGCCACGCTTGCCCGGAAACTGCTTGGTATCCCAGAAATCCGCCCAGCTGGTCGGCGCGGTTTTCAGCTTGTCGGCGTTGTAGGCCAGCACGGTCGACCATACGAAGAAGCCCACGCCGCAAGGCTGGATGGCGCCCTTGACGTAGTCTTCGGTCTTGCCGAACAACGCAGGGTCCAGTTGCTCGAACATGTCTTCGTCGCAACCACGGGACAGTTCTGGCGATTCAACCTCTACCAGATCCCAGGACACGCTCTTGGTGTCGACCATGGCCTTGACCTTGGCCATTTCGCCGTTGTACTCACCGGCCACGATCTTGCCGTTGCCTGCCGCTTCCCACGGTGCGTAGAAGGCTTTGACCTGAGCCGCCTTGTTCGCCCCGCCAAAGGACACCACGGTCAGGTCCGGGCCGGCCGCCATTGCGTGTGCCGCGCCCATCATGCCCAGTGCCAAAGCGGTGAATTTCAGGGATCTCAACATTTATTGTTCTCTCCACGTGCAGGGTTGGTGTTGGTATTGCCGGGGCGATCAGTTCGCCTCTAGAAGCGGATCGAGTGCACGAACGTGCTCGACCTGCCAGCCAAGCGGTACCACGTCGCCGACCGCAAGCGAGGGATCAAGCTCGGCAATCGGTTGTTTCACGAAGAAGTCGGTCTTGCCGCAGACTTCCATGCGCACCCGGACGTGGTCGCCCAGATAGATGAATTCCTCGACCCGCCCGGAGAAGCGGTTGACGCATTGGTCGCTGGAGCCATTGAGGCTCACTCGCTCCGGACGAATGGACAGGGTCACCGGCTCGCCGGTCTGGCCGACGTTGACCGCCAGGGCTTCGACTTTTTCACCGCGTCCGAGCTCGACAATGCAACGGTCGCCGGTTTGGCTGTGCAGTCGGCCATTGAGGCGGTTGTTCTCGCCGATGAAGTTGGCGACGAAGGTGTTTTTCGGCTCTTCATAGAGAGTGCGCGGCGGCGCGATCTGCTGGATTTCGCCCTGATGGAACACCGCCACACGGTCGGACATGGTCAAGGCTTCGCCCTGATCGTGGGTCACGTAGACCACGGTGACGCCCAGGCGCTGGTGCAGGTGCTTGATTTCCATCTGCATGTGTTCACGCAGTTGTTTGTCGAGTGCGCCGAGGGGTTCGTCCATCAGCACCAGTTGCGGCTCGAACACCAGCGCGCGGGCCAATGCCACACGCTGTTGCTGACCGCCGGAAAGCTGCGCCGGGTAGCGCTGGGCAAAGGCATCGAGCTGGACCATGCTCAGCACGCGCTTGACCCGCGCACTGACGTCGCTCTTGTTCATGCCGCGCACGGTCAGCGGGAACGCCAGGTTCTCGGCCACCGTCATGTGCGGGAACAATGCGTAGTTCTGGAACACCATGCCGATGTCGCGCTTGTGCGGCGGCACGTTGTTGATGGCGCGCCCGGCCAACAGGATCTCGCCCGCGGTCGGCGTTTCAAAGCCGGCGAGCATCATCAGGCTGGTGGTCTTGCCGGAACCGGACGGCCCGAGCAACGTGAGGAATTCGCCTTTGCGAATGTCCAGGTTGAGGTCCTTGACGATCAGGTTCTCGCCGTCGTAGCTCTTCTGCACTCCACGAAAGCTGACCAGAACATCATTGGCCCCTGCGCTTGAATCAACCTGGCTCATACCCACACCTTTGTTATTGATGACTGCTGTGGGATTAAGCCTAGTGGACGCTGGGGACCGCGCAAATCGGGGGGCAAGAGAGATTCGCCTCAGCCGGATGGAAGGCTGGGGGTAGGGATTGCCCTACAAGGATGGCGCGTTTTGGCAAATGCACGGGCAGCGCTCAGCTACAAGCCGTAAGTAATGGCAAAAGCGGTTGTTCGGCATGTCGTAAATGGATATGGCGTCGCGTTATCCCTGTAGGAGCCGGCTTGCTGGCGATAGCGACCTCAAGAACGCCATCGCCAGCAAGCCGGCTCCTACAGGGGATCAGCGGTATCAGAGGAGTTTGTGCTCCATCGCGTACTTCACCAGTTCCGCCAGCGAGGTGATGTTGAGCTTTTGCATCAGCCGCGCCTTGTGGGTGCTGATGGTCTTGCTGCTCAGCGCCAGTTGCTGGGCTATGTCGTTGACGTTGGCGCCCTGGGCCAGGCGCTCGAACACGGAAAATTCGCGCTCGGAGAGCAACGAGTGCAATGGACGCGAGTCGGTCAGGCCGACCTCGAAAACCATGCGGTCGGCCAGTTCCGGGTCGATGTAACGCCCGCCTGCCGCCACCTTGCGAATGGCCGTCAGCAGCAGCGCCGGGTCGCTGTCCTTGGTCGCATAACCCGCCGCCCCAACCTTGAGTGCCCGGGCAGCCATCTGTGCTTCGTCGTGCATCGACAACACCAGGATCGCCGGCGGATTGTTCAGGGCGCGAATCCGCGGAATGGCTTCCAGGCCGTTGACGCCCGGCATGGAGATGTCCAGCAACACCACTTCGCAGGGCACATGACGCAAGGTGTCGAGTAACTGCTCGCCATTGCTCGCCTCCCCCACCACCAGCAAGTCCTTGGCCAGGCCGATCAACTGCTTGATGCCTTCACGGACGATGGTGTGGTCTTCGGCTACCAGTACACGGATCACGTTCTTCTCCAGATTCAAGATCATTCGCGAGCAAGCCCGCTCCCACAGGGGATTTGTGAGCAACTCAACGCCAATGTGGGAGCGGGCTTGCTCGCGAAAGCGTCGGTACAGTCAACCCAACCTGTTCAGGCAGCATCCAGCGGCACTCGCACACTCAGGCTCGTGCCCTCACCCGGCTCACTCTCCAGCGACAACTCACCACCCATGATCAACACCCGCTCACGCATTCCGACAATCCCAAAGGACGTTGGCCTGCCAGGCGCAGCGACAAATCCTACGCCATCATCGGCAACAGTCAGGCACAACTCGTCGCCTTCCAGCGCCAGTGTCAGTTCGACAGTATGCGCCTGGGCATGGCGCATGACATTGGTCAGCGCTTCCTGAAGGATTCGGAACAGGCCGATGGCCTTGGCGTCGCTGAGCACCGGCAGATTGTCCGGCACCTGCACCAGGCACGGAATCTGCGTACGCGCCTCGAAACGCCGAGCCTGCCATTCGATGGCCGAGGCGATACCGGCATCGAGAATCGGTGGGCGCAATGCGGTCGCCACGTCGCGAACCAATTGGAACAGTTGAGCGATCAGGCGCTTCATGCTGCCAAGGCGCTCGTTAAGGCCGGGATCCAGTTGTGCGTAAGCCAGTTCGCACATGGAGGTTTCCAGTTTGAGCACGGTCAGCATCTGGCCCAGTTCATCGTGAACTTCCCGGGCGATGCGCGCTTTTTCTTCTTCGCGCACGCTTTCCAGGTGCGCGGACAACTCACGCAGTTGTGCCCGGGAGCTGGCCAGTTCAAGTTCGACGCGCTTGCTCTCGCTGATGTCCCAGACGATGCCGTCCCAGACATAGGCGCCGTCTTCCAGCTGACGGGTGATGGCCTTGATTTCCGCCCAACGCTGCTCGCCCTGACGCGTAAGGATTCGCCCCTGCCACGACCAGTCGCTGTCGGTATCCAGCGCATGATCCTGGGTCTGGTGATAGCTGGCCTTGTCATCCGGATGCACAAGGCTGCGCAGCCCTTTGTCGCGATGCGCCAGCGTGGCCGGCGAGTAACCCACCAGGCTTTCGCTGCCTTCGCTGATGTAGGCAAAGTCGATCTGGCCGGTCACCGGCGCCCGTTCCAGCCGGAAAACCAACCCCGGAACGTTGGCGGCGATGCCTTGCAGCCGTGCCTCGCTTTCCTGCAAGGCCGCCAGGGCGCGGCGCCGCTCGGTGACGTCGTTGAGGTAAACCACCAGGTATTCGCCATCGCGAAAGCGCAGAAAGCTCAACGAGACATCGGCCGGCAGAATGCTGCCATCGGCGCGCACGCAGTTGGTTTCGAAGCTTTGCGGACCGTCCTCACTGGATCGGGCGCGCTTCCACAGATTGAGCCAGCGGTCCATGTGCAGGCCGGGTTCGAAATCGATCAAGGGCCGATCGATGATCCCGCCGGGCGGGTAGCCGAGCATGCCTTCCGCCGCACGGTTGGCGTAGCGCACGTGACTGTCCCAGTTGACCCAGAGGATGCCGACGGTGCTTTGATCGATGGAAAACTGGGTGAGCCGCAACGCCTCTTCGCTGGCGGCGCGCAAGGCAATGTCTTCCTGCGCAGCCATCAAGCGCTGCTCCAGGTTGTGCTGCTGGCGACGCTGCCAGAACACGATGGCCATGCAACTCAACGCCAGCACGACCAGCAACAGGCAGAGGTTCTGCCAGAACCCCGGGGACTCGGTGAGCCGCGGATACTTGGGTTGCAGCCATTGATTGTGCAGTTGCTCCAGATCCTTGGCCGGGATCGCCCGCAAAGCACTTTCGACGATGCCCGCCAGTTCCGGTTTGTCACGCCGCGTGGCCACCCGCAACAGCTGCGGCAAGCCGACATCCCCCACCACTACCAATCCGGTGAACTCCGGTTCGACGGACAGGCGCCCCAATTGCGCCTCATCGACCACCGCATAAGCCGCCTGCTGGCCAGCCAACAATTGCAATGCCTGGCGTTCCATCGGGACGCCTTGCAAATTCAGGTGCGGATAGTTGCTGTGCAGGTAATCGGCGATGGCGCTGGGCATGCGCACGGCGACGCGGGTCTGGCTGTCGAGCTTTTCCAGTTCGACCGCCCCGGCGCTTTTCTGGTCGCTGACCACCAGTTGCGGTACTCGCATGTAGGGGTCGGTAAATTGCCAGAGGCGCAACCCGCCAGGGGTTTGGGTCAGCCCGGGGGCAATGTCGATTTCGCCCTCGCGTGCAGCCGCCTCAAGTTGTTCAAGGTCGGGAAAGTTGCGCCAGCTCAGTTCGACGTTGAGAGTCTTTGCCAGCCACTTCATCAAGTCGACATTCACCCCGGACAGGCGCTGCAAGCGGCGATCGTATTGCGCATAGGGCGCCTGCAACACCAGGCCGACGCGCAACTCGCTCTGTTGCGCCAGCCAGTGCTGTTGCTTCGGGGTCAACTGGGCAACGTGCGCCGGGGGCACGGCCGCCGCCCAGCCCATCAAGGGAAACCACAAACAGCCGATAACCCACAGGCAGCGAAAACGCATCATTGAACTCTCACACACTGACAAACACTGACCAACCCATTAGGCTGCCGGAACCACTTCTGGCCTGGAATATCCGATGCTCCCTGTCTATCGCCTGGCACTGCCAGCATTGTGCCTGTCGTTGATCCTGCCTTGCGCTTTTTCCGTCGAGGCGGCCGACCCGGCGCCTGCCGCAGCGGACAAAACCACCGAAGAAAAACCGCTCGAACGTCAGCCGCTGCCTGAGCGTAGTCAGGAAGAAGCGACTGCACTTGAGCGAAAAATCCCGGTTCAGGAACAGCAGCAACTGCAAGCGGGCACCGACACGTTTCTGGCCTTGTGGAAACCCGCCAATAGCGCCGAACCCAAAGGCGCGGTGATTATCATCCCGGGCGCCGGCGAAAGCGTTGACTGGCCGCAAGCAGTCGGTCCTTTGCGGCGTAAATTGCCGGACGCCGAGTGGAGCAGCCTGAGTATCACCTTGCCCGACCTGCAAAGCGATGCCATTGCACCACGAGTCGTGGAGGCCGCGCCGGCGCCCAAGGCCCCCGAGACCGCGAGCAAAGACTCGACCACCGCGGCCCCCATCGAACAGGTGGCCGGTGGCGAGGCCGATGTGGCCGACAAGGCCATCGTCGAAAGTACCGAAGAACAGTCCAAGGCAGATGCCGAGCGCATTTTTTCCCGGATCGACGCCGCGATCGCGTTCGCTGAACAGCAAAGCGCACGCAGCATCGTGGTGCTGGGGCATGGCACGGGCGCTTACTGGGCGGCGCGCTACCTGAGCGAGAAACAGCCGTCGCAAGTCGAAAAGCTGATGATGGTTGCCGCGCAGACACCGGTGACGGCGAAACCGGAACTGGCGGAGCTGACCCCGACTTTGAAGCTGCCGACCGCCGATATCTTCTATAACGACAAAGTGCTGGATCGCAACGCGGCGCTGGCCCGTCTGCAGGCCAGCAAGCGCTTGAAGTCATCGGCATTCAGCCAGGTTTCGCTCAAGGCGTTGCCGGACAACAAGGCAGAGCAGGAACAATTGTTCCGGCGGGTGCGGGGCTGGTTGAATCCGCAGAACACGGCGGACTGATAGACCGAGTCGCCTCATTCGCGAGCAAGCCCGCTCCCACACTGAAACTTCTAACGCCCAAGATCCAGTGTGGGAGCGGGCTTGCTCGCGAAGGGGCCATCACATCCAACGCATACATTCCTGACTAGCGAAAATCCCGCCGCTCCCGAATCAGCGTATAGGCGCTATGCAGCTCACGCGTTCGCTCTGTCGCCTCACGAACCTGCAAAGCCGTCGCCCCACTGCCGGCAATCTTGTCCGGGTGATGGCGACTGAGCAGGCGCCGGTAAGCACGCTTGATCTGCGCCGGTTCAGTGGTGGCCGACACCCCCAGAAGCCTCAAGGCGTCCTGATAACTTGGCACACTGTTGCCCACGGGCCGCTTCTGCGGTTCATAGTCATGAGCCAGCGCCTGTACCTGATAGGTCGTCCAGCCCAGCCACTGGCCCCATTGGCCGATCAGCTCGCGCTCACTGCTACCGGCCCGACCATCGGCCCATACCATCCGCCAACAGGCGCGCAACACGCCTTCTGCCGCATGGGGTTGGGCACTCAGGCGACGCAGATAACCGCGCAACCGGTCGCGGCCCGACTTGCCGCGATTGAACGCGGCAATCGCACGACGCTGGGCCGGCCCGGACATGTCCAGCGCGCGCATTTCCGCCCGGGCCTGATCAATGTGCCCGGCCATCACCTGGCCGTCGCACTTGGCCAGGCGCCCCAACAAGACAAACAGTAATTCATCGTTACGCAATACCGGGCGACCGCCCAGCTTTTCCCGCAACTGCCCCCAGCTCTGCAGGTGCAAGCGCCGATCCAGCGCCTGCCCCAACAACGCGCCAAGAATGGCCCCCGGAATGCTGGCTATGGCAAAACCCGCTCCGGCTCCGATCAGAGTCCCTGGCCACAGCATGTCAGCGGCTCGCTTCTATTAATGCTTCAACTTCGGCCAGACGCTCGTGGGTGCCGACATCCACCCAGTGCCCCCTCAATTGCTCGCCGGTCACTTGACCGTCGGCCATGGCCTTGCGCAACAGCGGTGCGAGCTTGAAGGCCCCCGCCGTGCAACCGTCGAACAATTGCGGATGCAACACGGCGATACCGCTGTAGGTCAGGGTGGCGGCCTGCGGCTGACCGTCGTGCACCTGGTTTCCGACCAGGCTGAAGTCCCCCGCCGGATGATGCGGCGGGTTGCCGGCCAGGACCAGATGCGCCAAGCCATTGATGGGCTGATGCAGCACGCTGAAGTCGTAATCGGTCCAGATGTCGCCATTGACCACGACAAACGCTTCATCCCCCAACAACGGCAGCGCGCGGAAAATCCCGCCGCCGGTTTCCAGGGGCTCACCTTCCGCCGAGTACTGAATGCTCACGCCATAGCGCGAACCATCGCCCAGGTAGTCTTCGATCTGTTGGCCCAGCCAGGCATGATTGATCACGATGTCGGTGAACCCGGCGGCGGCCAGCGCTCGCAGGTGATATTCGATCAGCGGTACGCCACCGGCACGCACCAACGGTTTTGGCGTGGTCAGGGTCAGCGGGCGCATGCGCTCGCCTTTGCCCGCGGCCAGAATCATTGCCTTCATGCTTTCACTCCGGCACGCAGACTGGCCAGCAGTACATCCAGCTCGGCCAGTTCAGGGCGGCGAGCAATTACCGCCTCTATATAGGCAAAGAAACGCGGCACATCACCCAGATAACGCGGTTTGCCGTCGCGATGGCAGATGCGCGCGAAAATACCGATGACCTTCAGGTGACGTTGCACGCCCATCAAGTCGCTGGCACGCAGGAAGTCCTCGAACTCGGGTTGAACCGCAATTCCGAGGGCGCCCGCTTGTTGCCAGTAGCTTTCGAGCCAGGCGTGCACTCGCTCTTCGGGCCAGCTGAGGAAGGCGTCCTTGAACAGGCAGGTCACGTCGTAGGTCACCGGGCCATACACCGCATCCTGGAAATCCAGCACACCGGGGTTGGGCTCGCTGAGCATCAGGTTGCGCGGCATGTAGTCGCGATGCACCAGGACTTTTGGCTGTGCCAGGGCGCTGTCGATCAACAGATCGCTGACCTGCTGCCAGAGCACTTGCTGCGCCGCGTCGAACTCGATGCCCAATTCGCGCTTCACGTACCACTCGGGGAACAGCTCCAGTTCACGACGCAGCAACGCCACGTCATAGCTCGGCAGTGGCGCAACCATCGGCAACTGCTGGAAAGCCAGCAACGCTTGCAGGGCATCCTTGAACAAATCGTCGGCGTTTTCGCTGTCGATGACGTCCAGATAGGTCTTGTTGCCCAGGTCATTGAGCAAAAGAAAACCGCGCTCGAGGTCTTCGGCGTAAATTTTCGGCACATTTATTCCGGATTTCGCCAGCAAAAAGGCGATATCCACGAAGGGTTTGCAGTTTTCCTGGGGCGGCGGCGCGTCCATCACGATGAAACTTTTGCCACCGCCTTCCCAACGGAAATACCGCCGGAAACTCGCGTCGCTACTGGCCGCAGTCAATGTGGCCGGGGGGACGGCGCCCCAGCCCTGCTCGGCAAAAAGGGTCGCCAATTGTTCATCGAGCCAAACTTTCAGGTGTTGCAAGCGTACATCTTGATCAGGCATTGCAAGGGTCTCCGACGGCGCTAGCCGTCAAGCGGGTCATGCTTTATTATCCAGCATCTTTTTCAGACCATCGAGAGGCGTGCGGCCCACACCGCGGGCAGATGGCACGCAGGAAGCCCGGACTAATAAGATGGCATTGAAATCCCCCGCGTTTCGTAAAAAATTTCCGTTGTTGGTTACCGGCAGTTTGCTGGCCCTGCAACCCCTCGCCACTTCCTATGTGGTCGCCGCGGAACAGTTTGACTGCTCAGTCTCTGCTTCGGGTTCCTGGGACTGTGCGCCAAAGGCGCCGGCGGCTGCATTGCCACCGCGTCCCGTGCATGACGGCAGCGCAGTTTCCGCCACCGGCGAAGCCCCGGCCGAGAATGGTTCCAGTGAAGACACTGGCGCCAAGCCGGTACTGGTCACCGAATCCAAAGGCCGTGGCCTGAAGTCGCGTAGCGCAGACTACAGTCACCTCGACTGGGTTCCCCGCGAGCAGCTCACCGCCGCACAATTGGCCGAAACCGGTCCTTATTGCTCTGGTTCCTATATCGAACCGATTCGTCCTGGCATGAATGACAAGACGAATAAAAGTGACGCACCTACCTTTATCGGCGCAAAAGCCTCCCGCTATAAGCAGGATGAGCAGGTCGCGACCCTGGCCGGTGACGTTGTCATGCGTCAGGGCAGCATGCAGGTCGAAGCCGACGAAGCCAACCTTTACCAGGCCGAGAGCCGTGGCGAACTGAGCGGCAACGTGCGCATTCGCGACAATGGCGCGTTGATCGTCGGCGACCACGCCGACGTGCAGCTCGACACCGGTGAAGCCAAGGTCGACAACGCCGAATACGTGATGCACAAATCACGCATCCGCGGTAATGCGCTGTACGCCAAACGTGCCGAGAACGCGATCATCCGCCTCAAGGATGGTACGTACACCACGTGCGAACCGAACAGCAACGCCTGGCAACTCAAGGGCAACAACGTCACGCTGAACCCGGCCACCGGTTTCGGTACGGCGACCAACGTGACACTGCGGGTCAAGGACATTCCGGTCCTGTACACGCCGTACATCTATTTCCCGATCGATGACCGTCGCCAGTCCGGCTTCCTGCCGCCGACCATTGGCACCGGCAGCGATACCGGCTTCATGCTGGTCACCCCGTACTACTTCAACCTGGCGCCGAACTACGATGCCACGTTGTACCCGCGCTACATGGAAAAGCACGGCTTGTTGATGGAAGGCGAATTCCGCTACCTGACCAAGTCCAGCGAAGGCCAGTTCGGTGCGGCGTACCTCAACGACGAAAGCAACGATCGCGACAAGCAGAGCGACGCCGAAAAAACCCGCTACATGTACAACTGGCAGCACAAGGGTGGTCTCGACTCGCGAGTGCTCACGCAAGTCGACTACACCAAGATCAGCGATCCGTATTACTTCCAGGATCTGCAGACCGACCAGATTGGCATAAAAAACAACGACTACGTGAACCAGCAGGGTTCCGTGACCTATCGCGGCGAGAGCTATACCGCTCGCGCGAATGCCCAGGCGTACGAATTGGCGAGCGTATCGAACATTACGCCGTACGACCGCCTGCCGCAGCTCACCCTCGACGGCATGCTGCCTTACCATCCGGAAGGCCTGGATTTCACTTACAACACCGAACTTGTGCGGTTTGATCGCGATCTGCAGAGCGGGACATACTTTGACGAGGACGGCGTCGGCAGTCCTCGCCTCGATAACAACGTTCAAGGCCTGGCTCGCGCCAACGGCGACCGCCTGAATCTCGCGCCCGCCATCAGCCTGCCGATGAACACGACGTACGGTTTCCTGACGCCGAAGCTCAAGTACCAGTACACCCAGTACCAACTGGACCTGGACGGCCTCGGCAAAAGCCAGATCGCGGCTCAGAATCAAGCCGCAGCTGCAAACGGGACTCAAAACCTCAACGGCCAGTTCGACAGCAACCAGAACCGCGGCGTACCGATCGCCAGCATCGACAGCGGCCTGTACTTCGATCGCAATACCCAGTATTTCGGCAAGAACTACCGCCAGACTCTCGAGCCGCGCCTGTTCTACCTGTACGTGCCCGAGGTCGACCAGGAAGACATCCCGGTATTCGATACCAGCGAATACACCTTCAACTATGCGTCGCTGTTCCGTGACAACCGCTTCTCCGGTTCCGACCGTGTCGGCGACGAGAATAAACTGTCCCTGGGCGTGACCAGCCGCTGGATCGAAGACGACGGTTTCGAGCGTCAACGCATCAGTGTCGGCCAGGCCTTGTACTTCAAGGACCGCGAAGTTCAGTTGCCGGGTATCGATGCAAAGACCCGCAAGGATACGCAAGCCAGCGTTTCACCTTACGCCCTGGAATACGAGTATCGTTGGAACCGCGACTGGCGTACCACGGCCGACTACAACTGGGACCCGGACAGCCGCAGCCCTCGCTCGGGCAGCGCGATGTTCCACTACCAGCCTGAAGACAACCCGAACAAGGTGGTCAACGTCGGCTATCGCTATCGCAACGACCAGATCCGTTACGACCAGAACACCGGTCAATGGACTGTGGGCGGCGGTGACTACGGCACCCCTGGCCAGCCTGGCTATGTGAAGGATTACTACAAGATCGAACAGCACGACTTCTCGGTGATCTGGCCGATCGTGCCGCAATGGAGCGCTATCAGCCGTTGGCAGTATGACTACAACCGCAACCGTACCCTGGAAGCCTTCGGTGGTTTCGAGTACGACAACTGCTGCTGGAAGCTGCGCCTGATCAACCGCTACTTCGTTGATTACGACGAGTTCAGCCAGGAAGCACCGCAAAACGAAAAAGGCGACCATGGCGTCTTCCTCCAAATTGTTCTGAAGGGACTCGGCGGCGTGACTGGCGCCAAGGTAGAGAGCTTCCTCGACAAAGGCATTCAAGGTTATCGTGAACGTGAAGACCAAGCTTTCTGATTGTCTGCGCCCGCTGATGCTGGGCGCGCTGTTCCTGACTACGGCGGCCAGTGCTGCCGTACAGTCCATCGATAAAGTGGTGGCCATCGTCGACAACGACGTGGTCATGCAGAGCCAACTGGACCACCGTGTCCGTGAAGTTCAGCAAACCATTGCCAAGCGTGGTTCTGCCGTGCCGCCGTCCAGCGTGCTGGAGCAGCAGGTACTTGAACGCCTGATCGTCGAAAACCTGCAATTGCAGATCGGCGAGCGCTCCGGCATCCGCATTACCGATGAAGAGCTGAACCAGGCTGTCGGCACCATTGCCCAACGCAACAACATGTCGGTCGAGCAGTTCCGCGCCGCCCTGACTCGCGACGGCCTGTCCTACGACGACGCACGTGAGCAGATTCGCCGCGAAATGGTCATCAGCCGCGTGCGCCAGCGTCGGGTCGCCGAACGCATTCAGGTCTCCGAGCAGGAAGTGAAGAACTTCCTGGCATCGGACCTTGGCAAGATGCAGCTGTCCGAAGAGTTTCACCTTGCCAACATCCTGATTCCAACGCCGGAAAGCGCCAATTCCGAAGCGATTCAGAATGCAGCCAAACAGGCCGATGCGATTTACCAGCAGCTCAAGCAAGGCGCTGACTTCGGTCAGTTGGCAATCGCCAAGTCCGCCAGCGAAACCGCACTGGAAGGTGGCGACATGGGCTGGCGTAAAGCCGCTCAACTGCCTCCGCCGTTCGATCGCCTGCTGAGCACCATGCCGGTGGGTGACGTCACCCAGCCAATGCGTACCCCGGGCGGCTTCATCATCCTGAAGATCCTCGACAAGCGTGGCGGCGAGACCCAGATGCGCGATGAAGTGCATGTGCGTCACATCCTGGTCAAACCGAGCCCGATCCGCGACGAAGCGAAAACCAAGGCCCTGGCCGAATCGCTCTACAGCCGTATCGCGGCTGGCGAAGACTTCGGCGAGCTGGCGAAAAGCTATTCGGAAGACCCGGGTTCGGCCCTCAACGGCGGCGACCTGAACTGGATCGACCCGAACGCGCTGGTGCCCGAGTTCCGCGAAGTGATGGCCAAGACCCCGCAAGGTCAGCTGTCCAAGCCGTTCCAGACTCAATACGGCTGGCACGTTCTGGAAGTCCTTGGCCGTCGCGCCACCGACAGCACCTCCCAGGCTCGCGAGCAGCAAGCCATGACCGTATTGCGTAACCGTAAATACGACGAAGAGCTGCAAACCTGGCTGCGTCAGATCCGTGACGAAGCGTACGTGGAAATCAAACTCCCTGGCGCCGACCAGGCAGCGCAGTGAAACCCCAACGTTTCGCGCTGACACCCGGTGAACCAGCCGGCATAGGTCCCGACCTGTGCCTGCTGCTCGCCTCGCAAGCCCAGCCCCACCCCCTGATTGCCATTACCAGCCGCGACCTGCTCATCGAGCGGGCCGCGCAACTGGGCGTGGCTGTCGACTTGCTGCCGGTCTCCCCGGACAACTGGCCGGATGCACCCGCGCCCGCCAACAGCCTGTATGTCTGGGATACACCGCTCAATGCCAAGGTCGTCGCCGGGCAACTGGACAAGGCCAACGCTGCCTTTGTCCTCGAAACCCTGACCCGCGCCGGCCAAGGCTGCCTGGACGGGGATTTCGCCGGCATGATCACCGCCCCCGTGCACAAAGGCGTGATCAACGAATCCGGCATCGCCTTTTCCGGGCACACCGAATTCCTCGCTGACCTGACCCACACCGCGCAAGTGGTGATGATGCTAGCCACTCGCGGCTTGCGCGTGGCCCTGGTGACCACTCACTTGCCCCTGCGCGAGATTGCCGATGCGATCACGCCAGAGCGCCTGGAGCGCGTCACGCGGATCCTGCACGCCGACCTGCAAAACAAATTCGGCATCGCCCAGCCACGCATCCTGGTGTGCGGGCTCAACCCGCATGCCGGCGAAGGCGGACACCTGGGCCATGAAGAAATCGATATCATCGAACCCACATTAGAGCGCTTGCGCGGCGAGGGCATGGACCTACGTGGCCCCCTGCCCGCCGACACTCTGTTTACCCCCAAATATCTGGAGCACTGCGATGCGGTGCTGGCGATGTACCACGACCAGGGCCTGCCGGTGCTGAAGTACAAAGGCTTCGGCGCGGCAGTCAACGTGACTCTCGGCTTGCCGATCATCCGCACCTCGGTCGACCACGGCACAGCCCTGGACCTGGCCGGCAGCGGCAAGATCGACACCGGCAGCCTGCAAGTCGCCCTGGAAACCGCCTACCAGATGGCCGAGACCCGTTTATGACCGAGCAATACCAACACAAGGCGCGCAAGCGCTTTGGCCAGAACTTCCTGCACGATGCCGGCGTTATCGACCGCATCCTGCGCTCCATCCATGCCAAGAGCGACGACCGCCTGCTGGAAATCGGCCCTGGCCAGGGCGCACTGACCCAGGGCCTGCTCAGCAGCGGCGCGCAACTCGACGTGGTGGAGTTGGACAAGGACCTGATCCCGATCCTCAACCAGCAGTTTGCCGGCAAGAGCAACTTCAACCTGCATCAGGGCGATGCGCTGAAGTTCGACTTCAACAGCCTGAACGCCGCGCCAGGCAGCCTGCGAGTGGTCGGCAACCTGCCGTACAACATCTCCACGCCGCTGATTTTTCACCTTTTGCATAACTCGCACCTGATTCGCGACATGCACTTCATGCTGCAAAAGGAAGTGGTCGAGCGTCTGGCTGCCGGCCCGGGCGGTGGTGACTGGGGCCGCCTGTCGATCATGGTTCAGTACCATTGCCGGGTCGAGCACCTGTTCAACGTTGGCCCGGGCGCGTTCAACCCGCCACCGAAAGTCGACTCGGCCATCGTGCGCCTGGTGCCCCACGCGGTACTGCCGCACCCGGCCAAGGATCACCGCTTGCTGGAGCGCGTCGTGCGCGAAGCGTTCAACCAGCGCCGCAAAACCCTGCGCAACACCCTCAAGCTGCTGCTGAGCAATGCCGAAATCGAAGCCGCTGGCGTCGATGGCAGCCTGCGTCCCGAGCAGCTCGACCTGGCCGCCTTCGTGCGCCTGGCCGACAAGCTCAGCGAGCAAGCGCCACAAAAGCCTGCCACTGACTGACAAGCGATGAGCGCTATCGGGTAGGACGCCACTCTGGTCTACTACCCGATACTTGGCCTAGACTGAACTCCATCAGCTACGCCCCGCGTCCCGCTTCGTTTTTAAGGCCCCTTGCATGTCCGATCCTCGCTATCAGGTCGACGTCAGCGTCGTCACCCGCTATCTGGCAGAACAATCGCAACCCGAGCACGACCGCTTTGCCTTCGCCTACACCATCACCGTGCAAAACAATGGCGAAATGCCCGCCAAACTGCTTTCACGGCACTGGGTCATCACCGATGGTGACGGGCATGTCGAAGAAGTGCGCGGCGCAGGCGTAGTCGGCCAGCAACCATTGATCGACCCCGGCAAGAGCCATACCTATAGCAGCGGCACGGTCATGACCACCAAGGTCGGCACCATGCAAGGCACCTATCAGATGCTTTCCGACGACGGCAAACATTTCGATGCCATCATTGCGCCCTTCCGCCTGGCGGTGCCCGGAGCCCTGCACTGATGGCAACGTACGCTGTCGGCGACCTGCAAGGCTGCCTTCAAGCCCTGCAATGCCTGCTCAAGCAAGTGGCGTTCGACCCTCAACGGGATCGCCTGTGGTTGGTGGGCGATCTGGTCAACCGCGGCCCGCAGTCGCTGGAAACCCTGCGCTTCCTCTATAGCATCCGCGAATCGCTGGTTTGCGTGCTCGGCAACCACGACCTGCACCTGCTGGCGGCCGGACGCAACATCGAACGCCTGAAGAAGGCCGACACCCTGCGCGAGATCATTGAAGCGCCCGATAGCGCCGAACTGCTCGAATGGCTGCGCCAGCAAAAGCTCATGCACTACGACGAACAGCGCAACGTTGCACTGGTCCATGCCGGCATTCCACCGCAGTGGTCGTTGCGCAAAGCCTTGAAATGTGCCGCCGAAGTCGAGACTGCCTTGCGTGACGACAACCTGTTGCCACCCTACCTCGATGGCATGTACGGCAACGACCCGGCGAAATGGGACAACGACCTCAAAGGCGTGACGCGCCTGCGAGTGATCACCAACTATTTCACGCGCATGCGCTTTTGCACCGCCGAAGGCAAACTCGATCTCAAGAGCAAGGAAGGCCTCGATACCGCGCCACCTGGGTACAAGCCCTGGTTCCAGCACAAGGATCGCAAGACCAAGGATGTGAAAATCATCTTCGGCCACTGGGCCGCGCTTGAAGGTAACGTCCATGAGCCGGGTATCTCGGCCCTCGACACCGGCTGCGTCTGGGGCGGCGCCCTGACCCTGATGGACGTCGACAGCCTTGAGCGCCTGTCCTGCAAATGCGACGAACACGGCCATGCCGTGCCGCCAGTCGCCTCATCCATTTCCCAAACATCGCCAGCCAGCGCGCCGCGCTAGACTGCCCATTCAGCCGAGCCACAGGAGCCCGCCATGAGCGAATTCAAACGTATCCCCCCGGAACAGGCCCAGACCCTGCGCGAACAAGGCGCAGTGGTGGTCGACGTCCGCGACCCGGCCACTTTTGCCGCCCTGCACATCGCAGGCTCCAAGCATCTGGACAATCATTCCCTGCACGCTTTCATCCAAGGCGCCGACCTCGATGCACCGACCGTAGTGGTCTGTTATCACGGCAATTCCAGCCAGGGTGCGGCCGCCTACCTGATCAGCCAGGGCTTCTCCGACGTCTACAGCATGGATGGCGGATTCGAGTTGTGGCGTACGACCTATCCTGCGGAAACGGCGCAAGCCACTTCCGAATAATTTTTTTGTAACGTTGCAGGCCCCGGCTCCCGCGGGCTAGCGCGGTGGCAGACGAACGGTCTGCCACAACTAATTACGTATCTCGCCTTTACCTCCCGAATTCCCAACTATCCTTAAGCCCAGGCCATCCAAAACAGGGGAGAGCCGGTACACCGGCGCACGGGTCATCGGGAGTAGCTTTCGGAGTCGTCAGCTCCGGGAGAGTTCTGGGGGGTAAACAGCAATCGCCTGTACGGTTGCTGCCAGCATCGACTGAGTGATCCGGCGTCGGCTCCACGTATCGAGCGAGGTGACGTCATGAGTATCTTTAGCCACTTCCAACAACGCTTCGAGTCCACACGCCAGGAAGAACTCTCTCTGCAGGAGTATCTTGAGCTGTGCAAAAAGGACCGCAGCGCCTACGTATCCGCCGCCGAGCGTCTGCTGCTGGCCATCGGTGAACCGGAACTGCTCGACACCTCGACCAACTCGAGACTGTCGCGCATCTTCTCCAACAAGGTCATCCGCCGCTATCCGGCCTTTGAAGACTTCCACGGGATGGAAGAATGCATCGACCAGATCGTGTCGTATTTCCGCCACGCCGCTCAAGGTCTGGAAGAGAAGAAACAGATCCTTTACCTGCTCGGCCCTGTCGGTGGCGGTAAATCGTCCCTGGCCGAGAAGCTGAAACAACTGATTGAAAAAGTGCCCTTCTATGCGATCAAGGGCTCGCCGGTGTTCGAGTCGCCCCTGGGTCTGTTCAACTCCACTGAAGATGGAGCGATCCTCGAGGAAGATTTCGGCATTCCACGGCGCTACCTCAACACCATCATGTCGCCATGGGCGACCAAGCGCCTGGCCGAATTCGGTGGCGACATCAGCCAGTTCCGCGTGGTGAAACTCTACCCGTCGATCCTCAACCAGATCGCTGTGGCCAAGACCGAACCTGGTGACGAAAACAACCAGGACATCTCGGCGCTGGTGGGCAAGGTCGATATCCGCAAACTGGAGGAGTTCCCGCAGAACGACGCCGACGCCTACAGCTACTCGGGCGCCCTGTGCCGGGCCAACCAGGGCCTGATGGAGTTCGTGGAGATGTTCAAGGCACCGATCAAGGTGCTGCACCCACTGCTGACCGCCACCCAGGAAGGTAACTACAACAGTACCGAAGGCCTCGGCGCGATTCCGTTCACCGGGATCCTGCTGGCTCACTCCAACGAATCGGAGTGGCACACCTTCCGCAACAACAAGAACAACGAAGCCTTCATCGACCGGATCTATATCGTCAAGGTGCCGTACTGCCTGCGGGTCAGTGACGAAGTGAAGATCTACGACAAGCTGCTGTTCAACAGTTCGCTGGCCAAGGCGCACTGCGCGCCGGACACCCTGAAGATGCTGGCCCAGTTCACCGTGCTCTCGCGCCTCAAGGAGCCGGAAAACTCCAACATCTATTCGAAAATGCGCGTGTACGACGGTGAGAACCTCAAGGATACCGATCCGAAAGCCAAGTCGATCCAGGAATACCGCGACAACGCCGGTGTCGACGAAGGCATGAACGGTCTCTCCACCCGCTTCGCGTTCAAGATCCTGTCGAAGGTGTTCAACTTCGACCCGCACGAAATCGCCGCCAACCCGGTGCATCTGCTCTATGTGCTGGAGCAACAGATCGAACAGGAACAGTTCCAGGCCGAGACCCGCGAACGCTATCTGCGCTTCCTCAAGGAGTACCTGGCACCGCGCTACATCGAATTCATCGGCAAGGAGATCCAGACCGCCTACCTCGAGTCCTATAGCGAGTACGGCCAGAACATCTTCGATCGTTATGTGCTGTACGCCGACTTCTGGATCCAGGACCAGGAATACCGCGATCCGGAAACCGGCGAAATCCTCAACCGCGTAGCCCTGAACGAAGAACTGGAGAAAATCGAGAAACCGGCCGGCATCAGCAATCCGAAGGATTTCCGCAACGAAATCGTCAACTTCGTCCTGCGTGCCCGGGCCAACAACAACGGCAAGAACCCTACCTGGCTCAGCTACGAAAAACTGCGGGTGGTTATCGAGAAGAAAATGTTCTCCAACACCGAGGACCTGCTGCCAGTCATCAGCTTCAATGCCAAGGCCAGCAAAGAGGACCAGCAGAAACACAACGACTTCGTCACACGGATGGTCGAGCGGGGCTACACCGACAAACAGGTACGACTGCTGTCCGAGTGGTACTTGCGGGTCAGAAAATCACAATAACCCGCTGCCGGTCAGACCGGTTGTCGTCAGCCAGAGACCTGTGTGCGCTTTTTCTGTTACACAGGCCTCTGGAAGGTGTTCGAAAGTCGGTAGCGAGTTCAGGCAGCATCCAAAGCGCTTGGGGGAGCGTTCAATATCCCTCGGCTCTCGGTTCGATGCTGTATCACCGCTCGCCCCTTTCAGGACAGCTTCTAAGGAGCAGTCATGAGCTATGTGATCGACCGACGTCTCAATGGCAAGAACAAGAGCACGGTAAACCGCCAGCGGTTTCTGCGACGCTACCGTGATCACATCAAGAAGGCTGTCGAAGAGGCGGTCAGTCGGCGTTCCATTACCGATATGGAACACGGCGAACAAATCAGCATTCCCGGCCGCGACATCGACGAGCCGGTGCTCCACCACGGGCGCGGCGGCAAGCAAACGGTCGTGCACCCGGGCAACAAGGAATTCACCAGCGGCGAACATATCGCCCGCCCACCGGGAGGTGGTGGCGGTCGAGGTCCCGGCAAGGCCGGCAATTCCGGCGAAGGGATGGATGAGTTTGTCTTCCAGATCACCCAGGAAGAGTTCCTCGAATTCATGTTCGAGGACCTTGAGCTGCCAAACCTGGTCAAGCGCAACCTGACCGGCACCGATACCTTCAAGACCGTACGTGCCGGGATCAGCAGCGAGGGCAACCCGTCGCGGATCAACATCATCCGTACCCTGCGTTCAGCCCATGCCCGACGGATCGCCCTGTCCGGCAGCAGCCGGGCAAAACTGCGCGAAGCCAAGGAAGAACTTCTGCGACTCAAGCAGGAAGAACCCGATAACTTCGGCGATATTCAGAAAGTCGAAGAAGAAATCGAAAAACTCAGTGCGCGCATTCATCGCATCCCGTTCCTCGACACGTTCGACCTCAAGTACAACCTGCTGATCAAACAACCCAATCCCAGCTCCAAGGCCGTGATGTTCTGCCTGATGGACGTGTCCGGCTCAATGACCCAGGCGACCAAGGACATCGCCAAGCGCTTCTTTATCCTGCTGTATCTGTTTCTCAAGCGTAACTACGACAAAATCGACGTCGTATTCATCCGCCATCACACCAGTGCCCGCGAAGTGGATGAAGAGGAGTTTTTCTACTCCCGGGAGACCGGCGGCACCATTGTCTCCAGCGCCCTGAAACTGATGCAGGAAATCATGGCCGAGCGTTACCCGAGCAACGAGTGGAACATCTACGCCGCCCAGGCTTCCGACGGTGACAACTGGAACGACGACTCGCCGATCTGCCGTGACATCCTGATCAACCAGATCATGCCGTTCGTGCAGTACTACACTTACGTTGAGATCACCCCGCGCGAACACCAGGCCCTATGGTTCGAATACGAGCGCATCGCCGAAGCCTTTTCCGACACGTTTGCCCAGCAACAACTGGTCTCGGCCGGGGATATCTATCCGGTCTTCCGTGAACTCTTCCAGCGCAGGTTAGTGACATGACCGCCAAAGAGCAGAAGCGCCAACCCATTTCCACCGGCTCCGAATGGACGTTCGAGCTGATCCAGGCGTACGACCGCGAAATCAGTCGTATTGCGGCCGGTTATGCCCTCGATACGTACCCCAACCAGATCGAAGTGATCACCGCCGAACAGATGATGGACGCCTACGCCTCGGTCGGTATGCCGCTGGGTTATCACCACTGGTCCTACGGCAAACACTTCCTCAGCACTGAAAAGTCCTACAGCCGCGGCCAGATGGGGCTGGCCTACGAGATCGTGATCAACTCCGACCCGTGCATCGCCTACCTGATGGAAGAAAACACCATCTGCATGCAGGCGCTGGTGGTGGCCCATGCCTGCTACGGCCACAACAGCTTTTTCAAAGGCAATTACCTGTTCCGCACCTGGACCGACGCCAGCTCAATCATCGATTACCTGGTCTTTGCCAAGCAGTACATCATGCAGTGCGAAGAACGCCACGGTATCGACGCGGTCGAGGACCTGCTCGACTCCTGCCATGCGCTGATGAACTATGGTGTCGACCGCTACAAACGCCCCTATCCGATCTCTGCGGAAGAAGAACGTCGCCGACAAAAGGACCGGGAGGAGCATTTACAGAAACAGATCAACGATCTGTGGCGCACCATTCCCAAGGGCGCGGACAAGTACAGCGACAAGGACAACGCACGCTTCCCCGCCGAACCTCAGGAAAACATCCTGTATTTCATCGAAAAACATGCACCGCTGCTGGAGCCATGGCAACGGGAAATCGTGCGCATCGTGCGCAAGATCGCCCAGTATTTTTATCCACAGCGTCAGACCCAGGTGATGAACGAGGGTTGGGCCACGTTCTGGCACTACACCCTGATGAACGACCTGTACGACGAGGGCCTGGTCACCGACGGCTTCATGATGGAGTTCCTGACGTCCCACACCAGCGTGGTGTTCCAGCCGGGCTTCGATAGCCCTTACTACAGCGGTATCAACCCCTACGCCTTGGGTTTTGCCATGTACCGCGACATCCGGCGCATGTGCGAAGAACCTACGGAAGAAGATCGCCGCTGGTTCCCTGACATTGCCGGTACCGACTGGCTTGCAGCCATCAAGTTCGCCATGAGCAGCTTCAAGGATGAGAGCTTCATCCTGCAGTACCTGTCGCCCAAGGTGATCCGCGACCTGAAGCTGTTCAGCATTCTCGATGACGACCAGAAGGACGACCTGCTGGTACCCGCCATTCATGACGAAGGTGGCTACCGCATCATCCGAGAAACCCTCGCGGCGCAGTACAACCTGGGCAATCGCGAACCCAACGTGCAGATCTACAGCATCGACCGGCGTGGTGACCGCTCCCTAACCCTGCGTCACCAGCAACACGACCGCAAACCGCTAGGGGAGTCGACCGAAGAAGTACTCAAACACTTGCACCGCTTGTGGGGATTCGACATTCACCTGGAAACCCTGCAAGGGGAAACCGTGATGAAAACCCACCATGTACCACCCAGAAACGAGCACAGCGAAGGTGATTACGGGCGCCTGGACCTGGCTGTCATCCATCTTTGATCCGGCTTGTACCTCCGAAAGCTCGATGCAACGGTTATCCTGTCGAGCTAACGGAGGTTTTTTATGCGTATTTATAAAGTCGGTGGCGCGGTTCGTGATCGCCTGCTGGGCAAACCGGTTACCGATATCGACTGGGTCGTGGTCGGCGCCACCACCGAAGAAATGCTCGCCAAGGGTTTCCGCCCGGTAGGTGCGGATTTCCCGGTGTTCCTTCATCCAAAAAGCGGTGAGGAATACGCCCTTGCCCGCACCGAGCGCAAAAGCGGACGCGGTTACGGCGGATTCACCTTTCACGCCAGCCCTGAGGTCACCCTCGAAGAAGATCTGATCCGTCGCGACCTGACCATCAATGCCATGGCCGAAGACGATCAGCAGAACCTGACCGACCCGTACCACGGCCAGCGGGATCTCGAAGCACGTCTGCTTCGCCATGTTTCCCCGGCATTTGCCGAAGATCCACTCCGTGTCCTGCGTGTTGCCCGCTTTGCGGCGCGTTATGCGGCGCTGGGCTTTACCGTCGCCCCGGAAACCCTGGAACTGATGCGCCAACTCAGCGACTCAGGCGAGCTTGAAGCACTGACCCCGGAGCGCAGCTGGAAGGAAATCTCCCGCGCCCTGATGGAAGATCAGCCGCAGGTATTCGTTGAGGTTTTGCGCGCCTGCGGCGCCCTCAAGGTGCTGATGCCGGAGGTAGATGCACTGTTTGGGGTACCGCAACCACCCGCCCATCACCCCGAAATCGATACAGGCGCGCATACCCTGGGTGTGTTGCAGCAAGCCGCCACTCACAAACAACCGCTGACCGTGCGCTGGGCCTGCCTGCTGCACGACCTGGGCAAAGGCCTGACGCCAGAGCAAGAATGGCCGCGACACATTGCCCACGAGTTCAAGGGCCTGAAGCTGATCAAAGCGGTCAATGAACGCTTCAAGGTGCCGAGGGACTGCCAGGAACTGGCGCTGCTGGTGGGCGAGTATCACACCCATGGCCATCGCGCCCTTGAGCTGAAGCCATCGACGCTGTTGGAGTTGCTGCAGAGCTTCGACATTTACCGTCGGCCACAACGGTTTGAGGAGTTCATCGCGGCATGCGAGATGGATGCGCGTGGGCGCGAAGGGCTGGAAGAAAGAAGTTATCCACAGGCGGATTATTTGCGCGGCGCGGCAACTGCGGCTCGTAGCGTGGCGGTTCAGCCCTTGCTGGAGAAAGGCTTCAAGGGGCCGGAGTTGGGTGAGGCGATCAAGCGTGAGCGGCTAAAAGCCTTGAAGGCTTACAAAGAGACTGCGTCGACCTGACTGACGCCATCGCGGGCAAGCCCGCTCCTACAGGGATCGCATCGTACCTGTGGGAGCGGGCTTGCTCGCGAAGAGGCCGGTCAGGTCACAACAAATCTGAAGGCGTCAATTGCTCGCCACGCCACTCGAAAGCTACCGGCGCCAGCACCTGATCAATCTGCGCTTCACTCCACAAGGTCGCAAAGTTCTTGCCTACGCCCGGGTGCACGCGATCCGGCGCTATCAACGACAACGGCCACAGAACGAACGCATTTTTCAGGATTTCTGCCCGAGGCAAGACCAGGCCATCGAAGTTGCCCACCAGGTCACCGAACAACAACACGTCGATATCCAGAGGCAATCCTCGGCGATCAGGTGCATAACGACCGTTATCCGCCTCGATGAACTTCAATCGACGATCAAGCTCAATCAGCGGCAGATCGGTATAAGCCGACACCACGAAATTGAAGAACGGCCCGCTCTTGATGCCCACAGGCTGACTTTCGAACACCGCGGAACAACGGATATCCACAAGAAACGCCGCCAATGCATCGAGCCCAGCCTGCAAATGGGTTTCACGCTCGATATTGCTACCGAGCCCGAGGTACACCTGAGTCAGCGACATCCGCGCTCGATCTCCACACCCACACCGCCAATGGCAGCCGGGACGGCACCGGGCTTGGTCAGCTTCAGGCGCATCCAGGTGATTTTGAATTCGCTCATCAGCACTTCAACCAGGCGTTCGGCGAAGGTTTCGACCAGCAGGAATTGCGCCTGCTCGGCAAATGCCTGGATGCGCGAGGAAACACTGGCGTAGTCGAGCGCCAGGGTCAGGTCATCACCGGCTGCGGCCGGGCGATTATCCCAGGCGAAGCTCAGATCAAGACGCAAGCACTGTCGGATGCCTCGCTCCCAGTCGTAGGCACCGATCACCGTGTCGACTTCCAGGCCCTCGATAAACACTCTGTCCAAGCACTTCTCTCCGCTACACGACAAGGGCGCAATGCGCCGTTAGAATCAGGGCGTCCTCGCCCGGAATAGTTAGCATGTTTTGGTTACTGGCGATCCTCGCCTACCTGCTCGGCTCTCTGTCCTTTGCCATTTTGCTCAGCCGCCTGACCGGTAACCCCGATCCGCGAATGAGTGGCTCGGGCAATGCCGGCGCCACCAACATGTTGCGCCTGGCCGGCAAGAAACTCGCCATCCTGACCCTGCTCGGCGACCTTTGCAAAGGCCTGCTGCCGGTATTGATTGCGCGTCTTGCCGGTCTTTCGCAGCAGGAACAGGCCTGGATCGGCGTCTATGCCGTTATCGGCCATCTGTTTCCGTTGTACTTCCGCTTTCGCGGCGGCAAAGGTGTCGCCACCGCGGCCGGCATGCTGCTGGGGCTATACCCGCCCGCAGCCCTTCTGGCGGTCTGCGCCTGGCTCCTGACGTTCTACCTGACCCGCACCAGCTCCCTGGCCGCCCTGATCGCCACGCCCCTGACCCTGCCGTTGCTGGCCTGGCAAGAGCCGGCCGCCCTGCTGCCCATGAGCACGCTCACCGGGCTGATCGTCTGGCGTCATCGCGGCAATCTACGCGACCTGTTCGCCGGGCGCGAACGGCATTTCTAGCGACCAGACACGAGCACCGCTCATCACAACGCCGACAACTGCTCCATCGGCCAGCGCGCCTGTACGCTGATCGCCAGGCTTTCCTGCTGGCCGGCCTGCAAGCGCTGGCAGCCGGCAAAGGCGATCATCGCGCCGTTATCGGTGCAGAACTGCGGACGGGCATAAAAAACATCGCCCTTCATATCGCCGAGCATTTTTTCCAGGGAAGTGCGCAACGCCTTGTTGGCACTGACGCCCCCAGCGATCACCAGGCGCTTCATGCCGGCGGCCTTCAGGGCACGCTTGCACTTGATGGTCAAAGTCTCCACCACGGCCTGCTGGAACGCCAGCGCGATGTCGCATTGGGCTTGCTCGCCGTCGTCCCCAGCGCTGACACACTGTTGCCAGGTGTTCAACGCAAAGGTTTTCAAGCCACTGAAGCTGAAATCCAGGCCCGGGCGGTCGCACATCGGACGCGGGAAGACGAAACGTCCTGCAACGCCCTGCTCTGCAAGGCGAGCGATCTCCGGTCCGCCCGGATAATTGAGGCCCATCATCTTGGCCGTCTTGTCGAAAGCTTCGCCGGCAGCGTCATCAAGGGTCTCGCCCAAGAGCGTGTACTGACCAATTCCGTCGACCTGAACCAGTTGCGTATGGCCACCGGACACCAACAAAGCGACGAACGGGAATTCTGGCGGTTGCGACTCCAGCATCGGCGCCAGCAAGTGGCCTTCCATGTGATGCACGCCGAGGGCTGGAATGCCCCAGGCAAAGGCCAGCGCCTGGGCGCAGGAAGCCCCTACCAGCAAGGCACCGACCAGGCCAGGACCCGCGGTGTAGGCGATCGCATCGATCTCGGTCGGCACGCAGTCGGCCTCGGCCAACACCTGACGAATCAAGGGCAGCATGCGCTTGACGTGATCGCGTGAAGCCAGCTCCGGCACCACGCCACCATAGGCGCGGTGCAGGTCGATCTGACTGAACAGCGCGTCGGCCAGCAGGCCGCGTTCACTGTCATATAATGCGACACCAGTTTCGTCGCAGGAGGTTTCTAATCCCAGTACTAGCATGGGTTTGCGCCTTGTTTAGGCTGAATTCGAAGGCGCGCATAATAGTCGTCGCGTGATGCCCCGACCAGCGGTTTTCGATCAGAGGCTTTGCATTCCGAGCGATGAGGGGTTAACATCCGCAACCCTTAAAAACCGACGTCTTCAAGTGCTCTTTTGCCGCGAGGATGTTGACCCCGGTAATGAATGAAGGTAGCTCTGGATGCCAGCCGTCAAAGTAAAAGAGAACGAACCCTTCGACGTAGCTCTGCGTCGTTTCAAGCGCTCCTGCGAAAAAGCCGGTGTACTGGCTGAAGTTCGTAGCCGCGAATTTTACGAGAAGCCAACTTCTGAGCGTAAGCGCAAAGCAGCAGCCGCTGTTAAGCGTCACGCCAAGAAAGTTCAGCGCGAACAGCGCCGCGCCGTTCGTCTGTACTAATACACAGACGATCGTAGCAAGCTTCTGCCAAGCCCGGCCCTCAGCCGGGCTTATGGCATTTGCGTAAAACGCTTGATGCTTCACTGTCGAAGCCGCAGACGCGACCGAGACAAATCTGCTTCACCGCGTCAGACCTGGCTCTTTTGCCAGCGGTGCACGTCTTTTCTGACGAGCCTTTCAAGGCTACTGACGAGCACACCCACTGATTCCTCTCACGACGATCAGCCCAAGGCGCCTGCTTGCGTGCCAAATGATGAGCTATCCGAGGCCTGTTACTGGCCGCAGCCGGATTCAGCGCAACACATTCGAACAGTCGAATACTGATGGCATTAACGTCAGTGGATTTTCGGCAGATACACTTCCCGACAGCGATTACGCAGACGACACTGGTCGAGCCGCACACTTTGCGCGCCTCAAGCAATGACCGCGTTCGGTCGCCGTACGTTTCGGGTCCCTTTCAGCGCAGATGACGAGAACGCCATGGCCGGGTTAATTCCCCAGAGCTTCATTGACGACCTTCTGAACCGCACCGACATCGTCGACGTGGTCAGCTCGCGCCTGCAACTGAAAAAAGCCGGCAAGAACCACACTGCCTGCTGTCCGTTCCATAAAGAAAAGACTCCGTCGTTCAGCGTCAGCCCCGACAAGCAGTTCTATTACTGCTTCGGCTGCGGCGCTGGCGGCAACGCCCTCGGCTTCATCATGGACCACGACAACCTGGATTTCGTCCAGGCTGTCGAAGAACTGGCCAAAGCCGCCGGCATGGAAATCCCCCGCGAAGAAAGCGGCCGACCGCATAAACCACGGCAGCCGACCGATTCGCCGCTGTACCCGCTCCTGAGCGCCGCTGCCGACTTTTATCGCCAGGCCCTGAAAAGCCATCCATCGCGCAAGGCCGCCGTGGAATACCTGAAAGGTCGCGGGCTGACCGGCGAAATCGCCCGGGACTTCGGCCTCGGCTTTGCGCCACCTGGCTGGGACAACCTGTTCAAGCACTTGAGCAGCGATACCCTGCAACAAAAAGCCATGATCGATGCCGGCTTGCTGATCGAAAACGCCGAAAGCGGTAAACGCTACGACCGCTTCCGCGACCGCGTGATGTTTCCGATCCGCGACAGTCGCGGGCGCGTCATCGCCTTTGGCGGCCGGGTATTGGGCGACGACAAGCCGAAATACCTGAACTCCCCGGAAACCCCGGTTTTCCATAAAGGCCAGGAACTCTACGGCCTGTACGAAGCGCGCAAGACCAACCGCAACCTCGACGAGATCATCGTCGTCGAGGGCTACATGGACGTCATTGCCCTGGCCCAGCAAGGCCTGCGCAATGCCGTCGCGACCCTGGGCACCGCCACCAGCGAGGAGCACCTCAAGCGACTGTTTCGTGTCGTACCGAGCGTGCTGTTCTGTTTCGACGGTGACCAGGCCGGCCGCAATGCCGCATGGCGGGCGCTGGAGGCGACACTGTCGAGCTTGCAGGACGGTCGCCGTGCACGTTTCCTGTTCCTGCCCGAAGGCGAAGACCCGGACACCCTGGTGCGCTCCGAAGGCACCGACGCCTTCCGCGCACGGATCAACCAGCATGCGCAGCCTCTGGCCGATTACTTCTTCCAGCAATTGACCGAAGAAGCCGATCCGCGCTCGCTCGAGGGCAAGGCGCACATGGCCACCCTCGCCGCGCCGCTGATCGACAAAGTCCCGGGCGCCAACCTGCGCACCCTGATGCGTCAGCGCCTGAGCGAAATCACCGGCCTTAGTGGCGAAGCGGTGAGCCAGTTGGCACAAAGCGCCCCGCAGGAAGCACCGCCGGCCTACGACCCGGGCATCGATTACGACGCAATGCCCGATTACAGCGACTATCATCAGCCGCAGGCACAGGAAATGTATGTGCCGCAGCAGGAATGGACGCCGAAGAAGCCCGGTGCAGGAGGCAAGAAATGGGACAAGAAACCGTGGGACAAGAATGGCAAACGGGGCGGTGATCGTGATCAACCCCGCGCGCCACGGGTGCCCGCCGCCGTAGAACCGCCAACCCTCGCCGCCTTGCGCACGTTGCTGCATCACCCGCAACTGGCCGAAAAAGTCGAGGATGCCGGGCACTTCGCCGCCGAGGATCACACCAACACACAATTGCTGGTGGCGCTGCTCGAAGCCGTGCAGAAGAATCCCAAGCTAAACTCAATTCAGCTGATTGCCCGTTGGCACGGCACAGAACAAGGCCGCCTGCTCAAGGCCCTGGCGGAAAAGGAATGGCTGATTGATGGAGATAACCTTGAACAACAGTTTTTCGACACCATTACTAGCTTGTCAGCCCGCCAACGCGAGCGAAACCTGGAACAACTTCTCAGAAAAGCGCGTCAAAGCGAATTGACCAGCGAAGAGAAAAATCAACTGCGCGACCTCTTGAGTCGCAATGTTTCCGCATCAAACCCGACCTCAACTGGCGCGTGAGGTCATAGCTCAGGTATAATCCTCGGCTTGTTTTTTGCCCGCCAAGACCTTCAGTGGATAGGGTGTTATGTCCGGAAAAGCGCAACAGCAGTCTCGTATCAAAGAGTTGATCACACTTGGTCGTGAGCAGGGCTACCTGACTTACGCGGAGGTCAACGACCACCTGCCGGAGGATATTTCAGATCCGGAACAGGTGGAAGACATCATCCGCATGATCAATGACATGGGGATCAACGTATTCGAGGTTGCGCCAGATAAGGATTCCCTTATGCTGGCCGACGCCGATACCGACGAAGCCGCAGCCGAAGAGGCCGCTGCAGCGTTGGCTGCGGTCGAGACCGACATTGGTCGCACTACCGACCCGGTGCGCATGTACATGCGCGAAATGGGTACGGTGGAGCTCCTCACTCGTGAAGGCGAAATTGAAATCGCCAAGCGTATTGAAGAGGGCATCCGTGAGGTGATGAGCGCAATCGCGCACTTCCCTGGCACGGTTGATCATATTCTCTCCGAGTACACCCGCGTCACCACCGAAGGTGGTCGCCTGTCCGACGTCCTGAGCGGTTATATCGACCCGGACGACGGCATCGCGCCGCCTGCGGCAGAAGTGCCGCCGCCGATCGACGCGAAAGCCGTAAAAGCGGATGACGACTCCGACGACGATGAAGCCGAATCTTCCGATGACGAAGAAGAAGCCGAAAGCGGCCCGGATCCGATCATCGCTGCCCAGCGTTTTGGCGCTGTGGCCGATCAGATGGAAATCACCCGCAAGGCGCTGAAAAAGCACGGTCGCAACAACAAGGCAGCGATTGCCGAACTGTTGGCCCTGGCCGAGCTGTTCATGCCGATCAAACTGGTGCCGAAGCAATTCGAAGGCCTGGTCGAGCGTGTTCGCAGTGCCCTGGATCGCCTGCGTCAGCAAGAGCGCGCAATCATGCAGCTCTGCGTTCGTGATGCGCGCATGCCGCGTGCAGACTTCCTGCGCCAGTTCCCGGGCAACGAAGTCGACGAAAGCTGGAGTGATGCCCTGGCCAAAGGCAAAGGCAAATACGCTGAAGCCATTGGTCGTCTGCAGCCGGACATCATCCGTTGCCAGCAGAAGCTGACCGCGCTGGAAACCGAAACCGGTTTGACCATCGCTGAAATCAAGGACATCAACCGTCGCATGTCGATCGGTGAGGCCAAGGCCCGCCGCGCGAAGAAAGAGATGGTTGAAGCGAACTTGCGTCTGGTGATCTCGATCGCCAAGAAGTACACCAACCGTGGCCTGCAATTCCTTGATCTGATCCAGGAAGGCAACATCGGCTTGATGAAAGCGGTAGACAAGTTCGAATACCGTCGCGGCTACAAATTCTCGACTTATGCCACCTGGTGGATCCGTCAGGCGATCACTCGCTCGATCGCCGACCAGGCCCGCACCATCCGTATTCCGGTGCACATGATCGAGACGATCAACAAGCTCAACCGCATTTCCCGGCAGATGCTGCAGGAAATGGGTCGCGAACCGACCCCGGAAGAGCTGGGCGAACGCATGGAAATGCCTGAGGACAAGATCCGCAAGGTATTGAAGATCGCTAAAGAGCCGATCTCCATGGAAACCCCGATCGGTGATGACGAAGACTCCCATCTGGGTGACTTCATCGAAGACTCGACCATGCAGTCGCCAATCGATGTTGCAACCGTTGAGAGCCTTAAAGAAGCGACTCGCGAAGTGCTGTCCGGCCTCACTGCCCGTGAAGCCAAGGTACTGCGCATGCGCTTCGGTATCGACATGAATACCGACCACACCCTCGAGGAGGTTGGTAAGCAGTTCGACGTTACCCGTGAGCGGATTCGTCAGATCGAAGCCAAGGCGCTGCGCAAGCTGCGCCACCCGACGAGAAGCGAGCATCTGCGCTCCTTCCTCGACGAGTGATACCAGAACCCCCGGCCCAAGCCGGGGGTTTTGTTTTATGGCAGATTAATATCTCAGCACCTCCCCTCCGCCTCGTAGCCCGTCTACACTCGAAACATTCCCCCGAGCCATAACGAGACCGTTATGCCCAGACTGCCGACCGTGCTTTTTTTGCTGTCGCTGATGACCTGGACCGCAACGGCTGGCGCTCTGACTCTCACTGACGATGAACGTAGCTGGCTGGCGGCTCACCCGGACTTGCGCCTGGGTGTCGATGCGTCGTGGCCGCCTTTCGAGTTTCGTGACGATGGAGGCCGCTACCAGGGCCTTGCCGCGGATTACATCGAGGTCATCCGCAAAAGGCTGGCGACCCGGCTTACGCCCATCGAGCCGGTGAGCTGGACCGTCGTCCTGGAGCAAGCCAAAAAGGGCAAAATTGACCTGCTGCCCGGCATCATGTCGACCCCAGAGCGTCAGAACTACCTGTCATTCACCCGCCCCTACCTGGACTTTCCGATTGTCATCCTGGCCCACGTCGGGGGCCCCCAGCCACACAACCTGGAAGACTTGTACGGCCTGAAAATCGCCGTGGTGGAAAACTACGCCCCCCACGAACTGTTGCGCACCCATAATCCCGACCTGAACCTGGTGGCGATGCCCAACGTCAGCTCGGCGTTGCAGGCGCTGGCCACCGACGCAGTGGATGCCGTGGTGGGCGATCTGGCGTCCAGCGTCTGGAGCCTGCGCCAACTCAAGCTCGACGGGTTGTATGTCAGCGGTGAAACCCCCTATCGCTATCAAATGGCCATGGCTGTGCCACGCGACAACACAATACTCGTTGGCATTCTCGACAAAGTCCTGGCGGACATGAGTCCCGCCGAAATCAGCGCCATTCAGGAGCATTGGGTCGGCAACGTCCTCGATCATCGAACATTCTGGAATGACCTGCTGGTGTATGGCCTGCCCGGATTGCTGCTGTTGACCATGGTGCTGGCGGCAGTTATCCGCATCAACCGCCGCTTGAGTTCAGAAATCGCCCGCCGGGTCGATCTTGAACAGGAACTGCGCAGCAGCGAGTACCACTACCGCGGCCTGGTGGAGAGCCTGTCAGCCATCGCCTGGGAAGCCAAAGTCACCGACTACACCTACAGCTATGTATCGCCCCACGCCGAAGACCTTCTCGGTTATCCCCTGTCCCATTGGCTGATTCCGGGCTTTTGGCGCAACATCATTCACCCCGCCGACCTGATCCGCGCCCAGACTTTCTGTGATCACGAAGTGCTGGCCGGACGCGATCACAGCCTCGATTACCGGGTGATCACCGCCGACGGCCGCTGCCTGTGGGTACGCGATATCGTCAGCCTGATCGAACACGGGCATGAGCCGGTGATGCGCGGGCTGATGATCGACATCACCGAGGCCAAGCGCACCGAAGAAGCGCTGCGCCTGTCGGAACAGAAATTCGCTTCCGTGTTCCAGCAATGCCCTGACATTCTGGTGATCGCGCGCCTGAGCGACGGTTGCCTGCTGGAGGTCAACGAAGCGTTCGAAGAACAGATCGGCCTGAAGGCCGAGGACGTCATTGGCCAGACCGCCACCAACCTGAACATCTGGGGGATTCCCGGTGTCGGGCCAGGCCTGCTGCAACGCTTGCAGGCCGGCAGCATCCGCAACCTGGAAATGCCCTTTCGGCGCAGCAACGGCCAGGTGTTTACCGGCCTGATCTCCGCCGAGCCCTTTGACCTGGACATGACACCGGCGCTGGTGGTCGTGGTGCGGGACATCACCCAGCTCAAGGAAACCCAGCAACAACTGCAAACGTCCGAAGAAAAGTTCGCCAAGGCCTTCCATGCATCCCCCGACGGCCTGCTGCTGTCGCGGCAAAGTGACGGTTTGCTGCTGGAGGTCAACGAGGGTTTCAGCCGCATCACCGGATTCAATAGCGCCATGTCGGTGGATCGCTCGGTGCTGGAACTGGGGATCTGGGTCAACCTCAATGAACGCAAGCAAATGCTCGACCTGCTGCACCGGGACGGTTTTGTCCGTGACTTCAGCTGCCATATCCGCCGCAGCGACGGACAGATCCGCCTCTGCGAAGTGTCCAGCCGTCCGCTGCCGATTGGCGATGAGGACTGCATGTTGACCATCGCCCGGGACATCACCGAGCGGCACTTGATGCAGGAAAAACTGCAGCAGGCCGCCACCGTGTTCGAAAGCACCGCCGAAGGCGTGTTGATCACCGACACTCAGCAGCACATCAGCGCAGTCAACCGGGCCTTCACCGAAATCACCGGTTACAGCGAAAGCGAAGCGCTGGGCCACACACCGCGCCTGCTCGCCTCGGGCCTGCATGACAGCGCGTTCTATGCGGCCATGTGGCATCAATTGACCGCTGAAGGTCACTGGCAGGGCGAAATTTCCAATCGGCGCAAGAATGGCGAGCTGTACCCGAGCTGGCTGACCATCAGTGCCGTGCGCAACCGCGACAAGTTCATCACCCACTTTGTCGCGGTGTTCGCCGACATATCCAGCCTCAAGCATGCTCAGGCCAAACTCGACTACCAGGCGCACCACGACCCGCTGACCGGCCTGCCGAACCGCACGCTGTTCGAAAGCCGCCTGCTGACGGCACTCACCAGCCAGCAGGAACATGGCGGCCAGGGCGCCGTGCTGTTCCTCGACCTTGACCGCTTCAAACACATCAACGACAGCCTCGGCCACCCGGTCGGCGACCTGCTGCTCAAGGGCATCGCCGTACGTCTCCGGGAGCAGCTGCGTGACATCGACACCGTGGCACGCCTGGGCGGTGACGAGTTCATTATCCTGCTGCCGGGCCTGCAACAACCCAGTGATGCCGACAATATCGCCACCAAACTGCTCAATTGTTTCGCCGCGCCGTTCCAGGCCGGCGAACACGAGTTTTTCATCAGTGCCAGCATCGGCACCAGCCTCTATCCGAAAGATGGCTGCGACGTTGCCACACTGATCAAGAACGCCGACGCCGCGATGTACCGCTCCAAGGCCAAGGGTCGCAACCGCGTCGAAAGCTACACCCGCGACCTCACCGCCCAGGCCAGCGAACGCGTGGCGCTGGAACACGAACTGCGCCGCGCCATCGAACGCAACGAGTTGCACCTGTGCTACCAACCGAAAATCAGCCTCGAAGACTACAGCCTGGTCGGCGCCGAAGCCCTGATCCGCTGGCGTCATCCGACCTTTGGCGACGTGCCGCGGGAACACTTCATCCCGCTGGCTGAAGAAAACGGCATGATCCTGCAGATCGGCGACTGGGTCCTGGAAACCGCCTGCCGGCAGATGGCCGAATGGCACCGGCTGTACGAAAGTCCCGGACCGCTGTCGGTCAACCTTGCCGGCGCCCAATTGCGCCAGCCCAACCTGCTGGGTCGTATCGAACAGTTGCTCAAGGACAACGGTCTCAACCCGGGTTTCCTGCAACTGGAAATCACCGAAAACTTCATCATGAGCCAGGCCGAAGAAGCGCTGGCGGTACTGCATCAACTCAAAAATCTGGGCGTACAACTGGCCATCGATGACTTCGGCACCGGTTACTCCTCCTTGAGTTACCTCAAGCGCCTGCCGCTGGATATCCTCAAGATCGACCAGTCCTTCGTCCGCGGCCTGCCAGACGATCCCCACGACGCGGCGATCGTCCGCGCCATCATCGCCCTTGGCCGCAGCATGCAATTCACCGTCATTGCCGAAGGAGTCGAGACCCAGGCGCAGCAGCAATTCCTGGCCTATGAGGGGTGTTCGCAAATCCAGGGCTACATCGTCAGCCTGCCCCTGCCCGCCGACGAATTTGCCGCAACGTTTCTTCGTACAACAGTAATGGCTTTTTCGGATAGCACAGCCGCGAAACCGTCGCTATAATCCGCGACCTACTGAGGGCCTATAGCTCAGTTGGTTAGAGCAGAGGACTCATAATCCTTTGGTCCACGGTTCAAGTCCGTGTGGGCCCACCAAACAAGAAAGCCGCGTTTTTACGCGGCTTTTTCGTGTCTGACGTTTAGTTTTGTTTACTTGAGGTCTCGTTTTATCGGATGACGCCTTGGGACCTTGTAGGCAAACTCCGAATCTTGCTGTTGGGCACTTTGCCGCCTTGTTACGCTTTTCTTCGACGGGATAGTCTCCGACCGTCGCTGACCATTCAGCGATCGGGCTTGGAAACCCGTCGAACCGTAACGCAACCGCTCCCCATCACGACTGCAGAAGTCTTAAGACTTTGTTCCCGTGTTATGGCAGCTGTGCGTGGGACGCCTTCGGGCGTGCCGGTTTCCCTGGTTCCCGGTTTTCCAACCTGCGCACAGCCGCCACCCATTCGCTTGGAAACGAATGTGGCGGTTTATCGAACTACAGGGAGCAACAACATGCCTCAATCAAACCCACCGTCAGCATCAGAACTAAAAACCGTCGGCTTCACCCCCTTCCTCTATCTCTCGAACCAACCCCTATTCCACGTCTGCCGCGACGTCCCCATCGCCGACGCTCTGGCCCAAGCCTCCGACCTGCTCTTCCTCGCCAAGTCCCTCACCGTGGACGCCGCCTACGCCCAAGACTCCGACCGTCACGCCTGGGCCGCGCATTACCTGACGACGATGAGCAAAGCGGTTATTGATGATGTAGTGAAGGTGTTGACGCGCAAACCTGCTCAAACGAGAACGCATGCAGATCAATAAAACAAACAGAGCCTGAACATTCCCAAACAGGGACCGAGCGTTCCCTTTTTGGGACTGATTAGAGCCAGATGCTTCGGTTCTTCAGTTCAAACACATCATGAAGGCATGGCCTGCACGACCAGCCGCCGCTCCAGCACCTGCCCCGTCAGCATGCCCTCATACGTATCTGCGGGCCGTCCCCACTGCTCCACGATGACCATGCCGTCCACCAGCGCCACAGCCAATTCGGCAATCGTCTCGGCCTGATCTTCTATGATTTTTTGAGTCCGAAGCCACAGCCGATCTGTCATCGTTTTAAGCTGCACTGCTATGCGCTCACCCGACGTGGGATCGGTATCTGGATGGGTGATGTTGCGTAGCAGATGCTGTAACTCTCTAACTTTCGCGTAATCCTGCTCCGCCCCCTGCTCACCTTTGAGGATGGCCGTGGCTTTCGCTTTATCGACGCGTTTGGCGGCTGAAGGTTTTGAAGGGAGTGTCTGCGCCATTGCGCCAGCCAGAAGGACCATCATCCGGGCTTCCAGATATTCCTTCATGGTGTCCATCGAAGCGATTGGCCGCACCAGGGAAACGGACGCGCCACCTTGATGCCGCAGATCCATCGTCACGGTCAAGGTCACACCACCTGTTTCAAACCCCAGCGTGCGGGCCACTATGTAGTGACCCATTTCGTGATGGGCGATCTGCAAGGCGTGGTCTCGTACAGCGGCAGGCAGTTTTGTCGTCATGTCTTTCGCCTCGCCCCCCTTGATTACCTCAATGCTAGCCGACGTCGCGCAACGGCGTAGTGCTGAGCAATCAAGGCATCAGGCGCCTTCTGTAGGAGCGAGCTCGCTCGCGATGAACTCAAGTACGACGCGTTTACTCAGCGAGCACGCGTAATCGTTGACGTCCATCGCGAGCGAGCTCGCTCCTACAAAGGTTCACCGTGCCTTATTTGGGCAAAGCGTAGGCAATCACATAATCCCCACGATCCGTCGACTGACGCGCACCACCCACCGTCAGCAGAATGTACTGCTTGCCGGTTTTCGGCGACACATAAGTCATCGGCCCGGACTGGCTGCCCACCGGCAAACGCGATTTCCAGATTTCGTTGCCGTTGCCGGTGTCGAAGGCGCGCAGGTAGAAGTCCTGGGTGCCGGCGAAGAACAGCAGGCCGGACTGGGTGGCGAGCGATGCGCCGAGGGTCGGCATGCCGATCGGGATCGGCAGATGCATGCGGATGCCCAGCGGGCCGGTGTCCTGCACGGTGCCGACCGGGACTTGCCACATCAGTTTGTGGGTCTTGAGGTCGATGGCCGACATGGTGCCGAACGGTGGTTTCTGGCACGGAATGCCGCCTGCCGAGAGGAAGCGTTCGCGCATGGCGCCGAACGGAGTGCCTTCCTGCGGTACCACGCCCATTTCGATACCACTGGCCCCGGCTTTGATCTTGTCGCGCGGGATCATGTAGTTGGCCAGGCCCAGGCGCATGTCGTTGACGAACATGTAGTGGGTGTTCGGGTCGACCGAGACGCTGCCCCAGTTCATGCCGCCCAGCGAGCCCGGGAATTGCAGGGCGCGGTCCATGCCCGGCGGGGTGTAGACGCCTTCGTGGCGCATGCCTTTGAACTGGATGCGGCACATCAACTGATCAAACGGTGTGGCGCCCCACATGTCGGATTCGGTCAGGGTCTTGTTGCCGATTGACGGCATGTCCACCGAGAACGGCTGGGTTGGCGAGTAGCGCTCGCCGGGCACCTTGCCTTGCGGCACCGGACGCTCTTCGACGCGGGCGATAGGCACGCCGGTTTCGCGGTTGAGCAGGAAGATCTCGCCCTGCTTGGTGACTTGCGCCAGGGCTGGCTGGATGCCGCCCTTGTCGTCCGGCACATCGTACAGCAGCGGCTGTGCTGGCAGGTCGAAGTCCCACAGGTCGTGGTGGGTGGTCTGGAAATGCCAGCGCACCTGGCCGGTCTTCACATCGATGGCGACGATGGACGAGTTCCACTTGTCGTCGAACTCGGTGCGTTGACCGCCGAAGAAGTCAGGCGTCGCGTTGCCGGTTGGCAGGTAGACCAGACCGAGCTTGGCGTCGTAGGACATGGCCGACCACACGTTCGGCGTACCACGGGTATAAGTCTCACCGGCCGGCGGACGTTTGGTGGTGTTCGGATTACCCGGATCCCACGCCCACACCAGCTCACCACTGCGCACGTCGTAGGCACGCACCACGCCCGGCGGTTCGCCAGTGGAGTAGTTATCCGCCACGCGACCGCCGACGATCACCACGTCACCTGCGACCAATGGAGTCGAGGTTTGCTGGTAGTAACCGGGCTTCACTTCACCCATGTCGGTGGTCAGGTCGACAGTGCCCTTGTTGCCGAACTCTTCGCAGGGCTTGCCGGTGTCGGCATTGATGGCGATCAGGCGTGCATCGCCGGTCGGCAGAAACAGACGTTTCGTACAGGCGGTTGGCTGATTGTCTGCAGCCACTGGGGTTTCGGAATAGCCCAGCCCACGGCAGCGCTGCCAGTTCGGCGCGGTGCCTTGCGGATCGAACTTCCAGCGCTGGGCGCCGGTGTCGGCATCGAGGGCGAAGACTTTGCCGTAGGCGGTGCAGGTGTAGACCGTGTCACCGATTTGCAGCGGGGTGTTCTGGTCTTCGGCGCCAGCGCCGGTGCTTTGCGGGATGTCGCCGGTGCGGAAGGTCCAGGCCACCTGCAACTTGTCGATATTGCCCTTGTTGATCTGGTCCAGCGCGGCAAAGCGGTTGCCGGCGGTGGTGTTGCCCCAGTGGGCCCAGTCTTTCTGTTCGGTGCCCGGAGTGACCGGCGTTACCGCAGGTACAGTGGTGTTTTTGACCACGTGGGTCGGCACGAACATGTAGGCCATCGTCGCAACGACGCCCACGCCCAGAATACCGGCCAAACCGTAAGCACCACGGCCGCCGGTCGCGCCCGAAGCGCGGACCAGGGTCGGGTAGATCAGCGCTACAACCAGACCGATCACGGCGAAAGTCAGTACCCGAGAGACCAGCGGCCAGTATTCGAGGCCGGCATCCCAAACGGCCCAGATCGCCGTGAGGACCAACGCCACACCATACAACCAGGCGCCGAGCGGCTTACGCCGGGCAATCATCAACCCGGACACCAGCATGGCCAGGCCCATCAACAGGAAGTACCCACTACCGCCGAGCGCGATCAGATAACCGCCGCCACCGGCCAGGCCGAGCCCGATCAGTGCAATCAGCACACCCAGCCCCGCCAGCAACCATTTGCTGCCGGCGGCAGCCCCAGAATTGTTCATGTCGGAAGTTTTCCCCATTTGTGACAAGGGCGGAATAATGTACTACCTAGTTACTTATGGCAATTTGTCGCAGGCAGAAATGTCATGAACGGTACTGAGGCTAGATCAAATATCCGCCGCGAGCGCTGCGCCGGATGTGCCTGTAACATGCTTGGCCATTGATCCGTACCGTTGGAGACAGCCCCTTTGCCTGACATTCGCCCACCCGTTCTCGACGAAATCGACCGCCAGTTGATCGCGGCCCTGCAGATCAACGCCCGCGAGAGTGTGGCTATGTTGGCCCGGCAATTGGGCATCGCCCGCACCACGGTCACCTCGCGCCTGGCGCGGCTGGAAAAGGCCAAGGTGATCACCGGCTACGGCGTGCGCCTTGGGCAGCGGGTGGTGGATGGCGGGTTGCAGGCGTATGTGGGGATTACCGTGCAACCGCGTTCCGGCAAGGAGGTGTTGCGACGCCTGAGCGCGATGGCGCAGGTGCAGCAGTTGTGTGCGGTGAGTGGCGAATTTGATTATGTGGCGTGGTTGCGCACCGATTCGCCGGAGCAGCTGGATCAGTTGCTGGATCAGATTGGCAGTGTGGATGGGGTAGAGAAGACTACGACGTCGATCATCTTGAGTAGCAAGATTGATCGGGGGCAGCCGGTTTGAACGCTATCCAATGTGGGAGCGGGCTTGTTCGCGAATGCGTCGTGTCAGTCGATTCTACTTGCGACTGATACACCGCTTTCGCGAGCAAGCCCGCTCCCACAGTGCTCAGTGTGTATTTATAGATCGTCACATTGATCAATCCAATAGCAAAACGACGACACTTTGCGTCTTATTAACGTGCTCTGTGCTCTCTAGAATGGCTGGCATCTTTTCCTATACTCAGATGCACATTCCGCGTCGGGTCGCCAGCAAGGTCAGCCATGAACAAGAACAATCGCCATCCTGCAGACGGTAAGAAACCAGTCACCATTTTCGGTCCGGACTTTCCTTTTGCCTTCGACGACTGGATCGAACACCCGGCTGGCCTGGGCAGCATTCCAGAGCACAATCACGGTGCCGAAGTGGCGATTGTCGGCGGCGGCATCGCCGGGCTGGTGGCTGCTTACGAACTGATGAAACTGGGTCTGAAACCGGTCGTCTACGAAGCCTCGAAAATGGGCGGCCGCTTGCGCTCCCAGGCGTTCAATGGTGCCGAAGGCATCGTTGCCGAACTGGGCGGGATGCGCTTTCCGGTGTCGTCCACTGCGTTCTATCACTATGTCGACAAGCTCGGCCTGGAAACCAAACCCTTCCCCAACCCGCTGACGCCTGCGTCGGGCAGTACGGTGATCGACCTCGAAGGTCAGACCCATTACGCACAGAAGTTGTCGGACCTTCCTGCACTGTTCCAGGAAGTGGCTGACGCCTGGGCCGATGCCCTGGAGGCCGGCTCGCAGTTCTCGGATATCCAGCAAGCCATTCGCGACCGCGACGTGCCACGCCTCAAAGAGCTGTGGAACACCCTGGTACCGCTGTGGGACGACCGCACTTTCTACGACTTCGTCGCCACCTCCAAGGCGTTCGCCAAGCTGTCGTTCCATCACCGCGAAGTGTTCGGGCAGGTCGGTTTCGGCACCGGCGGCTGGGATTCGGACTTCCCGAACTCGATGCTGGAAATCTTCCGCGTCGTCATGACCAACTGCGACGATCACCAGCACCTGGTGGTCGGCGGCGTGGAACAGGTTCCGCAGGGCATCTGGCGCCACGTGCCGGAGCGTTGCGCACACTGGCCGGCCGGCACCAGCCTCAGCTCGCTGCACAACGGCGCACCGCGCACCGGCGTGAAGAAAATTGCCCACGCACCGGGCGGCCGTTTCGCCGTCACCGACAACTGGGGCGACACCCGCGAATACGCAGCCGTGCTGACCACCTGCCAGAGTTGGCTGCTCACCACTCAAATCGAATGCGACGAAAGCCTGTTTTCGCAAAAGATGTGGATGGCTTTGGACCGCACCCGCTACATGCAGTCGTCGAAGACTTTCGTGATGGTCGACCGCCCGTTCTGGAAGGACAAGGATCCGGAAACCGGCCGCGATCTGATGAGCATGACCCTCACCGACCGCCTGACCCGTGGCACTTATCTGTTCGACAACGGCGACGACAAGCCAGGGGTGATTTGCCTGTCGTACTCGTGGATGAGCGACGCGCTGAAAATGCTGCCGCAGCCGGTGGAAAAACGCGTGAAGCTGGCATTGGATGCGTTGAAGAAGATCTACCCGAAAGTCGACATCGCCGCGCGCATCATCGGTGACCCGATCACCGTTTCGTGGGAAGCCGACCCGCATTTCCTCGGCGCGTTCAAAGGCGCCCTGCCCGGCCACTACCGCTACAACCAGCGCATGTACGCGCACTTCATGCAGGACGACATGCCGGCCGAACAGCGCGGGATCTTCATCGCCGGTGACGACGTTTCGTGGACGCCGGCCTGGGTCGAGGGCGCGGTGCAGACATCGCTCAACGCGGTATGGGGCATCATGAAACACTTCGGCGGTGCAACTCACGCCGAGAATCCGGGTCCAGGAGATGTATTCAACGAGATCGGACCGATCGCCCTGCCCGAGTAAGAGGAATCCGAAATGCGCGTAGCCCTTTACCAATGCCCACCGCTGCCTCTGGATGTCGCTGGCAACCTGCAACGCTTGCACCAGCTTGCGCTGGAGGCAAAAGGTGCCGACCTGCTGGTGCTGCCGGAAATGTTCCTGACCGGCTACAACATCGGTGTCGATGCCGTCAGTGTGCTGGCTGAGGTGCATAACGGTGAGTCGGCGCAGCAGATCGCGCGCATTGCCAAGGCGGCCGGGATCGCCATTTTGTATGGCTATCCCGAGCGCACCGCCGACGGGCAGATCTACAACGCCGTGCAGTTGATCGACGCCAGTGGCGAGCGTGTGTGCAACTACCGCAAGACTCACTTGTTCGGCGACCTCGATCACTCGATGTTCAGCGCAGGTTCCGATGAGTTTCCTATCGTTGAGCTCAATGGCTGGAAGCTCGGTTTCCTGATCTGCTACGACCTGGAATTTCCGGAAAACGCCCGGCGCCTGGCCCTGGCCGGTGCCGAGCTGATCCTGGTGCCGACCGCGAACATGATTCCGTTCGATTTCGTCGCCGATGTCACCGTGCGCTCCCGCGCCTTCGAAAACCAATGCTATGTGGCCTACGCCAACTATTGCGGCCACGAAGGCGACATCCACTATTGCGGCCAGAGCAGCATCGCCGCGCCGGATGGCAGCCGCATCGCCCAGGCAGGACTTGATGAAGCATTGATTGTCGGTGAGTTGGATCGTCAATTGATGGTCGACTCCCGCGCCGCCAATCGCTACCTGATCGATCGTCGTCCCGAGCTTTACGGCGACCTGAGCAAGCGCTGACGCACTCTAATCCGCTAGCATGGGCACTTCACTGTTCTGGAAGTGCCCATGCCCGCGCTGAATCACCCTCGCCCCCACACTGAAACCCTGGCCAATGGCTTGCGGGTGACGCTGCGTCATGCCCCTGATTTGAAGCGCTGCGCAGCCGCGTTGCGGGTCGCCGCGGGCAGCCATGATGTGCCGCTGGCGTGGCCTGGCCTGGCGCATTTTCTTGAGCATCTGCTGTTTCTCGGTACCGTGCGTTTTCCTGCGGGACAAGGGCTGATGGCCTACGTCCAGAGTCATGGCGGGCAAGTGAATGCGCGGACCAGCGAACGCACCACGGATTACTTTTTCGAACTGTCACCCCAGGCGTTTGCCGGTGGGCTGGAGCGTCTGTCAGACATGCTCGCCCATCCACGTATGAATCCCGACGATCAGCAGCGAGAACGGGAAGTGTTGCAGGCGGAGTTTGTCGCGTGGTCACAAGATCCAGCGGCGCAACAACAGCGGGCATTGTTCGATGGGCTTTCTGAGGCTCATCCGCTGCGAGGTTTCCACGCGGGCAATCGCGATAGCCTGCCGGTGCCGCAACCCGAATTTCAGCAGGCATTGCAGGATTTTTATCAGCGGTTCTATCGGACAGGGCAGATGACCTTGAGCCTGGCCGGTCCGCAAAGTGTCGATGAATTGAGAGCGATGGCCGAGGCATTTGGCCAAGCCCTTGCCCAAGGTGAAACCACCCCACAACAATCCCCCGCGCCGCTGATGACGAGCTCAGACTCAAGTTATCAACAGGCTGGCGAACAACGACTGGATCTGCTGTTTGCCCTCGAGGCCCTGCCCGAATCTTCCACCGAAGCACTGCTGTTCCTGTGTCACTCGCTGAACTCCGAGAAGCCGGGTGGTTTGCTGGCGGATTTGCGTGAGCGTGGATTGGCGGAACAGCTCAAGGCCGAGTCGCTGTATCAATTCGCCGGGCAAGCCTTGCTGCACGTCGAGTTCACCTTGCCCGCCAACTCCGTCGCAACCGGGATTCGCGAGCGGCTGATGGATTGGCTGGGCTTCTTCGCCCGGCAAGACTGGAGCCCGCTGCGCGAAGAGTACGTCGCCCTGCTCCAGCGCCAGCAGCAAGTCAGCAGCGCCTTGCAACTGGTCCGACTGGACAGCGAGCAACACGAAGTCGGGTTGTCCGGGCAAGGCGTTACAGCCCTCAAGCAAATCCTCAAACAAATCGGCGCTGTGGATAACTTCAGCGGGCCATGGCAATTGCCCGCACCCAACCCGTTCCTGCGTACCGAAGCACCGGCGCCCAACGCCGGATTGATTCGCGGCCAGACCAGCGCCCATCGTGGTTTGCGCACTTTTGCCCAGGACCGTTCGCGCAGCCGTCGTGAACGGTCGCCGATGCAATTCAGCCAGGCATGGCCGGACAACAGCGCCGAAGGCGCAATTTATCTGCGCTGGCGCCTGGACTCGGCTCCCGGCAGCAGCCTCCAGTCACGGCTGGAAAGTAGCTTGCAGCCGTTGCGCGAAGACGCGCGGCAGGCCGGTGTGGATTTGTCCTTCAGTGCGTCGGGCAACGAATGGCTGCTCAAACTAAATGGGCTACAGGAGCCGATGTCCGCCGTCCTCGAGCATGTGCTGAAAGAACTGACAAAACCCGATGCCGCTGTCTCACAAACCGCATCGACCAGCGTTGCGTTGATACCGATTCGACAACTGCTCAAAACATTGCCCGATCACTGCCACGGGCACACCGCGAACTCGGATGACGTGCAGCAACTCTGGTCGAGTGCACGCTGGGATGGGCTGGCCATCGGGTTATCGGCTCAGACTCAAGCGGCCATGGGCCTGGCCTTGAGCCGCATACCCGGCACGCCGGACAATCAACCGACGCCGCCCTCTTCGATCCTTGCACAGCATCTGTGGAGCACTGTCGATACCACTTCCAGCGAGCACGCGTTGCTGCTGTTCTGTCCGACAGCCACTCAGGAAATGGCCGACGAAGCCGCGTGGCGGTTGCTCGCGCATGTCTGCCAGACGCCGTTCTACCAACGCCTGCGGGTGGAGTTGCAACTCGGCTATGCGGTGTTCAGCGCCCTGCGGCAAATCCACGGGCAAACCGGGTTGCTGTTCGGCGTGCAATCGCCAAGCGTTGCACCTGTGGAGCTGCTGCAACACATCGAGCAATTCCTGGATTCATTGCCGGAGCTGATCCACTCGCTCGACGACAGCACCTTCAACGCTCAACGCCAGGCCCTGGCGGATCAGTTTTCCAGCGCTGCGCTTACCACGGGGCAAGCGGCCGAATTGCTCTGGCAGGGCAAGCTGGCCGGCCGTTCGTCGGATTATCTGATGCACTTGCCCGAGGCCATTGTGCGCATTGACCAGACCGCTCTACTGGCTGCGGCCCAACGCCTGAATCAGGCCGAAGGTGGCCGGCGGTGCCTTGCCAACAGCGCTGTACCCGACGCGCCATGGCAAGCGGCAAAATGATCATTACCGGGGCTGTAAGGAGCTTTCTCAAAGTTTCACGGGCAATCTCTTTGAAATTTTGAGTAACATAGCAACCTAACTATCTGGAACCTCTTTGACTTTGAGGTGGCCTATACCTATAGATAGCGCTGTCCTACCCCAACCGAAGGAGTTCAATTTATGGCCTGGACCAAACCTGCCTACACCGACCTGCGTATCGGCTTTGAAGTCACCATGTACTTCGCCAGCCGCTAATCTCTGCCTTGGCAGATGTGCAGCACAACGCCTCGGTTATCCGAGGCGTTTTATTTTCAGCGTTGAAATGATGGAGCGCCCATGTTCGTCCAGATTCTAGGTTCCGCCGCCGGCGGCGGATTCCCCCAGTGGAATTGCAACTGCGTGAACTGCGCAGGCTTTCGCGACGGGAGCCTGCGGGCCACGGCTCGGACACAATCGTCCATCGCAATTTCCGATGACGGCGTGAACTGGGTGCTGTGCAACACCTCCCCGGACATCCGCGCGCAACTCCAGAGCTTCGCCCCGATGCAGCCGGGTCGCGCCCTGCGCGATACCGGGATCGGTGCGATCATCCTGATGGACAGCCAGATCGACCACACCACCGGCCTGCTCATGCTGCGCGAAGGTTGCCCTCATCAGGTCTGGTGTACCGACATGGTCCACGAGGATCTGAGCAGTGGCTTCCCACTGTTCACCATGCTGACGCACTGGAATGGCGGGCTGAACTGGAACCGCATCGAACTCGATCAAAGCTTCAGCGTCCCGGCTTGCCCGAACCTGCGCTTCACTCCGCTGCCACTGCGCAGCGCCGCGCCGCCCTACTCGCCGCACCGTTTCGACCCGCATCCGGGCGACAACATCGGCCTGATCGTTGAAGACCTGAACACCGGTGGCAAACTGTTTTACGCACCGGGACTTGGCAAAGTCGATGCGCCGCTGCTTGAGATCATGGCCGACAGCGATTGCCTGTTGGTCGATGGCACCTTGTGGGATGACGACGAAATGCAGCGTCGCGGGGTCGGCACCCGCACCGGTCGGGAGATGGGCCACCTGGCGCAGAACGGGCCCGGCGGCATGCTCGAAGTGCTTGAGCAATTGCCCAACCAGCGCAAAGTACTTATCCACATCAACAACACCAACCCGATTCTCGATGAGGATTCACCACAGCGCGCGGAGCTGGATCGGCGCCAGGTTGAAGTGGCTTATGACGGCATGAGTATTGTGTTGTAGCTGAGAGCCCCTTCGCGGGCAAGCCCGCTCCCACAGTTGACCGTATTCCCCTGTGGGAGCGGGCTTGCCCGCGAAGACGTCCGACCAGACACCAAAGATTTCAACGGTTGTTCCCCGGAGAACCGCAATGACCGACACCCCGATGTCCCCCGCCGAATTCGAAGCGGCCTTGCGCGCCAAGGGCGCCTACTACCACATCCATCATCCGTACCACGTGGCGATGTACGAAGGCCGGGCCACCCGCGAACAGATCCAGGGCTGGGTCGCCAACCGCTTCTACTATCAGGTGAACATTCCCCTGAAGGACGCGGCAATCCTCGCTAATTGCCCTGACCGCGAGATCCGCCGCGAGTGGATTCAACGCCTGCTCGACCACGACGGCGCACCGGGTGAAGACGGCGGCATCGAAGCCTGGCTGCGTCTGGGCCAGGCCGTCGGCCTCGACCCGGATCAACTGCGCTCCCAGGAACTGGTACTGCCCGGCGTGCGTTTCGCCGTCGACGCCTACGTCAATTTCGCCCGCCGCGCCAGTTGGCAGGAAGCCGCGAGCAGCTCGCTGACCGAACTGTTCGCCCCGCAGATCCACCAATCGCGCCTGGACAGCTGGCCCCAGCACTACCCGTGGATCGACCCCGCCGGCTACGAGTATTTCCGCACCCGCCTGGGCCAGGCACGGCGTGATGTCGAGCACGGTCTGGCGATCACGCTGCAGCACTACACTACCCGTGAAGGCCAGGAACGCATGCTGGAAATTCTCCAGTTCAAACTGGACATTCTTTGGAGCATGCTCGATGCCATGAGCATGGCCTACGAACTGAAACGCCCGCCGTATCACAGCGTGACCGGGGAACGGGTCTGGCACAAAGGAATCACCTTATGAGTTTCGATCGCAGCAAGACCCCGACCTGGCGCACCGGCTACCGTTTCCAGTACGAACCGGCGCAGAAAGGCCATGTGCTGCTGTACCCCGAAGGCATGATCAAGCTCAACGAAAGTGCCGCGCTGATCGGCGGTTTGATCGACGGTGAACGGGATGTCGCGGCGATCATCAACGAGCTCGACCAACAATTCCCCGGCGTGCCCGAGCTCGGTGACGACATCGAGCAATTCATGGAGGTTGCCCGTGCACAGCACTGGATCGAACTTGCCTGATTCATCAAGGCAAGTGCCGCCCACACCTGAAGTCGGCTTGCCGCTGTGGCTGCTGGCCGAGCTGACCTATCGTTGCCCGCTGCAATGCCCGTACTGCTCAAATCCGCTGGATTTCGCCGAACAAGGCAAGGAGCTGAGCACCGAACAGTGGATCAAGGTGTTCCGTGAAGCGCGGGAAATGGGCGCGGCGCAACTGGGCTTTTCCGGTGGCGAACCGCTGGTGCGCCAGGATCTTGCAGAGTTGATTCGCGAAGCCCGCCAGCTGGGTTTCTACACCAACCTGATCACCTCCGGCATCGGCCTGACCGAGCAGAAAATCAGCGACTTCAAGAAGGCCGGCCTCGATCACATCCAAATCAGTTTCCAGGCCAGCGACGAGCAGGTGAACAACCTGCTGGCTGGTTCGAAAAAGGCCTTCGCGCAGAAACTGGAAATGGCCCGAGCGGTGAAGGCCCACGGCTATCCGATGGTGCTGAACTTCGTGACCCATCGGCACAATATCGACCAGATCGACCGCATCATCGAGCTGTGCATCGCCCTGGAGGCGGACTTCGTCGAACTCGCCACCTGCCAGTTCTACGGCTGGGCGCAACTCAATCGCGTTGGGCTATTGCCGACCAAAGAGCAACTGGTGCGCGCCGAACGCATCACCAACGAATACCGCGCCAAACTCGAAGCCGAAGGGCATCCGTGCAAGCTGATTTTTGTCACCCCGGACTATTACGAAGAACGCCCGAAAGCCTGCATGAATGGCTGGGGCAGTATTTTTCTGACGGTCACGCCAGACGGAACCGCCCTGCCCTGTCACGGTGCCCGACAGATGCCGGTGCAGTTTCCCAACGTGCGCGACCACAGCATGCAGCACATCTGGTACGACTCGTTCGGCTTCAACCGCTTTCGCGGTTATGACTGGATGCCCGAGCCGTGCCGCTCCTGTGACGAGAAAGAAAAAGACTTCGGCGGCTGCCGCTGCCAGGCGTTCATGCTCACGGGTGACGCCAGCAACGCCGACCCGGTGTGCAGCAAGTCGCCACAACACGGCGTGATCCTCAAGGCTCGCGAAGAAGCCGAACACGCGACCCAGACCATCGACCAACTGGCCTTTCGCAATGAACGAAACTCACGCCTCATCGCCAAAAGCTGAACCTTTCAGTGCTGCCAAAGCCGTCGCTGCCGGTATCGATTTTGCCGAACTGCAGGCCGGTCGGTTGGGCCTGTTCTGGAACGAGTACCGCCCCGAAGACGCGGCATGCCGGATCTGGCACTGGCGTGACGGCGCAGCGAAATGCCTGACGCCACCGGGGTTCAGCGTGCGCAGCCGGGTGTACGAATATGGCGGTGGCGCATTTTGTCTGACGGACGACAGTATCGTTTTCGTCAACGAGGCCGACCAGCAACTGTATCGGCAATCACTGCAAGGCGAAGCGCCGGAAAAGCTGACATCCGGTGCGTGCCGTTATGGCGATCTGCAGTTCGCCAACGGGCAGGTGCTGGCGGTCGAGGAGCATCGCAATCAACACCGACTGGTGGCAATCGACCTGTTCGATGGCGCACGTCACCTGCTGGTCGAAGGGGCTGATTTCTACGCGGCGCCGACGCTCAGTCCTGATGCCCGGCGCCTGGCCTGGATCGAATGGAGTCGCCCGGATCAACCATGGACAGCGACCCGTTTGATGGTTGCCGAACGCCTCGCCAATGGCAGGTTTGCCGAAGCTCGTTGTGTGGCGGGCGACGGCGCTCAAGAGTCTGTGCAACAACCGCGGTTCGATGCCGACGGTCGCTTGTATTGCCTGACGGATCGCGCCGGTTACTGGCAGCCATGGAAAGCTACTGAAAAAGGGCTGGGTCCATTGCCAAGTGCCAGCGCCGACCATGGCCCCGCGCCCTGGCAACTGGGCGGCAGCACTTGGTTGCCCCTGGGCGACGAGCGTTTTCTGGCCAGTTGGACCGAAGGCGGGTTTGGCCGATTGGGCATAGGCGGTGATTCCAGCGCCGACTTCACCGGCGACTACAGCCGCTTCCGCCATCTCGCCGTGGATGAGCAGTTCATCTATTGCATCGCCGCGTCGCCCATCAGTTCAACCGCCGTCATCGCCATCGACCGCCAGAGCCGGCAAGTGCAAGTGCTGGCCGGCGGTATTGCACCGCTTGCTCCCGAACAGATCAGCCGCCCGCAAACCTTGCGCTACCCCAGTGGCTCAGGCGAAGCACATGGCTTTTTCTACCCGGCGATGACCGGCGCGGCGAAACCGCCATTGGTGGTGTTCGTCCATGGCGGCCCGACCTCGGCGTGCTACCCGATGCTCGACCCGCGTATCCAGTACTGGGCACAGCGGGGCTTCGCCGTGGCCGACCTTAACTATCGCGGCAGCAGCGGTTATGGCCGGGCCTATCGTCAGGCACTGCACTTGAGTTGGGGGGATGTGGATGTCGAAGACGCTTGCGCGGTGGTCAGCCATCTCGCCGAGCGTGGCTTGATCGATGGCGACAACGCGTTCATTCGCGGCGGCAGTGCCGGCGGCTACACCACCCTTTGCGCGTTGGCCTTTCACAACGTGTTCCGCGCCGGCGCCAGCCTGTATGGGGTCAGCGACCCGGTGGCGCTGGGCCGCGCGACCCACAAATTCGAAAGCGACTATCTGGACTGGCTGATCGGCGATCCGTTGCTGGATGTCGAACGCTATGCCTCACGCACGCCACTTTTGCATGCGGGAAATATCCGCGTGCCAATGATCTTCTTTCAAGGAGAACTGGATGCCGTGGTCGTCCCTCAACAGACCCGCGACATGGTCGAGGCCCTGCAGGACAACGGCATCCTGGTCGAAGCGCATTACTATGCGGACGAACGCCATGGCTTTCGCAAGGCCGGTAACCAGGCCCATGCGCTGGAGCAGGAGTGGTTGTTTTATCGGCGGGTGATGGATTCAGTGGACTGAAGCCTGCGTTCATTGCCGAAACGGTGCCGCCCCATTCGCGAGCAAGCCCGCTCCCACAGGTTCTGCGGCGTGCACAAACCCTGTGGGAGCGGGCTTGCTCGCGATAGCAATCTATCTAGCGCCACAAAAACTCAGCGCTTGGCGATGATGTACACAGCATGCACGATCCCCGGAATGTACCCGCACAACGTCAGCAGGATATTCAGCCAGAACGCCCCACCGAATCCTACTTGCAGAAACACACCCAGCGGCGGCAAAAGAATGGCGATGATGATGCGAATAAAGTCCATGGGGCAGCTCCTGATTGGGGTGGGCTCATGCAAGCCCTACAGCTAATCGACCCGTGCCGTTTGTCAGGGTTCAGTCCCTCTTCTCCCGAGCCAAAAAAACGCCCCACGCCAAAAGTGTCGGGCGTGAGGCGTGCGTTTTACCGCGAGACGGTTCTGGAAATTGTGTGAGGCGCCTCGGATCAGACGGCAATCCCTTTGCGGCACTGCAATTGCGCGGTGCGTACTCGGGAGAAGGCGCGCGCCAGGCGCAGGAGCATTTCGTCGATGTTGGCGTTGCTGACATTCAGCGCCGGGGTAAAGCGCAGGCAGTCGGGTTGCGCGGCATTGAGCAACAAGCCTTCGTACAGCGCGGCCTTGACCACCGCGTCAGCGGAATCGTCCGACAGCGTCAGCCCCCAAAGCAGCCCTTGTCCGCGCAACTCGCCGTGACCGTAACGATGCGCCAAACGCCCAAGGCCTTCGCGCATGTGCTGGCCGGTTTCCGCGATGTGGTTGAGCAAACCCTTGTCCTGCAAACTCTCTAGCACCGCAAGACCCGCTGCGGTCATCAGGGCATTGCCATGGTGGGTACCGGCCATCTCGCCGGGTTCGAAACAGCAGGCCCTGCCCCGCGCCAGCAATGCCGCCAGTGGCACGCCGCCGCCCAGGCCTTTGCCAAGCACGACGATATCGGCCCTTACGCCGTAGGACTGTTCCGCGAGCAAAGTGCCGCAACGACCAACACCGGTTTGCACTTCGTCGAAGATCAGCAAAATGCCGAGCTCACGGCACAAGCGCTCGACACCCTTGAGGTAATGCGCGGTGGCCGGGATCACGCCGGCTTCGCTCTGGATCGGTTCGAGCATAATCGCCACGGTCCGCTCATCCACGGCCGCATGCAATGCCGGCAGATCATTGAACGGGACATGACTGAAGCCCGGCAGTTGCGGCTCGAATCGGTTGGCCAGTGTCGAACTGTCCGACGCCGAAATCGTCGCCAGACTACGGCCATGACAAGCGTTGTTGGCGACAATGATTCGCGACGCGCCAGCGCGATGCTGTTGACCCCATTTGCGCGCCAGTTTGATCGCCGCTTCACAGGCTTCGCTGCCCGTGTTGAGCAGGTACGCCTGATCACTACCGGTGCTGGCACACAGATGTTCGGCGAGGCTGAGCATGCCGCGGTTGTGCAGGCCGAAACCCGGGTTGATCAGCGATTGAGCCTGGGCAGTGATTGCATTGACCAGTACCGAAGGGCTGTGACCAAGGCTGTTGGCCCCGCCACCCTGGGAAAAATCCAGATACGCACGATCCTCGCTGTCCCACAGCCATGAACCCTGGCCACGCACAAACACTTGTTTCGGCCGCTCGACACTGGGCATCAAGTACTCGCAGGAAAGGTTATCGCCTTGGGATGGCAGGGAGGCGTCCATGACCAGATCATCGAGGCTGGGGGGACTGCGGCGCAGACTGAACAGATTCATCTGGAAAAACCTCTTTTGAGGTTTTCTGCCTTACCTATGTAAACACCATCGAAACAAACGGTATTCATCGCGCTCTGTGGCCCTGTAAGCCTTGTGAATGCAGTTAGACTAGGCTCAGACGAGGCGTTGAGCCATTTCGATTTCCCAGCATTTTCGATAACTAACACTTATGGATTTCAAGCAACTGCGTTATTTCGTCGCGGTCTACGAAGAAGGCCACGTGGGCCGGGCTGCCGAGCGTCTGTCCATCTCCCAGCCAGCGTTGTCCCAGCAGATCCGCCACCTAGAACAAAACCTCGATGTGAGCCTGTTCGAGCGCAGCAGCAAACGCCTGTTGCCGACCCTCGCGGCCCACACGCTATACAACCATGCCCTGCCTTTGCTCGATGGCCTGCAACGGGCACGGGAGGCGCTCGGCAACTTCAAGGGCCAGGCGCTGCGCACCCTGGCCATTGGTGTATTGCAGACCGTGCACACCAGCCTGGTGCCGCAGATGCTCGAGCGGGTACGCAAGGCGCAGCCGCATCTGGTGGTGCAGATCTATGAACTGACCGGCCTGGAAATCGAGCGGCGACTGCTCAACGGGTCTCTGGACATTGGCATCGGCTACCTGCCGCCGCGCCAGCCAGGTTTGCATGGCGTGATGCTGTACGAAGATGAGCTGACCCTGGTCATCCCGGCGGAGCATCCGCTGCGAGAATTCAAGAAAGTCTCCATGAGCCAGGCCGCCGAACTGCCGATGTTGCTGCTGGGCGAGGAATTCCAGATCAGGCAGATCTGGCAGAGCCAACTGGCGAACCTCGGGCGACGTCCACAGGTGCAAGCCGAACTGAACAACATGGCCGGCATCCTCGACAGCCTGCCGCACACGCGCCTGGCGACGGTTCTGCCCGGTCGCTCACAAAAGACCCATGGCAACCACGAACTGTTGTGGAAACCCCTGAGCGAGCCGCGAGTGCTGCTCAAAGTCGGTTTGGTTTGTCGGGATGTACAAAGGCAGCAGGCCTCGCTGGCTTTGTTGCGGACATTACTGGAAGACGTGATAAATGGCCCGGATGGACGCTTGAACAGCGCGCAGGCTCTGGATGGACATAGCTAAAACTTTTCTTCGGGCAAAAGAAAACCCCGCCGAAGCGGGGCTTTGCAGACTGTTTCCCTGACATCCATTTCACTCCGCCGTCCTGGCAGAATCCTACGTGTCCCTGTTGTTGCTTTGCGCTTCCTGCGCTACGTCCATGTGAAGTAGATTAGCTGTGGATCCAATCTGCTTCTATGGGAGAACAGCAGCACGTCATGTAAGAGAATGCTTACAAAACGTTACTTCATCAGAATTGCCCGGCATCCAGCAGGAACAACGACTCGCTGCCGGCCTTCACCGATGCGCTCAACGAGTGAATGCGCGGCAACAGGCGGGCGAAATAGAAGCGCGCCGTGCCCAGTTTGCTGGCATAGAAATCGTCCTGCGCTTCCTTGCCGAAAGCCACCTTGGCCATCAGGGCCCACATGTAGGCGTAAGCCACGTAGCCGAACGCTTGCAGGTACTCGACCGACGCCGCGCCGATCTCGTTCGGATTGCTCTTCGCGCGGTCAAGCAACCAGGCTGTCAGCTCGTCGAGAGTGGTCACGGCGTCGTTCAGCGGCTTGGTGAATTCAGCCAGATCGGCACTGGCGGTCGCCGTGAAGTGACGAATCTCGTCGGCGAACAGGTTGTAGAACGCCCCGCCGCTGCCGACGATCTTGCGCCCGACCAGGTCCAGCGCCTGAATGCCGTTGGTGCCTTCATAGATCTGGGTGATGCGAACGTCGCGCACCAGTTGCTCCTGGCCCCACTCACGGATGTAACCGTGGCCGCCGAATACCTGCTGGCCGTGCACGGTGGTTTCCAGGCCGAGGTCGGTGAGGAACGCCTTGGCCACCGGGGTCAGCAAGGCCACCAGGTCTTCCGCACGCTTGCGGGTGGCGGCGTCTTCGCTGAACTTGGCGGTGTCCAGTTGCATCGCCACGTAGGTGGAGAACGCACGGCCACCTTCGTTCGAGGCTTTCATGGTCAGCAGCATGCGACGCACGTCCGGGTGGACGATGATCGGGTCAGCCACTTTGTCCTTGTTCTGCGCGCCGGTTGGCGAACGGCTTTGCAGACGGTCACGGGCGTATTCCACGGCATTCTGGTACGAGCGCTCGCCAGTGGCCAGGCCCTGGATACCGACGCCCAGACGCTCGTAGTTCATCATGGTGAACATGGCCGCCAGGCCTTTGTTCGGCTCGCCGACCAGGTAACCCACGGCTTCATCGAAGTTCATCACGCAGGTTGCGGACGCCTGGATGCCCATCTTATGTTCGATCGAGCCACAGTTTGCCGGGTTGCGCGCGCCCAGGCTGCCATCGGCATTGACCATGAACTTCGGCACCAGGAACAGCGAGATGCCCTTTGGCCCCGCCGGTGCATCCGGCAGCTTGGCCAGCACCAGGTGAATGATGTTTTCGGTCAGGTCGTGTTCGCCACCGGTGATGAAGATCTTGGTGCCGCTGACCTTGTAGGAACCGTCGGCCTGAGGCTCGGCCTTGGTGCGAATGATCCCCAGGTCCGTACCGGCGTGTGGCTCGGTCAGGCACATGGAACCGGCCCAGATGCCGGCATACATGTTCGGCAGGTACGCGGCTTTCAGCGCTTCGCTGGCGTGGGCGTTGATCGACAGGCAAGCGCCGGCGGTCAGCATCGGGTACAGGCCGAACGACAGGCTGGCGGAGTTGACCATTTCTTCGACCTGGGCCGAAACGGCTTTGGGCATCCCCATGCCGCCGTAGGCAGGATCGCCACCGACACCGACCCAACCACCTTCAGCGTAGGTCTGATAGGCCTGCGGGAAACCTGCCGGCGTGGTGACGGCACCGTCCGCCCAATGGCAACCTTCTTCGTCAGCGGCACGGCTCAGCGGTGCGATGCTTTTGCTGGTGACTTTGCCGGCTTCTTCCAGGATGGCTTCGACCGTTTCCGCATCGACGGTCTCGGCCAGCGCTGGCAGCTCGGCCCAGAGTTTGGCGACCTCGAAAACTTCATTGAGGACGAAGCGCATATCGCGCAGGGGCGCTTTGTAGTCAGCCATGGCAAACCTCGCAAGATCTATACAGGTGATTCACAGGAAGAGTATTTTCGTTGGGTCGGAGTGTACCTCAACAACTTTTGTGACACATAGGGTCAGCTCATGACCGTTTTGTTATTTTTAGTCATTTGATTGTGTAGGAGCGAGCTTGCTCGCGAAAAACCCAAAGACGCCGCGGGCATCTGGATTTACGCGTTTTCGTTGACGACCATCGCGAGCAGAGTTCGCTCCTACAGAGGGCGATGTCAGAGCGCAAACATCTCCGCCGGCAGTTGCATCAGGCAATCACTACCCGCTTCGATGGCCGCCCGATGAGCGGCGGTGCGCGGTAGCAAGCGCTTGAAGTAAAACTCGCTGGTCGCCAGTTTGCCCCGGCAGAAATCACCATCGCCGCTGCCAGCATCGAGCTGCGCCTGTGCCACCAGCGCCATGCGCAACCACAGGTAGCCGAGGACGATGTAGCCGCTGTACATCAAGTAATCCACCGACGCGGCGCCAACTTCGTCCGGGTTTTTCATCGCTGCCATACCGACCTTGGTGGTCAACTCACCCCACTGTTGATTCAGTTGATTGAGCTGCGCCACATACCCGGCCAGTTGCGGATGTTCGGCGTTCGCCGCGCAGAACTTGTGGACGATTCTGGTGAACCCGCGCAGCAGCTTGCCCTGGCTGCCGAGTACCTTGCGCCCAAGCAAGTCCAGCGCCTGAATGCCGTTGGTGCCCTCATAGATCGGCGCGATCCGGCAGTCACGTACCAGCTGCTCCATCCCCCATTCGCGAATGAACCCGTGGCCGCCAAACACCTGCATGCCGTGGTTGGTCACCTCCAGCCCGGTGTCGGTCATGAAGGCTTTGCAGATCGGCGTGAGGAACGCCAGCAAGTCTTCGGCCTCCTGGCGCGCCGTTTCGTCCGGGCTCAGGTGTGCAATGTCGAGTAACTGCGCGGTGAAGTAGGTCAGTGCGCGATTGCCTTCGTTGAAGGCTTTCATGGTCAGCAACATCCGCCGCACGTCAGGGTGCACGATGATCGGATCGGCGGCTTTTTCCGGCGCTTTCGGTCCGGTCAGCGCACGCATCTGCAAACGGTCATTGGCGTATTTGATCGCGCCTTGGAAGCTCGCCTCGCCCAGACACAGCCCTTGCATGCCCGTGCCCAGCCGCGCGTGGTTCATCATGGTGAACATGCAGTTCAGGCCTTTGTTCGGCTCGCCGATCAAAAAGCCTTTGGCCTCGTCGAAGTTCAGCACGCAGGTGGCCGAGGCCTTGATGCCCATTTTGTGTTCGATCGAGCCGCAGGACACTCCATTGCGCTCGCCCGCCTCGCCCGTCGCATCGGGCAGGAACTTGGGCACGATGAACAGCGAAATGCCCTTGGTCCCGGCTGGTGCGTCCGGCAATTTGGCCAGCACCAGGTGAATGATGTTGGCGCTCATGTCGTGCTCGCCGGCAGAGATGAAGATCTTGCTGCCGGAAATCGCATAGCTGCCATCGGCAGCCGGTACGGCGCGGGTCTTGATGATGCCAAGGTCGGTGCCGCAATGGGCTTCGGTCAGGCACATGGTGCCGGTCCATTGGCCAGCGGTGAGCTTCTTCAAATAGGTGTGCTTTTGCTCCTCGGTGCCGTGGGCGTGGATCGCCGACATCGCACCGTGTGTCAGGCCGGGGTACATGCCCCAGGAGGTGTTGCTGGAACCGACCATCTCGCTGATGACCAGACCGAGAGAGATTGGCAAGCCTTGACCGCCGTAAGCCGGATCCGCCGCCAGACCATGCCAGCCACCTTCCACGTATTGTGCGAAGGCCTGCTTGAAGCCCGCGGGCGTGGTGACCACGCCATTGTCGAAATGGCAGCCTTCTTCATCGCCACTGCGGTTGAGCGGCGACAGCACGTTTTCGCAGAACTTCGCCCCTTCTTCAAGGATCGCATTGACCATGTCCGGGCTGGCATCGGTGGCCCCCAGTGCGGCGTAGTTAGCGTGAAAGTCGAAGACGTGGTCAATCAGAAAGCGCATGTCGCGCAAGGGAGCTTTGTACTCGGGCATGGTCATTCTCCGTCGGCAGATTTCTTCAACCTACTGCCGCCGACCCTGCCTCACAATCACTTTGCGCTCGCTGAATGCGCCATCATCACTCAACCGTAGCGGCGTCCATGCGCACGGCGCCACGTCGGTTCTGCCCGAACGCCACCACGCAGTTGCGCCCGGCGCCCTTGGCGCTGTAGAGCGCCTGGTCGGCGGACTTGAGCACCACTTCGGGGGTGCGTTGATCGATCCGTTCGGCCACGCCGATACTGACCGTCACCGACACGCTCGACACACCGGAACCGGCACGCCGCTGGCGTCCCTGACTATCGTCCTGCGGTCGGTTTTCCTGATTGCGCAGCTGAATGTTGTAAGTGGCGATGGACTCGCGGATGACTTCCAGGTGCGGCATGCACTCTTCCAGGGTCTTGCCTGCAAACACCAGGGCAAATTCCTCGCCGCCATAGCGATACGCCTTACCGCCACCGCCGATTTTCGACAGTTTGCTGGCCACCAGCCGCAGCACCTGGTCGCCGACGTCGTGGCCGTGGGTGTCGTTGAATTTCTTGAAGTGGTCGACGTCGCTCATGGCCAACACGTAGTTGCGCCCAAGCCGTTGCATGCGCTCGTTCAGCGCACGACGGCCCGGCAGCCCGGTCAGTTCGTCGCGGAAGGCCATTTGATAGGCTTCGTGGGCAACGGCGGCGGCGATCATCAACATCACCTGGCTGCACATGATGTTCAGCGTGAACGGCAGGATGAAGGTTTTCGGCAACATCCAGAACAACCCGAGCAGTCCCACCAATTGCGCGGCATGCAGCGGTCGCGGGTTGCGCCAGTATTGCCAGGCCAGCAGCAAAAACGCCGCAATGAATACCGGATAGGACAACTGGATCAGGCTCATCCAGGCGCCATGCAAGGCGGGCCAGCGAATCTCCGACAGCCAGATCAGCAGCGCGTGCGGATAGCTTTGCTCAAGCCCCAGCGCCACGCTGCCGACCGCCAGCAATACCGCGAAACGCGCCACCATGTCCTGGAACAGATGAGTGCGTTCCTGCCACGCCGCGAACACACCAAACAGCAGCGGCAGCAGCAGGCAACACAAATGAAAGACCACGGCGGCATCTTCACGCACCTTGCCGTTGTCGCGGTAGTAGTCAGTCTGGGTGTCGAGCAGGAAGTAGGCGATGTACACCGTGACCATCAGAAACAGTTCACGCTGACGTCGGTACACCGCGCAATAGGCGCCACCGAGCAATAACACCAGGGTCGGCAGCACGTTGAACAGCGAGGTGAAGAAGACGTTCAGATCCTTGATGTATGCAGCCGCAAGCCCCGCCAGCAACAGCAGTAAAGACGGCAGGAAATGACTGAAACGCACAGCGGAAGAACGCAACAAGGGTAAAGCTCCGACCCGTCAGACCAATAGATGGCAATGTGCCCACTACTGTAACGGCAGAAACCCCGATTTGCTGAGTGAAATACTGAGGTATTTGAAAAAGGGCGCCACTGGCGGCCATCAGCCGCCAGTGGCGCAAGGGGAAATCCTCTTACAGATCGTTGTTGAACGGTAGCAGCGGCCCCTCCAGACGTGTGCGACCCTCCGCACCGACCGGTCTGAGCTGGATGTCGGCGTCCTGCGCCTGCCGGGTAGTGATCTTCGGACTGGCCGGTTTTTGCCCGACCGAGTTTTCATCACCCTTTTCGCCCTGTGGCAGTACCAGCGAAGGATGGTCAAACGGCGCCCGCTCCCACGCCACTCGCGGATCGGTGAGCCCGACCTCCATGAACTTGACCAGCGCATCCACTTCATCCGGGGTCAGGTTCAGCTGGGTCATGTCCGGATCAAGATTGGAGCCGTTGTGCTGATTGACCGCCGGGTGCTCGAAGCCACTGGTGTTGCTGGCATCTTCGCCACGCCGGTCGCCGCCGCGGTTGTAGAACTCCATCACCTGTTGCAGCGTTGCGCGACTACCGTTGTGGAAGTACGGCCCGGTCAACGCGATGTTGCGCAAGGTCGGCGTCTTGAAGGCGCCATCGACCGAGTCGCGGAAACCGACTTTGGGCTTGAGCGTCGCATCACAAGGGATGGCCGGGCTCAAGGGCACTTCGAAGGTGCACACATCAACTTCCAGCGGGTCAGGGATCTGGCCGCCCTGGAGCAAGGTGTTGTACTCGCGAGTGAAAGACAGCGGATTGCCCCAGGCATCCGTACCGCCGAGTGCCAGGTCTTCCGAGGTCGGGCGCACCCCGGTGTTGTAGAAGCCGTTGTCATAGAGCGTGGTCAGGTTGTCGGCCATGACCATCCGCTCGATACGCTCACGCGGGTGGAAGAGCAGGCGGCTGCCGGCGTTGGTCAACTCCGCGCCACCGTGGCAACTGATGCATTTGCCCTTGCCCAGGAACAGGTTCATGCCCTGGACCTGCTGCCCATTCATGGCGGTGTGATCGCCCTGTAAGTAGGCATCCAGCGGCGCCTGGTCCGAGATCAGCGTGGACTCATACAACTGAATCGCCAACCCGAAGAACAGCGGGAAGTTCGCCTCCATCTGGGTGTATGGCGCGCCGCCCAGCGAGACCTGCTGCGTGGCATTCCACAGGCGCGGCTGGAACGCGTTCTTGATCAGTTCACGGTAAGTCGGCCGACGGGCACCGGAAACCGGCCCGAGTACCGAATCGCTGGACGAGATCCGTTGCTGCTTGAGCATCAAGGTGTCAAGCATGCGTCGGCCGATATCAGCGAAGGTACGCCCGCCGCAGGACATTTCCACCGGGCTGCCGGGAGGCCCTACCGCTTGCGAGGCGGCGGAGGCATCCTTGAGCGCCAGCCTGACCTTGGTCGCCACGCCACTGCGATCGCTGGTCACGAAAATCCCCGCGTCAGGGTCGCGATTGCCGAACGGTGAGAAACCGTTGAAGACGTTATTGGCCCGGCCATCCCAGAAGTTGCGCACGTTGAACGCGGCGTTGATCACCGTCGGTGCGTTGCGCCCGGTGCTGCGGCGAACGTTGATGCCGCCCACCTGGAAGATGCCGTCCGGTTGCTGGACGCACTTGTCGAAACGCGCCTGATGGGGCTTGACGAAGTTGGCGTCGAACACGCCTTGCGAACCGATCACATCGTCAGTCGAGAAGAGAATGGCCGAATTGCGATCCAGCGGATTGGCCAGCACATGGGTTGGGAAATCGCTTTTCTTCAGCTGGTAGTTCGGACCGCCCTTGCCTCCGGATTTGGTGGTGTAGGTCGGTACATCGCCCGGAATGTCGGAGGCGGTGAACGGTTTGTTGAAGATCGACGAGACGTTCGCGTTGGTGTTCGCCTGGCCCGGGTTGATCTGGTTGGTGGTGCGGTGATCGGCACCCGCGTGGAAGTGGCAGGACGCACAAGCGGTAGAACCGTCACTGCCGATCTCCATGTCCCAGAACAGTGCCTTGCCCAGCAGCACTGCCGCCGGGCGATTGAGCACGTAGTCGGTCATCAGGTCGACTTTGCGCCCGCCTTCGGTTCCCGAAGGGTCGGGCGGCAGCAGCCCACGTAGCGATTGCAGAGTGGGCACGTCGGGTACGGACGGTACGGCCGGTTCGACCACTACCGGGTCAGCGGCCCAGGCACTCGCGACCGGTAGACCGATGACAAGCAGAGCGCCCGCCATCGCACAGGTAAAACGGGGGATTCGAAAGAGGCTCAAGTACTTGACCATCATGACACTCTCGATTCAGTAGGGAGTCGCCAGACTCCGTAATTATCCTGTTGGAAGATGAACTCATCGCCGAAACTTTGCTGCTTGCACGAATAGTTACCCCTACTCGAAATCGCTCGGGCAAGGCGAAGCTTGGCTGGAAAAGTACACTCTTGGCTCAGGCTTGATTAAGACATTGCTCTGTCGCACCGACGGGTGCGCTTAACTACACTCTAGCTGTAACAAAACATTTCAACAGCAAAAAAACAATAATTTTTTATCCAGGCCAGCACAATTAAAAACTGTGTTTGCAAACACACCTGACAACACAAAAAACTAAGACTAAAGACTGACCTCACATTTGGTGAACTTTCCCCCAATACTGGGTAACGCCCCCAAAGCCTTGCATATACCGGCTCACACAAGAATCTTAAGCCCATGTTTTTAAAGAAAAATATATGAACAGATTAATGCTTGAGAGTTTGGCAGAGCAATTGCTTACTCATACTTCGCCGGGGCTAACCGCACTTACAATAATCGCCTGCAAGCCCAGACAACCAATAGGAGTCAACCATCACAAAACACAACTACTCCGCTTGTGCGCAAGTTGCACTGCGCGAGCTATGGATTTTATTTGATATCAACACAAAACCACACGACCAATACTTCGATACATTTTCTTGCGATGTCTTTTCGCCCAGAGTAGATATAGAAAACATTTCTCATTCAGTACTTATGACAGAACGCACCGCGCAAATATCTGAACTTCACTTCGCACACTCCCGAACTTGGGTATGTATCCCCCCCTATGTTGGTGGATATTAATTCGGCAGTGTTGAGCGCAGTTCCATCCCTGGCCGCGCAGCCCGCATTCCAAGTGCATTGGCGGCGACTTGTATCAAATTATTTCGTAACAGGCACGACAACTGCTTTGTACACCTCAGGCTCAAGGAAATGTCTCTCGCGATTGCGCCCGTAACCGGCCGGCGCAACGCAGGTTGAAAGCATCCAGGCGGGAAGTGTCGGGCCAGACGCAGGCACTTGTCCCGGTGGATCGAGCCCCAATTCGACACCCACGGCTTTGCGCTTTTCTTGCGCAGGATTCAGCGCATCAGCAGAGCTGCGAGTCGATTGGCCGGCCACTGGTCCTGCAATATTCTGGAGAGATCCATGAGCTTATCCTCGTACGAAAAAACGCTCGCCATACCGCTGCTCCACAAGCGATTCAACAGCATTTTCGGTCGTCATGCCCTGCTCGCCACTGCCGTTACCGTCGCACTGGCCATTGGTGGTGGCGCGGATGCATTTGCCAAAAACGGCGCTGGCGGTGGAGGTGGCGGCGGTGGTGGCGGCGGGACTGCCAAGCCCCCAGCAGGGGCGACCTCGCCATTCACGACTCCCACACTGCCCGATCCGGTTTTCACAAACCCGACTGCGATACATGGGTTCGACGTTACAGGCTTTATCCAGAGCATGACGCTCGATCCCACCAATGTGAATTGCCCTGGCACCACCGATCCTGGCCGTTATGGAGGTACCGTCCAACTGAACGGCGTAACGATTACCGTCCCTTGCAATACGGTCCTGCAAATGCCGGCCAATACCCTGACATGGGCCGAGTTCGTCAGGGGCGGTACGCTGGCGCTCAACAAGGGACCGACGTCATATCCGTCGTTCGAGATCCACGTGGTGGGTAACTCTGTGTCCAACAAACAAATAGCCGGGCTGATTTTTGTCTCCCAGCAAGCCGCGAATGCTGGGAGTGGGGTCATTACCCGCATCGACTACACCAACGGCAACATCGAAGTTGACAGCGGTAATCCACTGCTGCCCACGACCCTGCAGATCAACGACCCGAATGGACGTTTTGGCCGCGCTCAAAGCCCCGACCCACGTTTCTCCGTCGATGATGCAAACCCGACTATCCACGCCGCAACCGGGTACCCGATGTGCGTGCCGCGCACGATTTCCGGGGACGATGCGCTCTGCCCACAAAAAAACCGGCCAAAAGCGGTCACTCCGACCACGACCAACAACTGCCGCAACTTCGCCCAGGCCGGCGTAACGCCTCCGGCCAGCGGAGACCTTTCTCCTCCGGTGACGGGACAGGCCTATTGCAGCCAATTCGTCATGAAGAGACTCAGCGATGCTTCGCGTACGGCAACGGACCCCGACCCGTCTCAACAGGCCCCCTTCGAAGTCGGCGACTTCATCAGTTGGGCCGGCACCTTGTTCAAGTCCGCGACAACGGGGGCCCCGGACTTCATCTCTGCGCACACGATTGAGGCCAACGTAGGGATCTACACTCAGCCCGGCTCCCAACCGAGCTATCTATCTATCGGGGAATTTGGTGTCGGTACTGCCGACCCAGCGGTAACAGCAATCGGCGGTGTCGCCCAGGAAACCCAGGACCGGATTTTCCTTGAAGCTTCAACCACCGACATCAAGACCCCGGTCGACATTTATCTGATCGATGTCAACCCATCGACTGGCGCACAAACCAACCGCTGGATTACACCCTATGAGATGACGGGTGAGTGCAATCCTGCGCTGGCCCTTGCGACCAGTTGCCTGGGCGCCACGGGTGGCATTACCACACAGAACACGGGTCCTCAGCCACAACGCGCCAGGGTTCGGGCGACCAAGGCACCCGCCGGGCTCTTGAGCCAGCCAACGCGTACCCTGCGTGTCGTTGCGCGCTCGATGTGTGTTCCACAGCAAACGCTCTCTCAGGCTGGTGTGGACAGCTGCATCCAGAACGCAAGCAGGCTGACCGTAGCCAACGGGCTGGTCGCTGGGCAGTATGTGGCACCGGTGTTCGAGTTCATCTTTCCGGAAGGCGTCAAGCCTGGTGATCCCGTTGTCCCGAACGACTTCTGGCACCTGCCATTCATACGTAACGGAGAAGGCGCCAGTACACCCGGCGGTGTCGGTCCTCTGGCTCCAACGCCATGGTGATCGGGGTCTGGTGACAGAGCAAAAAAAACCGCCGCTTGCGAAAACAAGCGGCGGTTTTTTTGAAGGACTGCGTTAAGGCTTAGTAGCCTAGGTCGAAGTTCTCTTCTTTCATGTCCATCAGGTTGTTGGCGCCCGACAGCATGGTTACGACGTGAGTGCGGGTACGCGGCAGGATGCGCTGGAAGTAGAAGCGCGCAGTCTGCAGCTTGGCGGTGTAGAACGCCTCTTCGGAAGTGCCGGCAGCCAGTTTCTCGGCAGCCAGGCGCGCCATGTCAGCCCAGAAGTAGGCCAGGCAGGCGTAACCGGAGTACATCAGGTAGTCCACGGAGGCCGCGCCGACTTCTTCGCGATCTTTCATGGCGGCCATACCGACCTTCATGGTCAGCTCGCCCCATTCCTTGTTCAGTGCAGCCAGCGGAGCGACGAACTCTTGAACCGCTTCGTTGCCTTCGTTGGTCTGGCAGAACTTGTGGACGATCTTGGTGAAGCCTTTCAGGGCCTCGCCTTGGGTCATCAATACTTTACGGCCCAGCAGGTCGAGTGCCTGGATACCGGTGGTGCCTTCGTACAGCATCGAAATGCGGCTGTCGCGAACGTTCTGCTCCATGCCCCACTCGGCGATGAAGCCGTGGCCGCCATAGATCTGCACGCCGTGGTTGGCCGATTCGAAACCGACTTCGGTCATGAAGGCTTTGGCGATCGGAGTCATGAAAGCCAGCAGTGCGTCGGCTTTCTTCTTCTCTTCTTCGTCGACGCCGTACTTGACGATGTCGACCTGTTTGGCGGTGAAGTAAACCATTGCACGGTTGCCTTCGGCGAATGCCTTCATGGTCAACAGCATGCGGCGTACGTCAGGGTGCACGATGATCGGGTCAGCGGCTTTGTCCGGCGCTTTCGGGCCAGTCAGCGAACGCATTTGCAGACGGTCGCGAGCGTATTTCAGGCCACCTTGGAAACCGACTTCGGCATGGGCCAGGCCTTGCAGCGCGGTACCCAGGCGTGCGGTGTTCATGAAGGTGAACATGCAGTTCAGGCCTTTGTTCGCCGGGCCGATCAGGAAACCGGTGGCGCCGTCGAAGTTCATCACGCAGGTGGCGTTGCCGTGGATGCCCATCTTGTGTTCCAGGGAACCGCAAGACACAGCGTTACGCGCGCCAACCGAGCCATCGGCGTTCGGCATGAACTTCGGCACGATGAACAGGGAGATGCCTTTGGTGCCGGCCGGTGCATCCGGCAGGCGGGCCAGTACGATGTGGACGATGTTGTCGGCCATGTCGTGTTCACCGGCCGAGATGAAGATCTTGGTGCCGGAAACCTTGTAGGAACCGTCGGCCTGAGGTTCGGCCTTGGTGCGCAGCATGCCCAGGTCGGTGCCGCAGTGCGGCTCGGTCAGGCACATGGTGCCGGTCCACTCACCGGAAACCAGCTTGGTCAGGTAAGCCTCTTGTTGCTCAGGAGTACCGTGCTCGGAGATGGTGTTCATCGCACCGTGCGACAGGCCCGGGTACATGCCCCACGACCAGTTGGACTCACCAACCATTTCGCTGATGGCCAGACCCAGGGACTCCGGCAGGCCTTGGCCGCCGTGCTCTACGTCGTGAGCCAGGCTCGGCCAGCCACCTTCGACGAATTGCTTGTAGGCCTCTTTGAAGCCAGTCGGGGTCTTAACGCCGGACTCGCTCCAGGTGCAGCCTTCGAGGTCGCCCACGCGGTTCAGCGGAGCCAGCACCTGCTCACAAAACTTGGCGCCTTCCTCGAGAATGGCGTCAACCATGTCCGGGGTTGCGTCGGCGCAAGCCGGAAGGCTCTGATAGTGCGCTTCGTAGCCGAGCAGTTCGTCACGAACGAAGCGAATATCACGCAAGGGGGCCTTGTAGTCAGGCATAGCGATAAACCTCTGCTGATGTAACCGGGAATGAACGACCGCATTGATTTGTTGTTGCGATCAAACAGTTGTTTGAAACATACGTTTACGCCCAAATCTTGTCAAGCGTCGATCTTTTGCCGTTCGTCATCGCAGGCTTGGATACACAGGCACGCGACAACGCAGCCGCGCTTGCGAAGCAGCCCGCCACACTGAAAAAGATTAGTTGAACAAGAAAGACTTACGCAGAAAAACGCCGCGAACAGGCGCGGCGCTGGAGGGTGCAAATTCTTTAATGAATCAAGCGTAGGTATCGATCAACGTCCCGAGCACTTCGTCGGAGGCCTTGGCGACTTTCACGCCCAGCTCCGCCTGAATCTTGCCTTGGGCCATTTCGACCATGTTGCTGGCCACATCCGATTGCTGGCTGCGATCAACCGATCGCAGCCGATCGACCTGCGCCTCGGAGGACTGGCTGGTGACCGAACGCTCGATCGTGGTGTTGGCGATCTGCCCGGCGGCTAGATCGACTCGGTTCTGCCCTGTCTGAAGGGTGCTCAGACCGGCATAAAAAGCGGTGTTACCTGAGATTTCCATGGGAGAACTCGTCCTTTCAAAGGATCAACAGCGGTCATTGAAGCAGAGTGACCGGCAAAACACCCGTCAAAAACACTAATGGCACAGTGCCTTGTCATAGGCAAAGCCTAGTCAAGCAGATCCAACTGAAGGTGTTCTGCCACTGCTTCCGCCGTGACTGACTTGAGTTTCGGTACTCGCCCCAGGCACGGCGCCGGGAGGCGCTCGGCAAGGGTGGCGAGGTTTTCTTCCAGACGCGAGGTTTTCGGGTCGATGATGTTGGCCACCCAACCCGCCAGCTGCAAACCGTCCCGGGCAATCGCTTCGGCGGTCAGCAGGGCATGGCTGATACACCCCAGTCGTACGCCCACCACCAGAATCACCGGCAGCTGTAACGCGATGGCCAGGTCCGACAGGTTGTCCTGATCCGCCAACGGCACGCGCCAGCCACCGGCACCTTCGATGAGGGTGAAATCTGCCTGCATGCCCAGAATCTGCCGCATCGGCGCCAGCAACGACTGCACCGTCAACGCCACGCCCGCCTCGCGTGCCGCCAGATGCGGGGCGATGGCCGGTTCGAAAGCCACCGGATTGACCTGTGCATAGGTCAGCGGCAGCGAGCACTGCGCCAACAGCGCCAGCGCATCGGCGTTGCGCAGGCCTTTGGGCGTCACATCACAACCGGAGGCGACCGGCTTGCCCGCCGCCGTGCTCAAACCCGCCGAACGCGCCGCATGCAGCAGGCCCGCGGCGACCGTGGTTTTACCGACATCGGTATCCGTGCCGGTGATGAAATAGGCTGCGCTCATAAGGGTTTCTCCAAAACGGCATACACCACTTGATAAGTCGCCGGCAGGCCCCGGGCCTGACGAAACTGCTCATACGCCTCAATCAAACCCATAATCCGCGCCCGGCCGGTCAAGCCACCCGGTCGACCAGGATTAAGGTTGTGCGCACCCAGCGCCTTGAGCTCATGGGTCAGGCTGCGCACATCCGGGTAATGCAGCACGTGGGGAAGGTTTTGCAGACTGACGACCCTCAAGCCACTGGCCGCACACAACTGCTGATAAACACCAAACTCCCGGAAGCGGTTGACGTGCACCATGCCATCGACTTCCCGCCAGCTGTCGCGCAATTCAAACAACGTCCCTACACAGAGACTAGCAAACGCGAAAACGCCACCCGGTTTCAGCACCCGACAGGCTTCACTGAGCACCGAATCAAAGTCCGCGCACCACTGCACCGCCAGGCTGGAGAAGATCAGGTCGCAGGTCGAGTCCCGCAGCGGTAAATGCTCGGCATCGCCGGCCACGAAATGCGTGGCACCACCCAATGGCCGGGCGTGGTTGAGCATGCCTTCGGCGATGTCCAGCGCCACACCGTGACTGCCCGCAAATTGCTCACCCAGGGCACGACTGAAATGCCCGGTGCCACAGCCCAGATCCAGCCAGCGCTGCGGGACGAAGTCCTGCGGTAATCGCGCGAGCAATTGGCTGCCGACATCACGCTGCAACTCGGCCACGCTGTCGTAGCTGGCCGCCGCGCGGGAGAAAGACGCTGCTACCTGACGCTTGTCGGGCAAGCCGCCGGGCAGTTTGGGGAAGGATAAATCAGTCATCGCCGCACTCATGCAAAAAGGCCTGGATCGCCCCCGCCACACCGTGGGGGTCCTCAAGGAGAAACGCGTGGCTGGCCTGTTCAATCAGACCGATTTCGACATCCGGCAGCATCGCCAGCAACTCGCCCGCCGCTTCCGCCGGCACCAGTGCGTCAAGGCCGGCGAACAAATGTAGTTGCGGACCGCGAAACGATTGCAATGCCTGGCGGGTATCCAGTTGTGCGAGCACTTGCAGACCGCTGAGCAGCACCGGCGCTGCGGTATTCGGAGCGCCACCCAGCATCAACCGCGACAATCCGCGAGGGTCTTCGGCGCCTTGGGCGCAGAGCAGTGAAAAGCGTTTCAACGTCGCACGCGGGTCGGCAGCACATCCCGTCAGAAACGCATCGAAGGTTTCGCCAGGCATGGCGGCCGTCCATTGTTCATGAGCGACAAAAGAGACGTTGCTGGCCAGGGTGAACACGCCACAGCAGCGATCGCCGCGTCGGGCCGCCAACTCGCAGGCGAGCATGCCGCCCAATGACCAGCCGCCCAGCCAGGCGTCTTGCGGTAACGTCGAATCGAGCTCATCGAGCCATTCTTCAAGATCGCTCGACTCCAGCTCCGGCAACGGCTCGATCTCGACGCGCAGGTGCTCATTCAGGCCGCGCAAGGCCGCTGCCAGGGGCTCCAAAGGTGAAACACCAAGGCCCCAGCCGGGCAGCAGAATCAGACGGTCACGCATGGCTTGGCTCCGGCTGCAGCTGTTGAAAACAATCGGCCAGTCCGTTTAACAATAGCTGTACCTGGGCCTCGCTGTGGGCGGCGGTCAGCGTGACCCGGAGTCGGGCGCTGCCGGCTGGCACGGTCGGCGGGCGAATCGCGGTCACCATCAATCCGCGTTCGCGCAGCATTTGTGAAAAGCGCACCGCGCGCCCGGCGTCACCGATCATGATCGGCTGGATCGGTGTGAAGCTGTCCATGAGTTCCAGGCCAATCTGTTCGGCGCCGTGGCGGAACTGGCGGATCAGCGTCTGCAAATGCTCGCGGCGCCAGTGTTCGCTGCGTAGCAGTTCCAGGCTTTTCAGGGTGGCGCAGGCCAACGCCGGTGGCTGGCTGGTGGTGTAGATGTAGGGCCGGGCGAACTGGATCAGGCTTTCGATCAGCTCTTCGCTGCCCGCCACAAAGGCACCCGCCGTACCGAAGGCTTTGCCGAGGGTACCGACCAGCACCGGAACGTCCTCCTGGCTCAGACCGAAATGTTCGACGATGCCGCCACCGTTGGCACCCAACGGTCCAAAACCGTGAGCGTCGTCGACCATCAACCAGGCGCCTTTGGCCTTGGCCTCGCGAGCCAGCGCTGGCAAGTCGGCGATATCGCCGTCCATGCTGAACACACCGTCCGTGACCACCAGCGTATTGCCGGTGGCTTTTTCCAGGCGTTTGGCCAGGCTCGCAGCGTCGTTGTGCAGGTAACGATTGAACCGCGCACCGGACAACAGACCCGCATCGAGCAGCGATGCATGATTGAGCCGGTCTTCGAGCACCGTATCGCCCTGCCCCACCAGCGCCGTGACCGCGCCGAGGTTGGCCATGTAACCGGTGGTGAACAGCAATGCGCGCGGGCGACCGGTCAGGTCGGCCAACGCTTCTTCCAGGGCATGGTGCGGGGCGCTATGGCCGATGACCAGATGTGATGCCCCGCCGCCCACGCCCCACTTCGAAGCGCCGGCGCGCCAGGCCTCGATCACTTGCGGATGATTGGCCAGGCCCAGGTAGTCGTTGTTACAGAACGCCAGCAACGGCTGGCCATCGACCACCACTTGCGGCCCCTGCGGGCTTTCAAGCAGGGGGCGCTGACGGTAGAGATTTTCGGCACGACGGGCAGCAAGGCGTGCGGCGAGATCGAAAGACATGCAGGCCTCGGACAAACAATCAAGGTAGACACCGAACCTGTAGGAGCTGGCTTGCCAGCGATGAGGGCGTCAGATTCAACATATCCATCAGTTGAGAGACCGCTATCGCTGGCAAGCCAGCTCCTACAAGTGTTTTGCATTTCAACCAGAGAAGTCGGTGAAAGACTCAGACGGCCGCGTTATAGAACTGCTCGCTGCTCTTCTGCTCCACCAGCGCCTGTTCGATAGCTGCCTGGTGCACTTCATCGGCGTGCTCTTCGCGGGCTTCCGGCAGGATGCCCAGGCGCGAGAACAGTTGCATGTCCTTGTCGGCCTGCGGGTTGGCGGTGGTCAGCAGTTTTTCGCCGTAGAAAATCGAGTTTGCGCCGGCGAAGAACGCCAGGGCCTGCATCTGCTCGTTCATGGCTTCGCGGCCGGCGGACAGGCGCACGTGCGATTGCGGCATCAGGATGCGCGCGACGGCGAGCATGCGGATGAAGTCGAACGGGTCGACGTCGTCGGCATTTTCCAGCGGCGTACCGGCGACTTTCACCAGCATGTTGATCGGCACCGACTCCGGGTGCTCCGGCAGGTTGGCGAGCTGGATCAGCAGATTGGCGCGGTCGTCCAGCGACTCGCCCATGCCGAGGATGCCGCCGGAACAGATCTTCATCCCCGACTCACGCACATAGGCCAGGGTTTGCAGGCGCTCGCCGTAGGTGCGGGTGGTGATGATGCTGCCGTAGAACTCGGGTGAGGTGTCGAGGTTGTGGTTGTAGTAGTCGAGGCCGGCCTTAGCCAGCGCTTCGGTCTGATCCTGATCCAGGCGACCGAGGGTCATGCAGGTTTCCAGGCCCAGGGCTTTCACGCCTTCGACCATCTTCAGTACGTAAGGCATGTCCTTGGCCGACGGGTGCTTCCACGCCGCGCCCATGCAGAAGCGGGTCGAACCGATGGCCTTGGCGCGAGCGGCCTCTTCGAGGACCTTCTGCACTTCCATCAGCTTTTCTTTTTCCAGGCCAGTGTTGTAGTGGCCGGACTGCGGACAATATTTGCAATCTTCCGGGCAAGCGCCGGTTTTGATCGACAGCAGGGTCGACACCTGGACGCGGTTGGCGTCGAAATGCGCACGGTGCACCGTCTGCGCCTGGAACAACAGGTCATTGAATGGTTGAACGAAGAGTGCTTTGACTTCGGCCAAAGTCCAGTCATGACGCAGGGTTGCAGTGGTGCTGGCGCTCATGGGCGTTTCCTTTGAATTATGCTTTGGCATGCGGCTGGGTAATGAAATTTCACAGCCGCTTCACAGTTGTTTCGGCATATTTAAGGAAGAGTGATGCGCTGTCAACCACGATACACAGAACAGGTTTACATCTGGTTAAAAAACAAACAGTCATGCCTTTTGTGCGATGAGCCGGCCGACGGCATCCCTCCTGTCTGCACGGCCTGCGAAACCGAGTTGCCTTGGCTCGGCGATCATTGCATGACCTGCGCCCTGCCGCTTCCGGCCGCGGGCCTTACCTGCGGCCATTGCCTGAAGCAGCCACCGGCCTTCGAACAAGTGATTGCTCCCTGGACCTACAGCTTTCCGGTAGACAGTCTGATCACCCGCTTCAAACACAACGCAAAGTGGCCGTTTGGCCGCCTACTCGCCGAACTTTTCGTCCAATACCTGCAAGATCGCTTCGAAAACGATCTGCAGCGACCCGATATGCTGATCCCGGTACCGCTGGCCAACCGGCGCCTGCGCCAACGCGGGTTCAATCAGGCGGCAATGCTGGCTCACTGGCTGGGTGCCGGTCTGGATATCTCTTGCGACGAACGGTTGCTGCTACGAACCCAGGACACCGACGCCCAACAGGCCTTGAACGCCGAAGCCCGCCGAAAGAACCTGCGCAACGCTTTCGCCCTCGCACCCGGTGCGGTCGTCAAAGGCCAGCACCTGGCCCTGGTCGACGACGTCCTGACCACCGGTGCCACGGCCCAGTCCCTGGCTCGCCTGCTGATGGACGCCGGTGCTGCACGGGTCGACGTCTACTGCCTGGCCCGCACACCCAAACCCGGTGAGACACCCTGACTTGACTCACGCGGCCCAAGCGGCCAACGTCCTCACCCTCGTTACCAGCCAAAGCGACTTGCCATGTCTTTGCCAACCTTGTTGTCCCAGCACATTGTCCGCCGTCCGCAGCGCATCGCCCTGCTGCAGCACATCGCCGAACAGGGCTCGATCACCCGCGCGGCAAAGAGCGCGGGTCTGAGCTACAAGGCCGCCTGGGATGCAATCGATGAGCTGAACAACCTTGCGCAGAAGCCTCTAGTGGAGCGGATTGTCGGCGGCAAGGGCGGCGGCGGTGCCCGCCTCTCCATCGAAGGTGAGCGGGTGTTGCGGCTGTACCAGAAGCTGCAAGCCTTGCAGGCTCAAGTGCTGGAAGCCGCCGAGGACGCGAGCGATCTGGACCTGCTCGGGCGTTTGATGCTGCGCACCAGCGCGCGCAATCAGTTGCACGGCAAGGTGAGCGCAATCGAGCCTCAGGGACGCAACGACCTGATTCGCCTGGAAGTCGCCGAAGGGGTGATCGTCGACGCGCAAATCACCCACGACAGCACCGAGCGCCTGGAGCTGCAGATCGGCACCGAAGTCGTGGCATTGATCAAGGCCGGCTGGCTTGATGTGTTGGAAATCAATTCCGCCGAAACACCGGGAAACAATTGCCTGAAAGGCACCATCGAGAAGATTCTCGACGCCGACGATGGCCCCAGCGAAGTGCGCATTACCCTGCCCAACGGTCTGACACTGTGCGCCCTGGACGAGCCTCAACATCTGCAGGCATTGGGACTGACCTGCGGCAAACCGGTGCGCGTGGAGTTTTCGCCGTCCAGGGTTCTGCTGGGTACGCCGCTTTAAGCAAACTGCAACAAAAGGTTCATTACTCATCATTAAGGTGTCAGCAAAACCGCAGGGAGCCTGAAATGAGCCTATTAGAAGAAAACCAGTCCACCGACCTCGAAACCATGGTCGGCCTCAGCCGTCGCGGCTTCATCAGCGCAGGTGCCCTGTGCGGCGCCGCGATGTTCCTCGGCGGCAATCTGCTGAGCCGCAGCGTGATGGCCGCCAGCGTCAGCGCCGGTAACAGCCAGTTGCTGGGTTTTGACAGCATTGCCGCCGCCACCAGCGACGCCATCACCCTGCCAGCGGGCTACAAGTCCTCGGTGCTGATCAGCTGGGGCCAACCCCTGCACAAGGACGGCCCGGCGTTCGACCCAAGCGGCAACGGCAGTGCCGAACATCAGGAAGCCCAGTTCGGTGACAACAACGACGGCATGAGCCTGTTCGAATTTCCGGGCGAAAAAGACCGGGCGCTGATGGCGATCAACAACGAATACACCAACTACCGCTACCTCTACGCCCACGGCGGCATGCCGCAATCGGCGGAAGACGTGCGCAAGGCACTGGCCTGCGAAGGTGTGTCGGTGATCGAAGTGCAGCGCAAGAATGGCCAATGGCAATTCGTCCAGGGCTCGCGCTACAACCGCCGCATTCACGGCAATGCGCCGATCACCATGAGCGGTCCGGCCGCCGGTCACGCCCTGCTGAAGACCAGCGCCGATCCGCACGGCAAGAACGTCCTCGGCACCTTCCAGAACTGCGCCAACGGCAAGACGCCGTGGGGCACCTATCTGACCTGTGAAGAGAACTTCACCGACTGCTTCGGCAGCAGCAACGCCGAGCAGAAATTCGACCCGGCGCAAAAACGTTACGGCGCGGTGGTCACCAGCAAAGAGATCAACTGGCACCCGCACGACGAACGCTTCGACCTGGCCAAGAACCCCAACGAACTCAACCGTCACGGCTGGGTGGTGGAGATCGATCCGTTCGATCCGCAGTCGACACCGGTCAAGCGCACGGCCCTGGGTCGCTTCAAGCATGAAAACGCCGCCCTGGCCGAAACCGGCGATGGCCATGCCGTGGTGTACATGGGCGACGATGAGCGCGGTGAGTTCATCTACAAATTCGTCAGCCGCGACAAGATCGACCACAAGAACCCCAAGGCCAACCGCGACATTCTCGACCACGGCACGCTGTACGTGGCGCGTTTCGATGCGGGGGACGGCAATACCGATCACCCGAAAGGCCAGGGTGAATGGATCGAACTGACTCACGGCAAAAACGGCATCGACGCCAGCAGCGGTTTTGCCGATCAGGCCGAAGTGCTGATCCACGCGCGTCTCGCCGCCAGCGTGGTGAAAGCCACGCGCATGGACCGCCCGGAATGGATCGTGGTCAGCCCCAAGGATGGCCAGGTCTACTGCACACTGACCAACAACGCCAAACGCGGCGAAGACGGGCAACCGGTGGGCGGGCCGAACCCGCGCGAGAAGAACGTCTACGGGCAGATCCTGCGCTGGCGCACCGAACGCGACGATCACGCCTCGCACACCTTTGCCTGGGACCTGTTTGTGGTGGCCGGCAACCCGACCGCGCATGCCGGCGCGCCAAAGGCCGGCTCGTCGAACATCACCCCGCAGAACATGTTCAACAGCCCGGACGGCCTGGGCTTCGACAAGGCCGGACGCTTGTGGATTCTCACCGACGGTGATGTGAGCAACGCCGGTGACTTTGCCGGCATGGGCAACAACCAGATGCTCTGTGCCGACCCGGTAACCGGCGAGATTCGCCGTTTCATGGTTGGCCCGGTAGGTTGTGAAGTGACGGGGGTCAGCTTCTCGCCGGACCAGAAAACCCTGTTTGTCGGGATTCAGCATCCGGGCGAAAACGGCGGTTCGACCTTCCCCGAGCATCTGCCCAATGGCAAGCCGCGCTCATCGGTAATGGCGATTACCCGGGAAGACGGCGGGATCGTCGGCGCCTGATCCGGCCTCTTCGCGGGCAAGCCCGCTCCCACAGGAGATCCATGGTGTGCCGCCGATCGCATGCACACCGACAATCCAATGTGGGAGCGGGCTTGCTCGCGAAGACGTCAGCCCGAACACCACACAACTAAACCCCGACCCCTAAAGCCCTGCCGTCTGCGCTACCATGCCTGGCCGGACGCAGCAGCCTGCTGCGCGCAGGAGTCAGCATGGCCCACCCGTTTGAAACCCTCACGCCAGACCTCGTACTCGATGCTGTCGAAAGCATTGGCTTTCTCAGCGACGCGCGCATTCTGGCGCTCAACAGCTACGAGAACCGCGTCTATCAAGTCGGTATCGAAGACGCCGAGCCACTGATCGCCAAGTTCTACCGGCCGCAACGCTGGACCAACGAAGCGATTCTGGAAGAGCACCAGTTCACCGCCGAACTCGCCGAATGCGAGGTACCGGTCGTGGCGCCGTTGATCCACAACGGTGAAACCCTGCACGAACACAACGGTTTCCGTTTCACCCTGTTCCCTCGCCGTGGCGGCCGCGCGCCAGAGCCTGGCAACCTCGATCAACTGTATCGCCTGGGCCAGTTGCTCGGGCGCCTGCATGCGGTCGGCTCGACCCGGCCGTTCGAGCACCGCGAAGCGCTGGCGGTGAAAAACTTCGGCCACGACTCACTCAACACCTTGCTCGACGGCAATTTCATCCCGCGCAGCCTGCTGCCAGCCTACGAATCGGTGGCCCGCGATCTGCTCAAGCGCGTGGAAGATGCCTACAGCAATACGCCGCACCAGAACATCCGCATGCACGGCGACTGCCACCCCGGCAACATGATGTGCCGCGACGAGATGTTCCATATCGTCGACCTCGACGACTGCCGCATGGGTCCTGCGGTACAGGACATCTGGATGATGCTTGCCGGCGATCGCCAGGATTGCCTGAGCCAGTTGTCGGAACTGATGGACGGCTACAACGAATTCCACGACTTCGACCCCCGTGAACTGGCCTTGATCGAACCGCTGCGCGCCTTGCGCCTGATGCACTACAGCGCCTGGCTCGCCCGCCGCTGGGAAGACCCGGCCTTTCCGCGCAGCTTTCCGTGGTTCGGCACCGAGCGTTATTGGGGTGATCAGGTGTTGGCGTTGCGCGAGCAACTGGCGGCACTTCAAGAAGAGCCACTAAAACTCTTCTGACCCACCCGCCCCCCCTGTAGGAGCGAGCCTGCTCGCGAAAAACGCAAGGGCAACGCGTTTATCCAGACAGCACGCGTTATCGTTGACGTCCATCGCGAGCAGGCTCGCTCCTACAGATACCGATGTTCACAAATGACCTACCTATTCAGTCAGGACATTCGTAGACAAATCTCCTTACAATCCCCTCTTTGTTAGCTGCCTAAGCAAGGATTCTGCATGCAAGCCGCCAACCCGCGCCGCGGGTACATTCTAGGCCTGAGTGCCTACATCATCTGGGGACTTTTCCCACTCTATTTCAAAGCCATCGCCAGTGTGCCCGCCGTGGAAATCATCATCCACCGCGTACTATGGTCGGCGCTGTTCGGTGCCTTGTTGTTGATGGTCTGGAAGCATCCGGGCTGGTGGCGCGAGTTGCGGGAGAACCCGCGACGGCTGGCGATCCTGGCCCTGAGCGGTACATTGATCGCAGCCAACTGGCTGACCTATGTGTGGTCGGTGAACAACGGCCGCATGCTCGAGGCCAGTCTCGGTTACTACATCAACCCGTTGGTAAACGTGTTGCTGGGCATGCTGATCCTTGGCGAACGGCTGCGGCGCATGCAATGGATTGCGGTGGGCCTGGCGGCCGTCGGCGTGGCGCAGCAGGTGTGGCAGGTCGGCAGTCTGCCTTGGGTGTCGCTGGTGCTGGCACTGACCTTCGGTTTCTACGGGCTGATTCGCAAGCAGGCTCCAGTCAAGGCATTGCCTGGCCTGGTAGTGGAAACCTGGATGCTGGTGCCGATCGCCATTGCCTGGTTGCTGTTCAATCCGACCGCCCACAGCGCCCAGGCCGAGTTCTGGACCACGTCAGAAGCCTGGTGGCTGGTGGCGGCCGGGCCGGTCACGCTGGTGCCGCTGGTCTGTTTCAACGCCGCCGCGCGGCATTTGCCCTACACCACGCTCGGATTTCTCCAGTACCTGGCGCCGACGCTGGTGCTGTTGCAAGCCGTGCTGCTGTTTGGCGAACACTTGTCGTCCAGCACATTGGTGGCCTTCATCTTTATCTGGGCCGGTCTGGCGGTTTACAGCATCGATGCGTGGATAAGTTTGCGTCGCCGCAACTGATCAAAAAACACACAAATATCTACAGGCCACGTCTCCCGTGGCCTGCATCATTCCTTCCCAAGGTTATCCACAGCGTGATCCCCGCCGATTGTGCGCAAGTGGCTGAAACTGCTGGTTTTTTGATCAGATCCTCAAGAGCCCCGGCCGGCGTGGCCTGGCGGGGTGTCTCTACAGGTTATCCACAGGCCGGTGCACGTTTAACTTGGATAACCTGATCAAGGGTCGCTGCGCAGCACCAACTCAACCATCAGATCGTCAGCCAGGGTTTCCAGACGTGATTGCAGTACGTCCAGAGACAGTGTCAGCGGGACGGCAAGGATCGCTTCGGCATGGAACAGCGGCTCGCTGCTCATCGGCGCCGGGCGTACTTCGGTGACCAGCCGCTCCAGGTTCACCCCCTGCTCACTCAACAAGCGGGTGATGTCCCGCACGATCCCCGGGCGATCATTGCCCACCAGTTCCATGGCGATCGGCTTCCAGGTGCAGGATTGTTCGATGCCGCTTTCGGCGATCAACACGCGAATGCCATGGGCGGACAAGCTTTGCAGGGCATCGACCAATTCATCGTAGGCCTCGGCCGGCACGCCCACGCGAAGAATCCCGGCGAATTGTCCCGCCATGCGCGACATACGGCTTTCCAGCCAGTTACCGCCGTGCTCGGCAATGCATTGGGCAATGCGCTCGACTTGCCCGGGCTTGTCCGGAGCAAAAACAGTGAGTACTAGGTGGTCCATGGCGCAGCCCTCTGGTCATGACTTTTGTTATAGAGAATCAAGTATAGGCAAGGGATGAGAGGTGCCTGGGCAGATCCGGAATCAAAGGTGTTCCGGCTGGCCCCTTCGCGGGCAAGCCCGCTCCCACAGGGTCATGCGCCGTCCTTGTGGGAGCGGGCTTGCTCGCGAATGGGTGCACCGCCGATCTGCCTGACCCAACAAATCGTGTACAACTTTTGATATTTAACTGGAACAATCCACTGGTTTTTTGAGAACATCCTGTTCCGCGCCGTGACCGCAATGCGTCATGGGGTCGCAGAACGACGTGATTAGTCTAATTTTCACAACCGCAATTCATCATGTAGTATGCCGCAGCGCGCACTACATAACGTTGGATCGATGTCTGCCGCAGGCACGTTCGCAACCCTGAAAGCCCTGTCAGCAAGGCCTTAAGCCGTTGATTGGTCCCAACCCAGCCGCCCGTCATGGGCATGTACTGGTAGAGGGGTTTGTGGTTTAAATGGCCAAAGGCTTCATTGTTAAATTGAAGAGCTGAAAAGCGAAATAGCTGAGCAGAGTGAGGCAAGCAATGACTGAACACGTTCAAGTCGGTGGCCTGCAGGTCGCCAAAGTCCTGTTCGACTTCGTGAACAACGAAGCCATTCCCGGTACCGGCCTCACCGCCGATAAGTTCTGGGCCGGTGCCGACAAGGTCATCCATGACCTTGCACCGAAGAACAAAGCCCTACTCGCCAAACGCGATGATTTCCAGGCTCGTATCGATGGCTGGCATCAACAGCGCAAAGCTCTTGGGACAGCCCAGGTGCACGACCCGAAAGCCTATAAAGCCTTCCTGCAAGACATCGGTTATCTGCTGCCAGAAGCGGCCGATTTCCAGGCAACGACGCAAAACGTCGATGACGAAATCGCCCGCATGGCCGGCCCACAGCTCGTGGTGCCCGTCATGAACGCCCGCTTCGCGCTCAATGCTTCGAACGCCCGTTGGGGCTCGCTGTACGATGCGCTCTACGGCACCGACGCCATCAGCGAAGCCGACGGCGCGGAAAAAGGCAAAGGCTACAACAAGGTGCGCGGTGACAAGGTCATCGCTTTCGCCCGTGCCTTCCTCGACGAATCGGCGCCTTTGGCGGCCGGCTCCCACGTCGACTCCACCGGCTACAAGATCGTCGACGGCAAACTCGTGGTCGCCCTTAAAGGCGGCAGCAACACCGGCCTGCGTAACGACGCGCAACTGATCGGCTTCCAGGGCGATGCCGCTGCACCGACCGCGATCCTGCTGAAAAACAACGGCCTGCATTTCGAAATCCAGGTCGACGCCAGCACCCCCGTCGGCCAGACCGACGCGGCCAGCGTCAAAGACATCCTGATGGAAGCCGCGCTGACCACCATCATGGACTGCGAAGACTCGGTTGCCGCTGTCGATGCCGATGACAAAGTGGTGATCTACCGCAACTGGCTCGGCCTGATGAAGGGCGATCTGTCAGAAAGCGTCGCCAAGGGTGGTCAGACCTTTACCCGTACCATGAACGCCGACCGCGCCTACACCGCTGTCGATGGCAGTGAACTGAGCCTGCACGGTCGTTCGTTGCTGTTCGTGCGTAACGTCGGTCACCTGATGACCATCGACGCGATCCTCGACAAAGATGGCAATGAAGTGCCGGAAGGTATTCTCGATGGCCTGGTGACCTGCCTGTCGGCGATCCACAACCTCAACGGCAACAGCTCACGCAAGAACAGCCGCACCGGCTCGGTCTATATCGTGAAGCCGAAGATGCACGGCCCTGAAGAAGCCGCGTTCACCAACGAGCTGTTCGGCCGTATCGAAGACGTGCTGGGCCTGCCACGCAACACGCTCAAAGTCGGGATCATGGACGAGGAGCGTCGTACCACGATCAACCTCAAGGCCTGCATCAAGGCAGCGAGCGAGCGTGTGGTGTTCATCAACACTGGTTTCCTCGACCGCACGGGCGATGAAATCCACACCTCCATGGAAGCCGGCCCGATGGTACGCAAGGCGGACATGAAGGCAGAAAAATGGATCGGTGCCTACGAAAACTCCAACGTCGATATCGGTCTGAGCACCGGCCTGCAAGGTCGCGCGCAGATCGGTAAAGGCATGTGGGCCATGCCGGACCTGATGGCAGCGATGCTCGAACAGAAAATCGCTCACCCGCTGGCCGGTGCCAACACCGCTTGGGTTCCGTCGCCGACCGCTGCTGCACTGCACGCGCTGCACTACCACAAGGTTGACGTGTTCGCCCGTCAGGCCGAACTGGCCAAGCGTGCCCATGCATCGGTAGACGACATCCTGACCATCCCGCTGGCGGTAAACCCGCAGTGGACCGCCGAGCAAATCAAGAACGAACTGGACAACAACAGCCAGGGCATTCTCGGTTACGTGGTGCGCTGGATCGACCAGGGCGTCGGCTGTTCGAAAGTGCCGGACATCAATGACGTCGGCCTGATGGAAGACCGTGCAACGCTGCGTATTTCCAGCCAGCACATCGCCAACTGGCTGCGCCATGGCGTCGTCACTGAAGAGCAGGTCATGGAAAGCCTCAAGCGCATGGCACCCGTGGTTGACCGGCAGAACGCCGGCGATGCGCTGTACCGTCCGCTGGCCCCGAACTTCGACAACAACATCGCCTTCCAGGCGGCGGTCGAACTAGTGGTCGAAGGCACCAAACAGCCAAACGGCTACACCGAGCCAGTCCTGCACCGTCGTCGTCGCGAGTTCAAGGCGAAGAACGGGTTGTAAACCAGCGCTCTCCACAGCAATCCCCCGGTTGAAAAACCGGGGGATTTTTGTTTCTGCTTACTGCAAATGCACAACTATCTCCTGTAACGCAACGCGTTGGCAGCGATGTGGCGGCCTATTCTCGATGCATTCATGAACAAGGCAATGCCAAGGACAGTGATGATGAGAGCAAACAGTTTTGCGCCACCAATGGGTTCGTCGAGTACATACCACGAGGTCAAGATACCCGATATCGGAACAATCACTGACAAGGGTGCAACCTGGCTCGCCGGATACTTCTCAATCATTCGGTTCCACACCCAATACCCGAACACCGTCGCCACATAGGCCTGGAACAGGACAGATGCCAGCACTGGAGCAGTTATGTCCGTCAACAACGACTGGAAAGGAGCTGCTCCCTTGACCCAGTAAGTCATCAGATATAGAGGCGGTGTTGCATACAGGCTGGACCAAACGACAAAGGAAAATATATCAACCACTTTGCTTCTCTTGACAAGCACATTGCAAAGACTCCAAAACAATGCGCCGAGCAGTATCAGAAAAAGACCAAAGCTTTCGGCATCACCTTGCGTCACATGAATAATGAACATCAGCCCGACCAGCGCCATGAGAACTCCGGCCACTTGTATTGCCGTCATTTTCTCGCCAAACAGCAGTACTCCCCAGATGACCGTGAAAAAAGCACTGAACTGCAAGAGCAAGGATGTCACGCCGGCACTGACGCCGAGAAACATGCCGTAGTTCATCAGCCAACACATTCCGATACCAAACAACAAGCCGTAGACGATAGTTACAAAAGTACTGACACCTTTCGGTTTCGGGATAAAGAACACCAGTGGCAATGCACAGAAAGTAAAGCGCAACGCTGTCAATATGAACGGATCGATACCGTCAAGACTGATATCAATGACCGTAAAATTGCTGCCCCACATGACTGTCACACCGATAATAAGTACTAGATCGCGAAACTCCATTTTTTTCATCATTCCGTCCTCAGTGCGATACAGACCCACACAATCCAGGAAGAGTAATGACCTGACCTTTATCAGTGTTATCTACAGAAACTGGCCGCAGACTGAATACACGGTAACCACCGACATACTCAAACCACTAAGACTGGAGAGCCATACCGGCAACCTGGACAGTGCTATAACAGGCATTATCAAACAAAGCACGACATCGGATAATGCCTGCATCAGCTTTCAAGCACTGGACGATAGCTGAATAATCAAAAGAAAGAACAGGCTATTTGTGAGTAGCTTTTTCGCAGACCAGAGACACAAACTTAATTACAAGTTAAATCCACCAAAACAATTAAAACATGCAACTAACAATTACAAGAGGCCCGTTATTTAATACCCAATTCGCGTTTTACCAGTGTCAGCAGATGACTGGCATCAATCGGCTTGAGCAGAAAGTCCACCACGCTCAAATGCATTGCGGCGATCGCATCCTTCACGTCGGCGTCACCCGAGACAATGATGATCGGCAATGCTGCCCGTACTGACTCGCGGACCTGACGGATCAGTTCCAGCCCGTCTACATGGCCCATCCGCAGGTCGGTGATCAGCAAGCCGATGGTGAGCTTTTTGATCTCTGCATCGGTCACCAGAATCTTGAGTGCCGCTTCGCCACTGGCTGCCGTCACGCAGCGAATGCCCTCCAGCGCGAGAATCTCTGACAACAGCTCACGGGCGTCTTTATCGTCGTCGACGATGAGCACCCGTTGCAGCGGCAGGTCAGGTTCCAGCATGACGGCACTCAGCGCTTCGCGCTCGGCGTCGCTCAAAATATCGTGGTCGGACATGGCTTTCTCTACATGTTCAATTCAATTCCCTAGCACAGTGGTGAGACATCACTAAGCAGACCATCAATGTGCACCTCGTCGGATATTTTTCCAATAGCAGAATAGGGAGGTTTTTCTCACAGTTGCGTAGGGTTTTTCCGACATTCCATCACACTGATTGCCTACCTAGACTTACGTCCAATGGGCACCCCGGCCACAGGGGTCGACCATGTCCACGTCATCCGACTACAACAATTCGAAAAAGACAGCGGTAATGGTTATGAGTAAAGCGGACGCCTTCACACAGGCAGGGAAAACCGCGGTGTTGCAGAACATCCAGGGCACGTTGCAATTCCTCCAGCGCTTCCCGCCCTTCAATCAGATGGAACACGCTCACCTGGCGTATCTGGTCGAGCAATGCCAACTGCGTTTTTACGCTCCCGGCGAGAGCATCATCAAACCCACCGACGGCCCGGTCGAGCACTTCTATATCGTCAAACAAGGCCGGGTCGTGGGCGAGCGTCCGCATACGGCCAAAGGCGGCACCGAAACAGTCTTCGAGATCACCACCGGCGAGTGCTTCCCTCTCGCGGCGTTGCTGGGTGAGCGGGCGACCCGCACCGAGCACCTCGCAGGCGAAGACACCTTCTGCCTGCAACTGAACAAGCCGGCGTTCATCCGCCTGTTTTCGCTATCGGACACCTTCCGCAACTTCGCTTTGCGCTGCGTTAGCAGTCTGCTGGATCAGGTCAACCAGCAAGTGCAGCAAAAAGCCGTGGAAACCCTTGGCACCCAGTATTCGCTCAATACCCGGCTGGGTGAATTGGCCATGCGCCACCCGGTAACGTGCGGACCGCTGACGCCGTTGCGCGAAGCCGTGACGTTGATGCACGAACAACAGGTCGGCAGCATCGTGGTAGTTGACGAACTCAAGGCGCCACTGGGGATTTTCACCCTGCGCGACCTGCGTCAGACCGTGGCCAACGGCAGCAGTGATTTCAACGAAGCCATCGATGGGCACATGACCCGGGCACCGTTTTTCCTGTCGCCGGATCACAGTGCCTTCGACGCGGCGATTGCCATGACCGAGCGGCACATCGCCCATGTCTGCCTGGTCAAGGACCAACGTTTGTGCGGCGTGGTCTCCGAGCGCGATCTGTTTTCCCTGCAGCGGATCGACCTGGTGCACCTGGCGCGCACTATCCGCAACGCACAGAAGGTGGAAAACCTGGTGGCGCTGCGCGGCGAAATCGGTCAACTGGTCGAACGCATGCTGGCCCACGGCGCATCTTCGACGCAGATCACCCACATCATCACCCTGCTAAACGACCACACCGTGTGCCGGGTGATCGAACTGACCCTCGCCGAAAGAGGCGACCCCGGCGTGCCGTTCAGTTGGCTGTGTTTCGGCAGTGAAGGCCGTCGCGAGCAGACCCTGCACACCGATCAGGACAACGGCATTCTGTTCGAAGCCAGGGATGCAGCCCATGCCGCCGAGATTCGCGGCAGGTTGTTGCCCATCGCCCAGCAGATCAACCAGAGCCTGGCACTGTGTGGCTTCACCTTGTGCAAAGGCAATATCATGGCCGGCAACCCCGAGCTGTGTCTGTCCCGGGCCGAATGGGCGCGACGCTTTGCGGCGTTTATCCGCGAGGCAACCCCGGAGAACCTTCTGGGTTCAAGCATCTATTTCGATTTGCGCGTGGTCTGGGGCAGCGAGCAAGGCTGCGAACAGTTGCGTCGGGGCATTCTCGATCAGGTCGGCGACAATCGTTTGTTCCAGCGCATGATGGCCGAGAATGCGCTGCGCAATCGCCCCCCCGTAGGACGTTTCCGCGAGTTCGTGCTGGCGCGCAAAAATGGCGAAAAGGCCACTCTGGACTTGAAAATCCAAGGCCTGGCACCGTTCGTCGACGGCGCCAGGTTGCTGGCCCTGGCCCACGGTATCGAAGCGAACAACACCCTGGAGCGTTTTCGCCAGCTGGTCATCAAAGAGGTCATCGAGCCCTTGGACGGCGCCGCGTACGAAGAGGCCTATCACTTCATCCAGCAAACCCGCATGCAGCAACATCAACTACAGACCCGGGAGAATTTTCCTTACTCAAACCGGGTCGACCCCGACAGCCTCAATCATCTGGACCGGCGCATCCTGCGTGAATCCCTGCGCCAGGCACAACGCCTGCAAAGCAGCCTGGCTTTGCGGTATCAGCTATGAGCCTGTTTTCATGGTTGCGCCCGCCGGGCCCCACCCTGCCCGCCCACCTGCAACATCGCCTGGAACGCTTGCCCACCGTCGCCGCCCTGAGCGAATGCAGCCTGCGCGAGCAGCGCTGGGTGGTACTCGATCTGGAAACCACCGGGTTGAACCTGAACAAGGATCACGTGCTGTCCATCGGCGCGGTGGTGATCGAGGACGGGGCCATCGACTTTCGCCAGCAGTTCGAACGCACCCTGCAATATTCGCAGGTAAAACTCGGCCCCAGTGTGCTGATCCACGGTATTGGCCCCAGCGCCATTGCGGCGGGCTGCGATCCGGCAGAAGCGCTGCTCGACCTGATGGAGTTCATTGGCGACAGTCCGGTGCTGGCCTTCCACGCGCCGTTTGACCAGCACATGCTCGGCCGTGCGCTGAAAGATCATCTGGGGTGCAAGTTGCAGCATCCGTTTCTGGATGTGGCGGACATTGCACCGTTGCTGTGTCCGCAGGCGCACATTCGCGAGGCCGGGCTGGACGACTGGATCGATTGGTTCAAGCTCGAAGTCTTCGAACGCCACCACGCCAGCGCCGACGCCCTGGCGACCGCTGAACTGGCGTTGATCCTGTTCAGCCGCGCGCGGCAACAGCAGATTCATAGCCCGTTGAATTTGCAGCAGCGCCTGAGTCAGTGGAAGCGGAGGCAGCAGGCGCCCTCCTTCTGACCTATACGCACACCCCCTGTAGGAGCGAGCCTGCTCGCGATGAACTCCAGGACACCGCTGGGTGTCAGGCAGCCAACGTTATCGTTGACGTCCATCGCGAGCAGGCTCGCTCCTACAGGGGCCGTCACCAACTTCCCACCCGACCAACGCCAATTGCTTCCCCCCCTCGCCTCTGCCACAATCGCGAACAATTCTCGTTAGTTAACACTTCCCAAGCGGTGATGTTGCGTGTCGTCAGTCCCAAGCCCTCAAAGTGAGCTCGTCGGTGCGTTATATCGCGACCATCGCGGTTGGCTATTGGCCTGGCTTCGACGCAACGTCGCCTGCCCGCAGCGGGCCGAAGACCTGAGCCAGGACACGTTCGTGCGCTTGCTGGGCCGCGAGGAACTGAAGGAACCACGCGAACCGCGGGCGTTTCTGGTGGCAATCGCCAAGGGCCTGCTGTTCGATTATTTCCGTCGCGCCGCGCTGGAACAGGCCTACCTCACCGAGCTGATGCTGATTCCCGAAGTCGAACAACCGTCGGCGGAAGAACAGCAAATGATCCTCGAAGACCTGAAAAACATTGACCGTTTGCTCGGCAAGCTTTCCAGCAAGGCCCGGGCGGCGTTCCTCTATAACCGCCTCGACGGCCTCGGCCATGCAGAAATCGCCGAGCGCCTCGGCGTGTCGGTGCCGCGGGTGCGTCAGTACCTGGCCCAAGGCATTCGCCAGTGCTACATCGCGCTGTATGGTGAGCCGACATGAATCCGCTCAGTTCCAAACCGGTATCGGCCAACGTGCTGGACGCGGCGATTGCCTGGCAGTTGTCCATGGATGGCGCCAACCCGGTTGAGCGCGAAGAGTTCGCCAAGTGGCATGCTGCCCACGAAGAGCACGCCCGCGCCTGGCGCCAGCTGGGCATGCTCGACCAGCGCTTCAGCGTAGCCAGCGGCCCGGCCCGCACAGCCCTGCTGCAATCGCGCGAAGGCATTCGCCGACGGGTGCGTAAGCTCGGCAATGGCGTGGCGAGTGTGGTGGCAGTTATCGGCCTGGCGCTATTTGCCGGACCACGTTACCTGCCGATCGAATACTGGCTGGCCGACCAGCGCACCGCCGTTGGCGAGCAACGCACTTTGCGCCTCACCGATGGCACGTTGATCAATCTCAACACTCACAGCGCCCTGGATATTCGCTTCGATGAGAAGCAGCGGCGCATCGTGCTGCAAGAAGGCGAAATCCTGGTTGAAACCGGCCATGGTGATCCCCGGCCATTCATCGTCGAAACCCGTGAAGGCAGCATGCGCGCCCTGGGTACGCGGTTTCTGGTCAAGCGCGAAGACGAAGGCACGCGCCTGAGCGTGTTGCAGTCGGCGGTGGCGGTTCACCCCGAGTCCAACCCGGATGAACAGATCTTGCGCGAAGGCCAACAGGTGTTGATCCGCAATAACGGCCTGGGTCCGGTTCTGGCCGTCAACCTCGGCGCGGATGCCTGGACCCGCGGCATGCTGGTGGTGGATAACACGCGACTGGAAGACCTGGTGCATGAAATCGGTCGCTATCGAAGCGGTTACGTCGGCGTTGCGCCGGAAGTGGCCGACCTGCGCATCACTGGCAGCTTCCCACTGCGCGACACCGACCTGGCGCTCAATGCCCTGCTACCGACCCTGCCGGTGCAGATCGAACAGCACACGCAATGGTGGGTGAAGGTCGTGGCCAAGGCCGATACCAAGCCCTGAATCCCCACACAGAACCCTGTGGCGAGGGGGCTTGCCCCCGTTGGGTCGCGAAGCGGCCCTCTGGGTTTTCCTGACCGACTGCGTTCGCTGACTTTACGACTGCTTCGCAGCCGGACGGGGGCAAGCCCCCTCGCCACAAAAGCGCATCCCGAAAGTAGTTTGGCCGCAATTGAATAACTGAATCGAAATTATTTTCATCCAGCCCTATCACTTTTTGATTTTCGTTCGGCACACAGGCAATTGAGAAATATTTACATTCAGGAGCCGCTGTCATGTCCCGTTCGCTAGACACCTTGTTGCGCCCCAGTTTGCTGGCGGTCGCCATTGCCCTTTGCACCCCTTTGGCCAGCAGCCAACTGTTCGCCGCTGAACAGGCATCCAGCGTCCGCGCCTACAACCTGCCAGCCGCACCGTTGGCCAGCACCCTGAACCAGATCGCCAGCCAGGCCGGCCTGGCCTTGTCGTTGAACCCATCCCTGGCGGCGGGCAAAACCTCGGCGCCAGTCAACGGTCAGTTCGACGCAACCGGCGCCCTGCGCGAAGCCCTGCGTGGCACCGGGTTGCAACTGGAGCAAAGCAGTGCAGGCACCTACAGCCTGGTGGCCGTGCCCGAGGGCGTGATGGCCCTGCCAGCGACCAGCGTGATCGGCGTGGAAGATGCTGAAAGCGCCTGGGGCCCGGTACAAGGCTACGTCGCCAAGCGCACTGCCGCCGGCACCAAGACCGATACCGCGCTGGTCGAAGCACCGCGCTCGATTTCGGTCGTCACTCGTGAGCAGATGGACGACCGCAACGCACATACCCTCGATGACGCCGTGCGCTACTTGCCGGGCATTACCGCCAGCAGCTACGGCAGCGACACCCGCGCCGACTGGCTGCGCGTGCGTGGTTTCGAACCGACTCAATTCCTCGACGGCCTGCCACTGCCAAAAGGCGTGTACGCCAACCCGAAACAGGAGACCTGGAACCTCGACCGCCTGGCGTTGCTGCGCGGCCCGGCCTCCTCTGTGTACGGCCAGACCCCGCCAGGCGGCCTGCTGGACATGGTCAGTAGGCGCCCGAGCGCCGAAGCCAGCAGTGAGGTCCAACTGCAATACGGCAGCGACAATCATCGCCAGATCAACTTCGCCAGCACCGGCAAAATCGACGACGAAGGCCGGTTTCTCTATGGCGTGAGTGGCGTCGTGCGTGACGGTGGCACCCAGATCGACCACATCGATGACAAGCGCTACAACATTGCACCAAGCCTGACCTGGAACATCGACGACGACACCAGACTCACCCTGCTGACGCAATTCACCCGTGACGATACCGGCGTTACCAGCCAGTTCTATCCGATTCAGGGCACCAAGATCGACATGCCGTTCGGCAAGATCTCGCACCACAAGAACCTGGGTGATCCGGACTACGACTTCTACGACCGCACCTACTACGCACTGGGCTATGCCTTCGAACATCGCCTGAACGATGTATGGCAGTTCCGCCAGAACCTGCGCTACACCAAGTCGGACCTGTCGTTCCAGACGGTTACCGTCAACAGCTACTTTCCTTCTATCGGATTTGTCGTAGACGACGAAGGCAACACCGGGCGCGGCACGACCAATGTCGATGAGGACATCAGCCAGTTCGCCGTGGACAACAACTTCCAGGGCGACTTCGCCACCGGCGACATCCAACACACACTGTTGATCGGCCTGGACCACCAGCGCAGCAACACCAACTACACCTCGATCTTCGGTGGCGCACCGGCCATCAACGTCAACAACCCGGTCTATGGCTTGCCGATCACTCGGCCACCACGCTCCTCGGCGTTTTATGACTATGACCAGAAGACCCACCAGACCGGCCTGTACGTCCAGGACCAAATGGCCCTCGACCAATGGCGCCTGACACTCGGCGGTCGTGAAGACTGGGTCCATACAGGCACCAAATTCTTCAACAAGGGTGATGCCACCAACACCGAGCGCGACAAGAACTTCAGCGGCAACGCAGCGATCAGCTATGTGTTCGACTCGGGCTTCGTGCCTTACCTGTCCTACGCCGAATCGTTCCAGCCGGCCAGCAATGCTGTCGCCTCGCCGACCGATTCGTTCAAACCGACCGAGGGCAAGCAATGGGAACTGGGGATCAAGTACCAGCCACCGGGCAGCAACACCCTGCTGACGGCGGCCGTGTATGACCTGACCCAGAAAAACGTTTCCGTCACCAACAACGTGGGCAACGTGACGGTCACCAGCCAGACCGGCGAAGTGAAAGTCAAAGGCCTGGAGCTGGAAGCCGTTTCCGACGTGACCGAAAACCTCAAGGTCACCGCGGCCTACACCTTGGCCAAATCCGAAGTGCAAGACGGCGCGTTCAAGGGCAATCGCCTGCAACTGATGCCTAACCAGCAAGCATCGGTGTGGGGTGACTACACCTGGCACAACGGCGTGCTCGACGGCTTCGGCATCGGCGCCGGCGCGCGCTACACCGGCAACACCTACGGCGATGAGGCCAACACCTGGCTGGGCAAGGCTGGCGCCTACACGGTTTTCGACGCCGCGGTACACTACGACCTCGGTCGCCTGGATAACAGCCTCAAAGGCGCTTCGCTGGCCGTTAACGCGACCAACCTGTTCGACAAGGACTACATCTCGACTTGCGACAGCTTCTACTGCTACTACGGCGACCAGCGCAGTGTTGTCGCCAGTGCAACCTACAAGTGGTAACGCGTTGAGCTGACACGCCCAATGACCAGGCCGTCCTTCGTGGACGGCCTTGGTTTTTCTGAAGGCTTTGAAATGAAAAGTAAAACAATCCGCCGCTGGTCCACGATCCACACCTGGACCAGCCTGATTTGTACGGTGTTCCTGTTACTGCTGGCACTGACCGGCCTGCCGTTGATCTTTCACCACGAGATCGACCACTTACTGGGCGATGCGCCGCAAGTGAAGGAGATGCCGGCGGACACTCCACGCCTGAATTTGCAGCAGTTGGTAGAAGCGGCCGAAAAACACCGTCCCGGTGAAGTCATGCAGTACTTCGGCTTCGAAGACGATGAGCCCAATGCCGTGCTGACGATCATGGCCGCCACCGCCGGTACCGAGCCGAACTCGTCCCACACCTTCATGCTCGACGCTCGCACCGGCGAAGCACTGGAAACGCCGTCGGCCAACGGCGGTTTCATGCTGACCATGCTGCGCCTGCACGTGGACATGTTCGCCGGGCTGCCGGGCAAGTTGCTGCTGGCGTTCATGGGGATTCTGTTCGTGGTGGCGATCGTTTCCGGCACGGTGCTGTACCTGCCGTTCATGCGCCGCTTGAAGTTCGCCACCGTGCGCCAGGACAAATCCACGCGCCTGCGCTGGCTCGACCTGCATAACCTGATCGGTGTGGTGACCTTGACCTGGGCCCTGGTGGTTGGCGTGACCGGCGTGATCAGTGCCTGCGCCGACCTGATCATTGCCGCCTGGCGCAACGACAGCCTGAGCGCCATGGTCGCTCCCTACCGCGACGCGCCGCCGCTGACGCAACTGGCGCCGGCCACCCGTTTGCTCGACATCGCCAAGGATGTCGCGCCGGGCATGCAGCCGGACTTCATCGCGTTCCCCGGCACGCGGTTTTCCAGCGAGCACCATTACGCGGTGTTCATGAAAGGCAGCACGCACCTGACCTCGCACCTGTTGACCCCGGTACTGATCGACGCCAGCACCCTGCAAGTCACTGCCGTGGCCGAACGACCGTGGTACATGGACGCCATGGGCATGTCGCAGCCTCTGCACTTCGGAGACTACGGCGGCATGCCGATGCAAATCCTCTGGGCGACCCTCGATGTGCTGACCATCATCGTGCTCAGCAGCGGGGTGTACCTGTGGGTAGTGCGGCGCAAGGCTGCGCGGCCAGTGCTGGAAAAAGCGGAGAGCGCGGCATGAAGCCCCGGCAGTCGAACTTCTGGAAAGTCTTTGCCATTCCAACCGGAATCGCGCTGCTCAGCGCGGCAGGGTTGTTCGCCGCGTTGCTCGGGGATGGGGTGTGGGATTCGCTGAGCTGGGTGGGCTTGGGGATCCCCGCCATTCTAGGGCTGCGCGGTCTCTTGCAACGCCGCTGACCCCTTGTGGGGGCGGGTTTGCTCGCGAATGCGGTGTGTCTACCAACATCAATGGCGACTGACACACCGCTTTCGCGAGCAAGCCCGCTCCCACAGGTCCCGTGACAAGTCTCAAGTATTCGCCAGTCATACGATGACAACACTCCCCACCCGTCGCCTCTCCCTGCAAATCCTCTGACATATCTGTTGACAGTTTTACCCTTGCGCTTCTATAAAGACGCATGTTGTACGACAACCTACAACAAATGCGGCACCAAAAATAAATCCAAAAAAATGATGGTGAAGTGATGAAAGTCAAAGGCATCCGCTGGTGGATGGTCGGCCTTGTGACGGCCGGCCTGATGGTCAACTACCTGGCTCGCAATACCCTGTCAGTGGCCGCTCCGACCCTGATGAGCGAAATGAACATCTCCACCGAGCAGTACTCGCACATCGTCGTCGCGTGGCAGGTGTGTTATGCGCTGATGCAACCGGTGGCCGGCTACATCATCGATGCCATCGGCACCAAAATGGGCTTCGCCATTTTCGCCTTTGCCTGGTCGATTGCCTGCGCGCTGGCAGCCCTGGCGACCGGTTGGCAGGGCCTAGCCTTTGTCCGCGGCCTGCTTGGCCTGACCGAAGCGGCGGGTTTGCCGGCGGCGGTCAAGACGTCGACTGAATGGTTCCCGGCCAAAGAGCGCTCGGTGGCCATCGGCTGGTTCAACATTGGTTCGTCGATTGGTGCCGTACTGGCGCCGCCGCTGGTGGTCTGGGCGATCCTGCACAGCGGCTGGGAACTGGCGTTCCTGATCGTGGGCGGCCTGGGCGTGGCCTGGACTTTCCTGTGGATGGTCCTCTACAAGCACCCACGGGACCAGAAGCGCCTGAGCGACGAAGAACGCGACTACATCCTCAGCGGTCAGGAAGATCACTTCAAAGACACGGCCAAGCAAAAAGGCAACTGGAAAAAGATCATCGGCAGCCGCAACTTCTACGCCATCGCCAGTGCGCGCATGCTCTCCGAGCCGGCCTGGCAGACCTTCAACGCGTGGATTCCGCTGTACCTGATGACCGAACGGCACATGAACATCAAAGAGATCGCGATGTTCGCCTGGCTGCCGTTCCTCGCCGCCGACCTCGGCTGCGTGCTCGGCGGTTACCTGAGCCCGTTCTTCCACAAGTACTGCAACGTGTCGCTGTTCACCTCGCGCAAGATGGTCCTGCTGTTCGGCGCCTCGTGCATGATCGGCCCGGCCTGCATCGGCCTGGTCGCCAGCCCCTACACTGCGATTGCGCTGCTGTGCATCGGCGGCTTCGCGCACCAGACCTTGTCCGGCGCGCTGTATGCGATCACCTCTGACTCGTTCGGCAAGAACGAAGTGGCCACCGCCACCGGCATGGGCGGCATGTTCGGTTACCTGGGCGCGGCCGCGTTCACCCTGGTGTTTGGCGTGATGGTGACCAAGATCGGCTACAGCCCGCTGTTCGTGGTACTGGCGATTTTCGACATCGTCGCTGCGTTCATCGTCTGGACCGTGGCCCGTGAGATCAAGCCACAGGCTGTTTCGGGGCCGCAAGCCGGGCAGACACTGCAACCCGCCAGCTAAAACGCAACCCCTGTAGGAGCGAGCCTGCTCGCGAAGGTCGTTAACGATGACGCTGGGCACCTGACACCAAGCGGCGCCCTCAGGTTTTTCGCGAGCAGGCTCGCTCCTACAGGTGACGGTGATCTTGAGCTATCGCATCCACACGTTATGCTGCGTGACACCGCCACCGATCGAGACGCTGCCATGTCCGCCCCGAGCATGACCCTGTACCACAACCCCCTTTCCCCCTTCGTTCGCAAAGTCATGGTGCTGCTGCACGAAACCGGTCAGCAAGACCGCGTGGCGTTGCAGACCAGCGTACTCACCCCGGTCAACCCCGACCTCACGCTGATCGAAGACAACCCCCTGGGCAAGATCCCGGCCCTGCGCCTGGCCGACGGCAACATCATCCATGACAGCCGAGTCATCCTCGACTACCTCGATCAGCAGCACGTCGGCAACCCGCTGATCCCCCGCGAAGGCTCGGCTCGCTGGCGGCGCCTGACGCTCGCTTCGCTGGCCGACGGGATCATGGACGCAGCCGTGCTGGTGCGCTACGAAGTCGCCCTGCGCGCCCCGGAAAAACACTGGGACGAATGGCTCGAGGGCCAGCGCGACAAGATCCGCCGTGCCCTGGCATTGCTGGAAAAGGACGCGATTGCCGAACTGACTTGCCACTTCGACGTGGCCGCGATCAGTGTGGCCTGTGCACTGGGTTACCTGGACCTGCGCCATCCGGATCTGGATTGGCGCACGGTGAACCCGCAGTTGGCGGCGTGGTATTTCGAAGTGAGTCAGCGGCCTTCGATGATTGCGACGATGCCCAAGGTTTAAATCTTCGCTGACGGTACTGGCCTGTTCGCGAGCAGGCTCGCTCCCACCTTTGACTGTGGCCTCATGTGGGAGCGAGCTGGATCTAACGCAAACAACCCGGCAACCAGCGTCGCCAACACCCTCCCTTCTCGCTGATCCTCGCGCAACCCCAACGACCGGCTCATTCCACCGCTCCCACTTCAAACGCTACCGGCTTGGCCGCGTTCTGCCCGATTCCGTACCAGTCCAGCTTGCGGGTCAGCACCATGAACACGCCCAACAGACCGAACAGCAGCAATGAGCCCATCAGCAGTGCGTAATCCTCGGCGCTCAACACGCCATAAAGCAGGCCATACAACGCCGCCAGCCCCGCGGAGAAGCTCAACCCGTTCACGACGCTGCGCAGGACATGGCACACATAAAAACCGATCAACGACACGCAACCAGCCGCCGACAACAGATACGCCAGGCCAAAACCGATGTGCTCGGACAACGACAGTAACAGCAGATAAAAGAACGCCAGGGCCACCCCCACCAGTGCGTATTGCACCGGGTGTACGGCCAGGCTTTTCAGTACTTCGAAGAGGAAAAAACCGGCGAACGTCAGGACGATGAACAGCAGCGCGTACTTGATCGCCCGGTCGCTTTTCAGGTACTGATCCACCGGGTCGATGAAGCTCACCCCGAAGCTGCGGCCGCTGAAGGCTGCGCAGTCACCGCCAGTGACGCAACTGCTCAAGGCCTCCTGCAAATTGGTAGAGAAGAACGACGCCTGCCAACTGGCGGTGAACCCCTGATCGGTGACTTTACGCTGGGCCGGCAGATAGTTGCCGATGAAGCTTGGGTGAGGCCAGTCGGCACTCAACGAGACTGTACTGGTTTTACCCACCGGCAATACCTGCAACACGCCCGTGCCTTGCAGGCGCAGGTCAAACCCGAAATCCAGTTCCGCAGCCTGCTCAGTATTCAGCGCCGGCAGCGTCACGTGCACGCCCTCACCCAGCCAGCCGACCTGGCTACCGGGAATGAAGTCCAGGCTCTGGCCGTCGAGTTCGAGTTTCAAGGCATTTTCGATACCACGGATATCGCTGATGCCAACGGCGAGGAACGGCTGATCGAACCGGTAATCGGCAAAGTCCTCCTTGATACCGAGCCGCGCCGGCAGCGAAAAACGCCCACTGATGCGATTGTCGGCATGAAACAGCCGCGCCTGGTAAATCCCCCGGGAGCGCAACTCGGTCTGCACCTGGCCGTCGAGTTCGAAGCGTTCCGGCAGGAAATACAGACGACCGCGCTCTTCGCTGATGTCCTGATAACGCTCGTTGGTTTTTTCACGGGTCTTCCAGGTGCGCACCACTTTGCGATACGGCACCACCATCAACGGACCGCTGACTTGCTGGCTGAAGCTGGAACTGCGGGCGATGTCGTCGAGCACGCCGTCACGCAGTTGCTGACGGTCACGTATCACGCCGTTGATCATCAGAAGCGGGATCAGCAACAACAGAATCAACAGGGCAATTGCCCCAAGTTTTAGGGTCAGGCTACGGTTCATGGGACTCTCCCTGTTTTGGATGGGGAAAGTCTGGGTTGGCTGTGTGAGGAATGAATGGAGGGAATGTGGAGACTTTGTGGAGACTGGGCCAGCCCTAAGGCAGGCGCACTGTCACTTGCACTCCGCCGTCGACATTCCCGATGCTCAGGGTGCCGCCATGCAGCTTGACCACTTCCTCGACAAAGTTCAGCCCAAGCCCGGTGCTTTTGCGCCCGCTGTCCGGCCTCGGCAGTGAGTAGAAACGCTCGCTCAGCCTTGGCAACGCATAGTCTGGAATGGCCTCGGCCTGATTGAACAGCTTGAACTCGACCTGCCCGCCCATTCGCTGGGCACTGAGGCGCACCAAGCCTTGGGGCGGGGTGAAGTCCAGGGCGTTTTCCAACAGGTTGCCCAATGCTTGCCGCAACAGGAACGGCTCGCCACTGAGCGTCAGATCGGCGGCAATCGTCTGCTCCACCTGCAACTGACGGGTTTCGATTCGCGCCGCCTGGGCACTCAGCAATTCACTCACCAATGCCGCCAGCGGCACGTCGACGCGTTCCTCCAGGCCCTGGCGCTGTTCGACTAGCGCCAGATTCAGCAAGCGCTCGATCAACTGCTGCATGCGCACACTTTCGCTATCGATGTTGCCAACGAAGCGTTGCCGCTGAGCCGGAGGCATATCGCCTTGCAACAGTTCCGCCGCGCCACGAATCGCTGCCAGCGGACTCTTCAGCTCATGGGTCAAGGTGTGCACGTAACGCTCGACATAGGCCTTGCCCTCAAGCTGCGTGCGCATCTGCTCCACCGCCGTGGCCAACTGATCCAGTTCACCGCCACGATAGTGTGGCACTTCAACCCGCCGACCCTCACTGACGCCTTGAGCGTACGCCGTCAGTTTGCGCAGGGCGCGACTCAGCCACCAGGACAACACCGCGCCGAACAGCAAACCGAGTCCGATCAGTCCGGCGCCATAGGCGAGCAATCGGCGTTCGGTGCGATCCACATAAGGCTGTAGCGAACTGTTGGGCTTGGCCACGGAGACCACGCCGATGATCTGGCCGCTGTCGCGAATCGGCGCACCGACGTGCATCACCGAAGACCCCGGATCGTTCGGGTCACTGCGCGTGGAGCGAGCACCGTATTCACCGCGCAGGGTCAGGTACACGTCATTCCAGCGCGAATAGTCCTGCCCCACCGCCGCCCCGCTGGAATCCAGCACGACGATACCCTTGGCGTCAGTGACGTAGATGCGGTGGTTGACCTGGTTCTTCGGCAAGCCCCAGATTTTCGCCGCAGGCTGGCGCTCACCATAGGCCTTGAGTAGCTCCGGCCAGCGGCTCTGGTTGAGGGTGCCGGCCTTGAAGTCATCGCGCAGGATCTCGGCCATCAGGTTGGCGGTATCGACCAGGGTTTCTTCGGTGGACTGGCGAACGCCGGGGCGGATTTCTTGCACGACCGTGTTGAGCACGAAGTAGCCCGTCAGGCCGATGAACAGGGCGTAGACCAGGAAAATCCGGATTCCCAGCGACATCAGCTGTGTCCCGGGTTGTAGCTGTAGCCGAGGCCACGGTGGGTTTGGATCGGTTCGGCATCGGCCTTCACCAATCGCAACTTGGCGCGCACACTCTTGATGTGGCTGTCGATGCTGCGCTCGTAACCGGCGTCGGCGGCCACGCCCACCGCATCGAGCAACTGTTCGCGGCTGAAGACGCGTTCGGGCTGCTCCAACAGGCATTGCAGCAGACGGAATTCATGGCGGGTCAGGGTCAGCAGTTGACCGCGATAACTGATTTGCACGCGTTCGCCATCGATGCGGAACAGCTCCGTCGACGGTTCGCTCACCGGGCGGGGTGCCATGCGCTTGAGAATCGCCCGAACCCGCGCCGCCACCTCCCGGGGGCTGAACGGCTTGACCACGTAATCATCCGCGCCGATTTCCAGGCCCACGACGCGATCGATCTCGCCATCCCGGGCACTGAGGAACATCACCGGCACTTCACTGAAGCGCCGCAGTTGCTTGCAGGTTTCGAAGCCGCTGATGTCCGGCAGGCCGATATCGAGAATGATCAGATCGGCCGGGGTCTGGCGCTGATGCTCCAGCGCCGCCGCGCCGAGGCTCAGCCAGGTGGTGCTGAAGCCCTCGCCTTGCAGGGCGAAAATCAGGGTGTCGGCAATGGCCGCTTCGTCTTCGACAATCAGGATATGAGGCATGGCGTCCTAGCCCGGCAGGGATGTGGGCGAACGGTGCCCCAAGCCTCAGACCCCGTCAATCAGCAATCGGGCTTGTCCGCCGTAAACCGCCGGGCCGGATTCACCGCAGCGCCAAACTCACGCAAGGCCTTGGCGCCAATCAGCAACGGGTAGTTGAAGCTGCTGCGGTCGGTGAGGTTGACCTCCACGGTGCGCTTGACGTTGCCCAGGCACAGTTCCAGATCGACCACCGGGCGCATCGTCGGCGCGACGACTTCGTTGTCCTCTTCGTCCTCTTCGGAACGGGTCTTGATCTTGCTGATGCGCGCGACCTTGTGTTCGTAGACCTGGTTGCTCGCATCCTTGGTGCCGAGGCGGAAGCGCACCCAGTCTTCACCGCCACGCTTGAAGGTTTCGATGTCCCTGGCCGACAGCGACGCGGTCAGGGCGCCGGTGTCCATTTTGGCCTTGAGGACTTGCCCGCCGATTTCCGGCAGGGCGATGTATTCGTAACGCCCGTACAGGGTCGGCTCGGCGGCCATGACCGGCAGGGCGATAAGGGAGAGCACTGCAAGGAGGGATTTCACGTAATGGGCTTCCTTGGGAATATGGGCGTCGATCGCGGGATTTTAGACAGTCAGCCCGCTATTCGTTCGCCTTGAGTTCGCTTCGCGAGCAAGCCCGCTCCCACAATGGACTGCAGTGAACCACCTGTGGGAGCGGGCTTGCCCGCGAAGAGGCCAGATCAAACACTGCAACACTATGGCCGATCCGATTTCACCCCAGCATAACGCCGCAAAAGTGAAACATTCGTCACCGCCGATTTGGCCTGTCGCCCGAAGCTGCTTATCATGGCGCGCCCAACCGCTTGCACGAGTGATTTATGCGCCGCCTGCTCACCGGCTGTTTCGTGACCCTGCTGCTTTTGCTCAATACCCTGGTCCTGATCGGGCCGTTGATGGTGTTTGCCCTGCTCAAACTGATCCTGCCCGGCCGCTTTCGCGATTACGCCTCATGGGCGGTGATGTGGATCGCCGAGACCTGGTCGGAATTCGACAAGCTGATTTTCCGCCTGTGTATCCCCACCCAATGGGACATCCGTGGCGGTGACGATCTGCGCCGCGATACCTCGTATCTGGTGATCAGCAACCATCAATCCTGGGTCGACATCCCGGCGCTGATCCAGACGCTGAACCGGCGCACGCCGTTCTTCAAATTCTTCCTCAAGAAAGAGCTGATCTGGGTGCCTTTCCTCGGCCTGGCGTGGTGGGCGCTGGATTACCCGTTCATGAAGCGCTACAGCAAGGCGTTCCTGGCCAAGCACCCGGAACTGGCGGGCAAAGATCTGGAGATCACCAGACAAGCCTGCGAGCTGTTCAAGCGCCAACCGGTGACGGTGGTCAACTATCTGGAAGGTACGCGTTTCACTGCAGTGAAAAGCGCTCAACAGCAGTCGCCATTCACTCACTTGCTCAAGCCCAAGGCCGGCGGGGTGGCCTTTGTGCTGGCCGCGATGGGCGAACAACTGGACGCCGTTCTCGATGTGACGGTGGTTTACCCGCAGCAGAAGATTCCGGGGTTCTGGGACTTGATCAGCGGCAATGTGCCAAGGGTCATCATCGACATAAAGACCCGCGAACTCGACCCGACGCTGTGGCAGGGCGATTACGAAAACGATCCGCTGTTTCGCGAAAAAATCCAGAACTGGGTCAACCAGCTCTGGATCGAGAAGGACCAGCGCATCGACGCCTTGCGCGCCGAGCCTCGCTGAATCAGCTACCGGCGGTGCCGGCGCCCCAGATGCTGCCCAGGCTGCCCAGCAACGAACCGCCGACGCCCTGCTGGCCGAAGTATTGCAGGAGCACCGGAGCAAACTGGCCGATCATGCCGCTGTCCATGCCCAGGGCGCTGAAGGCGTTGTTCAGGTCGTTGGTGTCCTTGACGTTGCCCAGGGCGTTATCCAGCCCTGCCGCTTTGCCGCTGGAACCGAGCAGGCCGGCCAGCGCGCCCAACTCACCGCCGCCCGAGAGCATGTCGATGCCCGGCACGCTTTTGGCCAGTTCCGAGTAATCGGTCGAACTCAACTGATTCTTCGCCAGCCCCAGCATCGCCCCGGCACCGCCAACGGCTTGCTGTGGGGTGATGTTCAATTGACTGAGCGTGCTCAGCAGGTCGGCTGTCTGCGGCGTTGGTGCGGCAGTCGCAGCCGCGTCACCGCCCTGCATGCCCGCAATCGCGCTGGCCGCATCGCTCAGGTTGAACTGTGCAAAGGCCGGACTGACCGCCAGGGTCAAGAGCGATGCCAGGGCAAAACCGCGTAAAACCTTCATTCAGACATCCTCTATGAACACCGCCCGGCAATGGGCGGCGAAAAACTGTGCATTGGACTGGTATCCCCGAGGATTGTTCCCAGCCCCCTGTAGGAGCGAGCTCGCTCGCGATGAACGTTAACGATAACGCGTACTTCCTGGATTAACGCGTTGGCCTGGAGTCCATCGCGAGCAAGCTCGCTCCTACAGGAAAAATTCCCGCGCCCTGCATCCAGTCTGACGTCTCCCGCGTATATCAAGCACGGACAGACACTCCTGGCCGATTCTCATCACAAGGATCATCACCATGAAACGCACTTCGATCAAAACGCCATTGATTGCCAGCCTGCTGACCCTGGCCCTTGGTGGCGGACTCGTCCTGAACACCGCGCTAGCGGCGGACATGGGCCACGACACCGTCACGGTCGGTGGCCAGGCCATGCTACCGAGCAAGGACATCGTCGATAACGCAGTGAACTCCGCCGATCACACCACCCTGGTGGCCGCGGTAAAAGCCGCCGGCCTGGTCGACACCCTCAAGGGTAAAGGCCCGTTCACCGTGTTCGCCCCGGTCAATTCGGCCTTCACCGCCCTGCCCGCCGGTACCGTCGACACCCTGCTCAAACCGGCCAACAAGGCCACGCTGACCCACCTCCTCACCTACCACGTGGTCGCCGGAAAACTCGACATGATGACCCTGGCCGAGAAGATCAGGGCCGGTGGTGGCAAGGCCGAACTGACGACGGTTGCCGGCGGCAAACTGTGGGCAATGATGAACGGCCCGCACAACATCACCATCAAGGATGAAAAGGGCGACGTCGCGGACATCACCACCTATGACGTGTACCAGTCCAACGGGGTGATACAGGTCATCGACAAGGTGCTGATGCCGAAAAGCTGAGCCATACCGCCGTCCCCGCGCTTAGGGGCCGGCGGTACTCCCGGGGTGTTCGCCGTGAATGGAACAACTGCGCACCGTGAACTAACCTCTGCCTGCAACCGGCCCCTTGCCCCGCTTTCCGGGAGAACCGCTATTCCCATCACCGACGCCGATCAGCTCAGGCAACTGCTGGCCCAGTGTTCACTGGGCGACCGCCGCGCGTTCGAGACGCTGTACCGCAGCGTCGGCCCGCGTCTGCACGGGGTAGCGCTGCGCTTCATGGGCCGGCCGGACCTGGCCGAAGAGGTGCTGCAAGAGAGCTTCGTGCGCATCTGGAACAATGCATCGCGCTACGAAGCGCATCTGTCGGCGCCGTTGACCTGGATGATCAACATCACCCGTCATCAAGCCATCGACCAGTTGCGCAAACATCGCGATCGGCCATTGAGCAATCTCGAAGAACAGATGCTCATGGATGAAAGCCCATCGGCCCACGAGCAACTGGCCAGTGCCCGCGACGCCAGCGCCTTGAGCCGCTGCCTGGATAGCCTCGAAGGCATGCAGCGCCAGTCGATTACCGTCGCCTATTTTCAGGGACTGTCATGCTCGGAACTGGCCGAACACCTGGCCGCGCCGCTAGGCTCGGTGAAATCCTGGATTCGCCGCGGCATGGAACGCCTGCGCAGGTGCCTTGAATCATGAACTATCGAACCCCGACCCTGCGCCGCGCCCTCGCCGCCGACTATGCCATTGGCCTGATGCCCGCCACCGCGCGCCGGCGTTTCGAACAGCTGTTGCTGGAAGATGCGACCTTGCGCGCGGAATTGGCGCATTGGCAGGAAAGCCTGGCCAGCCTGACCGACGCCCTGCCGGAGCAGCCGGTACCGGATCGCGTCTGGCAAGGCATTACCGCGCGGATCGACCCGCAAGAATTGCATGTGCCGGCGAAACGGCCGTTCTGGAATTGGCTGCGAGTGACGGCGGCGGTTTGCTCGCTGCTGATCGCCTTGACCCTTGGTGTGATCTACACCCGCGACGATGCCCACTACAGCGCGACCCTGGCCGGCGCCGACGCCCAACCGGCGTTGCGTGTTCTGGCCCATGCCGATTACCTGCAAGTCGAACCGCTGACACTGGCAGCGATAGAACCGGGGCAAAGCCTGGAGTTGTGGGCGATCCCGGCGGACGGCAAACCGATTTCCCTTGGCGTGATCCCGGCGGGCGGCAAAGGCAAAGTTGAGCTGAGCGACGCGCAGAAAGCGCTGATCGGTAAACCGATTGCGCTGGCGGTCAGCCTCGAACCGAAGGGTGGTTCGCCGACTGGGCAGCCGACGGGGCCGGTGTTGTATCAAGGGGCATTGGCGACGCTCTGAAGGCGATAAATCTTTCCTGTGGCGAGGGAGCTTGCTCCCGCTCGGCGGCGCAGCCGTCGCAAACGATCCACCACGGTACAGCTGATATACCCCATACCCAGGATTCAGGGCCGCTCCGCAGCCCAGCGGGAGCAAGCTCCCCTCGCCACAAGGTTATGTCGATCACCAGATCTGATTTACAGCTCAAAAAAAACGGCGACCCGAAGGTCGCCGTTTCATTTTGCGTGAAGGCTTACGCCGCGCTGAACATCTTGTGCGGATCGATCACAAATTTCTTCGGCACGCCGGCATCGAACTCGCCATAACCCTGCGGTGCCTGATCCAGGCTGATCACCTGAACGCCCACCACTTCGGCGATGTTGATGCGGTCCCACATGATCGCTTGCATGAGCGCGCGGTTGTACTTCATCACCGGGGTCTGGCCGGTGTGGAAGCTGTGGGACTTGGCCCAGCCCAGACCGAAGCGAATGCTCAGGCTGCCCATTTTCGCGGCAGCGTCGACAGCACCCGGGTCTTCGGTCACGTAGAGGCCGGGAATGCCGATCTTGCCTGCCACCCGCACCACGCCCATCAGCGAGTTGAGCACGGTGGCCGGGGCTTCGTGTTTCACGCCGTCATGGCCGTGGCCACGGGCTTCGAAGCCGACGGCGTCGATGGCACAATCCACTTCCGGCTCGCCCAGCAACGCGGCGATCTGTTCGTGCAGCGGAGTGTCCAGGGAAAGGTCGGCGATCTCGAAGCCTTGGGCCTTGGCGTGGGCCAGGCGCACGGTGTTGACGTCACCGACGATCACCACTGCCGCGCCGAGCAGGCGAGCGGATGCGGCCGCCGCCAGACCGACCGGACCGGCACCGGCGATGTACACCGTGCTGCCAGGACCAACGCCGGCAGTCACGGCACCGTGATAGCCGGTCGGCAGGATGTCGGAGAGGCAAGTCAGGTCACGGATTTTTTCCATGGCCCGGTCGCGATCCGGCAGTTTCAGCAGGTTGAAGTCGGCGTACGGCACCATGGCGTATTCGGCCTGGCCGCCGGTCCAGTCGCCCATGTCGACATAACCATAGGCACCGCCCGGACGCGCCGGGTTGACGCTCAGGCACACGCCGGTGTGCATCTCTTTGCAGGAACGGCAGCGCCCGCAAGCGACGTTGAACGGTACGGATACCAGGTCGCCGATTTGCAGGTTCTCGACGTCGCTGCCCTTCTCGATCACTTCGCCGGTGATTTCGTGGCCCAGTACCAGGCCGGTTTGAGCGGTGGTACGACCGCGCACCATGTGCTGGTCGGAACCACAGATGTTGGTGGAAACCACACGCAGGATGACGGCGTGGTTGATCTTCCTGCCACGCGGGTCCTGCATTTTCGGATAGTCGATTTTCTGTACTTCGACCTTGCCAGCGCCGAGATACACCACACCACGATTGCCAGACATGCTTTCACCTCGCTGTTGTTTTTATGTAGCGGTCGCGTCACCAGGGATCGGCGCCGCGTTGATTGCTCTGGGTGTTGCCTGTGTGTTTTGTGTTGTTCGTGTGGGCCTCATCGCCAGCAAGCCGGCTCCTACAAGGGATCGCTGCGCCGACCGCAATCCTGTAGGAGCCGGCTTGCTGGCGATGGGCTGCGAAGCGGCCCCAAAAACCTAAAGAACAACGGTGCGATTAGCGTTCAAAAACACTCGTCGCTCAATGTGATACCCAACCGCCCGCGCCAACGTCAGCCCTTCGATATCCCGCCCCTTGGCGATCAGGTCTTCCGGGTAATGGCTGTGGTCCACTGCCTCGACGCCCTGGGCAATGATCGGGCCTTCATCGAGATCGTTGTTGATGTAATGCGCCGTGGCGCCCACCAGTTTCACGCCCTTGTTGTAGGCCTGGTGATAGGGCTTGGCACCCTTGAACCCGGGCAGCAGGGAGTGGTGGATATTGATCGCCTTGCCATCGAGCTTGCGGCACAGTTCCGGCGACAACACCTGCATGTAACGCGCAAGAATCACCAGTTCGGCGCCGGACTCCTCGATCACCTGCCACACCTGACGCTCTTGCGACGGTTTGTCGTTCGGGTCCAGCGGGAAGTGGTAGTACGGAATCTGGTGCCAGTCGGCCAGTGGCTTGAGGTCCGGGTGGTTGGAGACCACGGCGGCCACATCCATCGACAACTGGCCGATGCGCTGGCGGTAGAGCAAGTCGTTGAGGCAGTGATCGGCCTTGGAGACCATGATCACCACCTTCGGTCGATAGTTCGGCGCGGTCAGTTCGAAGATCATGCCAAACGCTTCGCCACGCTCGGCCAGGCCCGCGCGGAACGACTGTTCGTCGAAGCCATCGGGTTGACGGAACTCCACTCGAATGAAGAAACGGCCCGAGAGCCGGTCGTCGAAGGAATGGTGCTCGGTGACGTAGCAGCCCTGCTCGAACAGAAAGCGGGTCACCGCGTCCACGGTGCCGAGCACACTCGGGCAGTCGGCGGTCAGAATCCATGTGTCTGGGGCGCGGCTCATGGTGCGGTGACTCCTTTGAATGCGGTAGATGCCTCCTGTAGGAGCGAGCTTGCTCGCGATGGAGGTCAACGATGACGCGTACTTCCTGATTCAACGCGTCGCTCTGAAGTCCATCGCGAGCAGGCTCGCTCCTACAGGGTCGGGTGTGATCAGGCCTGAACGCTAAGCCCATACTCGGCAGAAGCATCCTGCAACCACAGCCACCAGTAATCCGAGAAGCTGCGACGAATCAGCAGTTCCCAGGTGTCTTCGGCGGTGTGGCGGATCATCAGTTGCGACTTGGCGAACACCGTGCCGACGGCTTTGCCCACCGGGAAGTTGTTCGGGTGCACGTCGTAGCTGGTGGACTTCATCAGCACCTGGCGCACGTTCGGGCCGCTCAGTTCGATGACTTGCTGGCCACCGCTGACGTTGACGATTGCAATGTGCAGATCGCCCAGCGCTTCGCGCAGTTTCTGCTCGGCGGCCAGTTCTTCACCGGTCGGCACGATCAGCAGCCACTCATCCGGTCCCATCCATTGCAGGCTGGTTTCGCCTTTGACGATGACAGTCAGCGCACCCGGCAATTCGATGCCCAGGGCTTTGTGCACGCCTGCGGCAAACGCGGCGTCGTGGCCATCGCCACGAATGGTCAGGTGGCCGAGGAGTTTTTTCTCACGCACGATCACGCCGGCGTTCTTGCGACCCTTGCCCACCAGGCTGGCGAGATCGGCGTGATGCAGCGACGACTCGGCCTTGGCCCCGGAGGTTGGGCGTTGTTGGTAAACATTGGCTGCGGTCATAAAGCACCTGTCTTGAATTCTGTTGATAGTGCGGTCGCCTCCTGTAGGAGCCGGCTTGCTGGCGATCCAAACGACGCGGTGTATCAGATGCACCGCGTTATCGTTCATCGCCAGCAAGCTGGCTCCTACAGTCAAAACCACATCCGGCAATCACACGTTCTGGCGTTCGCCTTTCGGATCGAAGAACACCGAAGAAACGATTTCCGCCTCGATCACGCTGCCGTCGGCCAGCGGTGCGAACACTCGCTCACCCATGCGCTGCAACCCGCCCTTGACCACGCCCATGGCGAACGAATAACCCAGGGAGTTGTGCAGGTAACTGGAAGTCACGTGACCGACCATGGTCATCGGGATGGCTTGCTTGGTGTTGAACACCAGTTGCGCACCTTCCGGCAGCCATTTGTTCGGATCGATCGGCTTCAGGCCAACCAGCTGTTTGCGCTGATCACGCACACAGTCCTCACGGTTCATGCCACGCCAGCCGATCCACGAGAACGGTTTGGTGCGACCGACACACCAGCCCATGTTCAGGTCGTCCGGGGTCATCGAGCTGTCAGTGTCCTGACCGACGATGATGAAGCCCTTCTCGGCCCGCAGCACGTGCATGGTTTCAGTGCCGTACGGGGTCAGGTTGTACTTCTTGCCAGCGTCGACGATTTTTTCCAGCACGCCCATCGCATAGTCGGCTTGCACGTTGACTTCGTACGACAGTTCACCGGTAAACGAAATCCGGAATACCCGCGCCGGCACACCACCCACCAGACCTTCTTTCCAGGTCATGAACGGGAAGGCTTCGTTGCTCAGGTCGATGTCGGTGACTTCGCTGAGCAGCTTGCGGCTGTTCGGCCCGGACAAGGTCATGGTTGCCCAGTGGTCGGTCACGGAGGTGAAGTACACCTTCATGTCCGGCCATTCGGTCTGGTGGTACAGCTCCAGCCACTGCAGGACGCGAGCCGCGCCGCCGGTGGTGGTGGTCATGACGAAATGGTTGTCGGCCAGGCAAGCCGTCACACCGTCGTCGAAGACCATGCCGTCTTCTTTGCACATCAGGCCGTAACGGGCCTTGCCCACATCGAGCTTGGTCCAGGCGTTGGTGTAGACGCGGTTGAGGAACTCGCGAGTGTCCGGGCCCTGGATGTCAATCTTGCCCAGGGTCGAAGCGTCCAGCAGGCCGACGCTGTCGCGCACGGCTTTGCATTCGCGCTTCACGGCGGCATGCAGGTCTTCACCGGATTTCGGGAAGTACCACGGACGTTTCCACTGGCCGACGTCTTCGAACTCGGCGCCGTTTTTCAGGTGCCATTGATGCAGGGCGGTGTAGCGCACAGGCTCGAAGATGTGCCCACAGTGACGGCCGGCCACGGCGCCGAAAGTCACCGGTGTGTAGTTCGGACGGAACATGGTGGTGCCCATCTGCGGGATGGTCACGTTCAGCGAGCGGGCGGCGATGGCCAGGCCGTTGACGTTGCCGAGCTTGCCCTGATCGGTGCCGAAGCCCAGCGCGGTGTAGCGCTTGACGTGCTCGACCGACTCGAAACCTTCACGGGTCGCCAGTTCGATAGCGGCGGCGGTGACGTCGTTTTGCAGGTCGACGAATTGCTTCGGTGCCCGTGCGGTGTTCTTTTCATGGGGCACCTGGAACAGCGCCAGGGTCGGCTCTTCGAGACGGCTCAGGGCTTTTGGCAGCAAGCCTTCGACGGTCTGGAACCCGGCTTCAGCGGCGGCGCGAGCGCCTCCTTCAAAACCGTCGGCCAGGGAATCGCCGAGGCCATAGACGCCGTTGATGCCACCGACGCACACGCGTTTCTGCGGTGCTTCACCCGGTACGAAACCGAGGATGTCTTCACGCCAGATCGGCTTGCCACCCAAGTGCGAAGCCAGGTGAACCACCGGGCTGTAGCCACCGGAGCTGGCCACCACGTCGCAGTCGAGCCATTCGCCAGGGCTGGTCACGGTGTGCGCCTTGACATCGATGGCGGCCACGCGGGCAGCGGTCACGTGCTTGCTGCCACGGGCCTCTATCACGGCGCTGCCGGTGAGGATGCGGATACCTTTGGCGCGGGCTTCTTCCACCAGCGCACCACGTGGATTGCTGCGGGCGTCGGCAATGGCCACCACTTGCAGGCTGGCATCGAGCCAATCCAGGGCAACGCGGTAGGCGTGGTCGTTGTTGGTCGACAGCACCAGCTTCTTGCCCGGTGCCACGCCGTAACGGCGCACGTAGGTCGAAATGGCGCCGGCGAGCATGTTGCCCGGCACGTCGTTGTTGCCGTAGACCAGTGGACGCTCGTGAGCGCCGGTCGCCAGCACCACACGCTTGGCGCGGACCCGGTGGATGCGCTGACGCACCTGGCCAATCGGTGCACGGTCGCCGAGGTGATCGGTCAGGCGCTCGTGAATGGTCAGGAAGTTGTGGTCGTGGTAGCCGTTGACGGTGGCGCGCGGCAACAGCAGCACGTCCGGGGTGTTCTTCAGTTCGTCGATGACGCTGGCGACCCACTCAGTCGCAGGCTTGCCGTCGAGGCTTTCGCGGGAATCGAGCAGGCTGCCGCCGAACTCTTCCTGCTCATCGGCGAGGATCACCCGGGCACCACTGCGCGCAGCCGCCAGTGCAGCGGCCAGGCCAGCAGGGCCGGCGCCGACGATCAGCACGTCGCAGTGCTGGTTCATGTAGTCGTAGGTGTCCGGATCGTTCTCGGTCGGCGAGCGGCCCAGGCCGGCAGCCTTGCGGATGTACTTCTCGTAAGTCATCCAGAACGATTGCGGGTACATGAAGGTTTTGTAGTAGAAGCCCGGTGGCATCAGCTTGCCGCCGACCTTGCCGAGAATCCCCATCATGTCGTTGTTCACGCTCGGCCAGCCGTTGGTGCTGGTGGCGACCAGGCCTTGGTACAGCGCCTGTTGCGTGGCACGCACGTTCGGGATCTGCGTGGCTTCGGTGGCGCCGATCTGCAGCACCGCGTTTGGCTCTTCAGCGCCCGCGGCGAAAATGCCGCGCGGACGGGAATACTTGAAGCTGCGACCAATGATGTCGACGCCGTTGGCCAGCAATGCAGCGGCCAGGGAGTCGCCTTCGAAGCCTTTGTAGTTCTGGCCGTTGAAGGTGAAGGTCAAGACTTTGTTGCGGTCGATCCGTCCGCCGTTGGACAGGCGATTGATCTGGCTCATACCTTCTCTCCCAGAGCCGTGCTGGCCGCTTTCGGGCTATCGGTCTTGTCGGTGAATTGTGGCTTGGCGCCGATCTTGTAGGTTTCGAGAATCTCGTAGGTCACGGTGTCACGGGTGACGTTGAAGTACTGACGGCAACCGGCGACGTGATCCCACAGCTCGTGGTGCAGACCGCGCGGGTTATCGCGGAAGAACATGTAGTCGCCCCACTCCTCGTCGGTGCAGGTGTTCGGATCCAGTGGACGCGGGATGTGCGCCTGGCCGGATGCGTGGAATTCCTCTTCGGAGCGCAGTTCGCCGCAGTGAGGACAGAAGATATGCAACATGGGGATTTCTCCTGTTAGTGGGCAACCGCAGCAGCGCCGTGTTCATCGATCAACGCACCGTTGTGGAAACGGTCGATGGAGAAAGGTGCGGCCAATGGGTGCATTTCACCCTTGGCCAGGCTCGCGGCAAACACGTTGCCCGAGCCAGGGGTGGCCTTGAAGCCGCCGGTGCCCCAACCGCAGTTGAAGAACATGTTCGGTACCGGGGTTTTCGAAATGATCGGGCAGGCATCCGGCGTGGTGTCGACGATGCCGCCCCACTGACGGTTCATGCGTACGCGGGACAAGACCGGGAACATCTCGACGATGGCCTGGATGGTGTGCTCGATCACCGGGTATGAACCACGCTGGCCGTAGCCGTTGTAGCCGTCGATACCGGCGCCGATTACCAGGTCGCCCTTGTCGGACTGGCTGATGTAGCCGTGCACGGCGTTGGACATGATCACGCTGTCGATAATTGGCTTGATCGGCTCGGACACCAGCGCTTGCAGCGGGTGGGATTCGATCGGCAGGCGGAAACCTGCGAGCTTGGCCATGTGCCCGGAGTTACCGGCGGTCACTACGCCGACGCGCTTGGCGCCGATGAAACCCTTGTTGGTTTCAACGCCGATGCACACGCCGTTTTCCTTGCGGAAACCGATCACTTCGGTCTGCTGGATCAGGTCCACGCCGAGGGCGTCGGCAGCCCGGGCAAAGCCCCAGGCCACGGCATCGTGACGGGCCACGCCGCCGCGACGCTGGACGGTCGCGCCCATCACCGGGTAGCGAGTGTTCTTCGAGCAGTCGAGGTACGGAATCTCGTCGGCCACTTGTTTGGCATCGAGCAATTCGCCGTCCACGCCGTTGAGGCGGTTGGCGCTGACCCGACGCTCGGAATCACGGATGTCTTGAAGCGTGTGGCACAGGTTGTAGACGCCGCGCTGGGAGAACATCACGTTGTAGTTCAGGTCCTGGGACAGGCCTTCCCACAGTTTCATCGCGTGTTCGTACAGGTGCGCCGACTCGTCCCACAGGTAGTTGGAGCGAACGATGGTGGTGTTGCGCGCGGTGTTACCGCCGCCCAGCCAGCCTTTCTCGACCACGGCCACGTTGGTGATGCCGTGTTCCTTGGCCAGGTAGTAGGCCGTGGCGAGACCATGCCCGCCACCACCGACGATGACCACGTCGTAGACCTTTTTAGGGGTCGGCGTGCGCCACATTTTCTGCCAGTTTTCATGATGGCTGAGAGAGTGTTTGAAGAGGCCGAAGCCCGAGTAGCGTTGCATAGTCATTTACTCCAAAACCGCACTCAGCGATAAACCGGGAAGTCCGCGCACAGGGCTGCCACTTGCTCGGCGACGTTGGCCTCGACATCGGCGTCGCCGAGGTTGTCGAGGATGTCGCAGATCCAGCCGGCCAGCGTGACGCACTGGGTCACCTTGAAGCCGCGAGTGGTGACCGCCGGGGTGCCGATGCGCAGGCCGGAGGTCACGAACGGCGACTGTGGATCGTTCGGGACAGCGTTCTTGTTCACGGTGATGTGGGCGCGACCGAGGGCGGCATCCGCCTCTTTGCCGGTCAGGCCCTGACGGATCAGACTGACCAGGAACAGGTGGTTGTCGGTACCGCCGGACACTACATCGTAGCCGCGTTTGATAAACACGCCGGCCATGGCCTGGGCGTTGTCGATCACTTGTTGCTGGTAGACCTTGAAGCCAGGCTCCAGCGCTTCCTTGAAGCACACCGCCTTACCAGCGATCACGTGCATCAGCGGGCCGCCCTGGGCACCCGGGAACACTGCCGCGTTGAGCTTCTTCTCGATTTCTTCGTTGGACTTGGCCAGGATCAGGCCACCACGTGGACCGCGAAGGGTCTTGTGGGTCGTGGTGGTGACCACGTCGGCGTAAGGCAGCGGGTTCGGGTACAGACCGGCAGCGACCAGACCGGCAACGTGGGCCATGTCGACGAACAGCAGTGCACCCACCTTGTCGGCAATCTGGCGGAAGCGCGGGAAGTCGAGGGTCTTGGAATAGGCGGAGAAGCCGGCAACGATCATCTTCGGCTTGCACTCGACGGCCAGGCGCTCGACTTCGTCGTAATCGATCAGACCGGTCTTGGTGTCGATGCCGTACTGCACGGCGTTGTACAGCTTGCCCGAGGACGACACTTTGGCGCCGTGGGTCAGGTGACCGCCGTGGGCCAGGCTCATGCCGAGGATGGTGTCGCCGGCCTGAATCAGGGCCAGGTACACGGCGCTGTTGGCCGAGGAACCGGAGTGCGGCTGCACGTTGGCGTAATCGGCGCCGAACAGTTGCTTGGCGCGCTCGATGGCCAGTGCTTCAACCTTGTCGACGTGCTCACAACCGCCGTAGTAGCGCTTGCCCGGATAGCCTTCGGCGTATTTGTTGGTCAGGCCACTGCCTTGCGCTTCCATGACGCGTTTGCTGGTGTAGTTCTCCGACGCGATCAGCTCGATGTGATCTTCCTGACGTTGCTCTTCGGCATTCATCGCCGCCAGCAGTGCATCGTCGTAACCCTGGATCTGGTCTTGCTTGCTGAACATCGCGTCTCTCCCAGCGGCGGCGGTGCGCCATTCGTCTCGGTGAGGCACTGGTTTTTTGGCAGTGCCCTTTGATAGCGATGGTATGACTGGCTTGGAGTCGTCAAATGCCTACGGGCGCCACGCAAAGGTGCGTTTACGACATGGCGGGAAATGGCATGCCGAACACAAACCTCAAATCAGAATGGATCCCTTGTGGGAGCGGGCTTGCTCGCGAAAGCGGTGTATCAGTAAGCATTGAAGTGACTGACACTCCGCTTTCGCGAGCAAGCCCGCTCCCACAGGGTCATGCGACAACCTGACGTACCGCCAGAAGAGCGAGGAAATGCGCGGGATAAAGCGCATACGCCCAACGCCGCATCGGTGGTGGTTTTGCGCCCTTTGCATGTCGCAACAAGAACAGCCCGAGCCATGGCGCGATCAGACACGTGACGATGGCCGGAATCGCCGCGACATTGCCCAGTCGGGCGGCGTAATACAGCACCTGCCATTGGTTGGCCGCCAGGCACACCAACCCCGCCAACAGCGCGAAATACCATGGCCGTTGCAGTATCAGCAACATCGCCAGCGGCAACAGAACGCCAAAGAACCCGAACATCAATCGCTGGGAGAAAAACCCGGCCAGCAGTACCGCGCCAACGGCCAGCAGGCGCGACGCAAGCACTGGCTGCTGCCAGCCGCGAACCACCAGCCAGCCCAGGGCAAGGGTGGGCAGCACGTTCAAGGTGTCGGGATTGGCAATGAACATTCGGTAAGGAATTTCACTCACCGCGCTGAACAGCAACAGCCAGCCCAGATAGCGCCACTGGCCACCGGTCGTCGTAGTCCGCACGCGCGCCAGATTGACCGCCATCGCCAGGCAGAACCACGGAAAGGCCAGGCGCCCCGGCACATACAGCCAATCGGCGGAATAACCGACATATCGCAGGTGATCGAGGACCATGCTCAAAAGCGCCAGCCACTTGAGCAGATCCAGTGCCCCGTCCCTTGAACTCACGTGCATAATTACCCTTCGACTGTGTATTTTCCCGACAGCGACATCCTGTGCGCTCCACCTGACGATCTTGGGTAAAGTGCGCACCCTCATTGACCACGGGACGCTTCACCATAGGCATCTCGACCACGGAAGCAGGCCATGACCGACAAGAGCCAACAATTCGCCAGCGACAACTATTCCGGCATCTGCCCTGAAGCCTGGGCCGCCATGGAACAGGCCAACCACGGCCACCAGCGCGCATACGGTGACGACGAGTGGACCGCCCGCGCCTCCGACGATTTCCGCAAACTGTTCGAAACCGACTGTGAAGTGTTTTTCGCCTTCAACGGCACCGCCGCCAACTCGCTGGCGCTGTCGTCCCTGTGCCAGAGTTACCACAGCGTGATCTGCTCGGAAACCGCCCACGTCGAAACCGACGAATGCGGCGCGCCGGAATTCTTCTCCAACGGCTCCAAACTGCTGATCGCCCGCACTGAAAACGGCAAGCTGACCCCGGATTCGATCCGCGAGGTCGCGCTCAAGCGCCAGGACATCCATTACCCGAAACCCCGCGTCGTGACCCTGACCCAGGCCACCGAAGTCGGCAGCGTCTATACCCCGGACGAAATCCGCGCCATCAGCGTTACCTGCAAGGAACTGGGCCTGAACCTGCACATGGACGGCGCGCGTTTCTCCAACGCCTGTGCATTCCTCGGCTGCACCCCGGCTGACCTGACCTGGAAGGCCGGCGTCGATGTGCTGTGCTTTGGCGGCACAAAAAACGGCATGGCAGTGGGTGAGGCGATTCTGTTCTTCAACCACAAACTCGCTGAAGACTTCGATTACCGCTGCAAACAGGCCGGGCAGCTGGCCTCGAAAATGCGCTTCCTGTCGGCACCCTGGGTCGGGATCCTGGAAAACGACGCCTGGCTCAAATACGCCAACCACGCCAACCGTTGCGCGCAATTGCTGGCCGAGCTGGTCAGCGACATCCCGGGCGTGGAGCTGATGTTCCCGGTACAGGCCAACGGCGTGTTCCTGCAACTTTCGGAACCGGCCATCGCCGCGCTGACCGCCAAGGGCTGGCGCTTCTACACCTTCATCGGCAACGGCGGCGCCCGCTTCATGTGCTCGTGGGATACCGAGGAGGAACGTGTGCGGGAATTGGCGAAGGATATTCGCGAAGTGATGAGTGCCTGAGTCTGGCACCAGCAGCGGCAGGCGCATCCGGATTGCGTCGTGCCGCTCATCGGATCTGACATTTCTGACAGTTCAATCTCTCTACAACACGGGCGTAATGTCGGACCACCTGAAACGTTACATAGCTTTTCAGGAACCATGGTCTGTCGAGTATTCGACGTTATCCGTATTTCAGTAGGGAGAGTGACTCAAATGAGCAATCAATCTGAAGGTATACCTCTGAAAAATGAAAACGCAGTTGAAGAAGAGCTGGAGTATGAGGAAGTATTGAAAATTGCGAACATCGGCGACAAGTTTAGATATTCCGACAATTCAGAATCAACTATTGTAAAAAAAGTATTCACGCGAAACCCGTCACGAAAATACGTAATTACACTCTACACAACACAGTCGTAAATTATCGCTCAATGCTCCGTGTCAAAGCCTCCTAGACGCGGAGCCTTTCAGACGCCTACTAGTGATCCGGAACGCCTGAAATCGATACTGCCAGTGACGGGTGCAACAGAATTTCGCCTGCCGCTCATCGGCTCTGGTATTTCTTACAGTTCCAGATATGGATATCGCGGGTGTAGGGTTTTCCGACCTGAAAAGGAACTTACGCAGTCTTTCGGGAACAATCGCGTGTCGAACTTCCAACACAAAACCATGTTCTAGCGGAGAGCAATTTAAATGAGCAAGCAAAACCTGGTCGAACTGCTGCCAAAAAGCGGCAAAATCGCTATTGAACTGGATTGGGATGAAGTTCTCAAACTGGTACAATCTGGCGATGTAATTAAATACAACTCAGGGAGTGAGAGCCTCATTGCACTCAAGGTGTTCGAACAGAAAGCGAATAACCAATTCGACATAAAAATCTACTCCGAAGCAAAGTAAGTTATCTAACAGCCCACCTCACGTGTTGAGGTGGGCTGATTAACAACGCAATCAATCCTGGCGAAGGTAATGATGACTTCGTCATGGGCGCATGCTCATCGCCCTCCCTACGACTCCTGAACGACTTCGTCTACATTGTCTGTCGAGCCAATCCGCTCACATAACAACAATCAGGAGCGTGTACATGTCATTGCAAGGCAAAACCCTGTTCATCACCGGCGCCAGCCGCGGCATTGGCCGCGAGATTGCGCTGCGGGCCGCCCGCGACGGGGCCAACATTGTGATCGCCGCCAAAAGTGCCGAACCCCACGCCAAGCTGCCGGGGACGATTTTCAGCGTCGCAGAGGAAGTGGAAGCCGCCGGGGGAAAGGCCTTGGCGTTGCAGGTTGATGTGCGTGATGAAGACGCCGTACGGGCGGCGCTGGCCCAGGCCAACGAACATTTCGGCAGCATCGATGCACTGATCAACAACGCCGGCGCGATCAAGCTGACCGGTGTTCAGCACATAGAACTCAAGCGCTTCGACCTCATGCACCAGATCAACACCCGTGCCGTTTTGCTATGCAGCCAGGCGGCACTGCCGTATCTGAAAAAGTCTGGTGGACACATCCTCAACCTGTCCCCACCGCTGAACCTGGCGACCAAGTGGTTCGCCCAATACAGCCCCTACACCGTGACCAAGTACGGCATGAGCATGCTGACCCTGGGCATGAGTGAGGAATTCAGGAACTACGGCATAAGCGTCAACTCGCTGTGGCCACAGACCATGATCGCCACCGCCGCGATCGAGTTTCAGTTGGGGTCGAGGGAATCGTTCAAGCATGCGCGCACACCGGCGATCATGGCGGATGCGGCGCATGTGATCCTGAGCAGCGCCAACCGCAGCTTGACCGGGCGTTTGCTGATTGATGAGGAAATACTGCGGGAGAGCGGCATTACCGAGTTCGAACACTACCGGTTCGCCCCCGACAGCAGCGACAAGCTGATGACTGACCTGTTTGTCGACTAAACACCCTCCCCTGTAGGAGCGAGCTTGCTCGCGATGGACGTCAACGATGACGCTGGCAACCTGGCACCCCGCGGCGTTCTCAGGTTCATCGCGAGCAGGCTCGCTCCTACAGTAGATCGGTGTTGATCAGAACTCGATGCGCACGTCGCCCTTCGGCACACTGCAGCACGACAGAATGTACCCTTCGGCTTCGTCTTCCTCGGTGATCCCGCCGTTGTGTTCCATCTCCACTTCGCCGCCCAGCTTCAGCACCTTGCAGGTGCCGCAGATCCCCATGCCGCACGCTTTCGGAATCATCAGGCCGACCTTCGCCGCCGCCGCATGTACGGTCTCGCCCGGCGCCACGCGAATGCTCTTGCCGGAGGCGGTGAACTCCACTTGATGCAAGTCCGCGGCGTCGACTTCCGGCGCGTCTGCCGCCTGCTCGGCGTGCTCCACGGCGTCAGCGCGCGCCTCTGGCGGCGTCGCACCGAAGGATTCTTCGTGATAACGCGCCATATCGAAGCCAGCGGCTTCCAGCAAGCGCTTGACCGCATTCATATAGGGTGTCGGGCCGCAGCAGAATACTTCGCGCTCAAGGAAGTCAGGCGCCATCAATTCAAGCATTCTGTGGTTCAGGTAACCGCGATAACCGGCCCAGGGCTCACCCATGCCGTGCTTCTCGCAGATCAGGTGCAGGCTGAAGTTGTCGATCCGCGACGCCATGTGTTCCAGCTCACGGTGGTAAATGATGTCTTTAGGCGAACGGGCGCTGTGGATAAACACCATGTCGACATTGCCGTTGGTGTCGTAGAACCAGCGGGCCATGGACATGACCGGCGTGATACCAACGCCACCGCTCAGGTAGAGCACTTTCGGCGCGGTGAAGTCCATGGCATTGAACAGTCCGACCGGGCCGTGCACCGCCAGCTCCTGGCCTTCGTGCAGGGTGTCGTGCAGCCAGTTCGAAACTTTGCCACCCGGCACGCGCTTGATGGTCACCGAAAAGCTGTAGGGTACCGACGGCGAGCTGGAAATGGTGTAAGAACGCATGATCGGCTGGCCTTCGATTTCCAGCTCCAGGGTGACGAATTGCCCCGGCTTGAAGAAGAACAGGATCGGCTGGTCGGCCATGAAGCAAAAGGTGCGCACATCCCAGGTTTCCTGGATGACTTTGACGCAACGGACGATGTGTCGACCATTGGCCCAGGTCTGGGTGGTTACCGGGTTCAGGAAGCTGTTGGACATGCTGATCTCCACGGCCGACTGTCGGCCTTCATGTTGGCGATTCTGCGTATAGCGCGAACCACCCGTTTACCTATCTGCGACATTGACATGCTTATCGCGACCAGCCCCCAACTACCGGGGCTTGCGCGTCGGGAACAGATTGCACCATGTCGCCCATGGATAAGGTTCTGGCCAGCGCCGGCCCCACACTCGCCTCAACAGATAACTGCTGTTTTTTGTCTTGCGTCGCACAACCGTAGCCACTATTCGCCGGCCACACAGAATGGCCTTGAGGATTAAATGATGGACGTCACTACTACCCTGAGCCTGGGCGATCCGCTGGAACCCGCACGCAAGGCCACTGCACAGATGCTGCAAGAGCGCGAGCGCACCTACTCGCTGCCGCAGCCGTTTTACTCCGACGAGCGCCTGTTTGATATCGACATGCAGGAAATCTTTCAGAAGGAGTGGCTGATCGCCGGCATGACCTGCGAAATCCCCACCAAGGGCAACTACCTGACCCTGCAGGTCGGCAAGAACCCGATCATCGTGATCCGTGGCGCCGAAGGCGTGGTGCACGCGTTCCATAACGTCTGCCGCCACCGTGGCTCGCGCCTGTGCACCAGCGAAAAAGGCAAGGTCGCCAAGCTGGTTTGCCACTACCACCAGTGGACTTACGAGCTTGATGGTCGCCTGCTGTTCGCCGGCACCGAAATGGGCGCCGACTTCGACATGAAGCAGTACGGCCTCAAGCCGGTGAACGTGAAGACTGCCGGCGGCTACATCTTCATCAGCCTGGCGGAGAACCCGCCGGCCATCGATGACTTCCTGTCGACGCTCAACCATTACATGGAACCGTACGACATGGAGAACACCAAGGTGGCGATCACCACCACCTTGATGGAAAAGGCCAACTGGAAGCTTGTGCTGGAAAACAACCGCGAGTGCTACCACTGCAACGCGTCGCACCCGGAATTGCTGAAAACCCTGCTGGAATGGGACGACGTCACCGACCCGCGCGCCGACCAGGCGTTCAAGGACCACGTCGCCGCCTCCGCCGCTGCGTGGGAAGCCGAGAAGATCCCTTACGCCCACGCCAGCTTCGGCCTGCGTAACCGCATCGTGCGCATGCCGCTGCTCAAGGGCACCGTGTCGATGACCCTGGACGGCAAGCAGGGCTGCGCCAAGCTCATGGGCCGCATCAAGAACCCGGACCTGGGCTCGATGCGCATCCTGCACCTGCCGCACTCCTGGAACCACTGCATGGGCGACCACATCATCGTGTTCACCGTGTGGCCGATCAGCGCCCAGGAAACCATGGTCACCACCAAGTGGATCGTGCACAAGGACGCGGTCGAAGGCGTGGACTACGACGTGGAGCGCATGCGCCAGGTCTGGGACGCCACCAATGACCAGGACCGTCGCCTGGCCGAAGAGAACCAGCGTGGCATCAACTCCACCGCGTACCAGCCTGGCCCGTACTCCAAGACCTATGAGTTCGGTGTGGTGAACTTCGTGGATTGGTACAGCGAGCGCCTGCTGAGCAACCTGGGGGCCGAGCCTGCGCCGTATCTCAAGGGTGTACCCGTCCAAGGCTAACCCCTGCCCTCTGTAGGAGCGAGCCTGCTCGCGATGAACCTGAGAACGCTGCTGGGTGTCAGGTTGCCAGCGTTATCGTTGACGTCCATCGCGAGCAGGCTCGCTCCTACAACCAGCTTAGAACTGTACGAAATATGATCTATCTCGTTCAGACCTATGCCAGCCGCACCTCCCAGCCTTCCGCGAACAAGTTATCCACACCTCCACCCACAGCTATTGGGGACAACTGTGGAAATCTCGCAAAATTTCTTCCCTGAAACCAAAGAAAAACCGTGACTTATCCAGAAGCCTGCTTTCAAGAACGCACTGATCACTTTTTGATCAATCTCTTGGAAGGCACGGTCTGTATAGCGTTCAGAAGATAGCGAACACCTTATCCACAGAAGCGCCAACAGACTTTGGGGGCAACTTGCGAGGTGCTGTGGAAAACCGCTACAGGCCGCAAAAACTCTGCGCTTGCACAGGCTTAAGCGGTACAAAACCATGAAATGATCGTTTTTTGATCAGAATCCTGAAAGCCACGGTTTATATGGCTTGTGGCGGTAAGCGAACATCTTATCCACAGAAGCGCCAACAGACTTTGGGGGCAAGTCGAAGCGCTCGAGCGTGCTTATCCCCCAGGAAAAACCATGGAAAACCGCAACTTAGCGTGGTTGTTTTTTGATCACATGGCTGGAGAGCCCGATCTGCATGGGCTGTAGCGAGGGGCGAACAGGTTATCCACAGTGGCGTTAACAGGGATTGTGGGTAAATCCCATCAGACCCGGTTGAAGCAAGACCGCCCCGTGTCGATATCCAGATTCAATTCAAAGTCATTAAAGGCACGCCAGCCGAGCAAAATCGAGGGCACGTAGCGCCCAGACAATATCGACGGTGGAATGGTGAAGCCTGGATAATATTTGTAGCTGATCATCTGAGTGCTGCCCGGCAATTTCAACACGCCCTTGAAGGCTTGGAAGCGTTGTCTTCCGGTGGCGTTCGTGCTTGAGTTAGGGCCCATGGAGTCGAAAGCGTTGACCGACTCACCTGGCGCAGCCGACGTCAGGTAATCCACGTTTCCGGTATCCACAATTGCCAATGTTGCCCGATTATCCAGCTGTGCTTCGATGGTCAGTCTCTGGTTGATGTCCGTGCGGGTGTAGGCAATGGGCGACTCGCATCGCGCGGCAGGCACAGGATTGAACTCCAGCGCTTTTTTGGTGATTTTCAGCCGCCCCAGTTTGCTGATCAGATCGAGCCCCAACAAATTGTCACGATCACTGACAAACACCAGCACATTCTTGAACTGGCTTGTGCCGACGGTTAGCGAATCAACAATTCCGAGGCTGGCAGACAGGTCCTTCTCGCCATAAAAGGTGCTGTAGGCGTAGTGGGAGTCGGTCAGCAACCTGATTCCCATCAGCTTCGCGGTTGCTTGATTGACGCGGGTTTGCGGAGCACCGGTATCCAGAACAAATCGAGCTGAATGACCACTTGCCCCATGGACGTCTATGAACGGCAGCTCTTGGTCAGCAATGGAAAAATCACTGGAATAGGGATGAATTGCCAGCACCTCTCGCTGCCGCGTTCTGCTCACCGAAAAATCATCACTGGCCCTCAATATCGAGAGCGACTCGTTGCCGAACATGGAAAACAGCACTGTCAGCTCAGCATCGGCTGCTATGAGCCGAGCGTGTTTTCGCTTGATCGCCAGGTAGTAGTCAGGGATCTGATTGGCGGCTTTTAGCTCCAACATCCGGCCAATCACGGAAACTGAGCAATTCAAGTTACTCATGGCATCCAGAAATTGCTCACAGCGTTGTCGCATCTGCGCCACGGTGGCTTTCTGCCCCTGCTTCGACTGCAGCCATTGATCATAATCCCTATCGACCTCATGACCTGCCCCAGAGCCGTTTGTCGGGGTGGCAGGCATCGATCCCGAAGACACGCAGATCGCCCATGCAAAGAGCATCAGAGACCGATTGAAAGCCGTCATGTTCAACCCATTCATAAGAAACGAGTTTAATCCGCAAGCCGTGGACACCTGACAGATCGCGCAACCATGCAGTACCTCGAACTGCGCATAAAAACTGTAGTTCACCGTGATGCTGGATGCAGAGCGAGGCGCATTCTTTCTCAAGTTATATTGTTCAAGACAAAATTTGTTTTACACTCAGGCAAGCAGTTAATTCCAATTGCCTGGGTTATTGAAGAAGTCCTTGGCGGGCACGGAGGTTAAACGGTGATGTGGCAGGGCAAGCTATCATTGATAGCGCCGAGCCATCGCTGCGCCAAAGGTTTTACGCTGATTGAATTACTACTGACGCTGGCTCTGCTGGCCACGCTTTCGACAGTAGCTTATCCGCTGACGGCGGTGATGGGAAAACGCGACCGGGAACTTGAACTGCAGCGTTCGCTGCGGGAAATACGGCGGGCGATTGATTCTTATAAAGAAGCCGCGGACGACGGCCGTATTGAAAAAAGTATCAGCGACAGCGGTTACCCCCCCAACTTGCAAGCCTTGGTCCAGGGTGTCACCGACAAGAGTGATATCAAAGGCAGAAAACTGTTCTTCCTGCGCCGTATCCCCCGCGACCCTGTTTGTGAATGCCCCGAACTTCCACCCATAGATACCTGGCAGTTACGCAGTTACCAAAGCAGTGTCGACAACCCATCAGAGGGAGAAGATGTATTTGACGTTTCATCCCGCAACCAACGGGAGAGTCTCAATGGAACGCCCTACACCCGGTGGTAACCGGGCCTCCCGGGGATTTACCCTGATCGAACTGCTGGTGGTCATGGCGATCATTGCCACGCTCATGACTCTCGTCACGCCCCAATACTTTCGCCAACACACCAAGGCCAAGGAAACCGTACTTCGGCATAATCTGACGTCGATCCGCCAGTCACTGGATCAATATCGAGAGGATCACGGCAACAACCCCGGATCCCTCCAGGACCTCGTCAACCGCCGCTACCTGCGGGAAATCCCCCTCGACCCCATTACTGGCAAGCGTGACACCTGGCAATTACAAACTGCCGATGAGCAAGGCCTGGGTGATGTGCGCAGCGGTGCCTCAGGCCAAGGCAATGACGGAACGCCCTATGCAGACTGGTAAGCAGCCCTGATCCTCGCTAACTTGCGCGTCGCTACGCCTTTCCTCTCCTTGTATCTTCACGTGACCGTTCGTCGTAACTGTTATTTCTAACAGCTAGTGGCAGTCGCTCACTTGGCGTATTCATTTCAGACATGATTTAACTTTTGAAATTTTTTGGACTCATTCCAAATAAAGCGAAATGAATACGACAATGGAAAAACTGACTCCGATTGTCCATAGAGAAAACCTCATAGCGCTATTTTATGCTCGAGATTATCTATTAAACGCACATAAGAACGAAAAGCTCGTTATCAACGACAACACCCTTCAGACGGGTAAACAGCGCCAGCAAGGCTCGGTGTTCATGGGCATGTTGGTTTCAGTGGCAATTGTCGCGGTGATGCTGATGGAAACTGGCACGCTCTGGTCAAGTGTGCTGCAACGCGAACGCGAACTGGAACTTTTGGCCCGCGGCGGTGAAATACGCCAGGCCATCGGCCTGTATTACGAACATGGCAAATCCTTCCCCAAAACCCTCGATGACCTGGTGCTGGATCGCCGCATGCCGACCACCAAACGCTACTTGCGCCGGGTCTATGAGGACCCCCTGTCGGGTACCACCGAATGGGGGCTGATCAAGGGCCCGGGCAACAGCATCATGGGCGTCTTCAGCACCGCCAAGGGAACACCTTTCAAGCAAAACAACTTCTCCAAAAAGAATCAGAGCTTCACGGGACAAGGCAGTTATCAAGGGTGGATGTTTCTGTACGTCCCTGGACAGAGTAACCCTCCAATAAGTTTCACGCCCAATGGAGTTGAACCGACCGGATGAAGTTAACAGCGACAAATCACCCTGATTGTTCCATGCAGTTCGGAACACGCATATCTGAATTGAAGGTGGACACCCACATGAAGAACCTACAGCGAAACAAGCGTTCCTTGCTGCGTTGGATGATGGCGGCAGTGTTATTAGTACCCACACTCGTCTGGGCCCATGGCGCAGTGGATATTCCTGTTTCACGACAGGTGCATTGCTATACGCTCCCGGGTTTCTGGGGAGGTACCAATGACCCGGCCTGCAAAGCTGTACACGAGGTGAGCGGATCATATCCGGGGCAACAATGGAACGAAGTGGCCAAACTGGTCAAAGACTACAAAAATGACACTGCGGTCATGGAGGCGATACCGGATGGACAACTCTGCTCTGCCGCCGACCCACTCAAAAACGGACTTAACCTACCCTTGGCCTCCTGGTACAAAACATCTATCACACCCAAGAATGGCATCATGGAAGTACGGATTATCGGTACCGCCCCCCATGTCGAAAGCTTCGTGAAAATTTACCTCAGTAAACCCGGCTATAACGCTGCGACGACGAAGCTGAAGTGGAGCGACCTGGAATTAATCCATGAAGAAACGATGAAGGTGGCCCGCACTGACTGGGGCAGTCAGCCGCCGAAAATTGCAGGGGCCACGGGTTTCTTCAAGTTCAACGTAGCCATTCCCCCAGGCCGTTCGGGTGATGCCGTGCTCTATACCCGGTGGCAGCGTGAGGATCCGGCAGGCGAAGGCTTTTACAACTGCAGCGACATCAACATTGCCGGTGCCGGGACACCTGATCCGCTACATGATCTGGGTCCATTTATTTCCGGTATGGATGACCTCAAAGTAGGGTACGCCGTGCATTTCCGCATCTTGGGCGGTCCGCCGGCGTTCAAGGAAGTCGTCGATATCACGCAAAAGATCGACCAAAATAACTTGAACCCTAACGTCTGGGGGCGTCAGGTAGCTGAACAAGTGCCGGCGAATATCGCCAGGATTGGTGAAAAAAACGGCAATAACGTGGTGTTCAACGCCATCAACGCTGCCGCCAACTCTGTCTACGCAACCCATGAGGCTTACACCAAGGCCATGTCCATCCTCCCCGGTGATGGTGAGACGCCTATCAACCCAACAGCCCCAGTAGCAAGGATTACCGGCCCAAGCACTTTGGTGTCAGGACAGACTTATACCTTTTCTGGCCAGTCCTCAATCGGGTACAACGGTAGGTTGCTCTTTAGTTGGGTCCCTGCTGGGACGACCGAAGTACTGAATGGCGACACAGTGACGTTCAAAGCCTACTCCTCCACACAACCAGGAGATCACGTTGTACGGTTGATCGTGCGCGATACTCAAAATGGGAAAGCCAGCGCCCCCACCGAGTTCCCCGTGAAGATCAATCCGGCCAACGGCGACACTTATCCCCCTTATGTAGAGAACAAAACACCTCCATACGCCCCTAATGAGAAGGTTTCGAACAAAGGTGCAAACTATCAGTGCAAACCCGGTGGTGAGAGTGGGTGGTGTTCGCAAGCCCCGAGCTTTTACGCGCCTGGAACGGGTAGTCACTGGAAAGATGCCTGGATCGAAATAGATTAACTACATTCCGATTGATTTCCACCTATTAAGCGCCGCGCTTTGCAGTGCGGCGCTTTTAATAAACGAAAACATACTTCAAATTAATGACATAACTCTGGTTCGACCTTAAACGACAATCCGATTCACCCAGAAGTACAGTGACGCAGTTCTACCGGCTGTGCCTGTGTAATTACGGGCCGGAAAAACCCTATACAACCGCCGTGCCTTGGCACTCCCAACAGGGTATTTCAATGCGCTCTCTATCGATACCTTCTATTGCCTCACGCGCACAACAGGGTTTCACCTTATTAGAACTACTGGTTGTTCTACTAATTATCGCCCTGCTCGCCGGCTACGTCGGACCGAAGATGTTCGATCGACTTGAATTGGCCAAGGTGCAATCCGCCAAAGGCCAGATGAAGTCCCTGGGCGATACCTTGAATCAGTACCGCCTGGACAATAGTCATTACCCCAGCGAAGCCCTGGGCTTGAAAGCGCTGATCGAACGCCCTGCATCCGAGCCCAATTGGCATGGCCCTTATCTGCCGAAAGGCGCACCACCCGATCCATGGAACAATCCCTACCTGTACAAAAACCCTGGAGCAGCCCACGAGATCGAGATTATCTCCCTGGGCCGCGATGGCCAGGCTGGCGGCGAAGGGACGAGTGCTGACATCGTGTTTGGTCAATGAACATGCACCGTTTCGTCCTCGCACTGGGCGCCATGTTTTTGATCAACGGCGCGCACGCCAATTGTTGGCAACTGGCGGGCAGCCGATACCACATTGACCCATTGCTGCTCTACGCCATCGCCAGAGTTGAGTCGGGCTTGAACCCGATCGCCCGCAACCTCAACAGCGACGGCAGCCATGACATCGGCTTGATGCAAATCAACAGCCGCCATCTGCCAGCACTGGCGCAATTCGGCATCACCGAACAACACCTGCTGACCCAACCCTGCACCAGCGTGATCGTCGGAGCATGGGTGCTCGCCGGGTTCATCCGCGAGAAAGGTTACGGCTGGCAAGCCGTCGGTGCCTATAACGCCGGTACGCGCCCCGGACGTGATGCCCGTCGTTCGCGCTACGCCGCCGCCGTCTGGCGTTATTACGGTGAACTGCAGCAGCGCAGGCAACAACTGGCCGGGCCAACACCATGATCGACTTCGAGGCACGCATCATCCGCGATGGCCATTTGCAGACCCTGCGCATCCAGGCGCCGGACCTTGCCCAGGCACGCCGGCAGTTGCAGGACGACGGTACGCAGATCATCTCTGTGCAAGCGCGTCGCCAACTGAAGCTGCCCAGCCGTCGCACAAAATTTGCCCTGGGCCTGTTCATTCAGGAACTGGTGGTATTGCTCGATGCCGGCCTGGTGCTGGTGGAAGCGGTGGAAACCTTGCGCGACAAAGCGGCACCCGGCGTCAATCGGCAGCTCATGAGTGAGCTGCTGGAATCGATGTACCAGGGCAACGCGCTGTCCCGGGCAATGCAGTTCAAGCCGCAGACGTTTCCTTCGCTGTTGATTGCTACCGTGGCGTCCTCGGAGCACAGCGGCCAGTTGTCCGTCGCGCTGCGGCGTTATCACCATTTCGAGGCTCACCTGGAGACGGTGAAAAAACGCATCAGCGGTGCACTGATGTATCCCTTGGTGGTACTGAGTGTCGGCGCGCTGATCCTGCTGTTCCTGTTGTTTTTTGTGATCCCGCGATTTGCCTCGGTGTTCGATGCGGTAGCCGATCTGCCGGCCACCGCCCGGTTCATGGTGTGGTGGGGAGCACTGGTGCAAACGCGTGGTGTGGAGCTGATGCTCGGCACCCTGGTGGCTGTCGCCAGCCTGGTGCTGCTGTTGCGCAGCGACGCCTTCAAGCAGCGGGCCAGCGCACTGTTCTGGAAAATCCCGAGCCTGGGTGCCCAGCGCACGCTGTTTATCCTCGCCCGCTTTTACCGCACCGCCGGAATGCTGCTGATGGGCGGGATGCCGGTGGTCACGGCGATCGCGTTGTCCGGCGCGCTGCTGCCCGGTGAACGCCAGGGCGCACTGCGCCAGGCCATGACCGACATCCAGGCTGGCCAGCCGCTGTCGACATCCCTGGCACGCCACCAACTGACCACCGCTGTCGCTGAACGCCTGTTGCGGGTGGGCGAGCAAAGCGGTGAATTGGCGGCGATGTGTGAACGCATTGCGCAATTTCATGATGAGGCGCTCGAACGGGCCATCGAATTGTTCAGCAAGGTCTTCGAACCCCTACTGATGCTGGTGGTCGGCGGCTTGATCGGGCTGATCGTGTTCATGTTGTACATGCCGATTTTCGAGTTGGCGGGCTCCATCCAGGGGTAATGCGATGAGTGATCAAACCCGACAATGGCAAATCCTCGCCGACCGGCAAGGGCTGTCGATGGCCAATTATTTGCTGGAGGAGCTGAACAACACGCCCGAGCAATTGCAGGCAATTGCCAGACAACTCGGTTTGAAGGCCATCGACCCGCGAGAACTCGACAATCACTGGCGTTTCGACCTGCTGCCCCTGCCCCAGGCGCTGATCCATCAGGTGCTGGTGGTGGACAATCAAGGTGAGCCCTGCCTGGTGTTGGGGGATCCGTTTTCACTGGCCAGTCGTCGCTGGATCCAGTCTTCCAGAACCTTGCAATCACTGCCTCTGGGCATGAGTTTGGCGGGCGCGGTGAAACAGCAGTTGACCCTGGCCGAAGCCAGCCAACGGGTCATGCAACCCTTCGGCGAGGACGACGAAAATGCTCGAGTAATGCAGGCAGCCCAGGAGATCTCACTGAGCAGTATTGCCCGCGACGACAACCCGGTGGTGCGCCTGGTCAACTCAATGTTATTCGATGCCCTGCAAAGCCGCGCGAGCGATATTCACGTCGAATCCACGCCCCAGGGCCTGGAGATCAAGTACCGCATCGACGGTGTGCTGCAAAAAATGGGGCAGGCAGCCGGGCTGGATATGGCAGAGCAGTCGCTGTCGCGGATCAAGGTCTTGTCGGAGCTGGACATAGGCGAACGACGGGTGCCTCAGGACGGTCGTTTCAAGGCCAGGATTCAGGCTCGCGAAGTGGATTTTCGGGTGTCGATCATGCCCAGTATCCACGGCGAAGATGCCGTGCTGCGTATCCTCGACAAGTCGCAACGGGGCGAAGCACTGAGCCTCGATTCCCTGGGACTGGCTGCCGACACCATCGCGCGTATTCGTGTCCTGGCCAGTGAGCCCTACGGCATGTTGCTGGTGACGGGGCCAACCGGTAGCGGCAAATCCACCACCTTGTATGCCGCCTTGTCGGAGACCAATACTGGCGAAAAGAAAATCATCACCATCGAAGACCCGGTGGAATACGAGTTACCAGGGGTCTTGCAAATTCCGGTCAACGACAAAAAGGGGCTGACCTTCGCCCGTGGCCTGCGCTCGATCCTGCGTCATGACCCGGACACGATTCTGGTGGGGGAAATCCGCGACGGCGAGACTGCCGGCATAGCCGTACAGGCAGCGCTGACCGGGCACCTGGTGATGTCCTCGGTGCATGCCAACAGCGCCTTCAGCGTGTTGGAGCGCTTCATCTACATGGACGTGGAGCCGGCCAGTTTTGTCGAGGCGCTGAACGGTGTGGTTGCCCAACGACTGGTACGGCGCATCTGCGAGGAGTGCGCCGTGGATATCGAGCCCGATGCTGAACTGACGCGACTGGCGAAGCTGTCGCCATTGCACTTGAAGGACGGTCGTTACCGGGTCGGCAAGGGTTGTGAGGCCTGTCGTCACACCGGCTATCGCGGGCGATTGGCACTGGCCGAGGTGTTGACCGTCACCGACAGCATCAAGGAAGGATTGCTGCAACGCAGTTCGGCGTCTGCCCTGCGGGAGTTGGCGCAGCAGGCTGGCCACCTGTTTATCCGCGATATCGCACTGGCCAGCGCTGCCGCCGGACACACCACACTCAAGGAGATTCACCGTGTCATCTCTCTGTATTGAGCACGTGGTGTTGCTGCAAAGCACGGGCGCCAGCTGGGCCGCCCGCCCCCGCTGGAAAACCGCAACGACCTGGCGCAGTCACCAGGACGGCGAGCCCCTGGGTGCTTGCGCCGCCCTGCTGGAACGGGCGCCAAGAGGGCGTTTGCGCTATCTGGACCGGGTCACATTACTGTTGGGCTTTCCCCATGTGCACTACTGGATTCTGCCCTGGCAAGCAGGCCTGTATAGCCAGGCCGATTGGCAAGGTTACGCCCGGGCGAGCTTGAGCCAGCAGACCGGCATTGACCCGACCCTCTGGCAGGTACAGGTCGCACCGCCAGGCTTCGGTCAAAGCTGCCTTGCGGTGGCTACTCCCCTGGATCTGCTGGAAGACTTGCGCATCCTGTTCAAGCTCAAGGCCCTGCCGTTTAGTGCCTGTGTACCCTTGCTGACAGCAACCCTGCAGCATTACGGCAAGCAGTTGCGTGGTGACTGTGTGTTGGCGGTGCCTGAAACCAGCGCCCTCGGTTGCGTCTACCTGCAGCAAGGGAAAGTCAGCCAGGTCTGCTTGATACACACCGCTCCCGACAGTCTCCTGAGTAACAACCTGTTCACCGCCAACCTATTGGTTGAACAACACCCGCCAACCACCTTTGTCGCCACCCCTCGCCCCGTGGAGCCGCCCGAACACTGGCTGGGGCCACCCCACCCCTGGTTGATGGAGCCGGCACCATGAACCTCGCGCTGCGCAACCGCTGGCAACGCCTGCGGGCCCCGCGCTTGCCGACGATCGATTTTCTGCACCCCGGTGCCACCCGCCGCCCCCTTGTGGCGTTGCTATGGCTGATCGCCCTGATGGTGTTGCTCACCACATCGCAGCACTGGCAGCAGATGCAGCATCAACAGCGACAGACCGACGAATTGGAGCAGCAGTTCATCCAACTGGCCCGGCAACAGGAACAACTGATTCAGTCTGCCATCCACCTTTCACCCCAGCAAAAGCAACAGTTGGTGATCTTCGCCAGGCAAGCGGTCACCCCGTTCCCCCTGCTCGATGCCGTGGGGCAAGCGTGGTCCCACGATGTGGCGCTGACACGCCTGGAGGTCAACACCCAGACCCAAATACTGAACCTTGACCTGGAAGCTCGGGTTCTGGGCGACGCGTTTCGCTTTGTCGAGCGACTCAAGACCCTGAAAGGCATTCAAGTAAACCTGCAACAAAGCAGCCGTAAAACCAACGATCCAGCCCTCCCGGTGCTGGTCAAGCTAACCCTTGACGGCGGATAAGCCATGATCAAGCGCTTGACGCGTCGCCTGCCCTCCCTCGTTCAATGGCTACCACGCCTGCAGTGGCAACTGGCGCATTGGCAGCAAATCCTCGGCTTCTGGGGCCTGCTCGCCCTCGGGGTCATTACCTGCTCGTTGTTGATTAAATGGACACTGATTGTCCCGTCCCTTGAACAGGACGCCTTGCGTCGCCAGGAACTGCAGGCAGCCATCGCCGAACGCCCTCAAGATGTACAGGTCACCGAGCCGGCAGTGGTAGAAAAATTACCCAGTGCCCAGGCCTTCGCGACTCGCCTGGAAAAGATCCTGACGCTGATTCAGCAACAGGGATTCAACATCGACCAGACCACCCTGTCCTACTCAACGCCCGGCGATGACGGACTGCAACGGCTGGACATCGACATCCCCCTGGCTGGCACTTATCCAGCATTGCGTCAGGCCTTGGCCATCGTGGTGCAAGAACCGGCGGTGCGTATCGAAAACCTCACTCTGGAGCGCAAGGAGATCGACATTGCGCAGTTGACCATCAACCTCAAGTTGAGCGTATTGGGGGTGGTTGATTGAAAGTGCCACTCTATCTGCGGATCTTGCTACTGCTCACCCTGTGCGGTTGCGGCTGGTTGTTCTGGCAGGATCAGGCCGGCAGCCCCAACACACCAACATCCCCCGCAGCAGTGTCCGAAGTATCCACCCCGACGCCACCTGAGCCGACGCAAACGGCGGTTGCTGAAACCGGCCCTCTGGTGGATGTATTCCCGATTCAGACCTGGAAGCCACCACCTCCACCCCCGGTGGTCAGCAACCCGACACCGACACCGCCGCCCCTGCCGTTTGTTGTCAGTGCGCAATGGCGCTATCAAAACCAGGCCAAGATCGTCGTGCTCAGAGGTAACGGCAACCAATACACCTTGTGCAACCGATGCACCGTACCGGGCCGGATTCGGCCTGGCGGCATGCTCGACAAAGACTACCGGCTGGACAAATTGACCGACACCAGCGTGGTGCTGACGTACTTACCGATGAAGCACGTCAGCACTTTACATCTGGGAACCCAACCGTGACGGAAAAAGAGAGTGCCCATGTCAACGCGCACACTAGTTCACTGCTGCCTTGGATTGTTCCTGCTGACCGGTTGCCAGACGCAGCGCGCCATCGAGCAAAGCGATGAACTGCGCCAGCAAGGTCAAATCGTGGATTCGGTAGAACTGCTGCAAGCCGAAGCCAGGGAAAACCCCGACGATGTACGACTGCGCACCGCCAACTTCAGCAAACTGGAAATATTGGTCGCCCAATACAGCCGCGAGGCCAGCGCCGCGTTGCTGCGTGGTGATGACGCCGCGGCCATCGCCGCCATGCAAACCATCCTCAAGTACGACCCTGGCAACCTCGGCGCCCGCCAGGAAATCCAGAGCATCCAGATGATGCAGCAGCTACGCCCGCAATTGGCTCGGGCTTTCGCGATGAAAGGCAGCAATCCGGTAGAAGCCCTGAATCTGGTGCGCCAGATCATCGCGCAGAAACCCAACTATCGCGCAGCCCTTGAGCTGCGCAATGCCCTGACCCGCGAACTGGTGAGCGCCGATTACCTGAGCCCCGACCTCAGTGACGCCATGCGCAAACCCGTGAGTCTGGAGTTCAGCTCCCAGAGCCTGACGGCCATCTTCGAGACCATCGCCCGCGTGTCAGGCGTCAACTTCGTCATCGACAAGGACGTGAACCCCAATGCCGCCGCCAGCATGACCGCCACCAGAACCACCGCTGAAGATGCACTCAACCTGCTGCTGGCAACCCAGCAACTGCAGAAGAAAATCCTCAACGCCAACACCATCCTGGTGTACCCCTCACGGCCGGAAAAAGATCGCGAATACCGTGAACTGGCGGTGCGTACCTTCTACCTGAGCCACAGCGACCCGAAGTTGATCGCCGCCGAAATCAAGCAGTTGCTCAAGCCCAAGGAAGTGCTGGTGGATGAGCGCCTCAACGCAGTGATTGTGCGCGATGGTCTCGACACCTTGAGCGCCGTGGAAAAACTAGTGGAAGCCATCGACATCGCCCAGTCGGAAGTGACCATTGATATTCAGGTGCTCGAGGTCAGCCTGGCGGACGAACAGAACCTGGGGATCGCCTACCCCGAAAGCATCGGCCTTTCGGTGGGCAACTTCACCAACCTGCCCGAGGGGCTCGCCGGCACCCCTATCAGCGCATTGCGGGGGATCAATGGCGATAACATTTTGCTCGACACCGGGAGTACTTCAGCACGGATCAACTTGCTACAACGCAGCGGCAACACCGTGACCCTGGCCAACCCAAGGGTTCGTGTGAAAAACCGCGAGCAGGCTCAGGTCAATATCGGAGACAAGATTCCAGTGATCACCACCACGACCGCCAACCAGATCAGCACTTCTTCAGTGAGCTACCAGGACGTGGGCCTGAAAATCGAAGTGCAGCCCAACATCAGCCTGGCCGACGAAATCAGCCTCGATCTGTTTGTGGAAATGAGCCACATCACCAAACGCATCCCTGGCTCGGAAAATGTTCCGGCTACCTTTGAGCTGGGATCCCGTTCCACCAAAACCATGCTGACAGCACGCAACAATGAAACCCAAGTGGTCTCAGGACTCATCCGCACGGCAGATATTGATGAAGGGTCGGGCTTGCCATGGCTGAGCAATATCCCGTGGCTGGGCAAAACCTTGTTCGGTACCAATCTGGGCACCCAGCAGAGGACAGAAATCATCCTGCTGCTCACCCCCCGGATCGAGCGCAATCTGGATCTGCCGATCTCTCAGGTCAGCACCTTCCACAGCGGTACCGAGGCGCGCAGTTCCACCGAAGGGATGATCCTGCGTGACACCAGCAATAGCGTCACTCTCAAATCCAGCGGCGCTCCGAGTACCCTGGGTGCACCGCTGCTACCGCCGATGCAGCAACCGGACGCCAGCTGGCAGCCGTTGCCGCCGCCGGTGCAACAGCAAACGGCAGCGCCGACCGTACCGCCACCCGTACAGCCGGCACCCATTCCCGCAGCCCTTGGTCCATAATCACCCTGGATCGAATGCACGAGCGGGCTTGCTCGCCACCACTTCAGCGAACCACGCCCTCTTCAATCAGCAATTTGAGGATTGCCTCAGCCCCAGCTTGCGCCGTCACGCCTTTAAGCACCTGCCCGCCGCCGCCACTGGCCTTGGCCGTTGCGGCTTTCATACGATCGGCGCCACTTTTAGCCTTGATCACTTTCAAGCGCTTTGGCCGTGGCTTGGCCGGTTGCAGGGTGGCGACCGCCAGCAGTTCATCGTCGACGATTTCCACGTCCCGGGCCTGCAACACCCCGCGTCGGGCCGGGCCATAGGCGCTCTGGCGCGGCTTTGGCGCTGCGTTATCCACAGTCGCCAGGAACGGCAGACGCACCTTCAACCGACGACGCTGACCACGGGGCAAGGCTTGCAGCACCAGCGCCGAACCGCCATCGATCGACTCGACCTGCGCCAGCCCCACCACCAGCGGCCAGCCGAGGCTTTCGGCCAGCAGGAAGGGCAACATGCCGGAACCTTCACCGGTTTCTGCCTGGCTGCCGGTCAACACCACCTGAGCACCGGCATCGCGCAGATATTCGGTCAATGCCGGCAGTGCATCGGCACCCTCGGGTTGCTCAAGCACATGCAACTGTTCCAGGCCCATGCCCAGATAAGCGCGCAGCGCAGGCTCGGTGATGTCGCCGGCATGCAGCACTTGCAAGTTATCCCCAGCCAGTTGCAGACCCAGTTCCACCGCCCGTGCATCCTGTTCCGCGCGACGCGGCCGACCGGAGGTCGGGTGGGCGCCGATGGACACCAGGCTGATGATTTTCGTGCTCATAACCCTTTCCTTCCCTTAAGCCGCATCGCGCTTGGCGTCGTTGCGGTAAGCCTCTACCGCCTCGATCAAGGCTTGAAGAATCTCCGCGCTCTCGCCGATCACCGAGAGGTCTGCGCGCTTGATCATGTCGCAGCCAGGGTCAAGGTTGATCGCCACCACCTTGTCGCAGGCACCGATGCCTTGCAGGTGCTGGATCGCCCCGGAAATCCCTACTGCCACATAAACCCGTGCGGTAACCCAGGTGCCGGACGCGCCGACCTGACGGTCGCGGGCCATGAAGCCGTCGTCCACCGCCACCCGCGATGCGCCTTCGGTCGCGCCGAGGGCTTCGGCGGTCCTGTGGAAAAGTCCCCAGTCCTTGACCCCGTTGCCGCCGGAGAAAATGAACTCGGCTTCGGCCATGGGGATCGCCGCCGGATCGACTGCCACCGCACCCAGGTCTTCGATCCGCGACAGGCTGCGCGCCACGGTTGTGGATAACTCCACCGGCAAGGCTTCGTGACGGGTTTCACTGACCGGTTCGGCGCACTCGGCCGCCGCCAGAATCAAGCGCGCAACCGGACGCGCGAGGTCTTGCAGACCGGCACCGGCGCGGCCGATGCACTCCTGGTCCTTGACCTGCCAGACCCGCGTCGCCGGGCGTTCGCCCAGCGCTGCGGCAAAGCGTCGGCCAAGTTCGCCACCGCCGCTGCGGCTGTCCGGCAGCAACCAGTGACGTGGGCTGAACTGGTTATCCACAGCCCTCAGGCCCTGGACCCGTTGTTCCGGTGCATAACCGTTGAATTCTTCACCTTCCAGCACCAGCAGGCGGTCGACGCCCGCCGTGGCAAAAGCGCTTTCCTTGTGTTCGCCGAAGACCACGGCCAGCACCGCGCCGTCATTGCCGGCCAGTTGATGGGCCAGGCCCAACAGGTCGCGGTCATGGCTGCTCAGGCGGCCACCGACCATGTCGGGTACCACGCAGATGTAGTGCGCCGGGGCAGGCACTTGATGCAGCGGCAATTGCACTTCAACAGCGGCGGTACGCTTGGTCGCCCCGCCCTGCTGCGCGCCACTGCGGTCGATTCGCTTGATCCCGTTGGGGCCGATAAAGCCAATGCCATGGGGATTCTTGCGGATGACACCGTTGGGGCCCATCCAGCTGTGTTGCGCCGGCTGCATGGCCGCATGCAGCGGGTGCAGACGGTTGCGGGCGATCCATTCAGCCCGCGGGTCGCGGCGAATAATGTCGCTCATCAGTGCACCTCCGCAGGTTCACGTTGGGCCGGTGCAGCTGGCTTGCTTGGCGCTGAGTCTTCCAGCAACGCATCGGCCACCAGTTCGGCAATGTCCTTGATCAACGGCCGGGGTTCGACCACGCCTTCGAGCATGGCGGTGCATTGTGGACAACCCACCGCCACCAGTTCGGCGCCGGTTTCACGGATGTCTTCCATGCGCATGTCGGGAATCCGCTGCTTGCCCGGAATGTCGGTGATTGGCGCGCCGCCACCGCCGCCGCAGCAGCGCGAACGGAAACCGGAACGTTGCATCTCTTTCACTTCGATCCCGAGGGCGCGCAGGACCTGGCGCGGCGCCTCGTACTCGCCGTTGTAGCGGCCGAGGTAGCACGGATCGTGATAGGTCACGCTGTCGCCTTTGTGCTGGCCAAGATTGAGCGCGCCAGCATCGATGATTTCCGCCATGTAGGTGCTGTGGTGCTGCACCAGGTAGTTGCCATCGAAGGCGCCGTACTCGTTTTTCAGCACGTGGAAGCTGTGCGGATCGCAGGTGACGATACGGTTGAAGCTGTATTTGGCCAGGGTCTGGATGTTGCGCTTGGCCAACAGTTGGAAAGTCGCCTCATCGCCCAGGCGCCGCGCCACGTCACCGCTGTCGCGCTCTTCGAGGCCGAGCACGGCGAAGTCTATTTTCGCCGCTTTCAGCACTTTGACGAAGGCGCGCAGGGTACGCTGGTTGCGCATGTCGAAGGCACCGTCGCCAACCCAGAACAGCACGTCGGTGGATTTCTTTTCGCTGAGCAGGTTGAGGTTCAGGTCCGCCGCCCAGTTCATCCGCCCGCCCGGCGCGAAGCCGCCCGGGTTGTCGGTGGCGATCAGGTTTTCCAGGACCTCGGCGCCCTTGTTCGGGGTCGCACCTTTTTCCAGGGTCAGATGACGGCGCATGTCGACGATGGCATCGACGTGCTCGATCATCATCGGGCATTCCTCGACGCAGGCGCGGCAGGTGGTGCACGACCACAGGGTCTCGGCGTCTACCAGGCCGTTGACGATCGGTTGATGCGGATTACCGGCGTGTTCACCGATGGCCTTGCCCGGATACGGGCTGCCGGCGAATTTCGCATCGGTGCCACCGGCCAGGCCGACGACCATGTCCTGAATCAGTTTTTTCGGGTTCAGCGGCTGGCCGGCAGCAAACGCCGGGCACGCCGCTTCACATTTACCGCACTGCACGCAGGCGTCGAAGCCGAGCAACTGGTTCCAGGTGAAATCCTTGGGTTTTTCCACGCCCAGTGGCGCGGTCGGATCGTTCAAGTCCAGCGGCTTGAGGCCCGTGGAACGACCGCCACCGAAACGTTCGGCGCGACGGTGCCAGGCCAGGTGCAGCGCACCGGCGAAGGCGTGTTTCATCGGCCCGCCCCAGGTCATGCCGAAGAACAGCTCCGACACGCCCCACAACACGCCGACTCCGAGAATCACTGCCAACAGCCAGCCACCGAAGTTTTCCGGGAGGATGCCGGCCACCGGCAAGGTCACCAGGAAGAAAGAGGCCGAGAACGCCAGCAGGCTTTTCGGCAGGCGCATCCACGGGCCTTTCGACAGGCGCGCCGGCGGGTTGCGCCGACGCAGGTAAACGAAGATCGCGCCGACGAACATCACCGCCGTCATCAGCAGCAGCGCATAGCCGAGGAAGCGGTTATGCAGGCCGAAACCGTGCACCAGAATCGCCAGCACGATGGACGCCACCGCACCGCCGGCCGTGGCCACGTGGGTGTTGGCAATGTATTTGTCTCGCGCCACCACATGGTGCAAGTCGACCATGTAACGCTTGGGCATGGCGAACAGGCCGCCGATCAGGTCGACTTTCGAAGCCCGGCCCCGGCGCCACATGGCCACCCGCCGCAACGCACCCAGGACACCAAGGCCCAAGGCGGCGAACAACAGGATTGGAAGAAGGGTGTTCAACATGGTGAAGCTCCCACAAACCACGGAGTCATGCATCGGTCTTGTAGGAGCCGGCTTGCTGGCGATTCAGACGACGCGGTGATTCAGGCAGACCGCGTTATCGTTCATCGCCAGCAAGCCGGCGCCTACAGGTGGCAGGCTTAGAAGTCCTTGCACAACCGCAGCGCGTCATAGATCGCCGCATGCACGTTCCGCTGGGCCACGCAGTCGCCGATGCGGAACAACAAGTAGCCGTCGCCGCTCTGCTCCAGGCAAGGCTGCGGCTTGATCGCGAACAAGGCTTCGACGTCGATCTGGCCCTTGTTGCGCGAGCCTTCCTTCATCGCGTAGTAGATCTCCTCGTCCGGACGCACGCCGTTCTCGATCACCACCTGGTCCACCACCCGTTCCTCTTTGGCGCCGGTGTATTCGTTTTCCAGCACCGCCACCAGCTTGTCGCCTTCGCGGTAGACCTTCTCCAGCATCATGTCGCCGGTCATGATCACTTCTTTCGGGTACATGCTGCGGTAGTAAGTCGGGAACGACGTACCACCGATGGCCACGCCCGGCTTGATGTCGTCGGTGACGATCTCGACCTGGCTGCCCTTGTCCGCAATGAAGTCGGCAGTCGACATGCCGGTGAACTCGCAAATGGTGTCGTAGACCAGCACGTTCTTGCCAGGCGCCACCTTGCCGTCGAGCACATCCCAGCTGCTGACCACCAGGCCTTCAGCCGCGCCCCAGTGTTCGTTCTGTTCGATGAACGGATGACCGCCGACGGCCAGCACTACCACGTCCGGACGCAGGTCCATGATGGTCGGCGCATCCGCCGCGGTACCCAGGCGCAGGTCGACTTTCAACCGAGCCAGCTCCAGCTGATACCAACGGGTGATACCGGCGATCTGGTCCCGTTGCGGTGCTTTCGAAGCGGTGGTGATTTGCCCGCCGATGAATTCTTTTTTCTCGAACAGGGTCACGTCGTGGCCACGTTCGGCGGCAACGCGAGCGGCTTCCATCCCCGCAGGACCGGCACCAACGACCACCACCTTGCGTTTCACGCCGGTGGTTTTTTCGATGATGTGCGGCACGCCCATGTACTCACGGGACGTCGCGGCGTTCTGGATGCACAGCACATCCAGGCCCTGATACTGACGGTCGATGCAGTAGTTGGCACCAACGCATTGTTTGATCTGGTCGATCTGGCCCATCTTGATCTTGGCGATCAGGTGCGGGTCGGCGATGTGCGCGCGGGTCATGCCGACCATGTCGACGTAACCGCCTTCCAGAATGCGCGTGGCCTGGTTCGGGTCCTTGATGTTCTGCGCGTGCAGCACGGGAACCTTGACCACTTCCTTGATGCCGGCAGCCAGATGCAGGAACGGCTCCGGTGGATAACTCATGTTCGGAATCACGTTGGCCAGGGTGTTGTGGGTGTCGCAACCCGAGCCCACGACGCCGATGAAATCGAGCATGCCGGTGTCGTCGTAATACTTGGCGATCTGCTTCATGTCTTCATGGGACAGGCCGTCGGGGTGGAACTCGTCACCGCAGATGCGCATGCCCACGCAGAAGTCGTCACCGACCTCGGCGCGCACGGCTTTCAACACTTCCAGGCCGAATTTCATGCGGCCTTCGAAGGTGCCGCCCCATTCGTCGGTACGCTTGTTGACCCGTGGGCTCCAGAACTGGTCGATCATATGCTGGTGCACGGCCGACAGCTCGACACCGTCCAGGCCACCGGCCTTGGCGCGGCGTGCCGCTTGCGCGTAGTTACCGATCACCCGCCAGATCTCTTCCGGCTCGATAGTCTTGCAGGTGGCACGGTGCACCGGCTCACGCACACCCGATGGCGACATCAGGGTCGGCCAGTTGAAGCCGTCCCAACGCGAGCGACGGCCCATGTGGGTAATCTGGATCATGATCTTGGCGCCGTGCTTGTGCATGGCGTCGGCCAGATTCTGGAAGTGCGGAATGATGCGGTCGGTGGACAGGTTTACCGAACTCCACCACTCCTGCGGGCTGTCGATGGCGACCACCGACGAGCCGCCGCAAATCGCCAGGCCGATCCCGCCCTTGGCTTTCTCTTCGTAATACTTGACGTACCGGTCGGTGGTCATGCCACCGTCAGTCGCGTAGACCTCGGCGTGCGCGGTGCTGAGCACGCGGTTGCGGATGGTCAGTTTGCCGATCTGGATCGGCTGGAACATTGCTTCGAAAGCCATGGCGGGTTCCTCGACTTACAACGGCTTGACGGTGAACAAGCCGTCTTCGTGGCCCTCTTCGGAGCCACCGTAGACTTGCTCGGCCACAGTGCGGATCTTGCTGCCGCGAGCGGCGAGGATCTGGTCCATTGCACCGGCAAACCAGCCGGTGAACATGTAGTCGACCTTGCGCCCGACCTTGCCGTACACGTAGACGAACGCCGAGTGTTCGAGCTTGACGCTGGCGGTGCCTTTGTCGAGGTCGATGTCCTGGATCTTGAACAGGCCCCAGCCACGTTGCGACAGACGCTTCATGTAGTGTTCGAACACCGCCACCCCTTCCAGTCCGTGGCATTCGGCTTCTTTTTCACACCAGTGCCAGGCGGACTTGTAGCCGGCCTTATAGAGGATTTCGGCATAAGCTTCAGCGCCCAGCACTTCCTCGATGCCCATGTGGTTGTTGACGAAGAAATGGCGCGGCACATACAGCATCGGCAGGGCGTCGGAGGTCCAGACACCGGTTTCGCTGTCGACTTCGATTGGCAATTGCGGGGCGATCTTGGCCATGGAAACTTAACTCCAGAAAATTCGTTGTGTTGCCCGCTGCACGGACGGCAGCGGGAAAGGATTCAGAAGTGCGGCGGCTTATTCGCCCCAGACGTCTTTCAGCACGTTCACCCAGTTCTCGCCCATGATCTTGCGCACCACGCGCTCGGAATGGCCGCGCTTGAGCAAGGTTTCGGTCAGGTTCGGGAACTCGCCGACGGTGCGGATGCCCAGCGGGTTGATGATCTTGCCGAAGCTGGTCAGGCGGCGGGCGTAGCCCTTGTCGTGGGTCAGGTATTCGAAGAAGTCCTGGCCATGGCCCTGGGTGAAGTCGGTGCCGATGCCGATGGCGTCTTCGCCCACCAGGTTCATGGTGTATTCGATCGCTTCGGCGTAGTCGTCGATGGTCGAATCGATGCCCTTGGCCAGGAACGGCGCGAACATGGTCACACCGACAAAACCGCCGTGGTCGGCGATGAACTTCAGTTCTTCATCGGACTTGTTGCGCGGGTGCTCCTTGAGCCCCGACGGCAGGCAGTGGGAGTAGCAGACCGGCTTCTTCGACTCGAGGATGACTTCTTCGGAAGTCTTGGATCCGACGTGGGACAGGTCGCACATCACGCCGACGCGGTTCATCTCGGCGACGATTTCGCGACCGAAGCCCGACAGGCCGCCATCACGCTCGTAGCAACCGGTGCCCACCAGGTTCTGGGTGTTGTAGCACATCTGCACAATGCCAACGCCGAGCTGCTTGAAGACTTCGACATAGCCGATCTGGTCTTCAAAGGCGTGGGCATTCTGGAAGCCGAAAAGGATGCCGGTCTTGCCCTGCTCCTTGGCCTTGCGGATGTCGGCAGTGGTGCGGACCGGAATCACCAGGTCGCTGTTCTCGCGGATCAGCTTCTGGCTGGCGGCGATGTTGTTGACGGTGGCCTGGAAGCCCTCCCACACCGACACGGTGCAGTTGGCCGCGGTCAAACCGCCCTTGCGCATGTCTTCGAACAGTTCACGGTTCCACTTGGCAATAATCAGCCCGTCGATAACGATGCTGTCGGCGTGCAATTCGGCTGGGCTCATCAGGCTGTCCCCTTATTAGCGATTCATGCGCCGAATCGTCTGCCGGCGCTTTGGGGCCAGCATATGCCTGAGGGAGGGGGCAGCCGGGTGCAAAAACGACAGGGGGTTTGCCGAAAGCGTCAATCCGCGACAAAGGGTCGTCGCCAGGCACAATCACCGACCTGTTCAAGGCCCTCGGCTTGGGCCAGAATTCGGCGAATCACTGGATGCTTCACTGGACAAGAGCGGCGACGATAATGAAATCGATCATTCTGGCAATGGCACTGATTGCGACCGGCGTACACGCAGCGGAGGAGGCCGACGACAACCCCTGCGACAAAGTCGAAAACGACATCCAGACTCTCGAATGCTCGGCCTTCAGCAAAACCACCGCCGAAGACCTGCTCAAGGAAAACCTCCAGGGCCTGACCGAGCGCATGCAGTCGCAATACGGCAAAAACCCGTCGCAACTGGCTGACATCACCGCCAAGCTCAAGGCCGCCCAACAGCAGTGGCTGAAGACCCGCGACGCAGACTGCGCCGTCGAAGCCTTCCCGGCCACCAGTGGCAGCAAGGCGTTCACCATCGCGCAGAATGATTGTGTGGCGCGGATGAGCGATGAACGGTCGGAGTTTTTGGAGTCGATTGGGCAGGAATAGTCCTGAATATTCCGGTGAATGCCGGAACTGCATCCAGCTTTCAACAGCACTTTCCCTTGTTCCTACAACCCGCTATGACCTCGCCTACACGTATTGCTTGGAAGCCCTAATCTGTGGGCTTTTCAAGCAACATGCTGACAACTATTGTTGATTGGCCACCTGGAAAATATAAGTAAAGATTCGCAAGTCTTATAAAAGACTTATATTCTTCCATGAACAGCATCCACTGGACTCGAAAGGCCGTTAAGCAACTCCTGAAATTGCATTCCGCTCATCAGGGCCAGCTTCGTGATGCCATCACGGCGCTGGCAGGCATGCCCGAAGTAGGCAATGTCAAAGCACTGGTCGGTCATGACTACGCTTATCGGCTGCGTGTCGGTAACTATCGAGTCATGTTTGATTGGGATGGCGCGATCAAAGTGGTCAGTATTCAAGAGGTCAAAAAACGCGATGAACGCACCTACTGACATTCAAATCATCAACGACGCCGAAGGCAATCCAGCCTTCGTGGTCATTCCCTATGCGCAATATGTGGCGCAGAAGATTGATCCCGATCTGATTCCTCACGAAGTGGTCAGTCGTATCGTCGATGGCGCCACACCCATCCGCGCCTGGCGCGAACATTTGAACCTTACCCAGGATGAAGTGGCCAAACGCATGGGCATTACCCAACCGGCCTTCGCCCAACAGGAAACAGTCGCCAAGCCACGCAAAGCCACCCGCGAGAAGATCGCCGCGGCGTTTGGCATCACCGCGAGTCAACTTGAGCTGTAAGCTGCACGCTTCAGCCAGTAAAGGATCCAACATGAAAGTCTGCGGCATCGAAATCAAGGGCAGCGAAGCGATCATCGCCGTGGCCACGCTGGACGGTCAGGCGTTGAGCCATCTCACGCTCGCCACCAAGAAAATCGCCCTGGACGATGACGACGAAGCTGCCAACGTCAAAGTGTTCGCCGCTCAGGTCGCTTCGTTTGTCCGTGAGAACTCCATCGACCGCATCGCGATCAAGAAGCGCAGCAAGAAAGGCGAATTCGCGGGCGGGCCGACGACGTTCAAGATCGAAGGGGTTTTCCAGTTGCTGGAGAATTGCGAGGTGACCTTGCTGTCGCCGCAGACAATCAATGCCCAGGCCAAGAAGCATAATTTCGAACTGCCGGGAACGCTGAACAAGTATCAGCATGAAGCGTTCAGGGCGGCGTGTTCGGCGTTGGTGAAGAAGTAACTCCAGGCGCCGCCGTACACATGTGGGAGCGGGCTTGCTCGCGAAGGCGCTGGGTCAGTCTAATTATCTGTCGACTGATACATCGCATTCGCGAGCAAGCCCGCTCCCACAGGTTTCTCGGGTGTTTATGCCTGCGCGGTACGTCGGTCTTCTCGCGGACAGCGCTCATACTTCGCCCGGTAACTGCGGGTGAAATACGAGGGCGATTCAAACCCGCAGGCAATGCTCACCTCCAATACGCTCATGTCGGTCTGGCGCAGCAACTGCCGGGCCTTTTCCAGCCTTAGGCGCAGGTAGAAATTGCTCGGTGTGTCGTTCAGGTGCAGGCGAAACAGGCGCTCTAGCTGTCGCCGCGTCACCTTGATCGATTCCGCCAATTCCAGCGTGCTCAGCGGTGGTTCGCTGTGCTGTTCCATCTCGCCGATCACGTGCACCAGCTTCTTGTTGCTGATGCCATAACGGGTGGCGACTTCCATGCGCTGGTGGTCTTTGCGCGGGCGGATGCGGCCGAGTACGAACTGTTCGCTGACCTGGATCGCCAGTTCCGGGCCGTGGGCCTGGGCGATCAGATCCAGCATTAAATCGATGGAGGCGGTGCCGCCAGCGGAGGTGATGCGCCGTCGGTCGATCTCGAACAGCTCCTGGGTGACGCTGAGCTGTGGATAGGACTCCTTGAAGGCGTCGATAGCTTCCCAGTGCAGGGTCAGGCGATGGCCGTCGAGCAAACCCGCCTCGGCGAGAATGAAGCTGCCGGTGTCGATGGCGCCGAGGATCACGCCTTCGTTGTCCAGCCGACGCAACCAGTGTTCCAGCGCCGGAGTGGCGAACTTCAGCGGCTCGAACCCGGCGACCACCAGCAGTGTCGCGCCTTTCTTTAGCGGCTCCAGAGCCGCATCGGCGTTCACCGACATGCCGTTGCTGGCCAGCACCGCCCCGCCATCGGCGCTCAGCACATGCCAGCGATAGAGCTCGCCGCGAAAGCGATTGGCGACCCGCAACGGCTCGATGGCCGAGATAAATCCGATGGCCGAGAAACCCGGCATCAACAAGAAGTAGAAATCCTGGGACATGGAGCGCACTCGCTTAGCAGGTAACAAGAGGCCAGGTAACGAGAGGGCGGACAGCGTGTGGACGTTGATACGCCACTTGCACGCGGCATTCAAGAGCACAGGTCGCTGCAGTGCAAGAGCTGGTCGCCGCAGTGCGCTTTCATCGGTGCTTTGCTGCGTAACTTGGCATCACCGGCGCATCAGACACCGGAACTCACAATAAACGAACTGCCGAGGAACCTGAGAATGAAACGACTGATCAGCAGCTGTGTTCTTGCACTCAGTGGTACCGCGTTACTGAGCGCCAGTGTCATGGCCGCCGAACCCGCCGCATGCCAGAACGTGCGCATGGGTGTAGTGAACTGGACCGACGTGATCGCCACCAGCGCCATGACCCAGGTATTGCTCGATGGCCTCGGCTATAGCACCAAACAAACCAGCGCCTCCCAGCAAATCATCTTCGCCGGGATCCGCGACCAGCGTCTGGACATGTTCCTCGGCTACTGGAACCCGCTGATGACCCAGACCATCACCCCGTTCGTCGATGCCAAACAGGTCAAGGTGCTTGAAGCGCCAAGCCTGCAGGACGCCCGCGCGACCCTCGCCGTGCCGACCTACCTCGCCGACAAGGGCCTGAAAACCTTCGCCGACATCGCCAAATTCGAAAAAGAACTGGGCGGCAAGATCTACGGCATCGAGCCTGGCTCGGGCGCCAACACCCAGATCAAGGCGATGATTTCCAAGAATCAGTTCGGCCTCGGCAAGTTCCAGCTGGTCGAGTCCAGCGAAGCCGGCATGCTCGCCGCGGTTGATCGCGCCGTACGTCGCAACGAAGCCGTGGTGTTCTTCGGCTGGGCGCCGCACCCGATGAACGTCAACGTGAAAATGACCTACCTCACCGGCAGTGAAAACGCCCTGGGGCCAGACGAAGGCAAGGCCACCGTGTGGACCGTCACCGCACCGACCTACGCCGAACAATGCCCGAATATCGGTCGCTTGCTGAGCAACCTGACATTCACCGCCGAAGACGAGAGTCGGATGATGCAGCCACTGCTGGATCACAAGGACGCCTTCGAGTCGGCCAAGCAATGGCTCAAGGATCACCCGCAGGACAAAAAACGCTGGCTTGAAGGCGTCACCACCTTCGATGGCAAACCGGCCGCTGAAAACCTGCAGCTGACCAGTAAATAAACCCGAACGAACCACCGCCTCGCAGCCCCAACGGGCTGCGAACGGGACCACCACGCCTGGCCAAAACCAAAAACTCGCCTGTAAGGAACCGCCCCATGAACCACGACGTCATCATCACCTGCGCACTCACCGGTGCTGGCGACACGACCGCCAGAAGCCCACACGTGCCGGTCACCCCGAAACAGATCGCGGCCGCCGCCGTGGAAGCCGCCAAGGCCGGCGCCACCGTGGTTCACTGCCATGTGCGTGACCCGCAAACCGGCAAGTTCAGCCGTGACGTGGCGCTGTACCGCGAAGTGATGGAGCGCGTCCGCGAGGCGGACGTGGACATCATCGTCAACCTCACCGCCGGCATGGGCGGCGACCTGGAGATCGGCTCCGGCGAGAACCCGATGGAGTTCGGCCCGAATACCGACCTGGTCGGCCCGTTGACCCGCCTGGCCCACGTCGAAGAACTGCTGCCGGAAATCTGCACCCTCGACTGCGGCACCCTGAACTTCGGCGACGGCGACACCATTTACGTGTCCACCCCGGCGCAGCTGCGCGCTGGCGCCAAACGCATTCAAGAGCTGGGCGTTAAAGCCGAGCTGGAAATTTTCGACACCGGCCACCTGTGGTTCGCCAAGCAGATGATCAAGGAAGGCCTGCTCGACAACCCACTGTTCCAACTGTGCCTGGGCATCCCGTGGGGCGCTCCGGCGGACACCACCACCATGAAAGCCATGGTCGACAACCTGCCCGCCGACGCGGTCTGGGCCGGCTTCGGTATCGGTCGCATGCAGATGCCGATGGCGGCGCAAGCGGTGCTGCTCGGCGGCAACGTGCGGGTCGGGCTGGAAGACAACCTGTGGCTGGACAAGGGCGTGCTGGCGACCAACGGCCAACTGGTCGAGCGCGCCGGCGAAATCCTCAGCCGCCTCGGTGCCCGCGTTCTAACGCCGGCTGAAGGCCGGGCAAAAATGGGCCTGACCAAGCGCGGTTAATCCTCCCAAACACAACCTTGTAGGAGCCGGCTTTTGTGGCGAGGGGGCTTGCCCCCGTTGGGTCGCGAAGCGGCCCTAAAAGCTTTACGACTGCTTCGCAGCCGAACGGGGGCAAGCCCCCTCGCCACAGAGCCGGCTCCTACAACGATCACCGAACTCTTCAGGAAGTCACCATGAGCTTTATCACCGAAATCAAAACCTTCGCAGCGCTGGGCAGCGGTGTCATCGGCAGCGGTTGGGTATCCCGCGCCCTCGCCCATGGTCTGGATGTAGTGGCCTGGGACCCAGCTCCCGGCGCTGAAGCCGCCTTGCGCAAACGCGTCGCCAATGCCTGGGGCGCGCTGGAGAAACAAGGCCTGGCGCCGGGCGCATCACAGGATCGCCTGCGCTTTGTCGCGACCATCGAGGAGTGCGTGCGCGACGCCGACTTCATCCAGGAAAGCGCCCCGGAACGCCTTGAGCTGAAGCTGGACCTGCACAGCAAAATCAGCGCAGCGGCCAAGCCCAACGCCTTGATCGGTTCCAGCACCTCCGGCCTGTTGCCGAGCGAGTTCTACGAAAGCGCCACACACCCGGAGCGCTGCGTAGTCGGCCACCCGTTCAACCCGGTTTACCTGCTACCCCTGGTGGAAGTGGTCGGCGGCAAAAACACCGCCCCTGAAGCCGTGCAAGCGGCAATGAAGGTCTATGAATCCCTGGGCATGCGCCCGCTGCACGTGCGCAAGGAAGTACCGGGCTTCATCGCCGACCGTCTGCTCGAGGCGCTGTGGCGTGAGGCCCTGCACCTGGTCAACGACGGTGTGGCGACCACCGGCGAAATCGACGATGCAATCCGCTTTGGCGCGGGCTTGCGCTGGTCGTTCATGGGCACCTTCCTGACCTACACCCTGGCCGGTGGCGATGCCGGCATGCGCCACTTCATGGCACAGTTCGGCCCGGCGTTGCAATTGCCATGGACCTACCTGCCGGCGCCGGAACTGACCGACAAGCTGATCGACGACGTGGTCGACGGCACCAGCGATCAACTGGGCAAACACAGCATTTCGGCGCTGGAGCGCTATCGTGATGACTGCCTGCTGGCGGTACTGGAGGCGGTGAAGACCACCAAAGAGAAGCATGGGATGGCCTTCAGCGAGTAAGCCTTATGTTATGAGGCCAGCAGTACCGGCCTCTTCGCGAGCAAGCCCGCTCCCACAGGGGATCTGCTGAGTGACCTAGATTGTATTCACACTGCAAATCACTGTGGGAGCGGGCTTGCCCGCGAAGACGGCAGCCCAGTCACCATCAATGTCGGAACTAACATCATGCCCACCCTCACCACCTACCAAACCACCATCATCCCCGACTGGGTCGACTACAACGGCCACCTGCGCGACGCCTTCTACCTGCTGATCTTCAGCTACGCCACCGACGCCCTGATGGATCGCCTGGGCCTGGACAGCAACAGCCGCGAAGCCAGTGGCAACTCGCTGTTCACCCTCGAACTGCACCTGAACTACCTGCACGAAGTGAAGCTCGACGCCCAGGTCGAGGTACACACCCAAATCATTGCCCACGACGGCAAGCGCGTGCACCTCTATCACAGCCTGCATCTGGTCGGTGATGACAAGGAACTCGCCGGCAATGAGCAGATGCTGCTGCACGTGGACCTCGCCGGGCCGCGCTCGGCACCGTTCAGCGAACAGTCCTTGACCCGGCTGCAAGCCATCGTCGCCGAACAGGTAGACCTACCAACACCCGAGTACATAGGCCGAGTGATCGCATTACCCTCCAAAAAATAACAAGGAGATCGCCATGAACACCGCTGCTGCATTTGCCGACTTTCGTACCTATCCGTTAATCAGCGCGCTGACTGGCGTGCAGACTCTGGCGGACCGTGTTCTGGTGAAGTGGGCCGACGATCGCGTCAGCCCTTTCCACCATCAATGGCTGCGGGACAATTGCCCGTGCCCGCAATGCGTCTACACCGTGACCCGCGAACAAGTGCTGGAAATCGTCGATGTGGCTCAGGATCTGATGCCTGACGCCGTACACATCGACACGCAAGGCTGCCTGTCGGTGGACTGGCAGGACGGCCACGCCAGCCGCTTCGATCCCGGCTGGCTGCGCGCCCATGCCTATGACGACGAATCCCGCGCCGAGCGCCAGGCACGCAAGCCAAAAGCCAGGCTTTGGCACAGCGACTTGCAGTTGCCGGTGTTCGAGTATCAGGCGCTGATGACCGATAACGACGCTCTGTTGCAATGGCTGCTGGCGGTACGCGATGTCGGGCTGACCCAAGTCCGCGGCGTGCCCACCGAGCCCGGCTCGTTGAAGCTGATCGCGCAGCGTATTTCCTTCATCCGCGAGAGCAACTTCGGCGTGCTGTTCAACGTGCAATCCAAGGCCGACGCCGACAGCAACGCCTACACCGCGTTCAACCTGCCGCTGCACAGCGATTTGCCGACTCGGGAGTTGCAACCGGGGCTGCAGTTCCTGCATTGCCTGGTCAATGACGCCGAGGGTGGCGAGAGCATTTTTGTCGATGGTTTCGCCATTGCCGACGCCTTGCGCCGGGAAGACCCAGAATCCTTCAAGAGCCTCTGCGAAATCCCCGTGGAGTTTCGCAACAAGGACCGTCACAGTGACTACCGCTGTCTCGCGCCGATCATTGCCCTGGATGCGTTGGGGAGTGTGTCGGAAATCCGCATGGCGAACTTTCTGCGCGGGCCGTTCGATGCTTCGGTAGAGCAGATGCCCAGGCTGTACCAGGCCTACCGGCGCTTCATCGCGATGACCCGCGAACCCCGCTTCCGCCTGATGCAGCGACTCAATCCCGGTGAGCTGTGGTGCTTCGACAACCGCCGCACCCTGCACGCCCGCAACGCCTTCGACCCCACCACCGGCGCCCGGCATTTCCAGGGCTGCTATGTCGACCGGGATGAGTTGCTGTCGCGGATTCTGGTGTTGCAACGCTAGACCGCGTAATCGTTCTTCGCGAGCAAGCCCGCTCCCCCATTCAACCGCATTCCCCCTGAAGGAACTCGGTCGAATGTGGGAGCGGGCTTGCTCGCGAAGGCGGTATATCAATCAACACAAAACCCACTGAATCACAGACAAAAAAAGCCCCGATCAAGCCGTGACAGGATCGAGGCAGAGGGTACTGTTGAGGAGCTGCCGTGCGAGGGTGACCAAACCTTCGTGAAGCGAGCTGAGTCCAGTGTGCCCCCTCCTCAGGCCGGCAAGTTGCCCGAAAACGACCTGTTCATAGCCAATGCTGCCATTGCGACAAATCGCCCTTGCCGACACCCGGCACCCCCACCAGAATCGAACCACGACCCCGTTCCCTGAAGAAGGATTGCGTCATGATGCACGCCGATTTGATAGACCAGGAAGACCTGTTGGGCCAGCTCAAGTCGTTGGGATTCGAAGTGCCCACCGGCGCCACCGCCGAGCAGGCCTGCGAGTGTGCGGTACGGGGATTGAACGATGTGCGGGCAATGACCCTGCGCACCATGGTCAAGCAGATGTACACCAGCAGCGCGACCATCCTGCCGGCGGTGCGCCAGGCGATCGACAAGCAGTTGTTGCCGGCGTTGGCTGAGTATCAGCAGAGCCACACAGGCCGATAAAAAGCCTTCGCGAGCAAGCCCGCTCCCACATTGGTTCTGTGAACGACACAGATCAAATGTGGGAGCGGGCTTGCTCGCGAATGAAAACGCCTCGGACTAGAGCCTTACACTGGCAAACGTCGACTCATTACGCGCCTGGCTCAACGCCGACAACGGCCCGGACAACGGCGACAGCACCAGTGCTTGCGGCAGCGGCATCATCGCCACTTGCTGGGTGGTGTTGGAGCCTACGCGCTCGTCACGCGGCGGAATGCCGAAGTATTCGCGGTAGCACTTGGAGAAGTGCGGCGTGGACACGAAACCGCACACCGACGCCACTTCGATGATCGACATCGGCGTTTGCTTGAGCAGCTGGCGCGCGCGGATCAGGCGCAGCTTGAGGTAGTAACGCGACGGCGAGCAGTGCAGGTATTTCTGGAACAGGCGTTCGAGCTGACGACGGGACACCGCGACATACACCGCCAGTTCGTCGAGGTCGATTGGCTCTTCGAGGTTGGCTTCCATCAGCGCAACGATTTCCTGCAGTTTCGGCTGGTTGGTGCCGAGCATGTGCTTGAGCGGCACACGCTGGTGATCCTGCTCGTTGCGGATGCGCTCGTAGACGAACATTTCCGAAATCGCCGCCGACAGCTCACGACCGTGATCTCGGCTGATCAAGTGCAGCATCATGTCCAGCGGCGCGGTGCCGCCGGAGCTGGTGAACCGGTTACGGTCGAGGGTGAACAGACGGGTGCTCATCGCTACCCGGGGGAAAGCTTCCTGCATCGCCGCCAGGCATTCCCAGTGCACGCTGCAATCGAAACCGTCGAGCAGGCCGGCGCAGGCCAGGGCCCAGCTGCCGGTGCAGACCGCGCCGAGACGGCGCGACTGGCGGGCCTGGCTTTGCAGCCACGACACGTGTTCGCGGGTAACAGTACGCTGGATGCCAATACCGCCGCAGACGATGACAGTGTCCATTGGCGGGGCTTTGTGCATGGAGGCGTCAGGGGTGATTTGCAGGCCGTCACTGGCCCAGACCTGGCCGCCATCGACGGTGAGGGTGGTCCAGCGATACAGCTCGCGACCGGACAACTGGTTGGCCATGCGCAGGGGTTCCACTGCGGAAGCCAGAGAAATCAGCGTGAAATTGTCCAGCAGCAGAAAGCCGATGGATTGAGGCGCACGGTTCTGGGGTTGGGCCCCGGAGTTGAACGTCGTCATCGCGGTATCTCCTCACACAAAGCGGGTGATGGCCTCAGGCGGAGGCTCTTTTTATTGCCATCGTTCTCGCGTGGGAGACGGGCTTTGTAATGACAGAGCAATTGCCATGCCTAAATTTGAATGCGCGTTCAATAACTCCTAAAAACGACGTCGGAATGTGTCTATATATGTCTTGCAAGGCGTGGGGATTTAAATGGCCATCAGGACTGGCAAGCACCCCGGCCCACACGCTGTGAGCAATTCGGTAGCACTTGTGGGAACAGGGCTGCGAGCCGCTGTAAAAGAGTGTCACCGCAGGCACGGGTGACGGGCGGTCGAGGGCTTGAAAGACGCCGACGGCTGGCAAGACGATTTATCTGAGAGCGACGCGCCAAAAGGTGGCGCGTTTTCGAGCAGGTGTTCACTTAGCGCGCAGTTTTGACTGGTCTGTGGCGAGGGGGCTTGCCCCCGTTGGGTCGCGAAGCGGCCCTAAGATTTTTACGACTGCTTCGCAGCCGAACGGGGGCAAGCCCCCTCGCCACAGGGTTCGGTCTCAGCACTCCACCGCGCTAACCGCCAACCCACCCCGCGATGTCTCCTTATATTTGTCATGCATGTCGGCACCGGTATCGCGCATGGTGCGGATCACTCGATCCAGCGAAATAAAGTGCTGGCCATCACCGCGCAATGCCATTTGCGCCGCGTTGATCGCTTTCACCGCGGCAATCGCGTTGCGCTCGATGCACGGCACCTGGACCAGCCCACCCACCGGGTCGCAAGTCAGGCCGAGGTTGTGTTCCAGACCGATTTCCGCCGCGTTGCACAGTTGCTCCGGCGTGGCGCCGAGAATTTCCGCCAACCCGGCTGCCGCCATGGCGCAGGCCGAACCGACTTCGCCCTGGCAGCCAACTTCGGCACCGGAGATCGAGGCGTTCTTCTTGCACAGGATTCCCACAGCCGCCGCGCTGAGGAAGTAGTCGACGACATTGGTGTCGGTCACCGCCTCGCTGAATTTCATAAAGTAGTGCAACACCGCCGGAATGATCCCCGCCGCGCCGTTGGTCGGTGCCGTGACCATGCGCCCGCCAGCGGCGTTCTCTTCGTTGACCGCCAGGGCGAACAGGTTGACCCACTCCATGGCGCTCAAGGTCGAGCCGATCACGTTGGGTTTGTTCAGCTCCTGCAAGCTACGGTGCAGCTTGGCCGCACGACGGCGCACATTCAGCCCGCCGGGCAGGATGCCTTCGTGTTTCAGGCCTTGTTCGACGCAATCCTGCATGGCGCGCCAGAGCGTCATCAAGCCGCTGCGGATTTCATCCTCGCTGCGCCACACCCTCTCGTTAGCCATCATTAATTCAGCTACGCGCAGATTGTGTTTTTTACACAGCTCCAGCAGCTCGGCAGCGCTGGAAAAGTCATAGGGCAGCACGGTGCGGTCGAGGTCGACGACACCGCTTGCGGCCTGAGCCTCATCGACGACAAAACCGCCGCCGACCGAATAGTAGGTGTCGCGATGCAACTCGCCGTCATCGCCCTCGACTATCAAGGTCATGGCGTTGGGGTGGAATGGCAAGTTCTCATCGATCAGGCGCATGTCCCGGGCCCAGGTGAAGGGCACAGGCAAGCGACCGTCGAGCAGCAGCGTATCGGTCTCACGCAGTGTGGCGATGCGGATGCCGATTTGCGACGGATCGATTGCATCCGGCCACTCGCCCATCAGGCCCATGATCACGGCATTGTCGCTGCCGTGGCCGATGCCGGTGGCCGACAACGAACCGAACAGCTGTACTTCGACACGCCGCACCCGCTCCAGCAGCCCGCGCTCGCGCAGGCCCTGCACAAACAACGCCGCCGCCCGCATGGGCCCCACGGTGTGCGAACTGGACGGGCCGATGCCGATTTTGAACAGGTCGAAAACACTGATAGCCATTACTGCCGAACTCCTGGATGGGCCCACTGCGCACGCGAAAGCGCACGGTGACGGAGCTGCTACGCTCAAGCTGCAATCCGCCGAGATGACCGCATCATCAAGCTTTTATCGTGTTGTTCGACGTCTCTAACCGACGCACTCATGCCCACTAACGCCGCGTGTCTTTTACGCAGTGTTTTCGCCGTTTTTTTGCGGTTCGGAGGGGGAAAAAGGGCTGAAAAAATCTGTAAACGACGTCACCGACACTGGAAGCGACCATCCCTGTACTGGATACGACGCACCCTGTAGGCGTCAGATTTTCACTGGTACATGATCATATCGACTCGATTGCAAGGCGCCGTGGTAGAGCTGTCTCCAAAACGCCATCCAACCGCAACCTATAAGTGCGGTGGTCCAGTCGGAACACTGCCAAAAAAAACACCAAGGAGTCCATCCATGAAAGGTTCCCCGTCGTTGTTGTTGGCCGCCATGCTTAGTCTGCCGGTTCTGGCGCAAGCCGCAGAACCGGCGCAGTGCAGTACCGTAAATTTCTCCGATGTCGGCTGGACCGACATCACCGCGACAACCGCGACCACCAGCGTCGTGCTCGATGCCCTCGGCTACAAGACCAAGACCACCATGATTTCCGTGCCCGTGACCTACAAGTCCCTGGCCGACGGCAAGAACATGGACGTGTTCCTGGGGAACTGGATGCCAACCATGGAAAACGACATCAAGGCCTATCGCGACGCGGGCACCGTGGATGTCGTGCGCACCAACCTCAAGGGCGCCAAGTACACCCTCGCCGTTCCCCAGGCGCTGTACGACAAGGGGCTGCATGACTTCGCCGACATCGCCAAATTCAAGAAAGAACTCGACGGCAAGATCTACGGCATCGAGCCTGGCAACGACGGCAACCGCCTGATCCAGAGCATGATCGACAAAGATGCCTTCGGCTTGAAGGCCGCCGGTTTCAAAGTCGTCGAATCCTCCGAAGCCGGCATGCTGTCGCAAGTAGACCGCGCGCAGAAACGCGACACCGCCGTGGTGTTCCTCGGCTGGGCGCCGCACCCGATGAACAAGCGCTTCAAGATTCAATACCTGACCGGTGGTGATGATTTCTTCGGCCCGGACTTCGGTGCCGCCACCGTGGCGACCAACACCCGCAAGGGTTACGCGCAGGAGTGCGGCAACGTTGGTCAGTTGCTGAAGAACCTGGAGTTCACCGTCGACATGGAAAGTGAACTGATGGGCAACATCCTGGACGACAAGATGAAGCCTGACGCGGCCGCCAAGGCCTGGCTGAAAAAGAATCCACAGGTGCTCGATACCTGGCTCGCTGGCGTGACCACCATTGACGGTAAACCTGGCCTGGAGGCCGTGAAAGCCAAACTGCAGTAATCGCTTATGCCGGGCAGGTTCGCCTGCCCGGGCTGTTTATTTCCTTGCATGCGGACGTTCACTACCATGCTGATTGATCAGAAAATACCCCTAGGCCAGTACATCGCGAGCTTCGTTGAATGGTTGACGCAACACGGCGCCAGCACCTTCGACGCCATCGCCGTGACACTGGAAACGATGATCCACGGCGTGACGTTTGCGCTGACCTGGTTCAACCCGCTGGCACTGATCGGCCTGATCGCACTACTGGCACACTTCATTCAACGCAAATGGGGCCTGACCGCCTTTGTCGTTGCCTCCTTCCTGCTGATCCTCAATCTGGGGTACTGGCAGGAAACCATGGAAACCCTCGCCCAGGTGCTGTTCGCCACCCTGGTCTGCGTGGTCATCGGCGTGCCGCTGGGCATCGTCGCCGCGCACAAGCCGATGTTCTATACTTTAATGCGTCCGGTACTCGATCTGATGCAGACCGTACCGACCTTCGTTTACCTCATTCCTACCCTGACCCTCTTCGGGCTGGGCGTGGTCCCGGGCCTGATCTCCACGGTGGTGTTCGCGATTGCCGCGCCCATCCGCCTGACCTACCTGGGTATCCGCGATGTTCCGGAAGAACTGATGGACGCCGGCAAAGCCTTTGGCTGCTCGCGACGTCAACTGCTCTCGCGAATCGAACTGCCCCACGCCATGCCAAGCATCGCGGCCGGTATTACCCAGTGCATCATGCTGTCTCTTTCGATGGTGGTGATCGCGGCACTGGTGGGCGCCGATGGCCTGGGTAAACCGGTGGTCAACGCACTGAACACTGCTGATATCGCGCTGGGCTTCGAAGCTGGCCTGGCGATCGTACTGCTGGCGATCATGCTCGACCGTATCTGCAAACAACCCGACGCCAAAGTAGGGGGTGATGCATGAGCATAATTCGCTTCGATAACGTTGACGTTATCTTCTCCAAGGATCCACGCGAGGCGCTCAAGCTGCTGGATCAGGGCATGACCCGCAACGAAATCCTGAAAAAGACCGGGCAGATTGTCGGCGTTGAAAAAGCCAGCCTGGACGTCGAAAAAGGTGAGATCTGCGTACTGATGGGCCTGTCCGGCTCCGGCAAGTCCAGCCTGTTGCGCTGCATCAACGGCCTGAACACCGTCAGCCGCGGCAAGTTGTTCGTCGAGCACGAAGGCAAGCAGATCGATATCGCCTCCTGCACCCCGGCAGAACTGAAAATGATGCGCACCAAGCGCATCGCGATGGTGTTCCAGAAGTTCGCCCTGATGCCTTGGCTGACCGTTCGCGAGAACATCAGCTTCGGCCTGGAAATGCAGGGCCGCCCCGAGAAAGAACGCCGCAAATTGGTAGACGACAAGCTTGAGCTGGTGGGCCTGACCCAGTGGCGCAACAAGAAACCCAACGAGCTGTCCGGTGGCATGCAACAACGCGTGGGCCTGGCCCGTGCCCTCGCGATGGACGCCGACATCCTGCTGATGGACGAACCGTTCTCGGCACTCGACCCGCTGATCCGCCAGGGTCTTCAGGACGAACTGCTGGAACTGCAACGCAAGCTGAGCAAGACCATCGTGTTCGTCAGCCACGACCTCGACGAGGCCCTGAAACTGGGTAGCCGCATCGCGATCATGAAAGACGGCCGGATCATCCAGTACAGCAAACCGGAAGAAATCGTCCTCAACCCGGCGGACGACTACGTGCGGACCTTCGTGGCCCACACCAACCCGCTGAACGTACTGTGCGGCCGCAGCCTGATGCGCACCCTGGACAACTGCAAACGCATCAACGGTTCGGTGTGCCTGGATCCGGGCGGCGATTCGTGGCTGGACCTGGCTGAAGGCAACACCATCAAGGGCGCTCGCCAGAACGGGTCTGCGCTGGACTTGCAGAACTGGGTACCGGGTCAGGCCGTTGAAGGCCTGGGCCGTCGACCAACTCTGGTGGACTCGAACATCGGCATGCGCGATGCGCTGCAGATTCGTTATCAGACCGGCAACAAACTGGTGCTGCACGATAACAACCATGTGGTGGGGATTCTCGGCGACAGCGAGTTGTATCACGCACTGCTCGGCAAGAACCTGGGGTAAGGCAACAGACACAAAAACGCCGCGAGAGGATCGCGGCGTTTTTGTTAGTGCAGATATTCAGCTGTAAGCAGAGAACCCTGTGGCGAGGGGGCTTGCCCCCGTTCGGCGGCGTAGCCGTCGTAAATCCGGATAATGCGGTTTATCTGAACTACTGCGGTGTCTGGATTTGGGGTCGCTGCGCAACCCAACGGGGGCAAGCCCCCTCACCACAATTAGAACTGCGGAGCATTGACTGCACCGCAGTACCTCACTTCTTAGCTATAAACCCGGCCAAGGAGCTGCCGATGGCTTTCAAACTGATCGAGCACGTCACGGGTGATCTGATCCTGGGTGAAACCCATCAAGTCGTAGTCCTGGCTGCCGTTGTGCAGGTAAACCTCGGCACGGTAGAAACGCTGACGCGCCTCATCGGACTGGGCAGACTCGGTCGGCGTGGCCAGATAACCGTCCAGGCTCACTTCGTAGACGAAAGGGTTGCCCTCTTCCATTTCCACCCGTACACCCATGCAGCGCTTGGATTTGCCCAGCAGTGTCTGCACTTGCAGGCCTTGAGCACGCATTTGCGCCGTCGCATCTTGCAGCGCCGGGCTCACTTGCTTGTCCATGAAGCGCTGTACCACCGATTGGCTCGGCTGCAGGTCCAGTTGGGTCAGGCGCTCGCTGAAACCACGACGACCGCGTGCCGCCAGCTCCGCTTGCTCCTGTTCGATCTGCACGTCCTGGCGCATGGCCTTGTGCAAGCCGAACATGAAGAACACCAGCACCACCGAGAACGGCAGGCCAGCCAACACCACCATGGTTTGCATGGCTTCGAAGTTGCCGGCGAACAGCAGACCGATGGTCACCAGGGTGATCACCGCCGACCAGAAGATCCGCAACCAGTGCGGGGCGTCTTCGTCAACGTTGCCGCCCTTGCACGACAGGTTGGCCATCATCACCGCGCCGGAATCCGCCGGGGTCAGGAACAGCACGAAACCGACGAAAATCGATACGCCGATCACAACCTTCGACGCAGGGTAATGCTCAAGCAACTGGTAGATCGCCATGGACGGCTGTTCCAGCGCCGTCTTCCCGAGTTCCACCGCCCCATGGTTCATCACCAGGTCCAGGGCCGAGTTACCGAAGATCGACAGCCACGCCAGGGTGAAACCCAGCGGAATCAGGAGCACGCCCGCGACCAGTTCGCGCACGGTACGACCACGGGAAATACGCGCGATGAACATGCCCACGAATGGCGCCCAGGAAATCCACCAGGCCCAGTAGAACAGAGTCCACAGGCCCAGCCAGCGGTCGGACTTCTCACTGTCGCCTTCGTACACATAGAGGTCGAAGGTCTTCAGCACCACGCCATTCAGGTAGTCACCGACGTTCTGCACGAAACCGTTGAGCAGGTGCAGGGTCGGGCCGAACAACAGCACGAAAATCAGCAAGCCGCTGAACAGCACGATGTTCAGGTTGGACAGGCGGCGGATGCCGTTTTCCACGCCCGACACGGCGGCGATGGTCGCCACGGTGCTCATCACGATGATCACGATCAGCAGGTTGGTGTTGCTGTGCTCCATGCCGAACAGGTTTTCCAGCCCCGACGACACTTGCAGCGAACCAATCCCCAGGTTCGTCACCAGACCCAGCAGGGTCACGAACATGCCGAAGCCGTCCACCGCATGCCCGGCCGCGCCCTTGACCCAACGCTCGCCCACCAGCGGATACAGCGCCGAACGCAACGCCAGCGGCTGGTTATGACGATAAGCAAAGTAGGCAACGGCCAGACCGACCAATGCGTAGATCGCCCAGCCGTGCAGGCCCCAGTGCAGGAACGTCAGTTGCACCGCCTGACGGGCGGCAAGGTTGCTGCCGGCCACGCCTTCCGGCGGGTTGAAGTAGTGGTCCAGCGGCTCCGATGCGCCGAAGTACAGCAGCGAAATGCCGATACCCGACGAGAACAGCATCCCCGCCCAGGCGCCGTAGCTGAAGTCCGGGGTGTCGTCCTTGCTGCCCAGCTTGAGTTTGCCGTAGGACGAAAACGCCAGGCCGACGACAAAAATCAGGTAGGCGGCAATCACCACCATGTAGTACCAGCCGAAGCTGCGGGACAACCAGGCTTGCGCCGTACCCAGCATTCTGCCGGCCTCTTGCGGGGCGATGATCAGAATGGCGGTCAACAACAGAATCAACGCGGTAGAGGTGTAGAACACCCAACCGTTGACCGTCACCTTCTCGGGTGGGGTCTTTATTAGCGAGGCAGAACTCATGGCACAGATGCTCCGGGCAGTGCGAGAGAAGAACGCAAGACAAACGAGTTACCCGACCAATCGGTTAGTGGGCAGCCGACCGGCGGGTGATATAAAGACACCCCGAAAAAAGCCCGAAACCCCTGGAGCGCCACAGCGCGTAGGTTTCGAGCAGTTTTTGATGTCGTTTTTCCGCCAACTACAAGTAGGAAAAACCTGTAGGCAGCGACGATTTGTCGCAGATCTTATTCTTTGTTGATTGAACGTTCAATCAAAACAAAATAGACTGGCCCTCAAGCCGATGGACGTTCTGCGTCTGCCGGAAGGCCTAAGGAGATGTGCAAGATGCCCAAGGTCGGTATGCAACCCATCCGCCGCCAGCAATTGATCGAAGCCACTTTGCTGGCCGTCGACCAGGTCGGAATGGGGGACGCCAGCATTGCGCTGATCGCCCGTTTGGCCGGTGTCTCGAATGGCATCATCAGTCATTACTTTCAGGACAAGAACGGCCTGATTGCCGCCACCATGGGGTACCTGATGACGGTCCTGAGCGAGAACGTCACCGCGCGCCGATTGGCGCTGACAGATGACAGCCCGCGGGCGCATCTGCAGGTGATCATCGAAGGCAACTTCGACGCCAGCCAAGTCAATGGCCCGGCAATGAAAACCTGGCTGGCCTTCTGGGCCACCAGCATGCACCAGCCGTCTTTGCACAGGTTGCAGCGGATCAACGATCACCGCCTGTATTCCAACCTGTGCTGCCAGTTCCGCCGCGTGCTGCCGCTCAATGATGCGCGCAGTGCCGCCCGGGGCCTGGCAGCGTTGATCGACGGATTGTGGTTGCGCGGCGCGCTGTCGGGAGATGCTTTCGACACCGAGCAGGCGCAACAGATCGCTTACGAATACATGGATACCCAACTGGCCAAGCGGGTGAGTTAGAGCACACACAAACGCTCAACCACCGGACCGTGCCAACCACTTATGCTCTTGCGAGGACTTTATGGCCCGTTTCGAATTGCAAAAACTCTACATCGATGGTGCTTACAGCGACGCCAGCAGCGACGCCACTTTCGAAGCCATCAACCCGGCTAATGGTGAAGTCCTCGCAAAAGTGCAACGTGCGACCAAGGACGACGTCGAACGCGCCGTCGTCAGCGCCGAAAAGGGCCAGAAGATCTGGGCTGCCATGACCGCCATGGAGCGTTCGCGCATCCTGCGTCGCGCCGTGGAAATCCTGCGTGAGCGCAACGACGAACTGGCCGCCCTGGAAACCCTGGACACCGGTAAAGCGTTCTCCGAAACCAAGTACGTCGACATCGTCACCGGTGCTGACGTGCTGGAGTACTACGCAGGCCTGGTACCGGCCATCGAAGGCGAGCAGATCCCACTGCGCACCACTTCGTTCGTCTACACCCGTCGCGAGCCGCTGGGCGTCGTGGCCGGTATCGGCGCATGGAACTACCCGATCCAGATCGCCCTGTGGAAATCCGCACCTGCCCTGGCGGCCGGTAACGCGATGATCTTCAAGCCAAGCGAAGTCACCTCGCTGACCACCCTGAAACTGGCCGAAATCTACACCGAAGCCGGCCTGCCAAACGGCGTGTTCAACGTCCTGACCGGCAGCGGCCGCGAAGTCGGCACCTGGCTGACCGAGCACCCGCGCATCGAGAAGATCTCGTTCACCGGCGGCACCGACACCGGCAAGAAAGTCATGGCCAGCGCTTCGGCTTCGTCGCTCAAAGACGTGACCATGGAACTGGGCGGCAAATCCCCGCTGATCATCTGCGACGACGCCGACCTCGATCGCGCCGCCGACACCGCGATGATGGCCAACTTCTACAGCTCCGGCCAGGTCTGCACCAACGGCACTCGCGTGTTCGTACCGGCCCACCTGAAAGCCGATTTCGAAGCCAAGATCGTTGAGCGCGTTGCGCGCATCCGCATCGGTAACCCGGAAGACGAAAACACCAACTTCGGCCCGCTGGTCAGCTTCGCCCACATGGAAAACGTGCTGGGCTACATCGCCAAGGGCAAGGAAGAAGGCGCCCGCGTACTGTGCGGCGGCGAACGCCTGACCGACGGCGAATTCGCCAAAGGCGCCTTCGTCGCGCCGACCGTGTTCACCGACTGCACCGACGACATGACCATCGTCCGTGAAGAAATCTTTGGCCCGGTGATGGCGATCCTGTCGTACGAAACCGAGGAAGAAGTGATCCGCCGCGCCAACGACACCGACTTCGGCCTGGCCGCCGGTATCGTCACCAAGGACCTGAACCGCGCCCACCGCGTGATTCATCAGCTGGAAGCCGGTATCTGCTGGATCAACGCCTGGGGCGAGTCCGACGCGAAGATGCCGGTTGGCGGCTACAAGCAGTCGGGTGTTGGCCGTGAAAACGGCATCAGCTCGCTGAACAACTTCACCCGCATCAAATCGGTACAGGTCGAGCTGGGCGATTACGTCTCGGTGTTCTGATTCGCACGCGCTCTGGAGTGGACGCCATTGTGGCGAGGGGGCTTGCCCCCGTTGGGCCGCGGAGCGGCCCCATCCAGACGCCGCATGCTTTCAGATAGAACGAGGTCGCTGAATTTGCGACTGCTGCGCAGCCGAACGGGGGCAAGCCCCCTCGCCACAGGTTATGCAGTGTCCCAGCGACCTCGACCTGACCAACATCAAAGAGGGTGCATTCAATGTCCCAAGAATTCGATTACATCATCATCGGTGCCGGCTCGGCCGGTAACACCCTGGCGACCCGTCTGACCGAAGACGCCGGCGTCACCGTCCTGCTGCTCGAAGCCGGCGGCCCGGACTACCGTTTCGACTTCCGCACACAAATGCCGGCCGCCCTGGCGTTCCCGCTGCAAGGCCGTCGCTACAACTGGGCCTACGAAACCGATGCCGAGCCACACATGGACGGTCGTCGCATGGAATGCGGTCGCGGCAAGGGCCTGGGCGGTTCCTCGCTGATCAACGGCATGTGCTACATCCGCGGCAACGCCATGGACTACGACGGCTGGGCGAAACTGCCAGGCCTGGAAGACTGGTCGTACCTGGACTGCCTGCCGTATTTCCGCAAGGCGGAAACCCGCGACATCGGCCCGAACGATTACCACGGTGGCGAAGGCCCGGTCAGCGTGACCACGCCGAAAGCCGGCAACAACCCGCTGTTCCACGCCATGGTTGAAGCTGGCGTGCAGGCCGGTTACCCGCGCACCGAAGACTTGAACGGCTACCAGCAGGAAGGCTTCGGCCCGATGGACCGCACCGTGACGCCGAAGGGCCGTCGTGCCTCCACCGCCCGTGGTTACCTGGATGTGGCCAAGAAGCGTTCGACCCTGACCATCGTCACCCACGCCCTGACCGACAAGATCCTGTTCGAAGGCAAGCGTGCGGTCGGCGTGCGTTACCTGGTCGGCGCTGCTGAAGAGCGCGTTGAAGTCAAAGCACGCAAGGAAGTGCTGCTGTGCTCCGGCGCCATCGCTTCGCCGCAGATCCTGCAACGCTCCGGCGTCGGCCCGGCCGAGTTGCTGAACAAGCTCGACATTCCAGTGGTCCACGACCTGCCGGGCGTCGGTGAAAACCTGCAGGATCACCTTGAGCTGTACCTGCAATACGCTTGCACCCAACCGGTCTCGCTGTACCCGTCGCTGCTCTGGTACAACCAGCCGGCCATCGGTGCCGAGTGGCTGTTCAACGGCACCGGCATTGGCGCCAGCAACCAGTTCGAAGCCGGCGGTTTCATCCGCACCCGTCCGGAATTCGAATGGCCGAACATCCAATACCACTTCCTGCCGGTAGCGATTAACTACAACGGCAGCAACGGTGTGAAAGAGCACGGTTTCCAGGCGCACATGGGCTCCATGCGTTCGCCGAGCCGTGGGCGCATCCAGGCCAAGTCCAAGGACCCACGCCAGCACCCGAGCATCCTGTTCAACTACATGGCCACCGAGCAGGACTGGCAGGAATTCCGCGACGGCATCCGCCTGACCCGTGAAATCATGCAGCAGCCTGCGCTGGACGCCTTCCGTGGTCGCGAGATCAGCCCGGGCATCGACGTGCAAACCGATGAACAGCTGGACAAGTTCATTCGCGAACACGCCGAAACCGCGTTCCACCCATCCTGCTCGTGCAAGATGGGCACCGACGACATGGCCGTGGTCGATGGCGAAGGCCGCGTGCATGGCATGCAAGGCCTGCGAGTGGTCGATGCCTCGATCATGCCGATCATCACCACCGGCAACCTCAACGCACCAACGATCATGATGGCCGAGAAAATCGCCGACAAGATCCGTGGCCGCAAGCCATTGCCGCGCAGCACCGCCACTTACTATGTGGCGGGTGAAGCGCCGGTGAAGGGCAAGCCGGTGCGGGAAGTGAGCCAGATCGCTTAACAACCGTTAAACCGCGGTGCGGCCTTCGCGAGCAAGCCCGCTCCCACACTTGATCTCCAGCGGACACAGATTTTGTGAACACCCGGGATTAAATGTGGGAGCGGGCTTGCTCGCGAATGGGCCCTGTCAGCCACCCCCCTCCCAAAGTATCCCCCGCTCCAGACCGCTCCACCCTTGATCCTCCCCCCCGTGCAGGCCTAATCTAGCGCCACACAATCGTTTCACCACTCCCCTCGCAACACCGCTCTATCGCCACTCCATACCCAGGAGGTTCATGAATGTTCGATTTCCATCCCCAGCTCAAGCAGCGCTTCGCTGCCTTGCGCACGGGTGCCGAATTCTTTTCCCTGCGTTATGTGCGCGAATCCGGGCAGTACCTGTCGGTGCGCAAGAACGTCGCCGAACCGCCGAGCCTGAGCCGTGACGAAGGGGCGATGCTGACCGTGCGAGTCAATGGCGTCGAGGCCTATGCGGCCACCAACGATCTGTCGCAACAGGGCCTGCAAGCCGCCCTCGAACGCGCCGAACTGCAGGCCCGCCGGCTCAAGCCCCACGCCTTGCTGGACCTGCGTGAACAAGCCGTTTCCAGCGACCGCGCCGATTACTTTTCACCCAACCTCGACCAGGCCTTCCCGACCCTGAGCGACTGCTACCAGTTGCTCGGCGCCGAATCCGCCGCCGTACCCAGGGACGAGCGCCTGGTGAACTGGCAGGTCAGCCTCGGCATCACCCACGTCGAGCAGATCTACCTCAACAGCGCCGGTGCCGAACTGCGCCAGGCCCAACGCTTTGTGTACCCTGGGCTGGACGTCACGGCCTACGACGGCAACGACAGCCAGACCCGCAGCCTGGGCCGCGAGAACTTCGGCCAGCAAGGCGCGGCGGACGTCATCAGCCGCTGCGGCCTGATCGGTGCCGGTGCCCAGGTGGCCGATCAGGCCCTGCAATTGCTCCTGGCGCCAAACACCCCGCAGGGCAAGCGCGACTTGCTGCTGATGCCTGACCAGATGATGCTGCAAATCCACGAGTCCATCGGCCATCCGCTGGAGCTGGACCGCATCCTCGGCGACGAGCGCAATTACGCCGGCACCAGTTTCGTCAAAGCCAGTGATTTCGGCCGCCTGCAATACGGTTCCGGCCTGCTCAACGTGACCTTCGATCCAGAGATCCCCGAAGAACTCGCCAGCTACGGCCATGACGACGACGGCACCCCCGCCAGCAAACAGTTCCTGATCCGTGAAGGCCTGTTGCTGCGCCCGCTGGGCGGTGCGTTGTCGCAATTCCGTGCCGGCATGGACGGCGTCGCCAACAGTCGCGCCTGCGGCTGGAACCGCCCGCCGATCGATCGCATGGCCAACCTCAATATCGAGCCGGGCGATCAGTCCATCGAGCAACTGATCGGCGGCATCGAACACGGCGTGCTGATGTCGACCAACCGTTCCTGGTCGATCGACGATGCGCGCAACAAATTCCAGTTCGGCTGCGAATGGGGCCAACTGATCGAAAACGGCGAACTCAAGGGTGTGGTGAAGAATCCCAATTACAGGGGCATCTCCGCGCAGTTCTGGAAAAGCCTCAGCGCCGTCGGCGATGCCAGTACCCTCAAGGTCCTCGGCACACCGAACTGCGGCAAGGGCGAACCAAACCAGGTGATCCGCGTCGGTCACGCGTCACCGGCCTGCGTGTTCAGCAACGTTGATGTATTCGGAGGAGACGCCTGATGAATCCTTCAATCAGCCAGTCCAAGTCGTTCAAGGCGCTGGTCAACAGCTTGCGTGAGGCGCTTCTCGAGCCCGAGCAGTTCACCCTCAGCTACGCCGCCGAGTCGTCGGCCTTCGTGCGTTTCAACAACGCCAAGGTGCGCCAGGCCGGTCAGGTGCAGCAGGCAAGCATCAGCCTGAAACTGATCAACGAAGGCCGGCATGCCGACCTGAAAATCACCCTGGCCGGCGATCCGCAGGTGGATGCGCAGCGCCTGGGCGAAGGCCTGCAACAGTTGCGTGACACCTTGCCGCTGCTGCCTCCAGATCCGTACCTGCTGCTCAACCACAACGGCTGGCAGAGCAACAACGTGCAATCGCACCCGCTGCCGGACACCGAGGAAGTGGTCGCGCAAATCACCCAGGCCGCCGAAGGCCTGGATCTTGTCGGCTTCTACGCAGCCGGCCCGATCAGTCGCGGTTTTGCCAGTTCTTCGGGCGCCTTCGGCTGGCATCAGGCCAACAGTTTCAATTTCGACTTCAGCCTGTTCCACGAGAACGGCCAGGCCGTGAAAGCCAGCTACGCTGGGCATGACTGGAGCGGTGAAGGCTTTGCCAGACGCTTCCAGCAAGCTCGCGAGGAGCTGGAGTTTCTGGGCCGGCCGCTGCGCACTTTGGCGCCCGGCCAGTACCGCGCCTACCTCGCACCGGCGGCGCTGGAAGAAATCATGGGCATGCTGTGCTGGGGTGGTTTCTCGGCACAGTCGATTGCCAGCAAAAGCAGCCCGCTGCAAAAGCTCTACGGTGGCGACAGCGCGTTGAGCCCGCTGGTCTCGCTGGATGAAAAAGTCAGCGGCTCGCTGAGCCCGGCGTTCTCCGACGAAGGTTATCCACGCAGTGATCTGGGGTTGATCGTCAACGGCAAGGCCGGGGCACAACTGGTCAGCTCGCGCAGCGCTGCGGAATACGGCTTGACCGCCAACGGCGCCAGCGGCGGTGAATCACCAAGCGCACTGAACATGAAAGCCGGAGCATTGCCTGACGCGGACATCCTCAAGCAACTGGGCACGGGGTTGTACATCAGCAACCTGTGGTACCTGAACTTCTCGGATCAACCCGCCGCACGCCTGACCGGCATGACCCGCTTTGCCACGTTCTGGGTCGAGAACGGCGAGATCCAGGCACCGGTCAGCACCATGCGTTTTGATGACAGCGCCTTCAGCCTGCTCGGTTCGCAACTCGAAGCGCTGACCGAGGAGCGGGAGTTGCTGTTGTCGGCGAGCACCTACAGCCAGCGGGCGACGGCTTCTGCGCTGTTGCCGGGGGCGTTGGTCAGCCGACTAACGTTGACACTGTAAACACGCATGCCCCTGTAGGAGCGAGCTTGCTCGCGATGGTCGTGAACGATGACGCGTGCTGCCTGGAAAAATGCATCGCCTTCACATTCATCGCGAGCAAGCTCGCTCCTACAGGAACGGAGTAAAGCTCACACTGACTAGAGGTCCCATGCCCAACCGCCCACCTCTCGACGCTGTTACCGCCCGCTGGATTCCGTGGGTTGTCGCCATTGCCTTCTTCATGCAGTCCCTCGACGGGACGATCCTCAACACTGCCCTGCCGGCCATGGCCCGCGACCTGGCTGAGGACCCGTTGCGCATGCAGGGCGTGATCATCGCCTACATGCTCACGGTCGCCCTGCTGATTCCCGCTTCGGGCTGGATCGCCGATCGCTTCGGCACCAGGAAGATCTTCTTCAGTGCGATTCTGTTGTTCAGCCTTGGCTCGCTGCTCTGCGCATTGTCGACCAGCCTGACCCAGTTGATCGGCGCGCGGGTAATCCAGGGCCTGGGCGGTGCGTTGATGCTGCCGGTCGGGCGGCTGGTGGTGTTGCGCGCCTACCCGCGTTCGGAACTGGTGCGGATCATGGGCTTCATCACCATTCCCGGGCTGCTCGGCCCGCTGATCGGCCCGACCATGGGCGGCTGGATGGTGCAATACCTGACCTGGCACTGGATCTTCCTGATCAACCTGCCGGTGGGGCTGGTCGGTTGCTACGCCGTGTGGAGATTCATCCCGGACCTGCGCGGTTCCGAACGAACCCGCTTCGATAGCCTGGGTTTCGTGCTGTTCGGCGCGGCGATGATCCTGATCACCATTGCCATGGAAGGCCTGGGCGAATTGCACCTGCCACACCTGCGGGTGATGTTGCTGCTGTTCGGCGGCATGGCGTGCCTGGCGGCGTACTGGCTGCGTGCCGGGCATATCGACAATCCGTTGTTCGCGCCGTCGCTGTTCAAGACCCGGACCTTTGCCGTGGGCATTCTCGGCAACCTGTTCGCCCGCCTGGGCAGCGGCGCCCTGCCCTTTCTGGTGCCGTTGCTGTTGCAAGTGGCGCTGGGCTATTCGCCATCCCAGGCCGGGATGAGCATGCTCCCGCTGGCGGCGGCGGCAATGATCGCCAAGTGGGTCGCGCGGCCGCTGATCGAGCGTCTGGGTTATCGCATCGTGCTCACCGGCAACACCCTGGCGCTGGGGATCATGCTGGCAAGCATGGGCCTGGTCAGCGAGCAGACGCCGTACTGGCTGCTGCTGTGCCAGCTGGCGATCCTCGGGGCGATCAACTCCTTGCAGTTCACCGCGATGAACACCGTGACCCTGATCGACCTCGACGACGCCAGCGCCAGCAGCGGCAACAGCCTGCTGTCGGTGGTCGCGCAATTGTCCCTGAGCCTGGGTGTGGCCTGCGCCGGTGCGTTGCTCGGAGGGTTCACGGCGGAGATCGGAAACGACGGTGTAGACACGGTTCTGGGTGCCTTCCAGCTGACGTTTGTCACGGTCGGAATCATGGCGATGCTGGCCGCAACGATCTTTTCTCAACTCTCAAAGGAAGACGGACGGCGCGTCAAGCGTCCGGAAGAACACATAGAGCCTTAGGGCGAATGGCCATCGGGCTGGTACACTGCGCGACATTTTGTTTTGCAGGCCAGTCCCGTGACCACCATCGCCACCGAATTTAATACTTTGCCGCTGTCCGCCGCCATGCTGGCTAACCTCGACTCCCTCGGTTATGCCCAGATGACGCCGATCCAGGCGCAAAGCTTGCCGGTGATCCTCAAGGGGATGGACCTGATCGCCCAGGCCAAGACCGGCAGCGGCAAGACCGCCGCGTTCGGCATCGGCCTGCTGAACCCGATCAATCCGCGCTACTTCGGTTGCCAGGCGCTGATCCTGTGCCCGACCCGCGAGCTAGCCGACCAGGTCGCCAAGGAAATCCGTCGCCTGGCCCGTGCCGAAGACAACATCAAGGTCCTGACCCTGTGCGGCGGCGTCTCCCTCGGCCCGCAGATCGCTTCGCTGGAGCACGGCGCACACATCATCGTCGGCACTCCGGGTCGCATCCAGCAGCACCTGCGCAAGGGCTCGCTGGTACTCCACGGCCTGAACACGCTGATCCTCGACGAAGCCGACCGCATGCTCGACATGGGTTTCTACGATTCCATCGAAGAAATCATCATGCAGGCCCCGGAGCGTCGCCAGACCCTGCTGTTCTCCGCCACCTACCCGGTAGGCATCAAGCAGTTGGCCTCGAAGTTCATGCGCAACCCGCAGCAAGTGAAGGCCGAAGCGTTCCACGACGACACGCAGATCGAGCAGCGCTTCTACGAGATTTCCCCGGATGACCGCATGAGCGCCGTGACCAAGGTCCTCGGCCACTTCCGCCCGGCGTCCTGCGTGGCCTTTTGCTTCACCAAGCAGCAGGTCCAGGAAACCGTCGATCACCTGACCGCCAAAGGTATCTCCGCCGTCGGCCTGCACGGCGATCTGGAACAACGTGACCGCGATCAGGTACTGGCGATGTTCGCCAACCGCAGTACTTCGGTACTGGTCGCCACCGACGTCGCCGCTCGTGGTCTCGATATCGATTCCCTGGACATGGTGATCAACGTCGAGTTGGCCCGTGATTCGGAAATCCACATCCACCGCGTCGGCCGTACTGGCCGCGCCGGTGAGAAAGGCCTCGCGATCAGCCTGGTCGCGCCGTCCGAAGCACAGCGCGCCCAAGCCATCGAACAATTGCAGAAGACGCCACTGACCTGGGATCAGGTGGACAACCTCACCTCCAAGGGCGGTGGTCCGCTGTTGCCGCAGATGAGCACCCTGTGCATCGCTGCCGGCCGCAAGGACAAGGTTCGTCCGGGCGACATTCTTGGCGCACTGACGGGTGATGCCGGTATTCCCGGTGCCCAGGTCGGCAAGATCGCGATTTTCGACTTCCAGGCCTATGTGGCCGTGGAGCGCGGCGTCGCCAAGCAAGCTTTGCAGCGCTTGAATGACGGCAAGATCAAGGGCCGCTCGTTGCGCGTGCGCATCCTCTGATTGATTCACTGTAGGAGCCGGCTTGCTGGCGATGAACGATGACGCGGTCGACTCGATGGACCGCAGCGTTTGCATCGCCAGCAAGCCGGCTCCTACTGGCTTTGTGTTGGATTGAAAATTTGTGAGGACACCGTTTTGCGCTCTACCGAAGTCGTGATCATTGGCGCTGGCGCCGCAGGGTTGATGTGTGCACTGACCGCCGCCGGGCGCGGGCGCAAGGTGCTGCTGCTCGACCATGCCAACAAGGCCGGCAAGAAAATCCTGATGTCGGGCGGTGGCCGCTGCAATTTCACCAACATGTACACGGAACCGGGCAATTTCCTTTCGCAGAACGCACATTTCTGCAAATCCGCCCTGGCCCGTTACACCCAATGGGATTTCATCGGCATGGTGGCCAAGCACGGCGTGCCGTACCACGAGAAAAAACTCGGCCAGCTGTTCTGCGATAACAAATCCAGCGACATCCTTGAGATGCTGCTCAACGAGTGCGATCAGGTTGGCGTCAGCCTGCACCTGGACACATCGATCCAGACCATCGAGAAGCTTGAGAAAGGCTTTTTGCTGGACACTACGCTCGACCAGATCACCTGCGAATCGCTGGTGATCGCCACCGGCGGCCTGTCGATCCCGACCCTGGGCGCCACCGGTTTCGGTTACCAGGTGGCCAAACAGTTTGGTCACGAACTGCTGCCGACCCGCGCCGGCCTGGTGCCGTTCACTATCACTGATCAGCTCAAGGCCCTGTGCACCGAGTTGTCCGGTACGTCGGTGGATTGCCTGGTCAGCTGCAACGACCAGAGCTTTCGCGAGAACATCCTGTTCACCCACCGCGGCCTCAGCGGCCCGGCGATTTTGCAGATCTCGTCGTTCTGGGAATCCGGCGATCCCGTCGAGATCAACCTGATGCCGGATCACGACGTGCCATCCTGGCTGCAACAGCAACAGGCCGAACGCCCCAACAGCGAGTTGAAAACCCTGCTTGGGGAAATTTTCACCAAGAAGATGGCCAACCTGCTGGCGGACAACTGGTTCACCTCCAAACCGATGAAGCAGTACACCCACGCGGAACTGGCCGATATCGCGGAAAAACTGGCGAGCTGGAAAGTCGTGCCCGCCGGCACCGAAGGCTATCGCACCGCCGAGGTGACCCTGGGCGGCGTCAACACCAACGAGGTGTCGTCCAAGACCATGGAATCGCTGAAAAGCCCGGGGCTGTACTTCATCGGCGAAGTGCTCGACGTGACCGGGCATCTGGGCGGGTTCAACTTCCAGTGGGCGTGGGCTTCCGGTTACGCCGCCGCACAGTACGTCTGACCAACTGGCGTACACAAAACAAATGTGGGAGCGGGCTTGCTCGCGAAAGCGTCGGATCAGTCAACACTGATGTTGAATGACACACCGCCTTCGCGAGCAAGCCCGCTCCCACATTGGGTCTGTGATAATTTGCAGAGTGTATTCGCACAAGGAAGGAACAGATTTTGCTGTCTGATGTGATCGGCGCCATTGCGTCGGCGTCATTAGTGGCTCAATTTAGCGTCATTGCCTCGGAAGGCCTTCGCATTTCATGTCATCAACTTCGTTCCGCCAGTCTCTGCGTCGCCTTTGGGCGCTGGATAAATTCAGCTACAGCGTGCGGGTATTCATTGCCCTGACCGGCACCATGGCGCTGTGTTGGTATCAGGACGAGATGGGCCTGCTGATCCCGTTGTTCCTGGGGATTATCGCCAGCGCCCTGGCCGAGACCGACGACAGCTGGCAGGGCCGTCTCAATGCGCTGGCCGTGACGCTGGTGTGTTTCGCGGTCGCCGCGCTGTCTGTCGAACTGCTCTTCCCCTATCCCTCGCTGTTTATCATCGCCTTCGCCCTGGCCGCGTTTTGCCTGACCATGCTCGGCGCCCTCGGCGAGCGCTATGGCGCGATTGCCTCGGCGACGTTGATTCTGTCGGTCTACACCATGATTGGCGTGGACCAGCGTGGCGGTGCGGTCATCGACGTGTGGCACGAGCCGGTACTGCTGGTGGCCGGTGCCGCCTGGTACGGCTTGCTTTCGGTGTTGTGGCAGGCGCTGTTTTCCAATCAGCCGGTACAGCAGAGCCTGGCGCGGTTGTTCCGCGAGCTGGGCTATTACCTGAAGCTGAAATCCTCGCTGTTCGAACCGATCCGGCAGATGGACGTGGAGGCGCGGCGCCTGGAACTGGCCCAGCAGAACGGCCGGGTGGTCGCGGCACTCAACGCCGCCAAGGAGATCATCCTGCACCGCGTCGGCAACGGTCGACCAGGCTCGAAAGTCAGCCGCTACCTCAAACTGTACTTCCTCGCCCAGGACATCCACGAGCGCGCCAGCTCTTCGCACTACCCCTATAACGCCCTGGCCGACGCCTTCTTCCACAGCGACGTGCTGTTCCGCTGCCAGCGCCTGCTGCGCCAGCAAGGCAAAGCCTGCCGGGCACTCGCCGAATCAATCCAGATGCGCCAGCCGTTCATCTATGACGCCAGTTTCGCCGAAGCCCTGAGCGACCTCGATGCCTCCCTCGAACACCTGCGCGTCCAGAGCAACCCGGCCTGGCGCGGCTTGCTGCGTTCACTGCGGGCACTGGCGGCCAACCTTGGCACCCTCGACCGCTTGCTCAGCGATGCCAGCAACCCCGACGCCCTGGCCGACGCCACCGACAGCAGCCTGCTGGACCGCTCACCGCGCAACCTCAAGGACGTATGGCTGCGCTTGCGCACGCAGCTGACGCCAACCTCGCTGCTGTTCCGCCACGCCCTGCGATTGCCCCTGGCCTTGAGCATCGGCTACGCCATGGTGCATTTGATCCACCCGTCCCAAGGCTACTGGATCATCCTCACCACGCTGTTCGTCTGCCAACCGAACTACGGCGCCACCCGCCGCAAACTCGGTCAACGGATCATCGGCACCGCCATCGGCCTGACCCTTGCCTGGGCGTTGTTCGACCTGTTCCCGAACCCGCTGATCCAGTCGTGTTTCGCCATTGCCGCCGGGGTGGTGTTCTTTACCAACCGCACCACCCGCTACACCCTGGCGACGGCGGCGATCACCCTGATGGTGCTGTTCTGCTTCAACCAGGTGGGTGACGGTTACGGACTGTTCCTGCCACGGTTGTTCGATACCTTGCTCGGCAGCCTGATCGCCGGGCTCGCGGTGTTCCTGTTCCTGCCGGACTGGCAGGGCCGGCGCCTGAACAAAGTGCTGGCCAACACCCTGGCCTGCAACAGCATTTACCTGCGCCAGATCATGCAGCAATACGCGGCAGGCAAAAGCGACGACCTGGCTTACCGCCTGGCCCGCCGCAATGCGCACAACGCCGACGCGGCGCTGTCGACCACACTGGCCAATATGCTGATGGAGCCTGGGCATTTCCGTAAGGAAGCGGATGTCGGCTTCCGCTTCCTGGTGCTGTCGCACACGCTACTCAGTTACCTGTCGGGCCTGGGCGCACATCGGGAAACCCTGTTGCCGGCAGACGTGCGTGAACAATTGATCGAAGGGGCCGGGGTGAAACTGGCTGCCAGCATCGATGAGATCGCCCAAGGGCTGGCGAGCAAGTCCTCGATTGCGATTCAGAGTGATGAAGAAGAAGCACTGGCCAATGAACTGGAACAGATGCCTGATGAAATCGATGAGGGGCAGCGGCTGGTGCAGACGCAGTTGGCGTTGATTTGTCGGCAGTTAGGGCCATTACGGACGTTGGCGGCGCATCTCATCAAGGACACCAGTGAAGATTGAGATCTCTGCTGTCTGAGCGGGCCTCTTCGCGGGCAAGCCCGCTCCCACAGGGGTTATCTGATGGTCACAAATTTTGTGTTCGCCTTCGCCCCCTGTGGGAGCGGGCTTGCTCGCGAAGAGGCCGGCAAAAACAACATGGATTCTGGATCAACCTACTCACATCCCATGCTGCTTCATCAACTTGTCATAACTCCCGTCCGCCTTCATGGCCGCGATCTCCCGGTCGAAACCGGCGACGATCTGCTCATGCTGCGGATTCTTCAGGCTGACCAGAATGTGCAGGCTGTTCTCACTCAAGGGCTTGGGCAGGAACTCCACGGCGTTACGTACCTTGGGTGACTCGCGGGCCAGGTAGTAACGGGCGACGTATTCATCTTCCAGAGTGAGCTTGACCCGCTCCGCTGCAAGCATGCGCACCGCCATGGCGAAACTGTGCACGGGGATTTTCTGCAACGAGTCGTCGTTGTCGAAAGAAGGCGAATACGCGTATCCACGCACGATGGCGATCGGATAAGTGTGCAATTGCTGCAGGTTATTGAATTCGATGGGCGCGTCTTTGCGCTTGAGAAAACGCACGCGATTGAGCAGGTACTCGCCGGAAAACTGGCCGAGTTTTGTACGCTCGTCGTTGTACCAGGCGTTGACCAGCACGTCGTATCGGCCCTCGCCCAAGCCCATCAGAGCCCGCGCCCAGGGCACCTGTTCGAACTCACTGGCATAGCCGGCCCTGGCCAGTGCGGTACTGACAATATCCGTGGCCAGACCACCGTTGACGAGCGTGGAATCGGTAAAGGGGGGCCAGGCATCAGCGACCAACCGCAGTTTTTCTGCCGCCGCTCCCTGAACCAGCAACAGCAATCCAATCAAGGCAAAAGCTCGATGCAATCGCGGCATGCCAGAAATCCTTAGCGGGCGGATTGCCCGGCGTGTTTTCAGCCAAAACCCCAAGGCCCCGTACCGGCAAGACCCGGGTACTAAACATTAGCTCATCGAAGCCATAGCACAGCGCTTCAATTCAGATTACACAAAGAAGTCATCCGCGCGAAAAATGAATGATGGCATTTTGGCCTTTGTCACAGATTCTTCCGCCATAAAGACTTCTGGCGTCAGTGCGCTTAGTATCGGAACGACGTTTTCAGGGAATCAAAACATGACAGTCGATTGGATCTGCAAACACCACAGCGACCTGGGCAAGGAGCAGCTGTACGCCATTTTGCAGCTGCGCGCCGAGGTGTTCGTCGTCGAGCAGCAATGCGCTTATCAAGACGTGGATGGCCAGGACCTGGAAGGTGACACTTGTCACTTGATGGCCTGGGACAGCAATCAACTGGTGGCCTATCTGCGGCTGCTCGACCCGGAACTACAAGGCGGGGACGTAGTGATCGGTCGGGTAATCATTGCTCCACACGCACGAGGCGCCGGGCTTGGACATGAGTTGATGGACCAGGCGTTGAAGCAGATTGAAGAAAGCTGGCCGCAAACGCCGATCTACCTCTCGGCCCAGACGCATTTGCAGGGGTATTACGGGCGGTACGGGTTTGTCGTGACGGGCGAGGAGTTTGTCGAGGATGGCATTCCGCATATCGGAATGCGTCGCCCCTGAAGGCCTCTTCGCGAGCAAGCCCGCTCCCACATTTGATCTCTATCGCACAAAAATTCTGTGTTCACTGCTGATCTAATGTGGGAGCGGGCTTGCTCGCGAAAGCGTCAGTCCAGTCACCGCTGAAGTCAGGGATACTCCAGCACCGCCTTGATCTGCCGCAGATTACGCTCGATCCACCCGCGATCGATCGCACCCCACTCGCGAATCCGATAGCGCCCAGCATGGTTGCGTGCGCCCTCTTCCTGCTCGAACTCACAGACGATATCCAGATCCGCCAGCGCCGCAATGGTGTCCTGTGCCGTGCGCCGGGGCATGCCGGTGACCTCGGTCAGCGCCGGGACGCTGCTGGCCAACCCGCTGTCGATCAGGTACGCCACGTACAGGCGGCGATAGAAACTGCTCTTGGTCTTGCTCACGTCCATCCACACACTCCTTGTTGCGATTCTTGGCGGTGTAGCTACTGCATGTCCCGCCACGTCAGGTACACCCGCACATCAAATTCCACCTGGTGATAACCCGGCAGCATGTGTTCGCACAGTTTGTAGAAGGCCTTGTTGTGGTCCGATTCCTTGAAGTGCGCCAGCTCATGCACCACGATCATTTTCAGGAATTCGCAAGGCGCTTCCTTGAACAGCGAAGCAATGCGGATTTCCTTCTTGGCCTTGAGCTTGCCACCCTGCACCCGGGAGATCGTGGTGTGCAGGCCGAGTGCGCGGTGAGTCAGGTCCAGGCGGTTGTCGAACAACACCTTGTCGATGGCCGGAGCATTACGCAGGTACTCCTGCTTGAGGTCCAGAGCATAGGTGTACAGCGCCTTGTCGCTCTGCACCCCATGCTTTTGCGGGTAACGCTGGCTAAGGTAATCGCCCAGCCGACCGTCGGCGATCAGCTGGCGCACCTGATCCTGCAAGGTAGCGGGATAGGCCTGGAGATATTTCAACACGGTCATCGGAGGTGGCAATACAGGTCACTGACAGATCGCCAGTGTAACGAATTCAGCGGGGCAGCGCGCTCCAGTCAAACGGCTGGACAAAGACCCCGGTGTCTTCGGCCATCATCGGCCGGGCCACCAGAAAGCCTTGCACATATTCGCAGCCGTTGGCCTGCAGCCATTCATACTGCGCGACGGTTTCCACCCCTTCGGCAACCACCAGCACCCCGTACTGTTTGCACAGGTCGATCACACTGCGCACCAGCGCCGCATCCCGTACTGATTCCGGCAACCTTGCGATCAAATGCCGGTCGAGCTTGAGGGTGTCCAGTTCCAGGTCGCGCAAGTGTGCCAGGGAACACGGTCCGGCCCCGAAGTCATCGAGCGCCACTCGCACCCCCAGGTTGTGCAGCAGGCGCAGTTGCTTGCGGGCTTCCTCGGGGTGATGCATCAAGGCCTCTTCCGTGACCTCTACCTCCAGTTGGCATGGCTGCAAGTCATGACGCTCCAGCACCTGGCGCAACTCGGCGGCCAGGTTGGGCATGCCGAACTGCGTACTGCTCAAACTGACGCCGAGCACCAGATCCTCGGCAAACATGGACTCCCAGGCTTTGCGTTGCCCGGCGCTGCGATGGTAGATCCAACTGCCCAGACGACTGATCAGCCGCGCCTCCTCCAGCAATGGCAAAAACAGCCCGGGGGGTACATCGCCAACGCTAGGATGCTGCCAGCGCAACAAGGCCTCGAAGCCACGAAGCCGCCCATCGGCAATCGCCACCTGAGGCTGATACACCAGCTTGAAATCGCGGTTCTCGATGGCGGTTCGTACACTCTCTTCCAGCATCAGCCGCGAGCGCGCCCGGCCGTTCATTTCATGATCGTAGAAGCGATATTGCTGGCGACCGGCGCGCTTGGCTTCGTACATGGCGATATCGGCCGCCCGCAGCATGCCGTCGAGATTGGCACCACAATCGGGGAACGTAGCGATGCCGATGCTGGCACCCAGGGCGATATCGAGGCCATCGACCTGCTGACAGATCGACACGCGCTCGATGAGTTTCTCGGCAATCTTCGCCGCTTGCTCGGGAAACTCCAGATCCAGCAGTGCGGTGAATTCGTCGCCGCCCATCCGCGCCAGAATGTCGAAGGGCCGCAAGCACGTCTTCAACTGTTCGGAGACCCAGCGCAGCACCCGATCGCCGGCATCGTGCCCGAGCGAATCATTGACGCGCTTGAAGCCGTCGAGGTCCAGGTACATCAAGACCCAGGAACTGTCGGAACGCTCACCGCGCAACAGCAGGTTCTCTACGGTCTGGTAGAACCCCCGGCGGTTGAGCAATCCGGTCAGCGGATCGGTGACCGCCTGAAATTCCAGTTGCTGATGCAGATGGCGCACCACCGACATGTCCAGCACGGTCACTACCATTGCATGTTGTTCGGCTGGTAATGGTGCGCATGACAAGGCCACCGGCACCTGCTGGCCGCGCGTCGTACGCAACAGGGCATCGTGCAGACGCAAGGTCTCGCCGCGTTTGTAGCCGGCGAAGAATTCGGAATCGGCCCAGATCGGGACATGTGGTTTTTGCAGGTAGTCCAGGAATTCCTTGCCTTGCAGCTCCTCCAGGGGGGCATTGAGCAGTCGCGACATCGCCGGATTGGCAAAGCGAATCAGACCGTCCTCGCCCAACACCAGAATGCCTTCGGCAGCGTTATCCAGCACCGACGCATTAAAGGCACGAGCGGATTCCAGATCATGACTCAGGCGCTGCAAGGCCCGGCGGTTGCGCTGGTGTTCGAGCAACGCATGGACCTTGGGCGTGAAGATCTGTGGGTCGAACGGCTTGAACAGGTAATCCACCGCACCACTGGCATAGCCCTTGATCACGGCATCCTGGGACTGTTCGTTGGCGGTCAGGAAAATGATCGGCGTGAGACGGGTCCGCTGGCTACCACGCATCAGGCGCGCCACTTCATAACCGTCCATACCCGGCATCTGTACGTCCAGCAGCACCAGGTCGATATCGTGTTCAAGCAACAAACCGAGGGCCTCGAAGCCCGAGGCGGCTGTAATGACCCGCCAGTCCTGGCGCTGTAACAACGCGCGCATGCTGATCAGGTTTTCAGGGTAATCGTCGACGACTAAAAGGGTTGAGCCGCCTTCTACTGGCGTGGGTTGCGCGCATTCCATGCTGCTTCTCTAATTGCGGGGCGTCAGGCCGGTTTCTCGTGAAAACCGGACAAATACTGTGTCTTCACTCTAGACCCGGTTCTGCAAAAGCAGAAGGTGTCAGTGAGCCATCATTTAATCATTGTGTCTTTTTGCCGACTAACGGTCGATTGTTCAGTCCGATGTAAACCGGGAAAGATGGCATTTCGACAGGTTGTTGACGTCAACCACCCGTCAGGCGGGCGTTAACAAAATCTCCCGCTACGCTTATAAAGGCCGCCCCAAAAGGCGCGGTCTAGAGCTTCTGGCACGCCCGTGCAGCATGAACCCAGTGGAAGAACCGACATGATCGATCTCGCAACCTGGAACCTCAGCGTTCCCGTTGGCAGCCCGCCGTACACCGTCGAAACCGCCAAACTGGTGGATGGCTTCAAGGATCAATACTTCCATTCCGACACCGGCACATTGTTTTTCTGGTCACCCGTGACCGGCTCCCGTACCGAAAACGCGATTTACCCGCGCACCGAATTGCGTGAAACCTACAGCAACGGCACGTTGAAAAACTGGTATTACCCGGATGCCGACAATTTGTTGCATGCCACTCTGGCAGTGAATCAGGTGCCAAGTTCCGGAAAGATTGTCATTGGCCAGATCCATGCCTTTCAAAGCCAGAAACCGCTGGTGAAAGTCGAATACCAATACAAAACCAGTACAGGCACCGGCAATATCGTCGCCAAGGTCCGGATGCATCCCGATGACGATTCAGGCCGGGTGATCATCGTTGCGACGGGGGTGAAACTCGACCAGGAGTTCAACTACCTCATTCACCTCAGCCCCGGCGGGGCCCTGGGCATCAGCGCGGCAGGCTATCAATGGGATACGCAAATCAGCGCAACCTGGCGCGACAAACCGCTGTATTTCAAGGCAGGGGTCTATGTGCAGGACAACACCGGGTACACCAGTGAAGGCGGGAAGGTGACGTTCAGCAAGCTGGATATCGATCACAATCAATGATGTCGAGGCATCGTTGACACTGTGGGAGCGGGCTTGCTCGCGAAGGCGTAGGGTCAGACGACATTAATGTTGAATGACACACCGCTTTCGCGAGCAAGCCCGCTCCCACACTGATCGCGTCGACCATGGAGCATCGCTCACAAAAAACCCGCCTGTTTCGGCGGGTTCTTTATTGATGAAGCTAAACGCTCAGGCTTAGTTGACCTTGGCGTTCAACTCACCTTTCAGATAACGCTGATACATGCCTTCCAGCGAGATCGCCTTGATCTTCGAAGCGTTGCCGGCAGTGCCGAAGGCTTCGTAGCGAGCGATGCACACATCACGCATTGCAGTGACGGTGGCGCCGAAGAATTTACGCGGGTCGAACTCGCTCGGGTTGGTGGCCATCAGGCGACGCATTGCGCCAGTGGATGCCAGGCGCAGGTCGGTGTCGATGTTGACCTTGCGCACGCCGTGCTTGATGCCTTCGACGATTTCTTCAACCGGTACGCCGTAGGTTTCCTTGATGTCGCCACCGTACTGGTTGATGATCGCCAGCCACTCTTGCGGAACCGAAGACGAACCGTGCATCACCAGGTGAGTGTTCGGAATGCGCTTGTGGATTTCCTTGATGCGGTCGATCGCCAGCACGTCGCCGGTAGGTGGCTTGGTGAACTTGTAGGCGCCGTGGCTGGTACCGATGGCGATGGCCAGGGCATCAACCTGAGTGCGTTTTACGAAGTCAGCGGCTTCTTCCGGGTCGGTCAGCATCTGGCTGTGATCCAGAACGCCTTCGGCGCCGATACCGTCTTCCTCACCGGCCATGCCGGTTTCCAGCGAACCCAGGCAGCCCAGCTCGCCTTCTACCGATACGCCACAGGCGTGAGCCATGGCCACGGTCTGTTGGGTAACGCGGACGTTGTAGTCGTAGTCGGTCGGGGTCTTGCCGTCTTCGCCCAGGGAACCGTCCATCATCACCGAGCTGAAGCCCAGTTGGATGGAGCGCTGGCAGACGTCAGGGCTGGTGCCGTGGTCCTGGTGCATGCACACCGGGATGTGCGGGAACTCTTCGATGGCAGCCAGGATCAGGTGACGCAGGAACGGTGCACCGGCGTATTTGCGAGCACCGGCCGAAGCCTGGACGATCACCGGGGAGTCAGTCTTGTCAGCGGCTTCCATGATGGCGCGCATCTGCTCAAGGTTGTTGACGTTGAAGGCTGGAACGCCGTAGCCGAACTCGGCTGCGTGGTCCAGCATCTGGCGCATGCTGATAAGTGCCATTGTGTGTATCTCTCCCGGTTGAGGGTCGTTAATCGTGCCAGCCTGCCGTAGCGGCGGCGGCTATTCAAGTTATTGCAGATCGGGGGTTGGCCCGGGCTGCGAATTCGGTGTTGCGAAAATCTCAACAACTGCACAGAACCCTTGTGGGAGCGGGCTTGCTCGCGAATGCGGCTCAACATTCAACATCTATGCAAGCTGATCCACCGCTTTCGCGAGCAAGCCCGCTCCCACATTTGGATCTCTGTACATCAAATCAATCGTGTTATTCAGCCTTGCAGCCACGGCCAATCAAATCATTGGTGGCGACCCAGTAAACCAGGCCTTCCTCACCTTTTATGTGAAACGCCAACATGTCATTGCTGTACAACGAACCCGATGCACCCGGTTCCTGCTTGAGGCGGTAGACCTGATCGGCACCGCCCAGGCGCACGTCGACTTCCGTGCGACTGTCGTCGGTGTAGCGCCACAACACTTTGGCCTGGCTGTCGCAGGTCCAGGTAGTCCAGTTATCCACAGCCGCGGACGACTGGAACGGGTTCAACTGAGCACAACCGGCCAACAGCGCCAACGCCGTAACGGCGATAAAACCTTTCATCCGTGTCCCTCGACTGGCGGCGCACGCTGCCAGCCCTGAGTAAAGAGTCAGACCCGTCAAGGACAACCATGTTCCTTGGCGGGTGTCCGGGTCTCGTATTTGTCCAGTCCCTCGGGCCCGGAACGCTTGTTGAGCACCGGGTTGGTTTCGGCCTGCCAGTCAGCCTGGTAGCAGCCTTTGTCCGACTCGGACGGCGCCGGTTCCGGTGTGGCCTTCGGGTTACTCCCGCACGCCACCAGCGAACCCGCGACGATCAACAGCGCTAACGTCTTGACCATGTCAACACTCCCTTGCCTGGCCAAACGGGCGACCCTCAGGCCTTGGCCCGGCTTTCCAGGACTTCAACGGCTGGCAGGACCTTGCCTTCGACGAATTCGAGGAACGCGCCGCCACCGGTAGAAATGTAGGAGATCTTTTCGGCCACGCCATACTTGTCGATGGCCGCCAGGGTGTCGCCACCGCCAGCGATGGAGAACGCCGAGCTGTCCGCGATGGCCTGGGCCAGCACTTTGGTGCCATTGCCGAACTGATCGAACTCGAAAACACCGACCGGACCGTTCCACAGGATGGTCTTGGACGACTTCAGCAGCTCGGCGAAATTCGCCGCGGTCTGCGGGCCGATGTCCAGGATCATGTCGTCGGCAGCAACGTCAGCGATCAGTTTGACGGTCGCAGCGGCGCTTTCAGCGAATTCCTTGGCAACCACGACGTCCACTGGCAGCGGCACGCTGACCTTGGCGGCGATGGCGCGAGCAGTGTCGAGCAGGTCCGGCTCGTACAGCGACTTGCCGACCGGGTGACCGGCAGCGGCCAGGAAGGTGTTGGCGATGCCGCCGCCGACGATCAACTGGTCGCAGATCTGGCTCAGGCTGTTCAGTACGTCGAGTTTGGTCGACACCTTGGAACCGGCAACAATGGCCGCCATTGGCTGGGCCGGGGCACCCAGGGCTTTGCCCAGTGCATCCAGTTCAGCCGCCAGCAGCGGGCCGGCAGCGGCGATTTTGGCGAACTTGGCCACGCCGTGGGTCGAACCCTCGGCACGGTGAGCGGTGCCAAAGGCGTCCATCACGAACACGTCGCACAGGGCGGCGTATTGCTGGGCCAGTTCGTCGGCGTTCTTTTTCTCGCCTTTGTTGAAGCGCACGTTTTCGAACAGCACGATGTCGCCGGCCTTGACGTCGACGCCGCCCAGGTAGTCGGCCACCAGCGGCACTTCACGGCCCAGCGCCTTGCTCAGGTAGTCGGCGACTGGCTTGAGGCTGTTCTCGGCCGAGAACTCGCCTTCGGTCGGACGGCCAAGGTGCGAGCAGACCATCACGGCCGCGCCTTTTTCCAGGGCCAGCTTGATGGTCGGCAGCGAGGCCAGGATACGCGCATCGCTGGTGACAACACCGTCCTTGACTGGGACGTTGAGGTCTTCGCGGATCAATACGCGCTTACCTTGCAGATCGAGGTCGGACATCTTCAACACGGTCATGGGTCGCATTTCCTGAGTAGCTGATCTTAGAGAGCAGGTTTTTTTGAAGTCGCTGTTTGCAGATAGTGTTCTGCAACGTCCAGCATTCGGTTGGCAAAACCCCATTCGTTGTCGAACCAGGCCAGGATGTTCACCAGCCGTGGGCCGGAAACGCGGGTCTGACTGGCATCGACGATCGCCGAATGTGGGTCATGGTTGAAATCACAGCTTGCGTGAGGCAACTCGGTATAGGCCAGCAGGCCTTTGAGCGGGCCGCTGGTGGCGGCTTCGCGCAGGATCCGGTTGACCTCGGTGGCGTCGGTCGCGGTGGCGGTCTGCATCGTGATATCGAGGCAGGACACGTTGACCGTCGGCACCCGCACGGCTTTGGCCTGAATTCGTCCGGCAAGTTCCGGCAACAGGCGCTCGATACCACGCGCCAGGCCGGTGGACACCGGAATCACCGACTGGAACGCCGAACGGGTGCGGCGCAAGTCTTCATGGTGATAGGCATCGATGACCGGCTGATCGTTCATCGCCGAGTGAATGGTGGTGATCGACACGTAGTCCAGGCCTATGGCCTGATTCAGCAGGCGCAGCAGCGGCACGCCGCAGTTGGTGGTGCAGGACGCGTTGGACACCAGCAGTTCGTCGCCGGTCAGGCAATCCTGGTTCACGCCGTAGACGATGGTGGCGTCAACATCGGTCTCGCTGGCCATCGGCTGGGAAAACAGCACGCGCGGGGCGCCAGCGTCGAGGAAACGCTGGCCGTCTTCGCGAGTGTTATAAGCGCCGGAGCACTCCAGCACCAGATCGACGCCCAGGGACGCCCAATCGATGCCTTCGGGGGTGGCACTGCGCAGGACCTTCACGCAGTCGCCATTAATATGCAGACAATCGCCGTCGACTTTCACTTCGCCGGGAAAACGCCCGTGAGTGGAGTCGAAGCGTGTCAGGTATTCGATGCTGGCCATGTCTGCCAGATCATTGATCGCGACAATTTCAAACCCGGCCTTTTCGCCTCGCTCGAACAACGCACGCAAGACGCAACGACCAATCCGGCCGTAGCCGTTGAGTGCAACTTTGTAGGGACGCGGTTGAGGCATGGGGTTCTCGATAGACGCAGGTAGATCGAAATCTCGTTAACAACACATTTCCCCTGTAGGAGCGAGCCTGCTCGCGATGGTGGCCCAGGCAACGCGGGCATCCAGGCACCCCGCGTTTTCGTTAACGACCATCGCGAGCAGGCTCGCTCCTACAGGGGATTGCGGTGACCGAAGCCACCGCATTTGTGCTTTCAGTCTTCCAGCAGCTCTTCAGCCTGACCCAGGATGTTTTCCAGAGTGAAGCCGAACTCTTCGAACAAGGCAGGCGCAGGCGCCGACTCGCCGTAGGTAGTCATGCCGATCACGCGGCCTTCCAGGCCCACGTACTTGTACCAGTAGTCCGCGTGAGAAGCCTCGATGGCGATACGGGCGCTGACCTGCAGCGGCAGGACTGCTTGCTTGTAGCCGGCGTCCTGGGCATCGAACACACTGGTGCACGGCATGGAAACCACACGAACCTTGCGGCCCTGCTCGGTCAGTTTGTCGAAGGCCTGGACGGCCAGGCCGACTTCCGAACCGGTGGCGATCAGGATCAGTTCCGGCTCGCCCGCGCAGTCTTTGAGCACATAACCACCACGGCTGATGTCGGCGATCTGGCCGGCGTCACGGGTTTGGTGCTGCAGGTTCTGACGCGAGAAGATCAGGGCCGAAGGACCGTCCTTGCGCTCCAGTGCGTACTTCCAGCTCACTGCCGATTCAACGGCGTCGGCCGGACGCCAGGTATCGAGGTTCGGCGTGCAGCGCAGGCTGGCCAGTTGCTCGATTGGCTGGTGAGTCGGGCCGTCTTCGCCCAGACCGATGGAGTCGTGGGTGTAGACGTGGATCACACGCTGCTTCATCAGGGCCGACATGCGTACCGCGTTGCGCGCGTATTCCATGAACATCAGGAAGGTCGCGCCGTAAGGCACCAGGCCACCGTGCAGGGCAACGCCGTTCATGATCGCGGTCATGCCGAACTCGCGCACGCCGTAGTACATGTAGTTGCCGCTGGCATCTTCGGCGGTGACGCCTTTGCAGCCTTTCCACAGGGTCAGGTTGGAACCGGCCAGGTCAGCCGAACCGCCGAGGAACTCGGGCAGCAGCGGGCCGAACGCGTTCAGGGCGTTCTGGCTGGCTTTACGGCTGGCAATGGTTTCGCCCTTGGCAGCCACTTCGGCGATGTAGGCCGAAGCTTTTTCGCTGAAGTCTGCCGGCAGTTCACCGCTCAGACGACGAATCAGTTCGTTGGCTTCGGTCGGGAACGCGGCGGAGTAGGCAGCGAAACGCTGGTCCCACTCGGCTTCGACAGCTTTACCGGCTTCCTTGGCGTCCCACTCGGCGTAGATATCGGCCGGGATTTCGAACGGACCGTGGTTCCACTTCAGCGCTGCGCGGGTCAAGGCGATTTCCGCATCACCCAGCGGGGCGCCGTGGCAATCTTCCTTGCCTTGCTTGTTCGGCGAACCGAAGCCGATGGTGGTCTTGCAGCAGATCAGGGTTGGCTGCGCGCTCTTGCGGGCGGTCTCGATCGCAGTCTTGATCTCTTCCGGGTCGTGACCGTCAACGTTGCGGATCACTTGCCAGTTGTAGGACTCGAAACGCTTCGGCGTGTCGTCGGTGAACCAGCCTTCGACTTCGCCATCGATGGAGATGCCGTTGTCATCATAGAAGGCGATCAGTTTGCCCAGGCCCAGGGTACCGGCCAGGGAAGCGACTTCGTGGGAAATGCCTTCCATCATGCAGCCATCACCCAGGAACACGTAGGTGTGGTGATCGACGATGTTGTGACCAGGACGGTTGAATTGCGCCGCCATGACTTTTTCAGCCAGGGCAAAGCCCACGGCGTTGGCCAGGCCCTGGCCCAGTGGACCGGTGGTGGTTTCTACGCCCGGGGTGTAGCCCAATTCCGGGTGACCCGGAGTGCGGCTGTGCAGTTGACGGAACTGCTTCAGGTCATCGATCGACAGGTCGTAGCCGGTCAGGTGCAGCAGCGAGTAGATCAACATCGAGCCGTGCCCGTTGGACAGCACGAAGCGGTCGCGGTCGGCGAACGATGGATTGCTCGGGTTGTGCTTGAGGTAGTCGCGCCAAAGTACCTCGGCGATATCCGCCATACCCATTGGGGCACCGGGATGGCCGCTGTTGGCTTTTTGCACGGCATCCATGCTGAGGGCACGAATGGCGTTGGCACGCTCACGACGGCTAGGCATCGCTGTTCTCCTGGGGGACTTGAATAAAACGAAACGGAAAAAAGGCGAGCATTTTCCCTCACCGGGACGCCTCGGGGCAATGACAGATAGTCATCTAAAGGCGTTTTTCCAATGGATAACGACGGTTTCGTTTGGTGAAACCTTTCCGCCGTCCGTTTGTTGACTGAAGCTAACGTCCGGAAGTGCCATCTATCGAGCAATATCAAAACTTTTTGATATTGCTCTTGCGATGCCTTCGACCCGTGACTAGACTGCCGGCCTTATGAATTTACGCGTGCCTTCCATTCAACATGACGATTGCGATGAGCTGGCGGCCTTGTGCAAGGCTGGCGGCGATCCCCTGCGGTTGAATGTTTTGCGCGCATTGGCCAACGATTCGTTCGGCGTGCTGGAACTGGCGCAGATCTTCGGCATCGGCCAGTCAGGCATGAGCCACCACCTCAAGGTACTGGCACAGGCCGATCTGGTAGCGACGCGCCGCGAAGGCAACGCGATCTTCTACCGTCGCGCCCTGCCCCACACCGAACTGCTGGGCGGCAAATTGCACGCGGCCCTGCTCGAAGAAGTGGACAACCTGACGCTGCCGGCCGACGTACAGTCGCGCATCGCCCAGGTCCATGGGCAACGCGCGGCGGCCAGCCAGGACTTTTTCTCACGGGTAGCGGAGAAGTTTCGCGCCCAGCAAGACTTGATCGCCGGCCTGCCGCAGTACCGCGAAAGCGTGGTTGCACTGCTCGACAAGCTGAGTTTCGACAAAGACGCCACGGCCATTGAAGTCGGCCCCGGCGATGGCGCATTCCTGCCGGAGCTGGCGCGCCGTTTCTCGCAAGTCACGGCGCTGGATAACAGCACCGCGATGCTCGAACTGGCGCGCCAGGTCTGCGAACGCGACAAGCTGACTAACGTTAGCCTGCAACTGGCCGATGCATTGAACGGCGTCAGCCTCAAGGCCGATTGCGTGGTACTGAACATGGTGCTGCACCATTTTGCCGCACCGGCCGATGCGCTCAAGCACATGGCCCACTTGCTGCAACCAGGCGGTAGCCTGTTAGTGACAGAGTTATGTAGCCACAACCAGAGTTGGGCCAAGGAGGCCTGCGGTGATCTCTGGCTGGGGTTTGAACAGGACGATCTGGCCCGTTGGGCCACCGCTGCGGGACTCGTTCCCGGGGAAAGCCTCTATGTAGGCTTACGTAATGGTTTCCAGATCCAGGTCCGCCATTTTCAGCGGCCGGCTGGCGACACTCACCATCGGTAATTTCAGGAAAAAATCGAGATGAGCGAATACTCCCTTTTCACCTCCGAGTCCGTGTCTGAAGGGCATCCGGACAAAATCGCCGACCAGATTTCTGATGCGGTGCTGGACGCCATCATTGCTGAAGACAAGTTCGCCCGTGTGGCGTGCGAGACTCTGGTGAAAACGGGCGTGGCCATCATCGCCGGCGAAGTCACCACTTCGGCCTGGGTTGACCTGGAGCAGATCGTTCGTGACGTGATCACCAACATCGGCTACACCAGCTCCGACGTCGGTTTCGACGGCGCCACCTGCGGCGTGATGAACATCATCGGCAAGCAGTCCCCTGACATCAACCAGGGTGTCGACCGTGCCAAGCCTGAAGATCAGGGCGCCGGCGACCAGGGCCTGATGTTCGGCTACGCCAGCAACGAGACCGACGTGCTGATGCCAGCACCGATCACCTTCTCGCACCAGCTGGTACAGCGCCAGGCCGAAGCCCGTAAATCCGGCCTGCTGCCTTGGCTGCGTCCGGACGCCAAGTCGCAAGTCACCTGCCGTTACGAAAACGGCAAGGTTGTCGGTATCGACGCTGTTGTTCTGTCGACCCAGCACAACCCGGAAGTGTCGTACAACGACCTGCGCGAAGGCGTGATGGAGCTGATCGTCAAGCACGTGCTGCCTGCCGAACTGCTGAGCAAAGACACCCAGTTCCACATCAACCCGACCGGCCAGTTCATCATTGGCGGCCCGGTAGGTGACTGCGGCCTGACCGGTCGCAAGATCATCGTCGACAGCTACGGCGGCATGGCCCGTCACGGCGGCGGCGCGTTCTCCGGCAAGGATCCATCGAAGGTTGACCGTTCGGCGGCCTACGCCGGTCGTTACGTGGCCAAGAACATCGTTGCCGCCGGCCTGGCCGAGCGCTGCGAGATTCAGGTTTCCTACGCGATCGGTGTTGCCCAGCCGACGTCGATCTCGTTGAACACCTTCGGCACCGGCAAGATCAGCGATGACAAGATCGTCAAACTGGTCCGCGAGGTGTTCGACCTGCGTCCATACGCGATCACCACCATGCTCGACCTGCTGCACCCGATGTATCAGGAAACCGCTGCGTACGGCCACTTCGGTCGCACCCCGGCAACCAAGACCGTTGGCGAAGACACCTTCACCACGTTCACCTGGGAAAAAACCGACCGCGCCGACGCCCTGCGTTCTGCTGCCGGCCTGTAAGATTTCCCCGCAACACCGAAAAGCCCCGCACGGTTCGCGCCTTGCGGGGCTTTTTATTGGGATTGGCTTTACACCGCGTCGCGGCCTTCGCGAGCAAGCCCGCTCCCACACCTGATCTGCAGTGAACACAAAGCTTGTGTGCACCCGATACCCCATGTGGGAGCGGGCTTGCTCGCGAAGAGGTCAGCTCCGCCACTAGAAACACTCGGTAAAAACCCCACCCGCTGCGCCAATTGATACTGACCTAGCCTTCACGCACCTCACCGAGCAAGGACGCTCAAGATGCTTGCCAACCCGCGCCTGTTTTTCGCCTTTCTGCTGATCTTTACCTGCCTGACCGCCAATGCCGCCGAGTGCCCCGACTGGGCCTCGGAGCGCGCCCTGAACGAGGTCAACAAACTGCAACGGCAAATCGACCTCTGGGACGACAACTACCACCGCCAGGGACGCTCACTGGTCGCCGATGAACTCTACGACCAGTCTCGCGCGCGACTCACCCAATGGCGCCACTGCTTCAACCTGAGCCCGTCCGCAGACCCCTTGCGCACTGCGCGCGGTACGTTGCCCCACCCCATCGCCCACACTGGCCTGGGCAAACTGCATGATCGCCCCGCCGTGGAAAAATGGCTGCGTGATCGGATGGACGTCTGGGCCCAACCTAAAATCGATGGCGTGGCGGTGACCCTGGTTTACCGCAACGGTCTGTTGGCCCAGGCAATCAGCCGCGGCGATGGCGAGAGTGGTCAGGACTGGACGGTTCCTGCACGGCAGATTCCGGCCATCCCGCAACGGCTATCGCCGGCCCGGGACTTGATCGTGCAAGGCGAGCTGTATTGGCGCCTGACCGATCACGTGCAGGCCCGGGCCGGCAGCCTCAATGCTCGTGCCTCGGTGGCCGGCCTGATGGCACGCAAGGTGTTGAGCGCCGAACAGGCCGCCGGCATCGATCTGTTTGTCTGGGACTGGCCCCAAGGACCGGCGAGCGTGCCCGAGCGTGCTGCGGCGCTGACTGCGCTGGGCTTCCCGAGTACCACGGCATACAGCCAGCCCATCACGTCCGTCGCCGATGCCGAACGCTGGCGCGAATACTGGTATCGCTCGCCCCTGCCCTTTGCCAGCGATGGCGTGGTCCTGCGCCAGAACCAGCGCCCGGCCGCCGAACGTTGGCAGGCCAGGTCACCCTATTGGGCCATCGCCTGGAAATACCCCTTCGCCCAGGCCCTGGCCGAAGTCCGCCAGGTTCACTTCAACATCGGCCGGACCGGGCGGATCACTCCGGTACTTGAACTGACCCCGGTGATGCTCGATGACCGGCAGGTCAAACGCGTCAATGTCGGTTCGATGCAACGCTGGCAGGCACTGGACATACGTCCCGGTGATCAGGTCGCCATCAGCCTGGCCGGGCTGACCATTCCCAGGCTCGATAGCGTTGTACTGCGCAGCAGCGAACGCACCGAATTGAACCCGCCGCTGGCAGCGGACTTTCACTCGTTGAGTTGCTGGCAACCGACTCCGGACTGTGAGAGCCAGTTTCTCGCGCGCCTGACCTGGCTCAGCAGCAAACAGGGTCTGGCACTACCCAACGTGGGTCCAGGGACTTGGGAAAAACTTCTTGCAACAGGTCGCCTGAACGGTCTGCTGGATTGGTTGACCCTCAATGCCCAAGAGCTTGCTACCATTGACGGTTTCGGCGAGCGCAGTGCGGCTCGTCTTGCAGACAGCTTCAACCAGGCCCGGCAACGTCCGTTCGCACACTGGCTGAAAGCCCTGGGATTGCCGCCGACAGGTCAGGTGCACCTCGGAGATTCATGGCAGTTTCTGGCGCAGCGAGACATCGAACAATGGCAGGCCGAGGCCGGTATCGGGCCAGGACGCGCGGGGCAACTGAGCGCCTTTTTCCGCGATCCGCAGGTCCTGGCCTTGAGTGAAACGTTACGAGATGCCGGGATTGACGGCTTTTAGCGGTCAGCCTTGCGCCCAGCGGGAACCCCAAGGGGGCCGCCGGGCTCAAACAAGCCATTGCCACACCGGCCCGCTTGCCTTCTTACATGGAGCTTTTATGAAACTTCTTTCACCGCTCGCCCTGTTGACCCTCTGCTGCGTGCTGGCCACCCCGTTGATGGCGGACGAGGAAGCACCAGGGCTGACCGGTTGCGCCGCCAAGAAGCAAGGCATCATCAACCAGATCGAACTGGCCAAGGTCCACGGCAACGCCGACCAACAGGCAGGCCTGGAAAAAGCCCTGAGCGAAGTCGAAGCGAACTGCACCGACGCCTCGCTGAAGAAGGAACGGGAAAACAAGGTGCTCGACGCCAGGCACGAAGTCAGCAAGCGTCAGGCGGACCTCGACAAAGCCATGAGCAAAGGCGACTCCGACAAGATCAACAAGCGCAAAGACAAACTCGCCGATGCCCGCAAGGAATTGCAGGACGCACTGGATGAGCTGGATAAATAAACAAGCAACACCCAAGGCTAACCGTGGCGAGGGAGCTTGCTCCCGCTGGGCTACAAAGTAGCCCCAAACCAGCCACCCTGGACATCGGATCGAACCCGACAGCCCATTAACGTCTGCTGCGCAGCCGAGCGGGAGCAAGCTCCCTCACCACAACAGCAGACCGTCGCAGCCGCGAATCAATGATCCCGAAACGCCTTATGACACGCACTGCAAGCATCTTCGACTTTCTGCACCGCCGGCCCCAGGTTGCTGGCCTTGTAGGGTTGAACCTGGCTGGCGATCACCAATTCACCGGTGGCGGATTCAAGATCACGGGCCATGCCCTGGAAACGCGCCTGCTGCTCCCAGACATCACTCTTGGCGCTGGTGTGATCTTCCTCGCGGACCTGCGGAAAGTGTTGCCACGGCTCACGGGACAGCGCATCGAGTTTCACCGAGCCCTCGGCGAACTTCGGGCCATCGAACGGAATGCGCCCACGCAGCATGCCACCCAGGTCTTCACCGGTCTTGAGCATCTGCTTGAAAATGGCCTTGCGCTGGCCGAGCGGCGAGTTAGGGTCGACTCCGCCACAAGCGGACAATGTCAGGCAGGCCAGCAATACAACAGAAAGTCTTTTAAGAGTCATGGTGGCTTCAGGTCACGGGAAACGGCGGCCAGTATCCTCGCCTCATCGGCAAAGACCAATAGCCCTATTATCAATAAGGGTTGCCTGAACGCATGGAGCGCTCAGGCAACCGGCAAAGGAATCACTCCATGAACAGCCGTTTCAAGGCATGGCGTCACAGCCTGGCCTGGAGCCTGCCGATGGTGGCCCTGCTTGCAGGCTGCACCGGTGGCGACAACAAACAACCGAAAACCCATGCCCTGGCCACCTACTCCAGCGCCACCTGGGAAGCGCTGCCAGCGGTGTCCGACACCGATCTGGAAGCCGGTTTCGGTTCTTGGCGCAGCGCCTGCACCCGACTCAAGGCCGACCCGGTCTGGGGCGACACCTGCGCAGCGGCGGCCAATGTGCCGCAAACCGCCAGCGACATTCGCGGCTTCCTCAAGCAGAACCTCGATGTCTATGGCCTGCGTGCCGCCAACGACAACCCCAACGGCTTGATCACCGGCTACTACGAACCGGTCTATCCCGGGAGCCTGACCCAGACCAACGTTGCCAACGTCCCGGTCTATGGCGTCCCCGAGGACATGATCATCGTCGCCCTCGACAGCATTTACCCGGAACTCAAGGGCAAACGCCTGCGTGGTCGACTTGAAGGTCGCGTGCTCAAGCCGTACGACGATGCGGCAACCATCGAAAGCAAAGGGGTCAAGGCCCCGGTCGTGGCCTGGCTGACCGATCCGATGAACCTGCAGTTCTTGCAAATCCAGGGTTCGGGTCGTATCCAGCTCGACAATGGCCGCCAGTTGCGCATTGCTTACGCCGACCAGAACGGCCACCCGTATCGACCGATCGGCCGCTGGCTGGTGGAGCAGGGTGAGTTGAAAAAAGAAGACGTGACCATGGGCGCCATCAGCACCTGGGCCAAGGCCAATCCATCGCGGATTCCCGAACTGCTCGGCAGCAACCCCAGCTATGTGTTCTTCACCCGCAACCCGGACAGCAACGAAGGTCCGCGCGGCTCGCTGAACGTACCGTTGACCGCCGGTTACAGTGCGGCGGTGGATCGCAAGGTGATTCCGCTGGGCAGCCTGTTGTGGCTGTCCACCACCAGACCGGACGGTACCGCACTGGTTCGACCCGTGGCAGCTCAAGACACCGGCGGCGCAATTGCCGGTGAAGTCCGGGCGGATCTGTTCTGGGGTACCGGTGATGCGGCCGGGCAATTGGCCGGGGACATGAAGCAGCAGGGGCAGATCTGGATGCTCTGGCCCAAAGGTGCAGCGTTGCCGCAAGTGCCGCAGGTGGCGGATGCGGTCAAAGCCAATCCTTGAGTCCCGCGTCGCCTGACAGGCCGCTTTCGCGAGCAAGCCCGCTCCCACATAGGATCACCGTCGAACACAAGTTTTGTGTCCACTGAAGATCAAATGTGGGAGCGGGCTTGCTCGCGAAGCGGCCGGCAAAAACCCTGGAGATCTGTCAGACCGACACCACAAAGAAACTCACGATCAGCCCCATCCCGACGAACCACATCAACGACCGCAGCGCCGCCAGGTCCGTCAGATAGAAAATGATGTAAAGCAAACGACTGGTGATGAACAACACCGACAACACATTGATTGTCACCAATTCGGCGTTGCCCGCCAGGTGCGCCACAATCACTGCGGCTGCAAACGCTGGCGTCACCTCAAAACTGTTCAGCTGCGCCGCATTCGCCCGCTTGCCCAAACCCTCCAGCGAATCGAGAAACCCTCGTGGATCATGATTGTGTCTCAAACCGTATCCGCCGCTGATCTTCGCCACGGCCGTGCACAGATACGGCAGGAAGATCGCAATCAAAATGCACCACAGAGCAACCGTCATAAAGCAATCCCTTCTTCACGTTTCAGAACAGTCAAAATTTCATGACCAATATGCCAATCAGCACCAACCCACAGGCTAAGAGGCGCGGTCCGCCAAAAGGTTCTTTGAGGTAACGCATGCCAAACAGCACCACCAGAATCACGCTGATCTCGCGCAACGCCGCTGCTTCTGCAATCGAGCCCAATTGCATCGCCCACAGCACCAGAGCGTAGCTGAACAACACGCAAAACCCGACCGCCAGGCCCAACCGCCACTGCTCGCGCCAGAACAGCATGAACGCGGGTCGTTTGCGTACCACTGCCAACAACGGAAACGGCCAGGCACTGAGCATGGTGACCCAGACCAGGTAATCCAGAGGATGGGACCAACGCCGCAATGCCTGCCCGTCGATGTAGGTGTAGCAACCGATGCACAGGCCGATCAACGCCACCACCGGCAACATCGACCACGGCAAACGCGCACCGCCGCCCCCCTGCCAGAGCAGGCACAGCATGCCGAACGGGATCAGCAGGATGCCGAAAATCTGTTGATGGGTCAGTACTTCCCCGGCAAAGATCAGCGTCAGCGCCAGCACCACCAACGGTGACAGGCCGCGCATCAATGGATAGACCAGCCCGAGGTCGCCGACCCGATAGGCCTGGATCAGCAAATAGCGATAGAGCAACTCGAACGCCGCCGATGCCAGGATCCACGGCCAGATCTCCATCGGCGGCACGCTCAGGAACGGCAACATCAGCGCGACAAAGAGCAGCGCCACGCTGTCCATGCAGGCCACCACCAGCAGCCGCTCCGCACTGAATTTGATCAGGGTATTCCACGCCGCGTGCAACAGCGCCGCCACCAACACCAACGCCGTCGCAAGCACGGCCTACTCCTTATATTGACCCACCTCTTGTAGGAGCGAGCTTGCTCGCGAAAAACGTGAGGGCAACGTAGCCAACCGGCAAATACGCGTCTTCGTTCACGTCCATCGCGAGCAAGCTCGCTCCTACAGTGTTCGGTAGAGAATTGATTCGCCATATGTCAGCAGCTGTTTATACTGCAAACGACCACGCCGCACTCAGTTGCGCACAGACCAATTCCAATAAAATCTGCCCTTGGCCCGCTCTCCCCGAGAACGGTCTTTGGCATGCGTATGCCTGATCACAGCGTCAAGACTACCGACAGAGACCCTGCGCATGCCACTCGCCTTGCTTGCCCTCGCTGTTGCCGCCTTCGGCATCGGCACCACCGAATTCGTCATCATGGGTCTGTTGCCCGACGTCGCCCGCGACCTCAGCGTGAGCATTCCCGATGCCGGATTGCTGATCACCGGTTATGCCCTGGGCGTGGTGTTCGGCGCACCGGTCCTGGCCGTCGGCACCGCCAACATGCCGCGCAAAGCTACCCTGCTGGGCATGACGCTGATGTTCATCCTCGGCAACATGCTCTGCGCCCTGGCGCCGAATTACGCGACGCTGATGGCCGCGCGAGTGATCACGGCTCTGTGCCACGGCGCATTTTTCGGTATCGGTTCGGTGGTGGCCGCCGGGCTGGTCGCACCGAACAAACGCGCCCAGGCGATTGCCATGATGTTCACCGGCCTGACCCTGGCCAACGTGCTCGGCGTGCCACTGGGCACCGCGCTCGGGCAATACGCCGGTTGGCGTTCGACCTTCTGGGCGGTGTCGGTGATCGGGGTGCTGGCCGCCATTGCGCAATGGGTGTGGCTGCCGAAAAACATCGCAATGGATAAAGCCAACCTGGCCAGCGAGTTCAAGGTGCTGGGCAAGGCCAACGTACTGCTGGCCCTGGGCATGAGTGTGCTGGCCTCGACCAGCCTGTTCAGCGTGTTCACCTACATCGCGCCGATCCTGCAGGACATCACCGGCGTCAGCCCGCACGGCGTCACCCTCATGCTGCTGTTGTTCGGCGTTGGCTTGACCGCCGGCAGCATGCTCGGTGGACGTCTGGCCGACAGCCGCTTGCTGCCTTCGCTGGTGGGCATGGCGCTCGCGGTACTGGTGGTGCTGGCGGCCTTCACGCAAACCAGCCATTCGGCAATCCCGGCGGCGATCACGCTGGTGCTGTGGGGGACGTTCGCCTTCGCCCTGTGCCCTATCCTGCAATTGCTGATCATCGACCAGGCCCACGAAGCACCGAACCTGGGTTCGACCTTGAACCAGAGCGCCTTCAACCTCGGCAACGCCGCCGGGGCCTGGATCGGTGGCCTGGTGGTGGCCAGCGGCGCGGATCTGGCGGACTTGCCGTGGACGGGCGCACTGGTCAGTGGGCTGACCGTACTGACGGCGATGTTCTTTATCTATCGCCAGCGTCGCGGTGCAGCTGCGCTTGATGTGGCGGGCTGATTACTTTCGCTTCATGGGCGGGTCGGGCTGCTCGCCTTGATCCTCAGCCTGCTTGGGCGGCCCGCTTTCGCTGCGAATCTGCGCATGGCTGATCAGTGCGAAAATAAAACTGCCACCGATGATGTTCCCCGCCAGCGTCGGCCCGGCGAACACCAGCCAGAAATCACTCCACGGCAGCTCACCAGCAAACACCAGATACGAGACCTCCAGCGAACCGACCACGATGTGAGTGAAATCTCCCAGCGCCATGAGGTAGGTGATGAGGATGATGATCCACATCTTGGCGCTCTCCATGGATGGAATCATCCAGACCATGGTGGCGATCATCCATCCGGAAATGATGCCCTTGGCGAACATCTGGCTGGCGTGGTTCTCCATGACCTTGCGCCCGATATCAAGGAAGGCGACATCGGTCTTGCTGTCGAAGATCGGCAGCTCCAGCATCACGTATGCCACCAGCAAGGTGCCGCAAAGGTTGCCGATCAACACCACCGTCCATAGCCGCAGCAGACGGCCAAAATTGGCCAGCGTCGGCTTGGTCATCACCGGCAGCACGGCGGTCAGGGTGTTTTCGGTGAACAGTTGCTGGCGGGCCAGGATCACTGCGAGAAAACCGGCGCAATAGCCGAAACTCGCGATCACCTTGAAGCCTCCGTCGTCCGGTAGACGGGAATTGAGCAAGCCCATGGCCATTAGCGACAGGCCCATGGTCAGGCCGGCTGCCAGCGCCGACCACCACAACGCGGCAATGCTGCGCTCCAGCTCCTGATCGCCCTGGGCACGAATGATCTCGTGCAGTACCGCGGCACGGGGCGGCTGGCTCTTTTCGACTTCGTGCTCTTCTTGCGCCGAAAGGTTCGGGGTCTTGCCGTCGTGTGCCGAGTTCATGGGATGCGCAACCGGTGGCGGGCTATTTAGCTACGACACCGTGGGGTTCACGACTGTTCAGTAGGCAGACAAATCTCCAGGTTCAGCAGATCGCCTTCGCGAGCAAGCCCGCTCCCACATTTGATCTTCAGTGGATACAAAATTTGTGTCCAACGGTGATCCAGTGTGGGAGCGGGCTTGCTCGCGAAGGGGACGACACCGATCTCACTGACCAGCGTCATCGTCCTGGAACTGATCCTTGACGTACTTGATCTCGGTCCGGCCGTGAGGTGCCGGCAAGCCGTCTTCACCGAGGTTCACGAACACCATTTTCTCGACCGTGAGGATGCTCTTGCGGGTGATCTTGTTGCGCACTTCGCACGTCAGGGTGATCGAGGTGCGGCCAAACTCGGTAGCCGTGATACCCAGCTCGATGATGTCGCCCTGGCGCGAGGCGCTGACAAAGTTGATTTCGGAAATGTACTTGGTGACCACACGCTGATTGCCCAATTGGACGATGGCGTAGATCGCCGCCTCTTCGTCGATCCAGCGCAACAGGCTGCCGCCGAACAACGTGCCGTTCGGGTTGAGGTCTTCGGGTTTTACCCATTTGCGGGTGTGGAAATTCATATTCACTCCTGAGCGTCTTGCCGAATGATGCTGACCATCATGGCAGAGCCCGAGCTAGAGCTCTATTGAGCATCGACTATGGTCTCGATTACCGTTCGGACATTGACTGACAGAAACGCTTTGGAAGATCAGCATAGCCCGCTATAATCGCCACCGTTTCAAAACGGTCATCATCACTTGATACCGTTTTCCCGCCACCTGTCCGAGGGGCGCTGCAGCAGGCTAGACCTGTCAGGCTCGGATGGGGCGTTGCCTGGCCTTAAGCCAGACACTAAACGCACAACGGCGCCCATTCGCATACATTACGAATGGAGGCTCTTCATGAGCGCTGTCAACACGCCTGCAGATTTCACCGACTATAAAGTCGCCGACATGTCCCTGGCTGCCTGGGGCCGTCGCGAAACCATCATCGCTGAATCCGAAATGCCAGCCCTGATGGGTCTGCGTCGCAAGTACTCCGAAGAGCAACCGCTCAAGGGCGCTAAGATCCTCGGCTGCATCCACATGACCATTCAGACCGCCGTGCTGATCGAAACCCTGGTTGCCCTGGGTGCCGAAGTGCGCTGGTCGTCCTGCAACATTTTCTCGACTCAGGATCAGGCCGCCGCTTCCATCGCTGCTGCCGGCATCCCGGTTTTCGCCTGGAAAGGCGAGACTGAAGAAGAGTACGAGTGGTGCCTGGAGCAAACCATCCTGAAGGATGGCGCGCCTTGGGACGCCAACATGATCCTCGACGACGGCGGCGACCTGACCGAGCTGCTGCACAAGAAATACCCAGCCGTTCTGGACCGCGTCCACGGTGTGACCGAAGAGACCACCACTGGCGTTCACCGCCTGCTGGACATGCTGGCCAAGGGCGAGCTGAAAATCCCGGCCATCAACGTCAACGACTCGGTGACCAAGAGCAAGAACGACAACAAGTACGGCTGCCGTCACAGCCTGAACGATGCGATCAAGCGCGGCACCGACCACCTGCTGTCCGGCAAGCAAGCGCTGGTGATCGGCTACGGTGACGTGGGCAAGGGTTCCGCCCAGTCCCTGCGTCAGGAAGGCATGATCGTTAAAGTCTCCGAAGTCGACCCGATCTGCGCCATGCAAGCCTGCATGGACGGTTTCGAACTGGTTTCGCCGTTCATCGACGGTATCAACACCGGCACCGAAGCAAGCATCGACAAAGCGCTGCTGGGCAAGATCGACCTGATCGTGACCACCACCGGTAACGTCAACGTTTGCGACTCGAACATGCTGAAGGCCCTGAAGAAGCGCGCTGTTGTCTGCAACATCGGCCACTTCGACAACGAAATCGACACCGCTTTCATGCGCAAGAACTGGGCATGGGAAGAAGTTAAGCCACAGGTGCACAAGATCCACCGTACCGGCGCTGGCGATTTCGACCCACAGAACGACGACTACCTGATCCTGCTGGCCGAAGGCCGTCTGGTTAACCTGGGTAACGCAACCGGCCACCCGAGCCGCATCATGGACGGCTCGTTCGCCAACCAGGTCCTGGCGCAGATCTTCCTGTTCGGCCAGAAGTACGCCGACCTGTCGCCAGCCCAGAAAGCCGAGCGCCTGACCGTTGAAGTACTGCCGAAGAAACTCGACGAAGAAGTGGCCCTGGAAATGGTCCGTGGCTTCGGCGGCGTCGTGACTCAACTGACCAAGACCCAGGCCGACTACATCGGCGTGACCGTCGAAGGTCCGTTCAAGCCGCACGCTTACCGCTACTGATCCGCTGATCCGCTGATCGGCAATAGCGGTGTTCTGATACACCGCGTTGCCTGCATCGCCAGCAAGCCGGCTCCTACAAGTGAGTAGTCGTACGCAACATGACGGTACGACGTAAATCCTGTAGGAGCCGGCTTGCTGGCGAATGCGGACAAACCGGCCCCTCAGGCTTACGCGTTTCCAAGGATATGACCATGTCCCAAGATCGTCGCTACAGCTTCGAGTTCTTCCCTACGAAGACCGATGCTGGGCATGAAAAGCTGCTCGCCACTGCTCGCCAGCTGGCTACCTACAACCCCGATTTCTTTTCCTGCACCTACGGCGCCGGCGGTTCGACCCGTGATCGCACGCTGAACACCGTGTTGCAGCTCGAAAGCGAAGTCAAAATCCCTGCTGCCCCGCACTTGTCTTGCGTAGGCGACAGCAAGGACGACTTGCGCGGCCTGCTGGCCCAGTACAAGGCCGCCGGCATCAAGCGTATCGTCGCCCTGCGCGGTGACCTGCCTTCGGGCATGGGCATGGCCAGTGGCGAAATGCGCCACGCCAATGACCTGGTGGAATTCATTCGTGAAGAAACCGGTGATCATTTCCACATCGAAGTCGCCGCCTACCCGGAAATGCATCCGCAAGCGCGCAACTTCGAAGACGATGTCGCCAACTTCGTGCGCAAGGCCAATGCCGGCGCCGACAGTGCGATCACCCAGTATTTCTTCAACGCCGACTGCTACTTCTACTTTGTGGAACGCGTACGAGCGCTGGGCGTGAACATCCCGATCGTGCCGGGCATCATGCCGATCACCAACTACAGCAAGCTGGCGCGCTTCTCCGATGCCTGCGGTGCGGAAATCCCGCGCTGGATCCGCAAGCAGCTGGAAGCCTACGGCGACGACACCCAGAGCATTCAGCGCTTTGGCGAACAGGTCATCACCGAAATGTGCGAACAACTGCTGCAGGGCGGCGCTCCGGGGCTGCACTTCTACACGCTGAACCAGGCTGAAGCGAGCCTGGCAGTGTGGAACAACCTGAAGTTGCCGCGCTGAAGCAGCTACAAGCTAAAAGCTGCTGACTAAAATCAAAGGATCGCAATCTTCGACAGCTCCTGTAGGAACTTTCGCAGGTTGCGATCTTTTGCTTTCAACGCACTATTAATGTGTGGCAATCCACGGACTTAGAGCATCTGCGGTGAGTTTCTGGCTCTTTCCGGTTTCTCGTCGTAATCTCAGCCCATGCCTTTGATCACGCAGTTAATCGCCTTGCTTGTCTTCACTTGCCTGAGCTTCGCCGCCCGGGGCGAGAAGCTGCGCATTGTCACGGAACCGTGGGCGCCTTACGTATACGAAGACAACAACGGCAAATCACTGGGCCTGGACTACGAAACCACCGCCATTGTCTTCAAGCGCCTGGGCATCGAAGTGGAGTGGCAGTTCCTGCCATGGAAACGCTGCCTGTCGATGCTTGAGTCGGGCCAGGCCGACGGTGCGCTGGACATTTTTCACAGCGACGAGCGTGATGCGACCCTGCTCTACCCCAGCGAACCACTGTCTGAAGTCCAGTTCGTGCTGTTCTACGCCAATGACCGGCCCCATCCGTTTCGCACCCTCGATGACCTGCGCGGCCTGACCATCGGCACCTCGCCGGGTTACCTGTACAGCAAGGACTTCAGTGATTCGACGCTGTTCACCCGCGAGCCGGCCCCCACCCATGAGGCCAACTTCGGCAAGCTGGTACGCGGGCGTATTGACCTGCTGATCACCGACCGCCGGGTCGGCCAGCATTTGCTCGACGAACTGGGCATCCGCGACAAGATCACCGAAAACCCCACGGTCATCAGCCAGCAGAGCCAGTTTCTCGCGGTGCGGCGCAATGCAGGCATGGACCTGCTGGTGCAACGTTTCGGCGCCGAACTCAAACGTTTCAAGCGCGAACCCGCCTACGCCGAACTGAGTGCCCGCTATGGCGCGGAACCGGGCGCCAGCGTGAAGACTGAAAAGACCACGGCCGCCACGGAAAAAACCGTTGAGCAGCAGGAAAGCGGCGCGCAGTGATTGCTCTGTTATACTCCGGCCTTCCCGCCAGGCTCACGCCCGGACGCTCGGAATCGTTAAAGGCATCTCAACCCCGCTACTGCGCAGCTTTCAGCCCGCGCGAGCGCTTGCAGACGAGCCTTCGAGACCCAGCAGGACCGGACGGGATTGCGTCCTCTTAAACGCCATTCGCGCCAGGCAAGACTCCCATTGGGCCAAGCCCTAACTAGAACAGGATTACTCATGTCCTTTGCTTCCCTCGGTCTCTCCGAGGCTTTAGTCCGCGCCATCGAGGCGGCGGGCTATACCGAGCCTACTCCGGTGCAACAGCGGGCCATTCCCGCCGTGTTGCAAGGTCGCGACCTGATGGTCGCGGCACAGACAGGTACTGGTAAAACCGGCGGTTTCGCCCTTCCGATCCTGGAGAGGTTGTTCCCTAACGGTCACCCGGACAAATCCCAGCGTCACGGCCCGCGCCAGCCGCGCGTACTGGTCCTGACCCCGACTCGCGAACTCGCAGCCCAAGTGCATGAAAGCTTCAAGGTCTATGCCCGTGACCTGAAGTTCGTCAGTGCCTGCATCTTCGGTGGCGTTGGCATGAACCCGCAGGTTCAGGCCATGTCCCGTGGCGTAGACGTGCTGGTGGCCTGCCCTGGCCGCCTGCTCGACCTCGCCGGCCAAGGCAGCGTCGACCTGTCCCACGTGGAAATCCTCGTGCTGGACGAAGCCGACCGCATGCTCGACATGGGTTTCGTCCACGACGTGAAGAAAGTGCTGGCGCGTCTGCCGGCCAAACGCCAGAACCTGTTGTTCTCGGCGACCTTCTCCAAGGACATCACCGACCTCGCCGGCAAGCTGCTGCACAACCCGGAACGCATCGAAGTCACACCGCCGAACACCACGGTCGAGCGCATCGAACAACGCGTATTCCGCCTGCCGGCCAGCCACAAGCGGGCCTTGCTGGCCCACCTGATCACCGCTGGCGCCTGGGAACAGGTACTGGTGTTCACCCGCACCAAGCACGGCGCCAACCGCCTGGCCGAGTACCTGGACAAACACGGCCTGAGCGCCGTCGCGATCCACGGCAACAAGAGCCAGAACGCCCGCACCAAAGCACTGGCCGACTTCAAGGCCGGCACCGTGCGCATCCTGGTGGCCACCGACATCGCCGCCCGCGGCCTGGACATCGACCAGTTGCCCCACGTGGTCAACTTCGAACTGCCGAACGTCGATGAAGACTACGTGCACCGTATCGGCCGTACCGGCCGTGCCGGTCGTTCGGGCGAGGCGATCTCGCTGGTAGCCCCGGACGAAGAAAAACTGCTGAAAAGCATCGAACGCATGACCAAGCAGAAAATCGCCGACGGCGACCTGATGGGCTTCGATGCCAGCACCATCGAAGCGGAAAAACCTGAAGTTCGCGAGCGTCCGGACATGCGCAACCCGCGCAATCCACGTGGCCCGCGCGGCGACGGTCCGAACGGCAGCGGTGGCGGCGGCGGTCGCAAGGACAAAGGCAAAGACAAGGGCAAGGAAAAGCCGGCCGGCGAACGCGGCGAGCGCCCTGCCCGTCAGCAGAAGCCACGTGAAGGCACTCCGGCTCGCGAACAGCGTCCGTCACAGCCTCCTCGTGCCGCCGCTGACCGCGCCCCGGACGAGTTCCTGGATGACGATATCGATAACTTCGGTAACCGCGTCGACTACGTGCCTCAGCAGAAACCCGCGCAAGGCCGTGGCCGTCGTCCGGGTGCTCCGGCACAAGGCACTGCAGCAGGTGCGGGCGCTCCGCGTTCCGGCAAGCCACAGGGTGGTCGTCAGAACGGTCCGCGCAACAGCGACGGCGCTACCACCGGCACACCGCCAGCCAAGCGCAGCGGTCCACGCAGTGGTGCGCCGCGCGATGGTCAGGCGCGTCGTGAAGACTCACGCAATCGCCGCCCGGCCCGTGACGACCAGCCGCGTTCGGAACCTGCTGTGCAGAACCCACGTGGCCCCGCGCCGAAGATCATGCACAAGGAGTCGAAGGCTGACCGCTTCCCGACACCTGAGCAACTGGATCAACTGCCAAGCCGTCCTCGTGGTGAGAAACCAGCGCTGCTGACCCGCAATCGCTGAGTTATCGCTGCAATGAAAAATGCCCCGGTTCGAAAGAGCCGGGGCATTTTTTATGGCGAAAAACCTGTAGGAGCCGGCTTGCTGGCGATTGGGGCAACTCGGTTTCTGCCGTGTCTCGGAAGACGCTATCGCCAGCAAGCCGGCTCCTACGGTCTCAGCATTACTTCGCTTTTACACCTTCAAACGTAACGTACAGATCGACTGCGTCGGACTGTGGACCCAGGTCCATCATCTTGCCGAAATCGGAACGCTTGATGCTGGTAGTGCCCTCGAAGCCAGCACGGTAGCCGCCCCATGGATCCTTGCCTTCACCCAGGAAAGTGGCCTTGATCACCACTGGCTTGGTAACGCCAGCAATCGTCAGGTCGCCGTTCACGTCTGCAGTGTCTTTGCCAGCGGCGTTTTTGCCAGTGGATTTAACGCTGGTGGACTTGAAGGTAGCCTTGGGGAAATCAGCCACTTTCAGGAAGTCTTTGCTGGAGATGTGCTTGTCACGTTCAGCATTGTTGGTGAAGACGCTGGCAGTGTTCACGTTGAACTCGATCTTGCTGTCTTCAGGCTTGGCAGCGTCGAAGCTGAACGTGCCGTCGAGGTCCTTGAAAGTACCGGTGATGTAGCTGTAGCCCAGGTGGCTGATCTTGAAGTCGACGAAGGCGTGCTGGCCTTGCTTGTCGACGGTGTAGTCAGCCGCCATCACGTTGGCGGACAGCAGAGCGGAGCCGATTGCCAGAGCGGCGAGAGTCTTTTTCAACATGCTTTGTTTTCCTTGGGAGTCGAGGTTGAACTTCAGGCTTTGCGACCCAGCATGCGCTTGAGGGTCACATCACGGTCGATAAAGTGGTGCTTCAATGCTGCCAACGCATGGAGGCCGGAAAAAATTACCAGCGCCCACGCCAGGTAGAGGTGAATCGCGCCAGCGTTATCTGCCTGGTCCGGTAGTCCGGAAATCAGGGCAGGCACTTCAAACCAGTCAAACACCGGGATCCCGGCACCTTCAGCGGTGGAAATCAGGTAACCGGCAATCATCACAGCGAACAGACAGAAATACAGAAAAGCATGGCCGAGCATGGCGCCCAGACGCGTCATGCGGCCGTAGCTGGCCAGGGTTGGCGGCGGCGGGCTGATGAAGCGCCACAATACGCGCAACACCATGACCCCCAGCAGGATCAAGCCAATGCTCTTGTGCAGATCCGGCCCCGACTTGCGCCATGGGTCGTAATAACCCAGGTCGACCATCCACAGCCCCAGGGCGAACAAACCGAACACGGCCAGTGCCACGCCCCAGTGCATGAAGATACTGACCCAGCCGTAGCGGGAGGTAGAGTTACGTAGCTGCATTGCCTAGATCCCTGTGAGTACTGGCCCAAGACTATCGAGTTATCTATCGAATTAAAGCGGAAAATTTTGCTTTGAAATATCGAGAAATACGATCAAGAGTCTGAAGCCGAAGGGTTAAGGAAAGATTAAAGTCGAAATTGTGAGAAAAAGTGAATACAAACCAGTGAACACCTGTATCAAATGGTTTATTCGATTCTGCTCCCGGTTTTTCTTCAGGCAAAAAAAAGCGCGGCCCGTGAGCCCCGCTTTTTTTCGCCTGAACGTTACTGCGCTGTGGTCTCAGTGGCCGCTCCACTGCTCTCCGATTCAGTTTTTTGACCGGTGCCGTCCTGGCAGGCTCCACCCTCCCCGATCCAAACACCTGATGACGGCCCTTTCCTTTTCTGCTTCAGGCTAAACATCGACGGTTTTTTATTCAAGCGATAAATATGTATTGCCACTTCCGTAGTTGAACTTGGTTCAATGAGACCTCAACAGTTCATTGAACAAGGAAAAAACATGGCTATTACTTACACTCCATTCCAAGCAAACGGCTCGCCTTTACTGCCCCCCAATCAAATGATGTCGGCGGGACAGTACCTCATGTCTGAAAATGGACAATTTCGATTGGTGTTGCAGGCTGACGGAAATTTGGTTATTACCGACAATGGTGCTGTAGTTTGGGTTGCGGACGCCAATCAAATTTATAGTAGGACTTTATATCAAAAAAGAATGAATCAACGACTGCAGTTTGTAATCAGTAATAGTGGCTTTTTATACGACCCCTCCAGAAAGCGTCTATGGGTTGCCGAAAGCTCTCATAGCACTGACAAATCGCTTTGGTACAACGCTTGTATGGTCATGCAAGATGACGGAAATCTGGTCATTTACGACGGACGGACGGGCAGTCTGTGCTGGGCTCGCTTTGGATTTGTCCCTGGCCGCATTCCAAAGGCAAAGCAGGCCAAGGTTTTATTTGAAGGCATAGAAATTAAAACTTGGAAATTCTCATTCCCTCGCTAATTATGATAAACACCTTAGATATCTAAGGACCTTTAATCACAGGAGGTGGCTGTAAGCAATCTGGCTTGTACGGATCAATCTGGCATTTATGGGTCAACTCAAGGTCGCGACCTTGAATAGTTAGACCACCATCCACACAACCAATAAGCGCAATAAAAATTACTAGTGCAGCTAATATTTTCATATACCCCCCAAGTTTTTCTAAGAGCGTATAATTGAACATTATACGAAACCTATAATTCATTTCTGATTACTTTGTGGGAAGCTTCTGATATATCGCTAAAGCGTGTAGGACCGAGATTGTTGGTTGCACGAGCCCGATGCCAAACAAGGCCGGAATATCTCACCTTTGAAGGATAGGCAAAAAAAAGCGCGGCCCTTGAGCCGCGCTTTTTTACGCCTGACCGTTACTGCGCCTTGGCATCCGTTGCCGGGGTCGCAGCCGGTTTGGTCGCTGGCTTCTTCGCCGGCTCAGCCTTCTTGACCGGTGCCTTGGCCGGAGCTTTTTTCGCCTCGGTCTTGGCTGGCGCTTTGGCCGGAGCCTTTTTGGCCGGCTCTGCTTTTACCGGAGTCGCAGGCTTCGGTGCTTCGACCGGAGCCGGTGCAACGGCCGGGGCAGGTGCTGGCACAGGAGCAGGTGCTACTGGCTCAGGTGCCTTGACCGGCTCTGGCTTCTTCTCGTCATCCGAGCCGCCGAACAGGTTGCTGAAGAAATTGCCTTTCTTCGCCGCCACCGCACCAGCGCCCGCCGCCGCGGCGGCCGCGCCGACTTTCGCCGGTTCGAACGACTTGCCCGCCGCCAGGTCTTCAACCTGGCTGGCGGCACGCTGACCGGTGCGCAGCGCGCCTTCCAAGGTGCCGGGGTACAGGGTGTCGGTGTGTTCGCCAGCGAAGGTTACGCGCTGGATCGGGCGTTCCCACAGGCGCCAGAACTTGCTGATCTGGCCCGGACCGAAGGCCAGGTAAGCGCCGCCCATCGACGGGTCGGTGCTGTAGCGACGGATTTCATAACCGGTGAACGAGCCACGGGCCTGTGGATAGAACGCGTGCAGGCGGATCAACACCTGATCGACCATCTGCTTGTCGCCGAACGCCTGCATCACCCGCGCATTGTCGCCGGACAGGTTGATCACTACGTTGGCGCCGCCCTTCAGGGCAGGCTCGATCCACAACATGCCCAGGCCGGCGTTGCTGAAAATCTCGCCGGACATGCGCGCCTTGGGTTCCCACACCGGCGTCTTGAACTTCAGCATGATCTGGTCGCGCCAGCCGTAGTTGGTACCTTTGATCGCCGCCAGGTGCTGGGCGTCCAGCGCCGGGGTCATCTGGATCTTGTTCAGGGCGCGCAGAGGCACGGCCAGCACGACGTAGTCAGCCTGATAACCAACGCTGTCGACTTTGACGGTCACACCGTCCTTGTCCTGAATGATCGCCGAGACCGGGGAGTTGGTCTTGATGACTTTCAACTGTTTGACCAGGGCCTGGGCCAGCACCTGGCTGCCACCGACCAGGCGCGAAGCGCGCAGGTCACGATCGGAGACGCCACGGTAGACGCGGCTTTGCTGCGCGAAGTACAGCAGCGACAAGCGCGAAGGTTCGTCGTAGCGGGTCCGGATCTGCTGGTTGATCAACTGACGGGCGGTGGCTGGCAGGTTCTGCTTGTCGAGCCAGCTCGACACGTTGATCTGATCCAGCGCGTGCAGCGTGTTGTTGGCGGCCGGGTTCTGCGGGTCATCGATCGAGCGCGCCAGGTCGTCCACGGTCTTGTCGAAGCGCTTGAGCGCCTCGGCGGTGGCCGGCTGCTTGGTCGCCAGATCGGCGGCGGAGAAATACTCGCCATCGATCAGATAGCTTGGGGTCCGCACGAATTCAGGGGCTGGCGTGGTGCTCAGCTTGAAGTTCGATACGTACTTGTTCAGCACCGGCTGGACTTTGTCGTTGCCGATCCACTCGCTGGTGGCCATGCCGGAACGGCCGCCCAGGCTCGACTTGGCTTCCAGCAGGGTGACCTGCCAGCCTTTGCTCTGCAGCTCGTACGCGGCAGTCAGGCCCGACAGGCCGCCGCCGATCACGATCGCGGTTTTATCCTTGGCCAGCGCAGAAACGCTGAACAGCCCCAACATCACCAGCGCACAGGCGCGCAGCCAACCGACAGACATTCAGCGAACTCCGGAATAACACGAGGAAAACAGCAGTATTTGCGAGCCAGACGGCTCAAGAAGCGCGAAGGATACGTCAGCCTTCAGACGCCTGCCAGCAACGTCTATCGGTACGTACAAAGTAGCTCATTCGACACAATGGGTTGTCCCCGTCGCACGCATTGCATAGGCTTGCGCGATTGTATGTCCGCGCTGGTCACGGACCGCCTCCAGGAGAGTGAAAATGGGCCTGAATAATCAGTGGATGCAACGCGATCTCGCCGTGTTGTGGCATCCCTGCACCCAGATGAAAGATCACGAGCAACTGCCGCTGATCCCGATCAAGCGCGGTGAAGGCGTGTGGCTGGAAGACTTCGAAGGCAAACGCTACCTCGATGCGGTCAGCTCCTGGTGGGTCAACGTGTTCGGGCATGCCAACCCACGGATCAACCAGCGCATCAAGGATCAGGTCGACCAACTCGAACACGTGATCCTTGCCGGTTTCAGCCATCAACCGGTGATAGAGCTGTCCGAGCGCCTGGTGAAGATGACTCCGGAAGGCCTGACCCGGTGCTTCTACGCCGATAACGGCTCGTCCTGCATCGAAGTCGCGCTGAAAATGAGCTTTCACTACTGGCTCAATCGCGGCACGCCTGCCAAGAAACGCTTCGTCACCCTGACCAACAGCTACCACGGCGAAACCATGGCGGCGATGTCGGTGGGCGACGTACCGCTGTTCACCGAGACCTACAAAGCCCTGCTGTTGGACACCATCAAGGTGCCGAGCCCGGACTGCTACCTGCGCCCCGAGGGCATGAGCTGGGAAGAGCACTCGCGCAACATGTTCGCTGCCATGGAGCAGACCCTGGCCGAAAACCACGACACGGTCGCGGCGGTGATCGTCGAGCCGCTGATCCAGGGCGCCGGCGGCATGCGCATGTACCACCCGGTGTACCTCAAGCTGCTGCGCGAGGCCTGCGATCGCTACGGCGTGCACCTGATCCACGACGAAATCGCCGTCGGCTTCGGCCGCACCGGGACGATGTTCGCCTGCGAACAGGCCGGCATCCGCCCGGATTTCCTGTGCCTGTCCAAGGCCCTGACCGGCGGTTACCTGCCGCTGGCGGCGTGCATCACCACGGACGAAGTCTATAGCGCCTTCTACGACGACTACCCGACCCTGCGCGCCTTCCTGCACTCCCACAGCTACACCGGCAACCCGCTGGCGTGCGCGGCGGCCCTGGCGACCCTGGACATCTTCGAAGAAGACAACGTCATCGAGAACAACAAGGCCCTGGCGCAACGCATGGCTTCGTCCACTGCACATCTGGTCGATCACCCGAATGTTTCGGAAGTGCGCCAGACCGGCATGGTGCTGGCCATCGAGATGGTCAAGGACAAGGCCAGCAAAGAGGCTTATCCATGGCAGGAGCGTCGCGGCCTGAAGGTGTTCCAGCACGCCCTGGAACGCGGTGCTTTACTGCGTCCACTGGGTAGCGTGGTGTATTTCCTGCCGCCGTATGTGATCACCCCGGAACAGATCGACTTCCTCGCCGAAGTGGCCAGCGAAGGGATCGACATTGCGACCCGTGACAGTGTCAGCGTGGCGGTGCCGAAGGACTTCCATCCGGGGTTCCGTGATCCGGGCTAAGACCAATGGAGAACCCTTGTGGCGAGGGGGCTTGCCCCCGTTGGGTCGCGAAGCGGCCCCAAATTCGGCAATTGCATTACATCAGTTAAAACGCATTAGCCGGTTTACGACTGCTTCGCAGCCGAACGGGGGCGAGTCCCCTCGCCACAAAAGCCCGTCAGCCACAAATGCGATTCCGATCCAATTTTTAGAGACCCAGAATGAGACTGTCCCGCTTCTTCATCGACGCCCCCCTGAGCACCGGCGAGCACGAATTGCCCGAAGCCCAGGCCCACTACATCAGCCGTGTGCTGCGCATGGCCGAGGGCGATGCGCTGCAACTGTTCGACGGCTCGGGCCAGGAGTTTCGCGCCAGGCTGGTCGACGTCGGCAAAAAACGCGTGGTGGTGCAGATCGACGAAAGCTTCGCCGGGCAGGTCGAATCGCCACTGCAAATCCATCTCGGCCAAGGCCTGTCCCGTGGCGAGCGTATGGACTGGGCGATTCAGAAAGCCACGGAGCTGGGTGTCAGTGAAATCACCCCGATCTTCACCGATCGCTGCGAAGTCCGGCTCAAGGACGAACGCGCCGACAAGCGCCTGTTGCACTGGCGCCAGGTGGCGATCAGCGCTTGCGAGCAATGCGGACGTTCACGGGTGCCGGTGATTCATCCGCCACTGTTGCTGGCTGACTGGTTGAAGCAGACGCAGGCTGAGTTGAAGCTGGTGCTGCACCCGGTGGCCGAGCCCTTGGTGAGTCACGCCAAGCCCTCAAGCCTGGCATTCCTGATCGGCCCGGAGGGTGGTTTGTCCGATGCCGAAGTCGATCAGGCCAAGGCCGGCGGCTTCCACGCCGCCCGCCTCGGCCCTCGGGTGTTGCGCACCGAGACCGCGCCGGTTGTTGCCCTAGCGGTTGCCCAGCAGCTTTGGGGTGATTTCTAGTCCGCCTTCGCGAGCAAGCCCGCTCCCACAGTAGACCTATGTAGATCACAGCTGCTGTGTTCGACACAGATCAAATGTGGGAGCGGGCTTGCTCGCGAATGGCAGCAACGCGGACTAGAGGACATAAAAGAAGATCGCCACAAAGTGCAGCAAACTCCCCGCGATCACGAACAGATGCCAGATCCCGTGGGCATGCCGCAGCCGGTCGTCCAGGGCAAAAAAGATAATCCCCACGGTGTACAACACACCGCCCGAGGCCAGCCACGCAAACCCGGCGCCGCCCAATGCCGCGAGTAACGGCTTGACCGCCACCAGCACAATCCAGCCCATCACCGCGTAAATCACGATCGACAGGATCCGCGCTTCCGAACGTGGCTTGATCTCCTGCAGGATGCCGATCAGCGCCAGCCCCCAGACAATTCCGAACAACGTCCAGCCCCACGGCCCGCGCAGGGTCACCAGGCAGAACGGCGTGTAGCTGCCGGCGATCAGCAGATAGATCGAAAAGTGATCGACCTTCTGCATGATCACTTTCTTGCGCCCGCGCACGCTGTGGTACACGGTCGATGCGCTGTACAGCACCAGCAAGGTAAAGGCGTAGATCGCCATGCTGACGATCTTCCACGGGCTACCGTCGAGACTGGCCAGCACAATCAGCCACACCCCGCCGACAAACGCCGCCACGGCCCCGACCAGATGCGTCCAGGCGTTCAGTCTTTCCCCGTGATACATGTGGTGCTCCCCTCGAGTTTCATCACCGCAACGCGCAAGGCTCAGCCCTGGAGCGTAAAAGCGCAATGTTTCAGAACAAAAGTCCCCCTGTAGGATCCGGCTTGCTGGCGATGGGGCCATGGAGTTTTGCGCTGTTTTCAAGATTGCCATCGCTGGCAAGCCAGCTCCTACAAAGGTCTGTGAATACCGGGCACAATCGAGTCATTCCAAAAAGAGTCCGCCCCATGCTGATCGATGAAGAGTTGACCCTGAAAAAACTCGAGGTGTTCCTGGCCTTCATGCGCACCGGCAATCTGGCGCGGGCCGCCGCCGAGTTGCAGACCAGTAATGTGAGTGTGCATCGGGCGATCCATTCCCTGGAAAGCGCCCTGCGCTGCCCCTTGTTCAAGCACGAAGGCCGTAACCTGACGCCGCTGGAAAGCGCCTATGTGCTGGAAGAACGAGCGCAGAAGCTGATTCAGGATGTCGTCGAAAGCGTGCGCCTGACCCGCGAAGCCGCCGGGTTCTCGGCCGAACGATTCAAGCTGGGTTCACTGTATTCACTGACGGTGAAGACCGTGCCGCAGTTGATCATGGGCCTGAAGATCCGCCGCAGCGAACTCAACATCGACCTGATTCTGGGCTCCAACATCGACCTGCTCTACAAGCTCAAGAACATGGAAGTCGATGCGGCCCTGGTGTCGCTGGACGAGACTGTCAACGATCCGGATTGCGAGCAGATCCCGCTGTTTTCCGACGACATCTTCCTCGCCACCCCCGCCGACTCGAAGTTTGCCCAGCGAACCGAAGTCGACCTGGCCGAGGTCCGCGACGAAACCTTCATCACCCTGACCCAGGGCTTCGCCACCCATCAGGACGGCAAGCGGGTATTCGAGCAGGCAGGGTTCGAGCCGAAGGTGGCGATGCAGGTCAACGACATCTTCACCCTGCTGAGCATGGTCAGTTCGGGCGTGGGTTATGCGTTGCTGCCGGGGCGGATTGCGGCGGTGTACGAGAACCGGGTGAAGCTGATCCCGTTGCAGGAAAAGTACCGGTTGCAGCAGCACATCGGCGTGGTGTTCCTGAAGGCCAAGGAGCGTGATCCGAATCTGCTGGCGTTGCTGGCTGAGTGCCGGATGTATGCCAATCGGCAGGTTTGAAACCGTGTCGCACCCTTCGCGAGCAAGCCCGCTCCCACATTCGACCGCATTCCAAATGTGGGAGCGGGCTTGCTCGCGAAAGCGTCAGACCCGACAACTCAGCCCCTGAACCTAGCCAACTATCCCGCGAACAATGAAGTACAACAGCGAAGGCCCCAGCAAGCAGCCAAGCCCGGTGTGGAAGGTCGCGGTCAACGCGCCATAAGGCACCAGGCGCCGGTCCGTCGCCGCCAAACCGGCGGTCACGCCACTGACTGTCCCGGCCAGCCCACCGAACACCATCGCCGAGCGCGGGTTATCCAGGCCCATCCAGCGCGCCGCCATCGGCGTGCCAACCATCACCAGAATCGCCTTGATCAGGCCGGTGGCAATGGACAGCGCCACCACATCGGAACTGGCGCCAATGGCCGCTCCGGTCACCGGGCCGACGATGTAGGTCACCGCACCGGCGCCAATGGTGGTCATGCTCACTGCGTCGCGATAACCGAATACCCAGGCCAAGCACGCGCCGACAATGAACGGCAGTACCGTGCCCAGCAGCAGCGCGATCACGCCGATCAAACCGGCCTTTTTCGCTTCAGTGGCCTGCACCTCGAACGCCGTGGCAACGATGGCGAAATCCCGCAGCATCGCGCCGCCCATCAGGCCGATACCGGAAAACAACGTCAAGTCCGCCAGGCCCTTTTGCCCGCCGGTCATCGTGCCGCCAACCCAGGCCAGTACCAGGCCGATGACGATGGCAATCGCCGAACCGTGGATGCGTCCGAAGGTCAGGCGTTTGGAGATCACCACTGACACCCACATGATCACGCCGACAAAGGCGAATGCGGTGACCAGACCGTTGTGCTCCAGACCGTTCTTGATGAGATCCCACATATCAGCGGCCTCCCACTGGAGTGCCAACCGGCGTTACATCCGCCGGTTCATCGGGCAAGGGTTCGCCTTTGTGGGTCCGGCTGATCAAGGCAATGGTGCAACCGCAGACCACCACCGAACCGATTGCCGCCAACACCGCCACCGGGCCACCATGCAGCGCCGTGACCACGTTCTGCTGCGCCGCCATGGCAACGACTACCGGGATGTACATGGCGCCCCAGAAGCCGACACCCATCTCGCAATCCCGAGTCATGCCGCCACGTTTTTGCATCCACAACCGTGCGCAAATCAGCAGGATCATCGCGATCCCGACACCGCCGACGTTTGACTTCACACCCAGCAACACACCGAGCATGTCACCCATGATCACCCCTGCCAGCGTACAGATCGCCAACAGCGCCACACCGTAAATAATCATTGTTGTAGTCCTCAAAGTGCCTTTCGAATGTTGTTTTTGTTGTTCGAAGCCTGAGTCGGTGATTTAAGAGTGACGGCTGCCCTCCTCACACATCAGCGCCTGCAAGGTGTCGAGCCGCGCACCGTCGAAAGCAATCACGGTGCCTTGCTCGAACACCCGGCGCGCCAGCCCGGTGAGCACCGCGCCGGGCGGCAGTTCGATCTGTAGACGTACGCCGCGCTCGTAAGCGCTTTGTACCGTGCCTCGCCAATCGACAATGCGGCACATGTTGAAGGCCAGGTCGTCACGCAAGGCTTCAGGCTTGATCAGCGGTCGCGCGCGACTGCCGCTCAGGTAACCAATCTTCGGTGTGTGCAGCGGCACGTTGGCGAAGGCGTCGGCCAGGCGTTGCGCGGGCGCCTCAAGCAATGGGCAGTGGGACGGCACGCTCACTGCCAGACGCTTGGCCAGGCCGGCCCCACAACCTTTCGCCAACCCGGCCAGCGCTTCCATCGCCGCATCGCTACCGGCAATCACCACCTGGTTATCGGCGTTGATATTGGCCAGGTAAACCGGCATTTCTGCGCTGTGCACCTGGGCCAGCAGTGCCTCCACCGTGGCCAGGTCCAGACCGATGATCGCGGTCATGCCGTAGCCTTGTGGATAAGCCTGCTGCATCAACTCACCGCGCAGGCTGACCAGATGCAACGCATCGCTGAAACTCAGGGCACCGGCCACCACCGCTGCCGGGTAGGCGCCGATCGACAAGCCGGCCACGTAGTCCGGGGTCATGTCCAACTGGCGTGAAGCAGCGACGCCGGCGATCAGCAGGCAAAGCTGCACTGCCCTCGTCGACTGCAACGCCTCGGCAGAATCCAGCTGCGTCACATCTTCACCCAGCAGGTCGCTCGCCTCGCTCAACGTTTGCCGAGGCAAACGCGCCAGCATGCCGGGTTGTTGCGCGCCCTGGCCGGGAAACACCAACAAGCTGCTCACGCTGCCTGCTCCTGCGGATTCCACGGATCAGTAACCAGAATGGCTTGAATGGCATTTTTCAGCAGGACCCGCGACGAAGCACCAGCCCATTCGCGCAAGGCAACGGCGCCCGAAGGTGTCTGCAACTGCAGGTCCACGCGACACACGGCCGTGTCGAGAACGTTCACCAGCGCCTGCGCGTCGACACGACTCAACGGACGTGGCGTACGCAGGATCAGATCGAGATCGCTGCCCTCGTGCAAAGCGGTAAATCCACTGGCCAACTCGAACCCGGCACTGCCACTGACACCCCAGGTCCAGCCGCAGCTATCGAGGTGCGGGCGCAATTGCGACAAGGCACGCAGCGCCGGGAAATCACGCCAGCCTTGAACATGGCAGAGTTCTTCCGGCTGCACCCGTCGCGTGATGGCGGCGACGTCCATCAGCGCTGCAAATCGCTGCTCGCGCAACGGCCCGCGCACGCCCACCGCCACCTGCCCCGCCGCGCTCAAGGCGCGACGGACCACCACCGGCTGGCCGGCACTGATCGACTCGACCACCCACGCAGGCGCATCCGCAGGCAATTGCTGCGGGGTCATCCCCCACAGCAGGTCGTGAGCCAGAAGCGCATTCACCACTGCGCTCTCAGCAATTGGCGAACCTTGCTCGAGGCCGCACGATTACTCGCACCGAGGCGACCGCTCAGATCACGACCACCGGCGGCCACATCGCCAATCGCCTGATGCAGGCAATCGGTCACCCGCGCCAGATCCGCCGCAGTCGGCTGTTCGATCTGCTCCACCGACAGGGTTTCCCACAGCAATCCGAGGCTGGCATAGCTGTCGATGTCGTAGGCCATCGGCGGCACGCTGGCCGCCAGGGCTTCGAGCTCTTCGACACTGCGCAAGGTCACCCGCGCCGCCGACGCCTTGCCCATGGCATGCACCATCACCCCCGGATCGCGCAGGGCGATCAAGCGGTTGGCCTGATAGCCGTGGGCCAGAAATGCCCCGGACATCGCCTTGCCCACCAGCAGACCGATCACCGCATGACCGGCCAGGCGGGCACGGGCATAACTGTCCGCCGCAGCGGCCAGCGCCTGATGAATGCCGAGGGCCTCTTCGCGTCGACCGTAGGCCTGGCTCGGCACGTCGACAATGGCGATCAAGGCGCGTTTGTGTGCCTTGTCCTGATCAGCGGCGATGACTTCATCCACAGCCTTGGCCAGGCCCCAGCCTTCGAGCAAACCCACCTCGCCGTTGCGTGCACGGACGAAGCGGTTTTGCGGGTCGGCCACCACCGCGATAAAACGCACAGGCCGGTCGCCTAGCGAACCGTCAGCTACTTTCAGCGAAGCCGGCAAACCCTCGATCGCTTTCGCCCCGGCGCTCAAGGCGTTGAACCAGTTCAAACCACGCAGTGAATACGAGTTCATGGGCGTTCTCCTTGGTACAGATCGCGAACCACGGACGGCTCGATTTGTGGTTCGGCGTCCAGGCGCGCCAGGCGTTGCAAGAACAGCTCGGCCTGACGGCTGCGTGATTGCGCCGGCAAACCTTGTTGGAGCAACTCACCCACCTGTTGGCGGATCTGCGCCACATCGTCATCGACATAACGGTCCACCAGACCACTGGCGAAGCGCTGCTCGCCACCGGTCAGGCTCCAGATGAAGGGCCGGTCGCGGGAGTCGTATTCTTCGAGTCCGGCTTCCTGCTCGATCACCTGCGGGCCGTTCAAGCCCAGTCGCGCTTCCTGGGTCACCAACAGGTAACTGCACAACCCGGCGGCAATCGACATGCCGCCAAAGCAGCCGACGCTGCCCGCCACCACACCGACCACGGGCTGGTACTGCTGCAAGTCGACAATGGCTGCGTGTATGTCGGCAATCGCCGCCAGGCCGAGGTTGGCTTCCTGCAAGCGCACGCCGCCGGTTTCCAGCAGCAGCACGGCGCGGGTCGGGATGCCGTTGCGGTTGTCTTCGGCGGCCAGTTCCAGTGCACCGGCAATTTTGGCCCCGCCGACTTCTCCGAGGCTGCCACCCTGGAACGCACCTTCAATGGCCGCAATCACCACCGGCAAACCATCGAGGTTGCCCTTGGCGATCACCACGCCGTCATCGGCTTGCGGCACCACGCCCTGGCGCGACAGCCACGGCGACATGATGCGCTGGAACGGATCGAGCAATTCGCGGAAGGTATCGGCGTCGAGCAAGGCTTTCGCCCGCTGCCGCGCACCGAGTTCGACAAAGCTGTGCTTGTTCAGCAAGGACGCGCTGTCAGTCATGGCCGATTTCCTCGAAGCCTTGTTCCAGACGCAGGCGCACCACGCCGGGTGTCGCGCCGAAATCGTGAATGTCGATATCCATCGCCGGCGGCGTCTGGCCGTCGAACATCCGTGCGAACAGATGTTGCCAGCGTTGTTCGCTGCCATTGACCGAGGTCTGCACGTTGATCGTCAGCTTGCCGGGCTGACCCGGTTCGATCAGCACTTCCAGATCGCCAGAGCCAACGCAGCCCACCAGGGTGCGACCGCGTGGCGGCTGCCCGGCGGGGAATTCAAAAGATAAGGTTTCCATCAAAACGCTCCCTGAAGGATGCCGTCGCGCTCGATACGGTCGAGCAATAGCGTGGCGGCGAGCAAGTCGGCGGCACCACCGGGCGAGGCATTCAATGCGATGAGTTGTTGATCCAGTTCATGCAGACGACGACGGCCCGCGAGGCTGGCACTGCCGCCCGCGTAGAGCACCGCTTGAGCGCCGGATTGCATGGTGTGCAGACCCTGTTCACCGGCGCGGTACAACACGCAGGTGTCGGCCAGCCCGGTCATGATCGCCAGCAGCGCATCGAGCCGGGCGTTCTGTTCGCCATGGCCGGCGGCACGGCTGTGTTTGAGTTGCGGCAGCGCACGATGCAACACCGCCGGAAAGCCCAGTTGTGCTTCTTCACGGGCACCCCGCGCGCCGTAACGCTGGGCGACTTGCGCACCGTGACTGAGCGGGCGTGGAGCAAAACGATCGTCGAGCAGGGCCAACCGCGCAGCACGTATCGCCACGCTATTGGCATTGCAGGATTGAGGTTCCAGCGCCGCGGCAGTGATCAACAGGCCCAAGGCCCAGATCGCCCCGCGATGGGTGTTCACCCCGCCGGTGGTGTCGAGCATGGCTTGCTCGCCTTCGCGACCGATGCGGCCCACGGCTTCGCGCAGGGGCAAGCCGATCTCGTCGAACTCGATAGCCGCTTCAGCCATTTCTCTAAATGTCGGCCACAAGGACAACGCCGAAGCGTGCATCAGCCCCAGGTGCAGATCGGTGTGGGCGCCATTGCCGCGACGGTCGACCAGTGCCGGTTTCGGCGACAGGTCAGCCTCGTCGATCAGCGCGTCCACCGCCAGATCCGCCAGCCGTTCGGCCAGGCTCAGGTTTTTCGGTTGCAGGTTAAGTGCGTGCATTACCAGCTCCTGAACTTGGCGGGCGGGCTGTAGAGGCCACCAGACCACTCCACCAGATCGGCCACGCTTTTCGCCGCGAGCAGTTCGCGCGTGGCGTCGGTGCGGCGGATGCCGAGGTCTTCGGGCAAGGCGATCAGGCCTTCGCGGCGCATGCGCGCGGTGTCTTTCGGGTTGTGGCGCAGGCCGATGGCGGTCACCCCAGCGACGGCGGCGATCATCGCCTGGCGCTCTTCCAGCGAGCGCGCCTTATACAAATAAGCGATGCCTTCTTCCGTCAACAGATGGGTCACGTCGTCGCCGTAGACCATGATTGGCGCCAGCGGCATGCCGCTTTTCTTCGCCACTTCAACGGCATCGAGGGTTTCGACGAAGGTCGGTTTGCCGCCCTCCTGGAAGGTCTCGACCATCTGCACCACGAGTTTCTTGCCGCGTTCGAGCATCGGCTCGGCCACATCGGTGTTGCGCATGTCGAGCCAGGCTGGCGTGCTGTGGCGACGACCGCGCGGGTCGTGGCCCATGTTCGGTGCGCCGCCGAAGCCGGCCAGGCGCCCACGGGTGACGGTGGAGGAATGGCCGTCGCCATCGACTTGCAAAGTCGCGCCGATGAACAGGTCCACCGCGTATTGCCCGGCCAGCTGGCTGAACATCCGATTGGAACGCAGGGAACCGTCGCGCCCGGTGAAGAACACATCCGGCCGCGCCGCAATGTAGTTCTCCATCCCCAGCTCGGTGCCGAAGCAATGCACGCTTTCGACCCAGCCGCTTTCAATCGCCGGGATCAGCGTCGGGTGCGGGTTGAGGGTCCAGTTGCGGCAGATCTTGCCTTTGAGGCCGAGGGATTCGCCGTAGGTCGGCAGGATCAACTCGATGGCAGCGGTGTTGAAACCGATGCCGTGGTTAAGGGACTGCACGTTGTGTTTTTCGTAGATGCCACGGATCGCCATCATCGCCATCAGCACGTGCACCGGCTTGATGTGCCGTGGGTCACGGGTGAACAGCGGTTCGATGTAGAACGGCTTGTCGGCCACCACCACGAAATCGACCCAGGAAGCGGGGATATCTACCCGTGGCAGGTCGCTGACGTCGTCCACCAGTTGATTGACCTGGACGATGACAATGCCGTCGCTGAAGGCCGCCGGCTCGATCAGCGCCGGGGTGTCTTCGGTGCTCGGCCCGGTGTAGATGTTGCCGGCGCGGTCGGCCATGAACCCGGCCGAGAGCACGACGTTGGGAATCAGGTCCACCACCAGCCGTGCGTAGAGTTCGATGTAGGTGTGGATCGCGCCGATTTCCAGCAGGCCGTCTTCGAGCAACTGGCTGATGCGCAGGCTTTGGGTGCCGGCAAAAGAGAAATCGAGCTTGCGGGCGATGCCGCGCTCGAACAGGTCCAGGTGCTCGGCGCGGCCGACGCTGGGCATGATCATGTGCAAGTCATGCAGCTTCGCGGGGTCGGCCTTGGCCAGGGAGCGCGAAAGGAAATCCGCCTGCTTCTGGTTGTTGCCTTCGAGCACCACGCGGTCGCCCGGCAGGATCAACGCTTCCAGCGCCGCGACGATGTTATCGGTGGGCAACACCACACCGTCGGCAAGACCTCGCACCAGCTCGAGACGCCGCTGCTTTTCGCTGCGCCGTCGCGTCCATCGCGAGTCGGGGGATATTGTTGTTGTCATGACCACTCCACGGGTTCGCTGTCGTGGAGCTACCTTAGGAGTGTTGGGTGGGGGGCATCAATCAAGCAGAGCGCTGGATCGTTACGCTCAGGGTAATGGTTGTCAGAACTGACGCCTTCGCGAGCAAGCCCGCTCCCACAGGGTTTTATGTTCACCACAGATCAACTGTGGGAGCGGGCTTGCTCGCGAAGAGGTCAGCACCATCAATACAAAAACTGAAGTCAGTCGACCAACCCGGCATTCACCAACATCTGCTCCAGCGCCAACAGATCCGGCACCTTCGCCATCTGCTCCCCCACCTGCACCGCCGCCTGCTCCAGCGCACACAACGGCACGTCCACATAACTCAACTGGCTATCGAGCTTGCAGGAGCGCGGAATCCCCTGCACCAGCAGCGCAATGAATTTCAGCTCGGGGCGCCCGCCAAGGGCGTTGAGGATGACGATCCGCGCACGCTCGCCAATGACGATTTTCTGCCCGCAGGCCGACTCGAAACTCAGCAGCGGAATCTGCCGGTCGCGCCACGTCACCAGGCCGAGATACCACGGCGGCGTGTCGAGGTCGAAGGTCCCCGGTGGCTGGTAATCGATCAGCTCGGCAACGGCGACGTTGGGCTGGATGAAGTTACTGCCGGCCAGTGGCAGGCCGGAAAATCAGGGCCTTTTCCCTCAGCCACATCAGAACCGTCCTACATCAATTCTCCTGCACCCTTGTTAGCTTTCGCCCCTTCGCCTCCCCCTCAACAAATTCAGATACAAAACGCCCTCAGCGACCGCCGAAGGAACAAAGGATGTTCAACTCTAGCCATCTCGCGCGTTTCAACCTGACGATCCAGGACCTCGAACACGACCTTCAAGTCCTTGAATTCACCGGTCAGGAAGCGATAAGTACGCCCTATGCCTTTGACGTGGTTCTGGTCAGCGAGAGACCGAACATCGATCTTGAAAGCCTGCTGCATAAACAAGCCTTTCTGGCTTATAGCGAGGGTGGCAATGGCTTCCATGGGCAAATCCATCGCGTTGCCCAAGGCGACGTCGGCAAGCGTCTGACTCGTTACAACGTGACAATGGTTCCTCGGGTGGCTTATCTGGGCCACCGCATCAACCAACGCATTTTTCAACAACTGACCGTCCCGCAGATCATTACGCAAGTGCTGGAAGAGCACGGCATTCATCGTGACTTCCACCTGTTTCAGTTGGGCTCCACGTATCCAGATCGTGAGTACTGCGTGCAGTACGACGAGTCAGATTTGCATTTCATTCAACGGCTTTGCCAAGAGGAAGGCATTCATTACCACTTTCGGCACAGCCGAGAGAAACACCTGATGGTCTTTGGTGACGACCAGACCGTGTTCCCCGTACTTGAACGGCCAACGCCCTATAAACAGGACGGTGGCATGGTTGCCGAAGAGGCGGTGATCCAACAGTTTGGCCTGCGTGTAGAAGCACGTACCAGCCGCACCACCCGTCGTGACTACGATTTTGAAAAGGCCCGCATTCTGCTGGAGTCCGGCTACCAACCTGACATCCAGCGGACGCCGCCCGATCTGGAAGATTACGACTACCCCGGACGCTTTACTTTGCGAGAGCGTGGCAAGTTATTAGCCAAACGAGCACTGGAACGCCATCGTGCCGACTACCGCCAAGCAGAAGGCAAAAGCGATCAACAGACATTGGTGGCCGGGCATTTTCTGCAAATGTCGGAGCATTCACGCGCGGAGTGGAACGATCTTTGGTTGCTGACGGAGGTTCGCCACGAATGCAAGCAGCCGCAAGTACTTGAAGAGAACTTTGCCCGCGTTGCCTCCAGTCATGAAGATGATCTTGTCCAAGGTTATCGAAACAGGTTTGTCGCCATACCTTGGGATGTTTTCTACCGTCCGCCACATCGTTACAAAAAACCGCGAGTGCTGGGCAGCCAGACTGCCATGGTCACCGGCCCCCAAGGTGAGGAAATCCACTGTGACAAGTACGGTCGGGTCAAGGCTCAATTTTTTTGGGATCGCGAAGGTCGCCACGACGACAAAAGCAGTTGCTGGTTGCGGGTGTCCTCCAATTGGGCTGGCAATGCCCATGGCAGCGTCACCATCCCGAGAGTGGGCATGGAGGTGTTGGTCAGTTTTCTTGAAGGTGACCCTGATCAACCGGTGATCAGTGGGTGTCTTGCCAACAGCGCCAACCCGGTCCCTTTCGAACTACCCACCCACAAAACCCGTAGCGTTTTTCGCTCCCGCAGCTCACCGGACAGCGGCGGGTTCAACGAATTGCACCTGGAAGACCGCGCCGGGCGGGAATTGATCTACCTGCGCGCCCAACGCGACATGGAGCAGAAGGTCGAGAACGACAGCCGCCTGGAAGTCGGCAACGAGCGCCGGGAAACCATCAAGGGCGACAGCATCACCGTACTGGAAGCCCAAGAGCACCGAACCGTCACCGCCGACCGCAAAGTACAGCTCAAGGCTAACGACTATCTGCATGTCGCCGGTAACAGCCACACCCGAGTCGATCAAACGCTGGTGGTGGAGGCCGGTCAGCAAGTGCACATCAAAGCCGGGGCGCACCTGATCCTGGATGCTGGCGCGAGCATCAGCCTGAAGGCCGGTGGACAGCACATTGTGATCAGCCACGGTGGCATTTTCAGTAGCAGCGAAATCCAGATCGGGGGGGCTCCGATGGCGGGCCCGGCCGGTTCGTTATCGATGCCCGGAACCCTGGACGCCCTGTCGGAGCCATCGCAACTGCCGCCCATGATTGCCCCCAGCCAAGGCGCCCTCATGTCGGCCAGCAACGTCATGGGAGCTGATTTCTGCCCCATCTGCGAAGCGTGCCGAGAAGGCATTTGCATGACACAGGAAGCCACCCCATGACTGACTCCTTACCCCGCCAATGGATGCTCGAGCAACAACGTCTTGGCCATGTCTTGTGCCTCGTTCTGGACTCGGAGAACGAACGCGACACCCGCCAATCGTTGTTGAAGACCTGCCGGTACGACCAGTATTCGAGCGTGTACGGCGAAACCCAGGTGGCTGACCTGGCGGACGCCGGGCCGTTTGTCTTCGCCTTCGATCAAGTCAACGACAGCCGCATCGACGAGTTGCTCAAACATCCGCAGCGAAACTGGGGCTGGTTCGCCAGCCTGCAAAAGGGCGATCTGCCCACACTGGTCAAACACTGGCGGGAGCGATTGATCATTGGCGCACGGCCTGATCAGGCACTGTACCGCTTCCACGATAATCGGGTGCTGAGCCGGGCCCTGGCGCATCTACCTGTCGAGGCCTGTCCGGCCTACCTCGGGCCGGCGATCAGCGTGTGTTACTGGCAAGGCACACGGTGGGAAAGCACGGACAATCCTGCCCCCGGCACCTATCCAGTGCCAGATCAGCCGCTGTGGCATCAAGTGCCAGCGCCCAACCAACAGGCTGATGAAATTCGCCTGACCAATGCTCGTCGCTACCTGCTGGCGGAGCATGTCGAGGCCTACGCCAATCTCGCTGAACAACATGACCCTGATATGTGGCTACGCAGCAGACTGGCGCAGGCGCAGGCGTGGGGATGGTTCGCACCGGATCAATTGGAATTTCTGCTGATCCAGAGCCTGCAAGCGCCTGCTTATAAGCTGGCGGCGCATTGGCGAGTTCGCCCAGATGAAAGTCCGGATGAACACTTTGAACGGGTGTATCAAACAACGGCATTTTGGCAAGGAGAAGGCGCCCTATGAAGCGCCTGATCCGCACAGCAATTCTGGGCTGCTGTCTCGCGTTAACCGCCGGCTGCGCCAGCAGTCAGCCGAACACCTTTACCTTCACCGCCGATCTGCCGCCCGACTTCGTCTATCAGGCCATTGCCAAATATGTGCCCGCCGAAGGCGAAACCTGCACCGTGCCGGGCGGGCGCAATACCGCAGTCGGCTACAACATGAAATGGCGTGGAATCTACGAGCCCAACGCTGAAATAGCCCTGCGCAGAACAGTGAGCGGTTGCCCGCTGGTCATCAGCCGCATCGAGCTGGATATCTACGCAACTTACGGTAAAGCCCGGGGAGATTACGGGGTGGATATCGCCAGCGTGTTCATTCGAAATGAAGTGGAAGAACAGTACAAAAGTGTCTTTAACGAAACGGGCGAAAGCACCTTCTACGGTGAATGCCAACAGCTGTTTCGTACCTCGGGAAAGCCCCGAATCCTTAGAAAACTCCTCAACTGCAAAACAATCGATGCTCAGGGTGAGCGAGGGACTAGCCAGCCTTTCGCGGCTTATACCCCGGACCAACTGCCGGGTAAGACCGTGAAGATGCACATCAAGTTGGCCGACGAGGAAAAGCCCGGTTGGGGTGACACGTGGGTCAAAGTTCCGAACGGCTGGAAACGCTGCATGGGCAAGGGCTATGAAGACCAGGATGCTTACTGTTTTGGCAATTACAAAGACTTCAGCGGTTTTCAGATGCCCGACGGACGGCAATGCACCATTTACCCCGGCTGCACCGAATAAGGACATCCCCCATGACAATGTCGTATCCGCTGCTGAAGTCGCTGATTAAAAACCTTGGTTTGAGCGGCAGTCTCGCGTTAACCGCAGGCTGCGCCAGCAGTCAGCCGAACACCTTTACCTTCACCGCCGATCTGCCGCCCGACGTCGCCTATCAGGCCATTGCCAAGTATGTGCCCGCCGAAGGCGAAACCTGCGCCGTGCCGGGTGGGCGAAATACCGCAGTCGGCTACAACATGAATTGGCGTGAAAACTATCAGCCAACCGCTGAAATCGCCCTGCGCCGAACGGTCAGCGGCTGCCCGTTGGTGATCAGGCGCATCGAGCTGGAAATCTTTGGGCGCTACGGAAAGGACCGAGGAGATTTTGGCGCGGATGTCGCCAGCGTGTTCATTCGCGACAAGGTGGAGGATCAGTACAAAAGCACTGTTAACGAGGCGGGCGAAAGTTCCTTCTACGGTGAATGCCAATGGCTGTTCCGCACCGCGGGGTCAAAGAGACGCATCGTAAAACTCCTCAGTTGCAAAACAATCGATGCGCAGGGTGAGCGAGGAACTGGCCAGCCTTTCGCGGCTTATACCCCGGACCAACTGCCCGGTAAGACCGTGAAGATGCACATCAAGTTGGCCGACGAGGAAAGGCCCGCCATCGGGAATACGTGGGTCAAGGTTCCAAACGGCTGGAAGCGCTGCATGGGTAAAGGTTTCGAAGACCAAGACGCGTATTGCTTTGGTAATTACAGGGATTTCAGCAGCTTTCAGATGCCCGACGGGAAGCAATGCACCATCTATCCAGGCTGCACAGAATAAGGAACTTTCGAAATGACCTCATTGGAAAACGAACTGGAATCGCCTCTAAGCAGCCGCATATTGGCATGCCCTGCACAGGGTCGATGGAGCAGCTTTCAGCTGGTCGACGAGTTCGGCTCCGGCGAACCCTATGCCGGGTTGGCCTACGTCGCAATCGACTCGGAAGGGAAAACCTATGATGGCAATCTGGATGCCGCAGGTACTGGCAAGGTCACCGATCACTTCGCAGGCCCCATTGCACTCAGCTTTGATCAGAAGTACCAAGGGGAGGAAATGGTTTATGTGCGCGCGATCGAACAACCCCACTACCCCCTCGAAATCACAGAACTCCAGGTCCGCGCCGAGCACACCCGCTACCTGAACCCTAACGCCACCCGCACCCGAGAAAACCCCGCACAAGCCTGCGCCGATGCATTTTTCCAGGTGGAAGTGCGCCATCTGGTCAAGCACGTCGCACATTTGCCGCCTCAGGTTTACAGCCATTACCCGATGGGGTCGGGGCCGGCGAAGATCATGGGCAAACAGGGCTTGAGCGGTGTTGCCCTGCTGCCACTAAAACACACCGTGCTGGAAGTGCGCCCGCTGCGGGCCTTGCGCCCCATGCTGTCCACGGACTCTGCGTACTGTTCGCTCAACCTGTACCAACTGGCGCTGATGGCCACCTTGAGCTATTGCCCCTTTGGTCAAAACCCCGATGGTCACCCCGTGGATACCGCGACTGTCAGCTTTCCCCTGCAACCCAGCGTGGGCAACTGGTTCGGGGACGCACTGGCCAAGTTTGAAGAACTGGGAAAAGTCGATTCGACGCAAACAAGCGCCTACTACCCGCTGTATGAGGACGTGCCGTACTCCAGGCGCCTTGAAATCGTGCCATTCGACCCAGTTCTCTATGCCGTAAAAAATAGCCCTGAACTGAAAGACGATCAGGAAACTCCTGCGAAAATTCACTTCCTAGACGACCGGGACCTTGGCTCGGCAGCCACCGATACCCAGGCCTTCATCACCCACCACGACGAACTGATTCTGATTTCAATACGGGGCACCAGTGAAAAAATCGCGGATGGCTTGCGCGATGCTGATGCGTTACAAGTGCCGTTTGAAGACACCAATGGAAAGGTGCACCGTGGTTTTTATGGGGCAGCACAGAAAGCCTACGACTTCGCGGTGAAGTACCTCGACAAGTTTTATGCCGGTCAAAAGCTACTGATCTGCGGCCACAGCCTCGGGGGTGCAGTGGCGTTGCTGCTCTCGGAAATGCTGCGCCGACGAGAAGGCTTCGACTACAACATCCAGCTCTACACCTACGGCGCCCCCCGCGCCGGCGACGCCAATTTCGCAAAAGGTGCGAAGCCGCTGGTGCACTACCGCATGGTCGCCCATAACGACCCGGTGCCGAGCGTGCCCGGTACCTGGATGAACACCCGGGCAGACATCTACGGGGTGGGGGCAGTTTTGACCTTTGCCAACGTGCCGGTTGGCCTCTCGGTCTTTGTAGCAGGCATCACTAACTGGAAAGGCGAACCCTACGAACATCACGGTACCCTGCGTCACGCAATGCCGGTGCAGTTCAACGCCAGGGAAGCGTCCATGATCCTCTGGGAACCCGGATGCGACACGATTGCCCAGCATGCCGCCTGCTCGGTGGCCATCCAGCAAAAAAACGGGCTTCCGGATCGACCTTTTTTGCTGGCCCAACTCTTCAGTGCCGGCAGCCACTCGATGACCGGCAGCTACATTCCAGCCTGCTGGGCATCGTTCAAGCGTTCGCAGGAGGCTCAAGAGAGAAATCGCTCCCTCGTCACCGACCTGGAGTTTGAATGGATAGAGGATGCACTCAAGAACATTACCGATCAGTTGCGTTCAACTCGGCGTCACTTCTCGAACCAAACCATGAAGTATCAAGAAACCCACCAGGCGGATATCAACGCCCTCGTGCTTGAGACCGACAAAGTAAGTTCGACACTCGCCCGACTGAAAACCTTGCGCTACGAGCGCGTCACCGAACAAAAGGTCTACGGATCGCTTACGACTCAGCCCGAGCAGCTGGCCGAAAACCTGCAACGCTGGCTTGCCCATGCGGAAAATCAGGTCATTGAGCAGTTGGCCATGGCGCCAGCCAACGGAAATCATGACGAACTGCTGGCTTCGATCTACGGCCATGCCATCGGTGCGCCCTACAACCTGGACATCGATTCGCTTATTTGAAGGCCATGCAGCCCTATCGCCGGATGCGCGTTTTCCGGTGAGCTGCGATTCAAGGCTCTTTCCAGAGAGTCAACGAGGTGTGATTTTGTGCGTGACGGCGGGCAGTTGGCAGCGGTTAAAGGCTCTCGTTATACAGTCGAGTCAAAGCGGCGCTTTTTGGGGCCGCTTCGCGACCCAGCGGGAGCAAGCTCCCTCGCCACCGTAATGCTGTTCACTTAAGCGAATGTGGTCCTCTGTAGGAGCGAGCCTGCTCGCGATGGTCGTTAACGATAACGCGTATTTACTGGCTAAACGCGGCGCTCTTGAGTCCATCGCGAGCAAGCTCGCTCCTACAATTTCCTTAACTGAACAGCATTACCCTCGCCACAGGGGTTCGGTCAGATTAACCCCGCCCCCACCAGCAACGCTTCCAGCGCCAACAGATCCGGCACCTTCGCCACCTGATCCCCCACCTGCACCGCCGCCTGCTCCAGCGCACACAACGGCACATCCACATAACTCAACTGACTGTCGAGCTTGCAGGAGCGCGGAATGCCCTGCACCAGCAGGGCGATGAATTTCAGTTCGGGGCGCCCGCCGAGGGTGTTGAGGATGACAATCCGCGCACGCTCGCCAATGACGATTTTCTGCCCGCAGGCCGACTCGAAACTCAGCAGCGCAATCTGTCGATCGCGCCACGTCACCAGGCCCAGGTACCACGGCGGCGTGTCGAGGTCGAAAGTCCCCGGTGGCTGGTAATCGATCAGCTCGGCAACGGCGACGTTGGGCAGGATCAGGTTGCGGTCGGCCAATGGCAGCAGCAGGCCGGTGAGGTTGCTGGTGCGGTGCTCAAGCATGGGTCTTGCTCCACAAGGCGATGCTTTCGAGCAGCACCGATTCCTGGTACGGCTTGCCGAGGTAGTCGTTGACGCCGATGGCCATGGCGCGATCGCGGTGTTTCTGTCCGGTACGTGAAGTGATCATGATGATCGGCAGGTGTTGCAGGCGTTCGTCGTTGCGCACCAGGGTCGCGACTTCGAAACCATCCATGCGTGGCATCTCGATGTCCAGCAGCATAAGGTCGGGCATGTGCTCTTCCAGCAGCAGCATGGCGTCGACTCCGTCCTTGGCGGTCAGCACGTTCATGCCGTGGCGTTCGAGCAAACGGCTGGTGACCTTGCGCACGGTGACCGAGTCGTCGACCACCATCACCAGCAGCGGCCGATGCGGTTCGGCCTCGACTTCTTGCCCCGCCGGACGCTGGGGCACACGGGCCTGCATGGCACGGATCGGCGCCAGCAAATCCAGAATCAGCACCACCCGGCCATCGCCGAGAATTGTCGCTCCGGACACCCCTTGCACCGCCGCGAATTGCGCCCCCAGGCTCTTGACCACGATCTCACGGGTGCCGGCCATGGCATCCACCTGCACCGCGATGTGCCGTTCGTTGCACTGCACCAGCAGCACCGGCAACGGCAGGCTCTGGCCCAACAGCTTCGGGCGCGGGCTGGTTTTCAGCAGCTCACCCAGATAGCACAGCTCGTAACGTTGCCCGGCGTATTCGTAGGTGGGCGAATCGAAACGGAAATACCCTTCGAGTTCAATGGGCAGGACACGAACGATGCCGTCGATGGTATTGAGCGGAATCGCATATTGATCCTCACCGCACTGCACCATCAACGCCCGGTTGACCGATACCGTGAACGGCAGGCGAATGCGGAAATGCACGCCTTGCCCGGGCACCGAGTCGATGCTCATGGTGCCGCCCAGTTGCCGCACCTCTTCGTGCACCACGTCCATGCCGACGCCGCGCCCGGAGATCTGGGTGACTTTCTCGGCGGTGGAAAACCCCGGCTGCAGGATGAACTGCAACACGTCGTGATCGCTGATGACGCTGTCCGGGGACAGCAGGCCGCGCTTGATCGCCTTGCGCCGCACGGCGTCCAGCGGCACACCGGCGCCATCGTCGCAGATATCGAAAATGATATCGCCACCTTCGCGCAGCAGATCGAGGGTGATCTTGCCCTTGGCCGGTTTCCCCGCCGCCAGCCGTGCTTCGACGGACTCCAGGCCGTGGTCGACGGCGTTGCGCAGCATGTGCTCCAGCGGCGCGGCCATGCGCTCAAGGACGTTGCGATCCATCTCGCCTTCGGCGTTATCGACGATGAAATCCACGTCCTTGCCAAGTTCGTCGGCCACCTGCCGGACGATGCGCTGCAAACGCGGGAGCATGCGCTCGAATGGCACCATGCGCGTACGCATCAGGCCTTCCTGCAACTCGGTGTTGATGCGGCCCTGCTGTTGCAGCAAATTTTCCGCATCCTGATTGCGTCGCTCAAGGGTTTCCTTGAGGTCGAGCAAGTCAGAGGCCGATTCGAACAGCGCACGGGACAGTTGCTGCAACTGTGAATGGCGGTCCATTTCCAGCGGGTCGAATTCTTCGTAGCCCAGGCGTTCGGCGTCGACCTGCTGACGGCTGAGGATCCGCCCCTGGGTTTCGGTATCGAGGCGGCGCAACTGGTCGCGCATGCGCTCGATGGTGGTCTCCATCTCACTCAGGGCGATGTGCGCATCGTTGACCTGCTGTTCGATGCGGCCACGCAAGATCGAGGTTTCACCGGCCAGGTTGACCAGATCGTCGAGCAGTTCCGCCGAGACCTTGACCATGTCGGCGCCGGCATCGGACGGCGACGCCAGCGGCTCGGCCTTGGGCGTGGTCGATGGCGCAACCGGCGTGGACGCTTCAGGCACCGCCGGGTGGCTGAAGTTCTTGATCGCATCGATCAAGCGGTCGGCCGGCGGCATCGGCTCACCGGCGCGGGCCGCGTCGAGCATCTGCGCGAGGCGGTCATGGCTGCGCTGCAACAGCGCAAACAACGGCGCCGTCGGTTGCAACATGCCAGTGGACAGGCCTTCGTAGAGGAACTCCAGTTCATGGGCCAGATCGCCAATCGCGGCGATTTCCACCATGCGCGCGCCGCCCTTGAGGGTGTGCAGATCGCGCAGCAGGGTTTCCACTTCCTGGCGATTCGCAGGCTGGGCCTGCCAGCGCTCCAGCGCCGCCCCGGAGCTTTCGATGATGTCGAAACCTTCCTCGAGGAAGATCTCCAGCAATTCGGGATCATGGGCGGCCGAATCCTGGGTGGCCGCCGGTTCGCTGACCTCGGTGGTGCCCGCATGGCCCTGCCGGTAGGCGCGAATGGCCTCGATCAGTTCGGCGCAGTCGTCCAACGGCTGGCGGTGCTGTAGCTGCTCAAGGTACTGCGCCAAACGGTCATGGCTGTGCTGCAACAGCACCGCCAGTGACTCGCTGAAGGCATAGCGACGATCTACCAGCCCTTCGTAAAGGTTTTCCAGCTCATGGGCCAGATCGCCGACCGGCCCGACCTCGGCCATGCGCGCGCCGCCCTTGAGGGTGTGCAGATCCCGTTGCAGGGACGACAGCGGCGCGGCGTTGTCCGAATCGCGCAACCAGCGCTGCAAGGCCTGACCGGCGCTTTCGAGGATATCCACCGCTTCCTCAAGGAAGATCGCCACGATTTCATCGTCCAGCCCACGCCCCTCTCCTGTAGGAGCGAGCTCGCTCGCGATGGGCGTTAACGATGACGTGTTGTCATTGGATAAACGCGGCGCCTTTGAGTCCATCGCGAGCGAGCTCGCTCCTACAGGTGCAGGGGGCAGCGTGTGCTCCAGTTCGGCGGTGGCTGCGCCCAGTTCGCGGATGCTCAGGCTGCGGCTGCCATCGCTGCGGATCAGGCCCATGGCCGACGGGTCGAGGCTCTCGTCGAGCAGCTCGCGCAAGGCCCTGATCCGTTGCGGTTGCGGGCTGACTTCCTGACCGGCGGCCAGTTCGTCGAGCATGTTGATCAGCGCTTCGTGAGCACCCTGTGCCTCATGGAAAAACCGCTCGCTGACCGCGAGGCTGCTTTCTTCCACGGCACCGTAGAGATCGAGCAACGCCTCGCACAACTCATCCACCGGGTGCAAATCGGCCAGATGGGCGCCTTCGCCGAGGGTGGTCAATTCGTCCAGCAGCGCGCTGAGTTCCTGACGTTCGCCGGGGTGTTGCTGCCAGCGCTGCAACAGGCTTTCAGCATCCAGCAGGATGTCCATGCCCTGGGCGAGGAAGTTGTTGATCAGTTGCGGATCGCGCTTGACCCGCAGCCCGGTGTTCGGGGTATTCAGGAGGTTTTCCAGACGCTCGGCCAGCAGCGCCCTGGCGCGTTCGATCAAACTCCGCGCGCCGGGAATTTCCGCCAACGGATCGCGTTTGAGCTGGCGCAAACCAAGGCGGAACAGCCCTTCTGCCTCCAGCAGCAATTCGACTTCATCCAGGTCCAGTGCGATCAGGTGCGCCTTGTATTCCCGGGCCAGTTGATCCAGCGGTGTGGCCAGCTCGGCAATCGGCAAGACACCGGCCATGGAGGCACTGCCCTTGAGGGTGTGCAAGGCGCGCTGCAATTCGTCGCTGGCCTGCAGCGGTACATGTTCGGCGGCCTGATCAAGGAAGCGATTGAGGCTGCCCAGATGGGTTTCGGCCTCTTTGCGGAAGATCTCCAGCAACAGCGGGTCGAGGGCCGCGACGTCTTGGGTATCCTCATCGGACACCGGTTCATCGCCCTTGGCCAGGGCATGGGCACGGGCGGCCAACTGATCGACATCGTTGCGCTGACGCTGGGCATTGGCGGCATATTCAGCCACCAGCTCCGGCAGCAGATGCAGCACATCGCCGATCAGTTGCTGCACCGTAGCGCCCGGCTCCACGCTGTCTTCCAGTACGCGGTTGAGCAGGTTTTCCACCGCCCAGGCCAACTCGCCCAGTACCAGGGCGCGGACCATGCGGCCACTGCCCTTGAGGGTATGAAAGGCGCGGCGCAGCTCACTCAGGGCCGAGTGGTTGTCAGGGTTGGCCGACCAGCGCGGCAAGTACTCGCGCAGGATTTCCAGGACTTCGTCGGTTTCTTCGAGGAACACTTCGCGCAGTTCCTCGTCCACCGGCTCTTCGCCTGCGGGCGGCGGCAGCAGGCTGCCCGGGGTGTTCAGCGCGGGCGGGTTCAGGCTCGAAACCGGGCTGGCAAGCACATCGGCCAGGGTCTGGACGGTCTGCGGATCTTCCAGCTCCCGCATCATCTGCAGGACCTGCGCTTCGCTCGGGTTGAGCACCTCATCAAGCACCGGCACATGCTGCTCACTGGGGAAAAAGCCGAGGCTCGCCAGGCTTTTTTCCGCGACATCGAGCAGGTTTTCGCCCTGCGCTTGCGGGTCATCACTGAGACGTTCGAGGTAGTACTCGATGCTGGTGATCACGTCGGCAAGGCTGTCCAGCTCCTGCCAGCCCGGTTGACCCGGCTCGAACAACAGGTGCTCGCGAATGAAGTGATTGCAGGTTTCCACCAGGCTCGCCGCCCGGCTCAACGGAATCATCGCCAGGGCGCCGCGCACCTGGGTCAGCAAGGCCGGCAGCGCCTGCAAATGCTGGCGGTCCCAATCGGCGTCGATGTAGTCGACGATCATGTCCTTGGCCTGCTGTAAACAGATGCGGGCCTCCTTGATCACGATCTGATGGATCTGCGTCAGGTCGGTGGTTGGCAGGCGATTGTCATCCTGGCTCTCCGGCTCCACGGTCCCGACCATGCCGGCCAGTGTCGCTTCGACGTACAGCAAGGCCCCGGCAACGTCCATGAGGATCGCATCGTTGGGTTCGCGCTGGCCCTGTGCGAGGCTGAGCACCACCGCCAGTTGGTCGATGATCACCTTGCGCGGCTGGCCGAAGCCCAGGACTGCCAGGGTGTCGGCGATTTGCCGCAGCGGCGCCAGCAGGCTTTCGAGGTCAGACGTGTGCTGGCGGTCACTGCGCACGAACAGATCCAGACGCTCCTTGACCCGCACCAGTTCTTCGCACAGCGCCGCCAGGACCGAGCGCATGGCGTCACGGTCAGGACCGGCCAGCCGCGCGCGTTCTTCATCGACCATCGCGCTGTCAGGCAGCGCCTCGTCCAGTGAGTAGCGTTCTTTCATGGTCAGCATCTGCCCGGTGGGATGTTCGGCCTTGGCAATGTAGAAGAGCAAACTCTTGAGCAGCTCCGGCGGGGCCGATTGGTTGATGCCGTGCATGCCTTGTTCGAGCAGGCGCTTGAGTTCCTTGTCGGCATCCTTGAACAGGCTGCGCAAGGCCGGGCTGTTGGCGATCGCGCCGCCCTGCATGCCTTCGACCAGCGCCGATGCCACCTGCCACAACGGGCTCAGGGGCGCATTGGCGCACAGCGCTTCGAGGCGGGCGAAGACCTTGGCCAGGTAATCGAGGTTGGTGTCGTTGTCTTGCTCACGCAGGAAGCCGACCAGCGCCATTTGCAGCATCTGCCGCAACTTGCGCAGCACATTGGGTAATTCGGCCGGTTCCAGCTGCGCCAGCGCTTGTGCGTCCAGCGCTGGCAACTCCGGCAATTGCGGGCTGAACAGGCTGGTTTCCGACAGCAGGCTTTCACCACGGGCACTGCGCAGGTCGTTGATCAGGGGCAACACCACCAAGGGCAAATCGCGACGCGCGCCTTGCACCCGGTCCAGGTAGATCGGCAACTGCCCGAGGGCCTGCATCAACAGGTGCAACGCCTCGTCGCGATGGCTGACACGATTGCCCTGCAAGGCCACGGCCAATTGTTCCATTTCTTCGGCGAGCAACGCCGCACCGTAGAACTCGACCATCTGCAAGCTGCCGTGGACCTGATGGATGCACGAAAGGCAATCATCCAGCGCTTGGGTCGCCTGCGGGTCATCGAGCAGGTTTTCAATCGCGTGATGAGCCTGTTTCAGCGTTTCGGCAATCTCGCCCTTGACCCACTCGAGGGCCACATAGTCGTGCCGATCACCCATAACCACTCCAGTCACAATAGTTCTACCTGCGGGCGGTTCACGCCTTGTCCACAACCTGCGCCTTGGCCGCCGGCAAGGTGAAGCCGGACACCGAACGGCGCAACTGGCTGGCCATTTTCGCCAGGTTGCCGATGCTGTCGGCCGTGGCAGTGGAACCCGACGACGTCTGCGAGGTGATCTGCTGGATCACGTTCATCGTCAGGGAGATCTGGCCGGCCGACGACGTCTGCTGCTGCGCCGCATTGGAAATGCTCTGGATCAGCGCCGCGAGCGTCTTCGACACGCCTTCGATTTCCTCCAGTGCCACACCGGCATCCTGCGCCAGACGGGCGCCACGCACCACCTCGGTCGTGGTCTGCTCCATGGAGATGACCGCTTCGTTGGTGTCGGTCTGGATCGCCCGCACCAGGGTTTCGATCTGCCGGGTGGCGGCGGATGAGCGCTCGGCCAGGCGTTGCACTTCATCGGCGACCACCGCGAAACCGCGACCGGCGTCACCGGCCATGGACGCCTGGATGGCCGCGTTGAGGGCAAGGATGTTGGTCTGGTCGGCAATGTCATCGATCAGGCTGACAATGTCACCGATTTCCTGGGACGACTCGCCCAGGCGCTTGATGCGCTTGGCGGTGTCCTGAATCTGCTCGCGAATGTTGTCCATGCCGTGGATCGTGTTATGCACCACCTCGTTGCCCTTGTTGGCGATCTCCACCGAGCGCTCGGCAACCGCCGAAGATTCCGCCGCGTTGGCCGACACCTGGTCGATGGACTCGGCCATGTCGTTGATCGCCGTGGAGGCCTCGGAAATCTGTTGGGCCTGGTGCTCAGACGCCTGGGCCAGGTGCATGGCGGTGGCCTGGGTTTCCTGCACGGCGGCGGCCACTTGGCCGGCGGTGAGGTTGATGGTCGCGACCAGATCGCGCAGCTGGTCGACGGAGTAATTGATCGAGTCGGCGATGGTGCCGGTAAAGTCTTCGGTCACCGAGGCCGTCACCGTGAGGTCGCCGTCGGCGAGGTCCTCGATCTCGTCGAGCAAGCGCATGATCGCGTTCTGGTTACGCTCGTTTTTCTCGGCGGTTTCGCGCAGCTGACGATTGGTTTCGCGCACCATCACCAGGCCGATCAGGATGATCGAAGTCAGCGCCAGCAAGCCCAGCACATAACCGCCAATGGTATCGGTGGTGCGTCCGCCGACCATGTTTTCAAAACCGCTGGCCAGGTGTGAGGCCTCGTCGAGCAGGGTTTGCGACAGGCTGAAAATGTTCGAGGCCGATTCGCGGACCTTGAACAGCTCCGGCGAGGTTTCGAGGATCTCGTCCACCGAGCCGGAGACGAACTCGAACAGCTCGGCGATTTCCGCGAGTCGCGCACGGGCGTCGTGGTCTTCGACCTGGCTGACCTTGAGCGCCGGGTCGCCCTGCAGCATGCCGTTGAGCACCTTGCCGAACTGCGTTGCGTCACGTCCGAACGCATCGGCGGCCTGCTGTGAGTTTTCGTCGCCGGCCAATACCGTGTTGACCGCGCCGAGGATCCGCTCGGCCAACAGTGATTGGCGCTGGGCCATCGCGACCTGGGCCGCCGGGGCGCCCCGCTGCAGGAGAATCTCGACGACCTTTTCGTACTCGACCTGCAACTGCGGCACGGTTTCGGCCAGGGTCGCGGCGACCTGATGCAGCGACAATACGGTTTGTTCGCTGGAGAGAATCGCGTCGGTGTTTTTCAGCAGGCGTTCCCAGTCCTGTTGCACTGCGCGCATCTCTGGACGCACGGTGGCGGGGGCCGGCGGCAGGCCGGTGGCCGGGTCGCCCTTCTTCAGATAACCCCAACGCCGGGCAAAGTCGTTGCGCGCATCGCTGAGCAACTTGAACGCGGCAGCCTTGCCGGCGGCGGCTTCGGTGGCGTTCTTGGCAATGCGCTGGGACAGCACGCGCAGCTCGCCGGCGTGGCCGATGTACTGTTTGTCGTAGGTAGCCTGGGTGTTGAGGTACGCGAAGTTGGCGAACAGCAGCATGATGAAGACGATCAGCGCGATGAACAGCACGATAATCTGCGACCGGCTGCGCGACCCTTCCATTGGCTTGCCTGCTTTTGCTTTTATCATCGGTCCTCGCCTGTTAAGCAACTTCTGCGCTTACCCGAGACCCTGTGGGAGCGGGCTTGCTCGCGAAAGCGGTAGATCAGCCAATATCAATGTTGAATGGACTGCCCTCTTCGCGAGCAAGCCGCTCCCACATTGGTTCTCTGTTGTTCCGCTTACACCGCGACGCTCATGAATCCCTGGGACTGCGTCAACGCAAACGGGCTGAACACCTGCCAGCACTGCTCGCGCTGAAACCGGCCCTTGACGAACGTCGCCATCGGCCCCTTCAACTCGTCTGCCGGCACCGGCTCCAGGCTGTCCTGGGCAAAGTGCTGGAGGCCGAAGACTTCATCGACCAGCAGCCCGGCAAACACCTCTTCATGCTCCACCACCAACACCCGCCGCTGTCGGCGCACCGCCGAAAGCTCGTGCCCGAAGAAGCCGCACAAATCCATGATCGGCAGCAAACGCCCGCGCAGGTTGGCAACGCCCTTGACCCAGGACTTGACCCCCGGTAGCTGGGTGAAACGCGGCTCATGCAAGACTTCGCTGACTTCGCTCATGGGCGCGACATACCAGTGCTCGCCCAGGCGAAAACCGATGCCGCTCCAACTGTCCCGCCGGGGTGGCTGGGACGGCAAGTCCGCCGCCAGCAAACGACAGCGCTGGTCGATTTGCAGCAGCAGCTCGAAAGCCGTCAGCGACTCGTTCATGACCTGAAGATCAACCGGCCAACACGTTGTTCAGGGTTTTGATCAGGGTGTCTTCGTCGACCGGTTTGGTCAGGTAGTCCTTGGCACCCTGGCGCGTGCCCCAGACCTTGTCGGTGTCCTGATCCTTGGTGGTGATGATGATCACCGGAATGTGCCCGGTTTCGGGGTCCTTGGTCAGCTGACGTGTCGCCTGGAAGCCGTTGAGGCCGGGCATGACGATGTCCATCAGGACCGCGTCGGGTTTTTCCTGGCGGGCCAGGGCCACGCCGTCGGCGCCGTTTTCTGCTTTCAACACTTCATGACCGTGCTTTTCCAGCATGCCGGTCAGTTTGTACATTTCGGTCGGCGAATCATCGACGATCAGAATACGTGCCATGGTCTTCCCCATTCTTGTCGACGCCGGGCCCGATGGCCGAGCGTCACTGTGCGTGTCCTACTGCGGCAAAACGGCGGCGAAACCAGGAACATGAGCCTGGATCGCATCAAGCAATTCTTCCCTGCTGAAAGGCTTGGTCAAAAACTGGTCAGAGCCGACGATGCGCCCCTTGGCCTTGTCGAACAGGCCGTCCTTGGATGACAGCATAATCACCGGCGTGGACTTGAACGCGCTGTTGTTCTTGATCAGGGCGCAGGTCTGGTAGCCATCCAGGCGCGGCATCATGATGTCGACAAAGATGATGCCGGGGTGGTTGTCGGCAATCTTGGCCAAGGCATCAAAACCGTCGATGGCCGTGATGACCTCACAACCCACATTCTTGAGCAGCGTTTCGGCGGTGCGACGAATCGTCTTCGAATCATCGATCACCATGACCTTCAAGGCGCTGGGGTGCTGTTCCATAAAATGCTCTACCGTCGCCTTTGCGAAACTATTTGTCCGTTTGCCGGTTAACGCGGCTCGAAACCCTTGGTGCTCAAGGGCCAGCACGACATGGCAGCCTTTTTAGCACAGTCTCCAGAACCAATCTATCGGCCGACCCGCAAGGTGGTTTTTCCTTGACCGGGAACACACTCAGCGCCACTCTGACGCCACTTTTATACGGCATCGCTGCTTTTAATTGTAGGAGCGAGCCTGCTCGCGATGGACGTCAACGATGACGCGGGAAACCTGACACCCCGCGGTGTCCTTGAGTTCATCGCGAGCAGGCTCGCTCCTACAGAAAGGCGGTTCTCGCCCCAAAATTTCGAGGAAAACCCAATGAGCGTTCGCGTCGGGATTGTCATGGACCCTATCGCCAGCATTTCCTATAAAAAGGATAGCTCGCTGGCCATGTTGCTGGCCGCGCAGAAGCGTGGCTGGGAGCTGTTCTACATGGAACAGCGCGACTTGTACCAAGGCGAAGGTGAGGCCCGGGCGCGGATGCGTCCGCTGCAGGTGTTCGCCAACCCGGAAAAATGGTTCGAACTGGGTGCCGAAAGCGATGCGCTGCTGAGCGATCTGGACGTGATCCTGATGCGCAAGGATCCGCCGTTCGACATGGAGTTCGTCTACTCCACTTATCTGCTGGAACAAGCCGAGCGCGCCGGCGTGCTGGTGGTCAACAAGCCGCAAAGCCTGCGCGACTGCAACGAAAAGCTGTTCGCCACGCTGTTCCCGCAGTGCACCCCGCCGACCGTGGTCAGCCGCCGCGCCGACGTACTGCGCGAATTCGCCGCCAAACACGGCGATGTGATCCTCAAGCCACTGGACGGCATGGGCGGCACATCGATTTTCCGTCACCGCGCGGGCGACCCGAACCTGTCGGTGATCCTCGAAACCCTGACCGCCCTCGGCGCCCAGCAGATCATGGGCCAGGCCTACCTGCCGGCCATCAAGGACGGCGACAAGCGCATCCTGATGATCGACGGTGAGCCTGTGGATTATTGCCTGGCGCGGATCCCGGCCCAGGGCGAAACCCGTGGCAACCTCGCCGCCGGTGGCCGTGGCGAAGCCCGCCCGCTGACCGACAAGGACCGCTGGATCGCCGCGCAAGTCGGCCCGACCCTGCGTGAAAAAGGCCTGTTGTTCGTTGGCCTGGACGTGATCGGCGAGCACCTGACCGAGATCAACGTCACCAGCCCGACCTGCATTCGCGAAATTGATAACGCGTTTGGCACCGATATTGGCGGCATGTTGATGGATGCCATCGATCAGAAGCTCAAGGCACGTTGATTAGCCAAACCAACATTGCGTTATCATGCGCGGCCTGTGAAAACGCGATGTTGGTTTTTTTGTCATGACCCTCCCGTCCGATCTGCCTGTCGAACTCGCCCATCGTGGCGTGCGCCCGGCCGATCGCCTCGGTTTTACCCTATTCCTGGCCGCGCTGATCCATCTGGCCTTGCTGTTGGGTATCGGGTTTGCAGTGGTCGAGCCCAAGCAGATCAGCAAGACCCTGGAAATCACCCTCGCCACCTTCAAAAGCGAAAAGAAGCCCGAGAAAGCCGATTTCCTGGCCCAGGAGAATCAGCAAGGCAGCGGCACCCTGGCTAAAAAGGCGATTCCCAAGACCACCGAGGTCGCGCCATTCCAGGACAACAAGGTACAGAAAGTCACGCCACCGCCGGCCGCCAAGCCCGAAGTACAGGAAGCCCCGCCCAAGGCTGCCGTGACCACCGTGGCGCCGAAGCCGAAAAAAGCCCCGGCCAAGACCGAGGAACCCAAGACCGAGGTCAAGCCTCAGGTCCAGGCACCGACGTTCGACAGCGAGCAGCTGTCCAGTGACATCGCCAGCCTCGAAGCGGAACTGGCCGCCGAACAACAGCTGTACGCCAAACGCCCGCGCATTCACCGCTTGAGCGCGGCCTCGACCATGCGCGACAAGGGCGCCTGGTACAAGGACGAATGGCGCAAGAAAGTCGAGCGCATCGGCAACCTCAACTACCCCGACGAAGCGCGGCGCAAGCAGATCTACGGCAACTTGCGCTTGATGGTGTCGATCAATCGCGACGGTTCGCTGTATGAAGTGCTGGTGCTGGAGTCTTCAGGCCAGCCCCTGCTGGACCAGGCGGCGCAACGGATCGTCCGGCTGGCGGCGCCGTTTGCACCGTTTACCGGTGATCTGTCGGATATTGACCGGCTGGAGATCATCCGCACCTGGAAATTTGCCCGCGGGGATCGACTCTCCAGCAATTGATTCACCGCAACCCCCTGTGGGAGCGGGCTTGCTCGCGAATGCGGTCTGTCATTCAATATAAATGTCGACTGACACGACGCCTTCGCGAGCAAGCCCGCTCCCACATTTGATCGGTGTCGACTACCAAAATGCGCCATCCCCAGCTTGTCAGTTCGCCCCTCGAACGCCACACTAGCGCACATGAAAAACGTCAGCCCCAGCTACCTCAAGCATCAATTCCTGATCGCCATGCCGCACATGGCCGACCCGAACTTTGCGCACACCTTGACCTATATCGTCGAGCACACGGCCAATGGGGCCATGGGGCTGGTCGTCAACCGTCCGCAAGAGCTGAGCCTGGCCGATATCCTTGAGCAATTGCGCCCGGATATCGAACCGCCAGCGCTCTGCCAGCATGTGCCGATCTTTATCGGCGGCCCGGTGCAGACCGATCGTGGCTTCGTCCTTCACCCCAAGGGGCTGACGTTCCAGGCAACCGTTGATCTGGAAGACGAGTTATCCCTGTCGACCACCCAGGACATTCTGTTCGCCATCGCTGATGGCGTCGGCCCGGCAAAAAGCCTGATTGCCCTCGGCTATGCCGGTTGGGAAGCCGGGCAGCTGGAAGCCGAACTGGCACAGAATGCCTGGCTGAACTGCCCGTTTGACGCGGACATCCTGTTCAACACCAGCAGCGAACTGCGCCTGGAAGCGGCGGCCAAGCACCTGGGCGTCAACCTCAGCCTGCTGACCAGCCAGGCGGGGCACGCCTGATGGCCCTGCGGTTGATTCTCGGATTCGACTACGGCACCAAACAGATTGGCGTTGCGGTCGGCCAGGTGGTGACCGGCCAGGCCCGTGAACTGTGCACCCTGAAAGCGCAGAACGGCATCCCCGACTGGAACCAGGTCGAAGCCCTCATCAAAGAGTGGAAGCCCGATGCCGTGGTGGTCGGCCTGCCGTTGAACATGGACGGCACGCCCAGCGACATGTGCGCCCGCGCGGAAAAGTTCGCCCGGCGCCTGAACGGCCGCTTCAACCTGCCCTTCTATACCCACGATGAACGCCTGACCACCTTCGAGGCCAAGGGCGAACGCCTGGCTCGTGGTGGCCAGAAAGGCAGTTACCGCGACAACCCGGTCGATGCCATCGCCGCCGCCCTGCTACTGCAAGGCTGGCTGGACGAAAACACCGCACTGTTTGAATCCTGAAGAGCCGCTGCGCGTCTCTCTTAGCTACAACCCGAGCCACTCCCGCACAAGCCGGCTCGGGCCCAAGAAGGAGCAACCATGAGCCTGCCCAATCCCGCCGAACTGATCAGCCAGATGGCAACCCGACTTGACGCCTATCTGGCCAAACGAGGCATCAGCGAACCGCGTTACATCGGCATTCGTACCGGCGGCGTCTGGGTGGCCCAAGCCCTGCTCAAGGAGCTGGGCAGCGATGAGCCCCTCGGCACCCTGGACGTATCCTTCTACCGCGACGATTTCAGCCAGAACGGCCTGCACCCGCAGGTTCGCCCTTCCGCGCTGCCGTTCGAGATCGAAGGCCAGCACCTGGTGCTGATCGACGACGTGCTGATGAGCGGCCGGACCATCCGCGCCGCCATGAACGAACTGTTCGACTACGGCCGCCCGGCCAGCGTAACGCTGGTGTGCATGCTGGACCTGGACGCCGGCGAACTGCCGATCCGCCCGAACGTGGTTGGCGCGACCCTGTCGCTGGCTGCCCACGAACGGGTGAAGCTGTCCGGCCCGGAGCTCGCGCTCGAACTGCAAGACCTCGCCCTTTAATTCGCCCTATTGAGAGTCCCCCTTGCGATGACGCCTCTAGAAACCAAGCGCCCGCTGCAGCTCAATGATCAGGGCCAGCTGCGCCACTTCCTCTCGCTCGACGGTTTGCGCCGCGAGCTGTTGACGGAAATCCTCGACACCGCCGACTCCTTCCTCGAAGTCGGCGCCCGGGCCGTGAAGAAAGTCCCGCTGCTGCGCGGCAAGACCGTATGCAACGTGTTCTTCGAGAACTCGACCCGCACCCGCACCACCTTCGAACTGGCGGCCCAGCGGCTCTCAGCGGACGTGATCACCCTCAACGTGTCGACGTCGTCGGCGAGCAAGGGCGAAACCCTGCTCGACACCCTGCGCAACCTCGAAGCCATGGCCGCCGACATGTTCGTCGTGCGTCACGGTGATTCCGGGGCCGCGCACTTCATCGCCGAACATGTCTGCCCGCAGGTGGCGATCATCAACGGTGGCGACGGCCGGCACGCGCACCCGACCCAGGGCATGCTCGACATGCTGACCATCCGCCGGCACAAGGGCGGATTCGAAAACCTTTCGGTGGCCATCGTCGGCGACATCCTGCACTCGCGGGTCGCACGCTCGAACATGTTGGCCCTGAAAACCCTCGGTTGCCCGGACATCCGTGTGATCGCGCCGAAGACCCTGCTGCCGATCGGCATCGAGCAATACGGCGTGAAGGTCTACACCGACATGACCGAAGGCCTGAAAGACGTCGACGTGGTGATCATGTTGCGCCTGCAGCGTGAACGCATGACCGGCGGCCTGCTGCCGAGCGAAGGCGAGTTCTACCGCCTGTTCGGCCTGACCACCGCACGCCTGGCCGGCGCCAAGCCCGATGCCATCGTGATGCACCCGGGGCCGATCAATCGTGGCGTGGAAATCGAGTCCGCAGTGGCTGACGGCCCGCACTCGGTGATCCTCAACCAGGTGACCTACGGGATCGCCATTCGTATGGCCGTGCTGTCCATGGCCATGAGCGGGCAAACAGCCCAGCGCCAATTCGAGCAGGAGAACGCCCAGTGAAGCTCAGCATTCTCGGCGCCCGCGTGATCGATCCGGCCAGTGGCCTGGATCAAGTTACCGACATCCATATTGAAGCCTGCAAAGTCGTCGCCCTTGGCGCTGCGCCAGCCGGTTTTGTCGCCGTCGACACGATCGACGCCAAAGGCCTGGTGGCCGCTCCCGGCCTGGTCGACCTCAATGTTGCCCTGCGCGAGCCGGGTTACAGCCGTAAAGGCTCGATCGTCAGCGAGACCCGCGCAGCGGCGGCTGGCGGCGTGACCAGCCTGTGCTGCCCGCCAAAAACCAAACCGGTGCTGGACACCTCGGCCGTGGCCGAACTGATCCTCGACCGCGCCCGTGAGGCTGGCAACACCAAAGTCTTCCCGATTGGCGCCCTGAGCAAAGGTCTGGACGGTGAACAGCTGGCTGAGCTCGTGGCCCTGCGCGATGCCGGTTGCGTGGCCTTCGGCAATGGCCTGGAGAGCTTCCGCAACACCCGCACCCTCTGCCGCGCGCTGGACTACGCAGCAACCTTCGACCTGACGGTGATTTTCAACTCCCAGGATCACGACCTGGCCGAAGGTGGTCTGGCTCACGAAGGTCCGACTGCCAGCTTCCTTGGCCTGCCGGGCATTCCGGAAAGTGCCGAGACCGTCGCCCTGGCCCGGGATCTGCTGCTGGTTGAACAGACCGGCGTGCGCGCGCACTTCAGCCAACTCACCAGCGCTCGCGGCGTGGAGCTGATCGCCCAGGCCCAGGCCCGGGGCCTGAAGGTCACCGCGGATGTCGCCCTGTACCAGTTGATCCTGACCGACGAAGCTCTGATCGGCTTCAGCAGCCTGTATCACGTCCAGCCACCGCTACGCACCCGCGCCGACCGCGAGGGCCTGCGTGCTGCGGTGAAATCGGGGGTGATCTCGGCGATCTCCAGTCACCACCAACCCCATGAGCGTGACGCCAAATTGGCACCGTTCGGCGCCACCGAGCCGGGCATCAGCAGCGTCGAACTGCTGCTGCCGATGGCGATGACCCTGGTCGAAGACGGCCTGTTGGACCTGCCGACGCTGCTCAAGCGCCTGAGCACCGGCCCTGCCGAGGCCTTGCGCCTGCCGGCAGGCAAACTGGCGGTGGGTGGCGCGGCGGACATCGTGCTGTTCGACCCTGCGGCCTCGACCGTCGCCGGTGAAACCTGGTTGTCGAAGGGCGAGAACTGCCCGTTCATCGGCCACAGCCTGCCGGGTGTGGTGCGTTACACCCTGGTGGATGGGCGGATCAGCCACCAGGCGTAACACTGTGGCGAGGGGGCTTGCCCCCGCTGGGCTGCGCAGCAGACCTGTTTTGGGGTCGCTTCGCGACCCAACGGGAGCAAGCTCCCTCACCACAACTGACTAAAAGGCGCCGCGACTCTGCGCGTTACGCACCGAAACCTGGTCATTCAACGTCCAGAAGTCATACAGCACGCCAATAAAGAACAACCCGCCCGTCAGCAGGTACAGCAACCCGCTGATCCATTTCCCCTGATACATCCGATGCACACCGAACACACCTAGAAACGTCAGCAGAATCCACGCCACGTTGTATTCGATGGGGCCGGCGGTAAACCGCAGGTCAGCCTCGCGATCCATCGCCGGGATCAGGAAAAGGTCGATCAGCCAGCCGATCCCCAGCAAGCCAAAGGTGAAGAACCAGATCGTCCCGGTCACCGGCTTGCCGTAATAGAAGCGGTGAGCGCCGGTAAAACCAAAAATCCACAGCAGGTAACCGATCACTTTGCTGTGGGTGTCTTGTTGCGGGACAGCCTGTTGATAGGGGTTCATGAATGACCTCGATTCGCGCGATAGATAAATATTCTTCATTTCTTTGTGACTTTTTTACAGGCACCCGACGTATGGCAAATGCTAGCTTCGCACCTGTCAAAGCCTTGTAACACCGGACTTCTGTCCGACAATTGCGCCATTTTGCCGCTTTTTTGCCACCATTGCCCCCCGGGTTGAATCGACCAACGGCCTCGGAAGCGGCAAAAAAGCTGTTATAAAGTTGCGCGCTAACTTATTAAGAGCCTTGCCTAATGCGTTCATTTTTCAAGACATGGCTAACCATTTGCCTTTTGATGCCACTGGCCGCCCACGCCACCAATCGTGAGCAACGTCTTCCTAACGTTAATGGTTACACCCCAAAATCCCATGCCTCTGCTCCTTCGAGCAAAGACAAAAAATCCGCTAAACATGCTCCAACCCTGGCCAGCAACAGCGGCCTGGTTCCACCGATGGGCACCAAGGTCAGTAGCGACGTGCTGAGCCGCGCCGTGAACGTCCTTGGCACTCCCTATCGTTGGGGCGGCAGTAGCCCAAGCAAAGGCTTCGATTGCAGCGGCCTGGTGAAATACGCGTTCAACGACGCCACGTTCGACCTGCCACGCACCTCCAACGCCATGGCCAGCGGTCATGGGGAGAAAGTCGATCGCAACGACCTGAAGCCGGGCGACCTGATTTTCTTCAACATCAAGAGCCGTCGGGTCAATCACGTTGCCATTTACCTGGGTAACGACCGCTTCATCCACGCGCCACGTCGCGGCAAGTCGGTGAGCATCGACACTTTGAAGAAACCGTACTGGGAAAGCCACTACGTGGTTGCCAAGCGGGTTCTGCCGAAAGAGCCGAATCAGTTGCGTGTGGTTCAGCGTTGATTGGCTAATGCCCACCTGAAGGTGAGCACTTGTGGCGAGGGGGCTTGCCCCCGTTGGGGCGCGCAGCGCCCCCAAAGCCAGCTTAATGGTTTTATCAGGGACAACCCGCTGCCTGCTTTGCGTCTGCTCCGCAGCCGAACGGGGGCAAGCCCCCTCGCCACAGGTCCCGCGCAACTTCAAAAACCATCCGGTGACCGCGCCTTCTCCCGCGCATGATCACGACTGATCACCCCTCTGGCCACCAGGTCCTTCAAGCTCATATCCAGCGTCTGCATCCCCAGCGCCCCTCCCGACTGAATCGCCGAATACATCTGCGCCACCTTGTCCTCGCGGATCAGGTTGCGGATCGCCGACGTCCCCAGCATGATCTCGTGGGCCGCGATGCGCCCACCACCGACCTTTTTCACCAAGGTCTGGGATACCACCGCCAGCAGCGACTCGGAGAGCATCGAGCGCACCATCGACTTCTCGTCCCCCGGAAACACGTCGACCACCCGGTCGATGGTTTTCGCCGCAGACGTGGTGTGCAGCGTGCCGAACACCAGATGGCCGGTTTCGGCGGCGGTCAAAGCCAGGCGAATGGTCTCCAGATCGCGCATCTCTCCTACCAGAATCACATCGGGGTCTTCTCGCAGTGCCGAACGCAAGGCGCTGGCGAAACTACGGGTATCGCGATGGACTTCACGCTGGTTGATCAGGCATTTGCGCGGCTCGTGGACGAATTCGATAGGGTCCTCGATGGTAAGGATGTGGTGATGACGATGAGTGTTCAGGTAATCGATCATCGCCGCCAGCGTGGTGGACTTGCCGGAGCCGGTGGGACCGGTCACCAGTACCAGGCCACGGGGCGCATCGGTCATTTTGCGGAACACATCCCCCATGCCCAGCTCATCCATGCTCTGCACTTTCGACGGGATGGTGCGAAACACCGCGCCCGCGCCACGGTTCTGATTGAATGCATTGACTCGAAAACGCGCCACACCGGGCACTTCAAAGGAAAAGTCGGTTTCCAGATGGTTCTCGAAGTCCACCCGCTGGGCGTCATTCATGATTGCATCGATCAGCGCCTGCACCTGAGCATGATCGAGGGCCGGCAGGTTGATGCGCCGCACATCGCCATCTACCCGAATCATCGGCGGCAGGCCGGCGGACAAGTGCAGGTCGGATGCACCCTGTTTAGCGCTGAATGCCAGCAGTTCGGTGATATCCATTGCGCCTCTCAATTCCAGTAGAATGCCGCGAACCTTCAGACCGCTGGCGCCTCTTGATGTCCACCATAGCAGACAACATTCTTCAGGTTAGTTCGCGCATAAACGCCGCAACACTCGCCGCCAACCGCGCCGAAAACAGTGTCCGGTTGCTGGCCGTGAGCAAGACCAAACCCGCACAAGACCTGCGTGAAGCCTACGCCGCCGGCCTGCGCGACTTTGGCGAGAACTACCTGCAGGAAGCGCTGGGCAAACAATTGGAACTGGCCGACCTGCCCTTGATCTGGCACTTCATTGGCCCCATTCAATCGAACAAGACTCGTGCTATCGCCGAGCACTTCGACTGGGTGCATTCCGTGGATCGTCTGAAAATCGCACAACGCCTGTCCGAACAACGTCCCGCCGACTTGCCGCCCCTGAACATCTGCATTCAGGTCAATGTCAGCGGTGAAGCCAGCAAATCCGGCTGTACCCCGGCCGATCTGCCGGCCCTGGCCAATGCCATCAGCGCCCTGCCGCGCTTGAAATTGCGCGGGCTGATGGCTATCCCTGAGCCGACTGAAGATCGCGCCGCCCAGGATGCCGCGTTTGCTGCCGTGCAAAGCCTGCAGGCCAGCCTGAACCTGCCACTCGACACACTTTCCATGGGCATGAGCCACGACCTTGAGTCGGCCATCGCCCAGGGTGCCACCTGGGTCCGTATCGGAACGGCCTTGTTTGGCGCTCGCGATTACGATCGGCCATAACCCATGGCTGACTCTCTTCTTTATAAGGACCTGACATGAGCAAGACGCGTATTGCCTTTATCGGTGCCGGCAACATGGCCGCCAGCCTGATCGGCGGCCTGCGGGCCAAGGGTCTGGAAGCGGCGCAGATCCGTGCCAGCGATCCGGGCGAAGAAACCCGTGCCCGCGTGAGCGCTGAGCACGGCATCGAAACCTTCGCCGACAACGCCCAGGCCATCGACGGCGCCGACGTCGTCGTCCTCGCGGTCAAGCCGCAGGCGATGAAAGCCGTGTGCGAAGCGATTCGCCCAAGCCTCAAGCCCCATCAGCTGGTGGTGTCGATTGCCGCAGGCATCACTTGCGCCAGCATGAACAACTGGCTCGGCGCCCAGCCGATCGTGCGCTGCATGCCCAACACCCCGGCGCTGTTGCGTCAGGGCGTGAGCGGCCTGTTCGCCACCGCCGAAGTGACTGCCGAACAGCGTCAGCACGCCCAGGAGCTGCTGTCCGCGGTCGGCATCGCCCTTTGGCTGAATGAAGAGCAGCAACTGGACGCCGTCACTGCCGTTTCCGGTTCGGGCCCGGCGTATTTCTTCCTGCTGATCGAAGCCATGACCGCCGCGGGTGTGAAACTCGGTCTGCCGGCGGACATCGCCGCGCAACTGACATTGCAAACCGCACTGGGCGCCGCCCACATGGCTGTCTCCAGCGACGTCGACGCCGCCGAGTTGCGCCGCCGTGTCACCTCGCCTGCTGGCACCACTGAAGCTGCAATCAAGTCGTTCCAGGCCAATGGTTTTGAAGCCATGGTCGAGAAAGCACTCGGCGCTGCCGCGCATCGCTCGGCCGAGATGGCCGAACAACTGGGTCAATAAGGAGCTTTTCATGATTGGATTGAACACCGCAGCGGTCTACGTGCTGCAAACCCTCGGCAGCCTGTACCTGCTGATCGTGCTGATGCGCTTCGTACTGCAACTGGTGCGGGCGAACTTCTACAACCCGATCTGCCAGTTCGCCGTGAAAGCCACCCAGCCGCTGCTCAAGCCGCTGCGCCGAATCATCCCGAGCGTGTTCGGCCTGGACATGTCCTCGCTGGTGCTGGCGATCCTGGTGCAACTGGCACTGATGGCCCTGACCCTGTTGCTGACCTACGGCACCACTGGTAATCCGCTGCAACTGCTGATCTGGTCGATCATCGGTGTGACCGCGCTGTTCCTGAATATTTTCTTCTTTGCCCTGATCATCAGCGTGATCCTGTCCTGGGTCGCCCCGGGCAGCCATAACCCGGGCGCCGAACTGGTGAACGACATCTGCGGGCCAGCCCTGGCGCCGTTCCGCAAGTTCCTGCCGAACCTGGGCGGGCTGGATCTGTCGCCGATCTTTGCGTTCCTGGCGATCAAGCTGATCGACATGCTGGTGATCAACAACCTCGCCGCCATGACCATGATGCCGGAAATCCTCCGCGTGTTGATCTGACCCGGTGAGCTGGTTTCGCTGGGAAGGTGACGACCTGATTCTGGAGTGTCACCTGCAACCGGCAGCCCGTAGCGATGGTTTCTGCGGGCTGCACGGTGATCGCCTGAAGATCCGCCTGACCGCGCCGCCGGTCGAGGGCAAGGCCAACGCCTATCTGATGGCGTTCCTGGCCAAGGCCTTTGGCGTGTCCAAGAGCCAGGTCAGTTTGATCAGTGGCGAGTTGAACCGGCAGAAGCGGGTGCGAATCTGCTCGCCGAAGAAGTTGCCGGACTTGCCTGATCTGGTGCGTCCAGTCTGATCCACCGAGTCGTCTCATTCGCGAGCAAGCCCGCTCCCACATTGGAATGCGATCTCCTGTGGGAGCGGGCTTGCTCGCGAAGGCCGCACCGCGGTTCTGCTGAATGAAATCAGGCCCGATCGTTGCTTGCCGCTGACCCCAGCGGTCTTTAGACTTACGCCTCATTTCAATGAGAGCAGGGTCGATGCCAGCTGCCTTTCCCCCCGATTCTGTTGGTCTGGTAACGCCGCAAGTGGCGCACTTCAGCGAGCCGCTGGCCTTGGCCTGTGGTCGTTCGCTCCCGGCCTATGACCTGATTTACGAAACCTACGGCACGCTGAACGCCACGGCGAGCAACGCCGTGCTGATCTGCCACGCCTTGTCCGGTCACCACCATGCCGCCGGCTACCACAGCACCGACGACCGCAAGCCCGGTTGGTGGGACAGCTGCATCGGTCCCGGCAAGCCGATCGACACCAGCAAGTTCTTCGTGGTCAGCCTGAACAACCTCGGCGGCTGCAACGGTTCCACCGGCCCCAGCAGCATAAATCCGGAGACCGGCAAGCCGTTCGGCGCCGACTTCCCGGTCTTGACCGTCGAAGATTGGGTGCACAGCCAGGCGCGCCTGGCCGATCGACTCGGCATCGCCCAGTTCGCGGCCGTGATCGGCGGCAGCCTCGGCGGCATGCAGGCGATGCAATGGAGCATCACCTACCCTGACCGCATCCGTCACTGCCTGGCCATCGCCTCGGCACCCAAGCTGTCGGCGCAGAACATCGCCTTCAACGAAGTGGCGCGCCAGGCGATCCTCACCGACCCCGAGTTCCACGGCGGTTCGTTCCAGGAACACAACGTGATCCCCAAGCGCGGCCTGATGCTGGCGCGGATGGTCGGGCACATCACCTACCTGTCCGACGACTCCATGGGTGAAAAATTCGGCCGCGGGCTCAAGAGCGAGAAGCTCAACTACGACTTCCACAGCGTCGAGTTCCAGGTTGAAAGCTACCTGCGTTATCAGGGTGAAGAGTTCTCCGGGCGCTTCGATGCCAACACGTACCTGTTGATGACCAAAGCGCTCGACTACTTCGATCCGGCGGCGAACTTCGACGATAACCTGGCAAAAACCTTTGAAGGTGCCAAAGCCAAGTTCTGCGTGATGTCGTTCACCACCGACTGGCGCTTCTCCCCTGCCCGCTCGCGGGAACTGGTGGACGCGCTGATGGCCGCGCGCAAGGACGTCTGCTACCTCGAGATCGACGCACCGCAAGGCCACGACGCCTTCCTGATTCCGATCCCGCGCTACCTGCAGGCATTCGGCAATTACATGAACCGCATTACGTTGTGAGAAAGCCATGAGAGCTGATCTGGAAATCATCCAGGAATGGATCCCCGCCGGCAGCCGCGTGCTTGACCTCGGCTGCGGCGATGGCGAACTGCTGACTTGGCTGCGCGACAACAAGCAAGTCACCGGCTATGGCCTGGAAAACGACGCCGACAACATTGCCGAATGCGTGGCCAAGGGCATCAACGTCATCGAACAGGACCTGGACAAGGGCCTGGGCAACTTTGCCAGCAACAGCTTCGATATCGTGGTCATGACCCAGGCGCTGCAAGCGGTGCACTACCCGGACAAGATCCTCGACGAAATGCTGCGGGTCGGCCGCCAGTGCATCATCACCTTCCCGAATTTCGGGCACTGGCGCTGCCGCTGGTACCTTGCGAGCAAGGGCCGGATGCCGGTTTCTGAATTCCTTCCTTACACTTGGTACAACACGCCGAACATCCACTTCTGTACCTTCGCGGACTTTGAAGCCTTGTGTCGCGAACGTGAAGCGAAGGTCATTGATCGGCTTGCCGTGGATCAACAGCATCGGCACGGGTGGGCCAGTAAGCTATGGCCTAATCTGTTAGGTGAGATCGGAATCTACCGCGTCAGCAGTCCGGGACTTTCCGACCACAAGGTCGCGGTCTGATCCACCCTATTTCAAGGAGAACGATCATGGGTCGTCTAGCGTTGCTTCTAATCACTGCCTGCCTGAGCGTCACCACCATGGCCGCCGACGCCATCAAGAGCGAACGCCAGGAAACCTTCGGTGACGTGACGGTGCATTACAACACCTTCAACTCCACCTACCTGCTACCGGACGTTGCCAAAGCCGCCCAACTGACGCGCGCCAAGGACCAGGGCGTGATCAACATTTCGGTGATCAAGGCCGGCACGCCGATGATGGCCGAGGTCAGCGGCACCGTTAAAGACCTGACCAGCCAAAGCTACACACTGAACTTCAAACAAGTCACCGAGCAGGGAGCGATCTACTACATCGCCCAATACCCGGTACCCCAGCAGGAAATCCGCACCTTCGACATCAAGGTGCAGACCGGCGACAAAATCAACACCATCAATTTCAACCAAGAGCTCTTCCCCGGCCAATGACCAACTTCACGCAACTCGTATTGGCCAGCCATAACGCCGGCAAACTCAAGGAACTCCAGGCCATGCTCGGCGAATCGGTGCAACTGCGCTCGATCGGCGAGTTCAGCAGCGTCGAGCCTGAAGAAACCGGTCTGTCGTTCGTCGAGAACGCCATCCTCAAGGCCCGCAATGCCGCGCGTATTTCCGGCCTGCCGGCGCTGGCCGACGATTCCGGGCTGGCCGTGGACTTCCTCGGCGGTGCGCCAGGTATCTACTCGGCGCGTTATGCCGACGGCAAGGGTGATGCGGCGAACAACGCCAAGCTGCTCGACGTGTTGAAAGACGTGCCTGAAGCCGAACGTGGCGCACAGTTCGTGTGCGTGCTGGCGCTGGTGCGTCACGCTGACGATCCGCTGCCGATCCTCTGCGAAGGTTTGTGGCACGGGCGCATCCTGACCCAGGCCAGCGGCGATCACGGTTTTGGCTACGACCCGCTGTTCTGGGTACCGGAGCGCGATTGCTCCAGCGCCGAGCTGGGCCCGGGCGACAAGAATCAGATCAGCCACCGCGCCCGTGCAATGGATCTGCTGCGCCAGCGTCTGGGCTTGAAATGACCCGTGAATCATCCGCGTCGCCGCTGATCTTCGGCGGCGACGCTCAATCGCCTCGAGCGACCCTGCCTGTGCTGCCGCCACTGGCGCTGTATATCCACATCCCGTGGTGCGTGCGCAAATGCCCTTACTGCGACTTCAACTCCCACACCGCCAGCCCTGTGCTGCCGGAAGAAGAGTACGTCGACGCCTTGCTGGCCGACCTCGATCAGGACCTGCACGCCGTCTATGGTCGTGAGTTGAGCTCGATTTTCTTCGGTGGCGGCACGCCGAGCCTGTTCAGTGCTGATTCGCTGGGTCGATTGCTCAAAGGCGTCGAACAACGCATCCCGTTTGCCAGCGACATCGAAATCACGCTGGAAGCAAATCCGGGGACGTTCGAGCAAGACAAGTTCGTGGCGTACCGGAAGCTGGGGATCAATCGCCTGTCGATCGGCATCCAGAGTTTCCAGCAAGAAAAGCTTGAGGCCCTGGGGCGGATTCACAACGGCGACGAAGCCGTACGCGCCGCTGGCATGGCGCGGCAGGCCGGGTTCGACAACTTCAACCTGGACTTGATGCATGGCTTGCCGAATCAGTCCCTGGACGACGCCTTGGCCGACCTGCACACAGCCATTGCCCTGAAACCGACACACCTGTCGTGGTATCAACTGACCCTGGAACCGAACACGGTGTTCTGGAACCAGCCGCCGACGCTGCCCGAAGACGATACGCTGTGGGACATCCAGGAAGCCGGGCAAGCGCTGCTGGCCGAACACGGTTACGCACAGTACGAAGTATCGGCCTATGCATTGCCCGGTCGCCCGGCGCGCCACAACCTCAATTACTGGAGTTTTGGCGACTTCATTGGCATCGGCGCCGGCGCCCATGGCAAGCTCAGCCATCCGGACGGACGCATCATTCGCACCTGGAAGACCCGCCTGCCGAAGGATTACCTGAATCCGGCAAAAAGCTTCCGGGCCGGCGAGAAAGCGCTGGGTAACGATGAAATGCCGTTCGAATTCCTGATGAACGCGCTGCGCCTGACTGAAGGCGTCGAATCGCGGCTGTACCCGGAACGTACCGGCATGACCCTGGAAAGCCTTGCCGAAGGCCGCCTTGAAGCCGAACAAAGCGGCCTGTTGCAGGTCGAACCGTCACGTCTGGTAGCCACCGCGCGCGGACAACTCTTCCTCAACGACTTGCTGCAGAAATTTCTGACATAAGGAAATCCAATGGATTTGGTACTCGACCTGCTTGCCACCGTGTCTCGCTGGAGCCGCAGCAACCTCTCGGAAATCGCCCTGGCCCTGGTGGGTTGCCTGCTGGTGCTGTTTGGTGCGGACTTCAAAGGCTGGGTCGAGCAGCGTCTGGGCAGCATCGCCGGCGCCTTGCGCGTGCCGCTGATGTCCCTGCTGTGCATGATCGGCAGCGGCGCGGCACTGATCTACGCCACACCGTGGGTCGTGCGCGGCTTGAGCCAGTTCAACAACTACAGCCTGGCACCGGTGTTACTGGTGGTGCTGGTGTTGATTGGCGTCGTGGCTGACCGCCGCTGACTTCCAGGCGTAAAAAAAACCTGTAGGAGCCGGCTTGCTGGCGATGGGGGGTCAGACACTTCAGTGTTGACTGGCACACCATCGCCAGCAAGCCGGCTCCTACAGGTTTGTACGGATCAGGACAGTTTTTCGAACTTCAAATCCCAAACCCCATGCCCAAGACGTTCGCCACGGCGTTCGAACTTGGTAATCGGCCGCTCGACCGGGCGCGGTACGCACTTGCCGTCTTCGGCGAGGTTGCGGTAACCCGGCGCAGCGTTCATCACTTCCAGCATGTACTCGGCATACGGTTCCCAGTCGGTGGCCATGTGCAGAATGCCGCCGACTTTCAACTTGCTGCGCACCAGCTCAGCGAAGGACGCCTGAACGATACGGCGCTTGTGATGACGGCTCTTGTGCCACGGATCCGGAAAAAACAGCATCAGGCGATCGAGGCTGTTATCGGCCACGCAGCGATTGAGCACTTCGATGGCATCGCAATCGTAGACTCGCAGGTTGGTCAAACCCTGGGTCAGTACGCCATTGAGCAGCGCACCGACACCCGGACGGTGAACCTCGACGCCGATGAAGTCCTGATCCGGCGCAGCCGCTGCCATTTCCAGCAGCGAATGGCCCATGCCGAAACCGATTTCCAGTGAGCGCGGTGCCGAGCGACCGAACACCTGGTCGAAATCCACCGGTGCGTCGGCCAACGGCAGCACGAACAGTGGCGTGCCCTGCTCCAGGCCCTTTTGCTGGCCTTCGGTCATGCGCCCTGCACGCATCACGAAACTCTTGATGCGGCGGTGTTGGCGCTCGTCGCCTTCTTCCGTCTGGATTGGCGTGTCGTTCGATTCAGTCATCAATGGCTCTTACTTGATCAGACCATCCAGCGGCGAAGAGGCGCTGGCATAGAGTTTTTTCGGCATGCGGCCGGCGAGATAGGCCAGGCGACCTGCGACGATCGCATGTTTCATGGCTTCAGCCATCATGACCGGCTGCTGGGCGTGGGCGATGGCCGAGTTCATCAGCACCGCATCACACCCCAGCTCCATGGCGATGGTGGCGTCGGAAGCAGTGCCGACACCGGCATCCACCAGCACGGGAATCTTGGCTTCTTCGAGGATAATCTGCAGGTTGTACGGATTGCAGATCCCCAGGCCAGAGCCGATCAGACCGGCCAGCGGCATCACCGCGATGCAGCCGATTTCCGCCAATTGACGGGCGATGATCGGATCATCACTGGTGTAGACCATCACGTCGAAGCCTTCCTTGACCAGCGTTTCGGCGGCCTTGAGGGTTTCAATCACGTTGGGAAACAGGGTTTTCTGGTCGGCCAGCACTTCCAGCTTGACCAGGTTGTGGCCGTCGAGCAGTTCACGGGCCAGGCGGCAGGTGCGCACGGCTTCGATGGCGTCGTAGCAACCGGCGGTGTTCGGCAGGAAGGTGTAACGATCCGGCGACAGCACTTCGAGCAGGTTCGGCTCGCCCTCGATCTGCCCGAGGTTGGTGCGGCGCACGGCGAACGTGACGATCTCGGCGCCCGAGGCTTCGATGGCCAGGCGGGTTTCTTCCATGTCACGGTACTTGCCGGTACCGACCAGCAAACGCGACTGGTAAGTACGACCGGCCAGGACGAAAGGCTTGTCGCTACGAACGATGCTCATGGGAAATCCTCTGTAGGGGTGAGGTACTTGCAGAATTCTGTGGCCACTGGGCCGAGGTTGCTAGCCGCCGCCGATGGCGTGCACCACTTCGACGTTGTCGCCGTCGTTGAGCGTGGTATCGGCGTGCTGACTGCGCGGGACGATATCCAGATTGAGTTCGACTGCCACCCGGCGTCCGGTCAGTTCCAGACGGGAGATCAGGGCCGCAACGGTTTCACCGTCGGGCAGTTCAAAGGATTCGCCGTTCAACTGAATGCGCATGCCGGATGCCGCCATCATTTTTAGGGGCAGGCATTCTAGCCCGATCAATCAGGCCGACCCAAGCCATTCGTCTTGAAATGGACAGACGAACCGTAGGAGCCGGCTTGCTGGCGATGCAGGCGACTCGGTCTGTCTGTTTCACCGCGTCGTCCGTATCGCCAGCAAGCCGGCTCCTACAGGTCAGGCCAATCGGTAGGCAGCGAGGCCCAGGCACAACCAGCCCACCAGAAAGGCCAGGCCACCGAACGGGGTGATGATGCCGAGTTTGCTGATGCCCGTCAGCGTCAATAGATACAGGCTGCCGGAGAACAGCAAGATACCGATGACAAACGATGCACCCGCCCAAGTCACCAGACGCCCGGGGATCTGCGTGGCCAGCAACGCGACGCCCAACAATGCCAGGGTGTGCACCAGTTGATAGGTGACGCCGGTATGGAAGATCGCCAGGTACTCGGCGCTCAAGCTGTTTTTCAGGCCGTGGGCGGCAAAGGCCCCGAGGCCGACACCGGTGAAGCCGAAAAAAGCGGCCAGCATCAGAAAGCCACGCAGCATGCAGAACTCCAGTCAGTTTCGATCCAAAGGGTCTGTATAATGGCCCGCTCAACGGGTTCGGCCAAGCCATCTCTATGCTGCGTATCTATTTCCGTCGCTTCACCAAGGCCGTGCTCTGGTTCATGGGTGGCAGCGTATTGCTGGTGCTGATCTTTCGCGTGGTGCCACCACCGGGGACGGCGTTGATGGTCGAGCGCAAGATCGAATCCTGGTTCGATGGCGAACCCATAGACCTGCAACGGACCTGGAAACCCTGGGACGAGATCTCCGATGACCTGAAAGTCGCCGTGATTGCCGGCGAAGATCAGAAATTCCCGGAGCACTGGGGCTTCGATATCGGCGCGATTCAGGCGGCATTTGCCCATAACGAGCGCGGCGGCTCGATCCGTGGCGCCAGCACCCTGAGCCAGCAGGTTTCGAAAAACCTGTTCCTGTGGTCCGGCCGCAGCTGGCTGCGCAAAGGCCTGGAGGCCTGGTTTACCGCGCTGATCGAAGTGTCCTGGCCCAAACAGCGAATTCTTGAGGTGTACCTCAACAGTGTCGAATGGGATGACGGCGTGTTTGGCGCCGAAGCGGCGGCCCGACACCACTTTGGCGTGAGCGCCAAAGGCCTCAGCCGCCAGCAGTCGAGCTTGCTCGCCGCCGTGCTGCCCAACCCGCGGGTCTGGAGCGCCAGCCATCCGACTTCCTATGTAGCGCGGCGGGCGGGGTGGATCCGGCAACAGATGAGCCAGCTGGGTGGCGACAGCTATCTGGTGGGGCTGAACGATTCGCGCCGGGCGCCTTGGGCCGAATAACACTGAAGATCCCCTGTGGGAGCGGGCTTGCTCGCGAAAGCGGTGTATCAGACAGCGTCAATGTCGACTGACAGGACGCCTTCGCGAGCAAGCCCGCTCCCACATTGGCTCTGTGGTGTACCAAGGCTCATCGAACAAACAAAAACGCCCCGATCAATGACCGGGGCGTTTTTTATTGCCTGCTCGCCGGTTAGGCGGCGATCGACAACTTGAGCTTGTTCATCGCGCTCTTCTCAAGCTGACGAATACGCTCGGCCGACACGTTGTACTTCTGCGCCAGGTCGTGCAGCGTGGCTTTTTCTTCCGCCAGCCAGCGCTGGTAGAGGATGTCACGGCTGCGGTCGTCCAGCACTTCCAGCGCTTCGTGCAGGTTGTGGTTGGAGTTGTCGCTCCAGTCTGCGTCTTCCAGTTGACGGGCCGGGTCGTACCGGTGGTCTTCCAGATAGTTGGCCGGCGACTGGAAAGCACTGTCGTCATCCGCTTCGGCAGCCGGGTCAAAAGCCATGTCATGGCCCGTCAGGCGGCTTTCCATCTCGCGCACTTCCCGAGGCTCTACACCCAGGCTTTCCGCCACACGATGGACTTCCTCGTTGTTCAACCAGGCCAGACGCTTCTTCTGGCTTCGCAGGTTGAAGAACAACTTGCGCTGGGCCTTGGTGGTCGCGACTTTCACGATGCGCCAGTTGCGCAGGATGAACTCGTGGATTTCCGCCTTGATCCAGTGCACGGCAAAGGACACCAGGCGCACGCCCATTTCCGGGTTGAAGCGCTTCACGGCCTTCATCAGGCCAACGTTGCCTTCCTGGATCAGGTCAGCCTGAGCCAGGCCGTAGCCGGAATAGCTACGGGCGATATGTACGACAAAACGCAGGTGGGCGAGCACCATCTGCCGAGCCGCCCCCAAATCCTGCTCATAATAGAGACTCTCGGCCAGTTCACGCTCCTGCTCCGGCGACAGCAATGGAATGCTGTTGACGGTGTGCACATAGGCCTCCAGGTTCGCACCCGGGACCAGAGCATATGCAGGTTGCAAAGAATTGGTCATACGAAAAAACCTCCGACTTACAAACTCGTGCAGTTCAGCACTGCGAAAATTGACCGGAAACCGAAAGACAAGTTCCCTAAAACCCAAAAACGCTGAAAGGTCAATACGAGCAAAATGATACTACTTAGGCGCAAGCTCCCTCAGGTGGCGTGCGACTGCAATCCATGCACCGATATACCCCAACAGCACCGCGCCAAGCAAGAGAGACAGACCGTCGGCAACTGGCACTCCAGCCAGCGCAAAATCACTGCCGTACAAACCAGCCAGCCCTACTACCGCGTCGTTCAGCCAATCAAGGCCGAAAGCCAGCACCCCCCAGGACAGAATCCCCGCACCGAAGCCATACAACGCACCCATATACAGAAAGGGCCTGCGTACATAGCTGTCAGTGCCGCCGACCAGTTTAATCACTTCTATCTCTGTGCGGCGGTTTTCAATATGAAGACGAATGGTATTGCCTATCACCAAAAGTAATGCAGAAACCAAAAGCACGGTCAGACCGAAGACAAATCGGTCACCCAGCTTGAGAATGGCTGCCAGACGCTCGACCCAGACTAAATCAAGTTGCGCCTGTTGTACCTTCGGCAGCTCGGATAGTTTTTGTCTTAATGCTTCAAGGGCCGGCTTGTCGACTTCGTTCGGCGTCACCAGGACCACGCCCGGCAGCGGGTTCTCCGGCAATTCCTTGAGTGCCTCGCCCAGCCCGGACTGTTGCTGGAACTCTTCCAGCGCCTGCTCGCGGCCAACGTATTCGGCATCGGCCACACCAGGCATGCCCTTGATCTGATCGCGCAGCGATTCGCCTTCGGCCGGCTTGGCCTCAAGGTCCAGATACAGGGAGATCTGTGCCGCGCGCTGCCAGGAACCACCCAAGCGTTCGACGTTACTTAGCAAAAGTGACAGGCCCATGGGCAAACTCAGGGCCACCGCCATCACCATGCAGGTGAAAAAACTGCCGATCGGCTGCTTGCCCAGGCGGCGCAGGCTGTCGACCATGCTGGCGCGATGACTTTCGATCCAGGCGCGGAACAACGTGGCAAAGTCCGGCCCGTCATCATCATCGTGTTTCTTCTTTTGCGGCTGCGGATCGGCAGCCTTCGGGGCTACGCGCTCGGAAACCTTGGGGCTACGTGTCGCACTCATACTGCCGCCTCCCCGTCACCGATCAATCGACCGCGTTGCAGCGTCAGCATGCGATGGCGCATGCGGGCAATCAGGGCCAGGTCGTGACTGGCGATCAGCACACTGGTGCCCAGGCGATTGATATCTTCGAACACACCCATGATCTCGGCGGCCAGACGCGGGTCGAGGTTACCGGTCGGTTCGTCCGCCAGCAGCAAGGCCGGGCGATGAACGATGGCGCGGGCGATGCCGACGCGCTGCTGCTGACCAGTGGACAGGTCGCCCGGATACAGATCGGTTTTATCCGACAACGCCACGCGCTCCAGTGCCGAGTCCACGCGCTTGGCGATCTCGGCCTTGGACAGCCCCAGGATCTGCAAAGGCAGCGCGACGTTGTTGAACACCGTGCGATCGAACAGCAACTGATGATTCTGGAACACCACGCCGATCTGCCGACGCAAGAAAGGAATCTGCGCGTTGCTGATGGTGCTCAAGTCTTGCCCGGCGAGCAGCAGCTTGCCGCTGGTCGGGCGCTCCATCGCCAGCAGCAGGCGCAAGAGTGTGGATTTACCGGCGCCGGAATGGCCGGTGACAAACAAGAACTCGCCACGACGGACTCGAAAGCTCAGCTCATGCAAGCCGACGTGACCGTTCGGGTAGCGCTTACCGACCTGTTCGAAACGAATCATGAACGCTCCCGCTCGGCAAACAATGCCTGGACAAAGGGTTCTGCTTCAAAGGTACGCAAATCGTCGATGCCTTCACCGACACCGATGTAGCGGATCGGCAGGCCGAATTGCTTGGCCAGGGCAAAAATCACCCCACCCTTGGCGGTGCCGTCGAGTTTGGTCAGCGCCAGGCCAGTCAGTTCGACGGTCTGGTTGAATTGCTTGGCCTGGTTGATGGCGTTCTGGCCGGTGCCGGCGTCGAGCACCAACAGCACTTCGTGAGGAGCGTCGGCGTCGAGCTTGCCAATTACGCGGCGAACCTTTTTCAGCTCTTCCATCAGGTTGTCTTTGGTGTGCAGGCGGCCGGCGGTGTCGGCGATCAGCACATCGATGCCACGGGCCTTGGCGGCCTGCACGGCGTCGAAGATCACCGAAGCCGAGTCGGCGCCAGTGTGCTGCGCGATCACCGGGATCTTGTTGCGCTCACCCCAGACCTGCAACTGCTCCACCGCCGCGGCGCGGAAGGTGTCGCCGGCGGCGAGCATGACTTTCTTGCCTTCCAGCTGCAGCTTCTTCGCCAGCTTGCCGATGGTGGTGGTCTTGCCGGCACCGTTGACGCCGACAACCAGAATCACGAACGGCTTGTTCTGCGAGGTGATTTTCAGCGGCTGCTCGACAGGCTTGAGCATGGCGGCCAGCTCGGCCTGCAGGGATTTGTACAGGGCGTCGGAGTCGGCCAGTTCTTTGCGCGCGACCTTCTGCGTCAGGCGCTGAATGATCACCGACGTGGCTTCGACACCAACGTCGGCGGTCAGCAAGCGGGTTTCGAGGTCTTCGAGCAGTTCGTCATCGATCGCCTTCTTGCCCAGGAACAGGCTGGCCATGCCTTCGCCGATACTGGCGCTGGTCTTGGACAGGCCCTGTTTGAGTCGGGCGAAGAAACCGGCTTTGGTTTCTTCGCTGCGCACAGGCTCTACCGGGGTTTCGACGGGCGCCGCGATCGATTCAGGAATCGGAGCGGGTGCAGGCGCCTGAGCAACCGGAGCAACCGGAGCAACCGGAGCAACCGGAGCAACGAATACCGGAACCTCTGGCTGGCTGACAACGGGCGCAGGCTCGGTCACGATGACCGGTTCAACAATCGGCTCAACCACTGGCGCATGAACCGGCGCCGGCGTAAACGCTGCCGGAGCCGGAATCGGTGGAGTCACGTGAGGAGCCAGGTCATTCTCGACCAATGCCACGGGCTCTTCCGCCACAGGCAGGGTCAGCCACGGCTCGGCAGCAGTGCTCAGCGGTTGCTCGAAGATTTCACTGACAGGTTCGGCAACGACTTGGGCCTGCGGTTGCAGCACCGGCTCGGCAATCGGCAGGACCACCGGCGCGGGCGCTTCTTCTATTACCGGAGCCGCGACAGGCGCTGGCTCAGGAACGGCTTGTGGCTGTTCGACGACGGTTTCCTGCGGCTTTTTGCGCAGCCATCCGAACAGGCTTTTCTTCTCGCCAGCCGCAGCTGGGGTCTTCTTGTCGTCGTTGGAACCAAACATGGAGGACGGCTATCTCACGGTAGCGACGCGCCAATGGCGCCCCGGCAAATAAATAATCGATGCAGAACAGACTGCGATTGACCCAGCTTGTTCACGCGCAACATTTTGTCGAGGAGCCAACGGCGCCTCAAAGGTCGACTAACACGAAGGACTGGAACGGCATCGTCGGCGAAAACGCAGAGTTTAGCTGACAAACTCAAAGTCTCTGCCGGTAACCCATGCAACCCACAGGCCGGTCAAAGGCCTGATAGGCGTGGCCGCCAGTAAAACGGATCAGTATCCTAGCACCCTCTCGCCCGCTGACGCTAAGAACAAGCGGGCAGCCCCAAAGGTTTAAAAACGAATGAATGCTCTTGCCCGCCGCGCCGCAGGCCTGCTGCTCAGCACGGTTTGCCTGCCCCTCTCGGCCCTGGCTGCCGACCCGCAACCCACCCACGAATTCACCCTCGACAATGGTCTGAAGGTGGTCGTGCGTGAAGACCACCGTGCACCCGTGGTGGTTTCCCAAGTCTGGTACAAGGTCGGCTCCAGCTACGAGACGCCGGGCAATACCGGCCTGTCCCACGCCCTGGAACACATGATGTTCAAGGGCAGTGAGAAAGTCGGCCCCGGCGAAGCCTCGCTGATCCTGCGCGACCTCGGCGCTGAAGAGAATGCATTCACCAGCGATGATTTCACCGCGTACTACCAAGTGTTGGCCCGGGATCGCCTGGGCGTGGCCTTCGAGCTGGAAGCCGACCGCATGGCCAGCTTGCGCCTGCCACCTGATGAGTTCGCCAAGGAAATCGAGGTCATCAAGGAAGAACGTCGCCTGCGTACCGACGACAAGCCGATGTCCAAGGCCTACGAGCGTTTCAAGGCCATGGCCTACCCGGCCAGCGGCTACCACACGCCGACCATCGGTTGGATGGCCGACCTTGAGCGGATGAAAGTCGAAGAGCTGCGCCACTGGTACGAAACCTGGTACGTGCCTAACAACGCCACGCTGGTGGTGGTTGGCGATGTCACCCCGGACGAAGTCAAAACCCTGGCCCAACGCTATTTCGGCCCGATCGCCCGGCGTGAAGTGCCGGCCGCGAAAAAACCGCTGGAACTGGCTGAACCGGGCGAGCGCCAGATCACCCTGCATGTGCAGACCCAACTGCCCAGCCTGATGCTGGCCTTCAACGTACCGAGCATCTCCACCGCCGACGACAAACGCCTGGTCAATGCCCTGCGCCTGATCTCGGCGCTGCTCGACGGCGGCTACAGCGGACGCATCCCGACGCAACTGGAGCGTGGCGAAGAACTGGTGTCCGGCGGCTCGTCGAGTTACGACGCCTACACCCGCGGCGACAGCCTCTTCACCCTGTCGGCATCGCCAAACTCGCAGAAAAACAAGACCATTGCCCAGGCGCAAGCCGGTTTGTGGAAGCTGCTCGACCAGTTGAAAACCACGGCGCCAACCGCTGAAGAGCTTGAACGCGTACGTGCACAAGTCATCGCCGGCCTGGTCTTCGAGCGCGACTCGATCACCAGTCAGGCCACGGCCATTGGCCAACTGGAAACCGTCGGTCTGTCATGGAAACTGATGGACACCGAACTGGCCGACCTGGAAAGCGTCACGCCGGAAGACATCCAGAAAGCCGCCAAGCTGTATTTCACCCGCGAACGTCTCAGCGTCGCCCATGTACTGCCTCTGGAGACGACTCATGAGTGAGCGTAAAAAATCCCGCCTGGCCCTGATCGGGTTGATCGCCGTTGCCGTGATCGGTTCTGCCGCGTTCTATTTGTCGCGCTCTGGCCAAACCAATGCCAGTGAAGCCCTGGACAAGGCCAAGGCCAGCCAGAAACTGCAGTCGCTGACCGAGCTCAACGGCAAGGCACCGGACCACCGCAAGCTGGACGTGCAGACCTGGAACACCGCCGAAGGCACCAAAGTGCTGTTTGTCGAAGCCCATGAGCTGCCGATGTTCGACATGCGCCTGATCTTCGCCGCCGGCAGTAGCCAGGACGGCGACGCACCGGGCCTGGCGCTGTTGACCAACGCCATGCTCAACGAAGGCGTGGCCGGCAAGGACGTCGGTGCCATTGCCCAGGGCTTCGAAGGCCTGGGCGCCGATTTCGGCAACGGCGCTTACAAGGACATGGCAATCGCCTCGCTGCGCAGTCTCAGTGCCAAGGACAAACGCGAGCCGGCCCTGCAGTTGTTCGCCGAAGTCATCGGCAAGCCGACTTTCCCTGCCGATTCGCTGGAGCGCATCAAGAACCAGATGCTCGCCGGTTTTGAATACCAGAAACAGAACCCCGGCAAACTGGCGAGCCTGGAACTGATGAACCGTCTGTACGGTGATCACCCGTACGCGCATTCCAGCGACGGCACGGCGAAAAGCGTACCGGCGATCACCGCGGCACAACTGCGTGCTTTCCACGAGAAAGCCTACGCAGCCGGTAACGTGGTCATCGCACTGGTCGGTGACCTGTCCCGCGCAGAAGCAGAAGCCATTGCTGCGCAGGTTTCCAACGCCCTGCCCAAAGGCCCGGCCTTGCCGAAGATCGCGCAACCGGTCGAACCCAAGGCCAGCGTCGGCCACATCGAGTTCCCGTCCAAGCAGACCAACCTGATGCTCGCGCAATTGGGCATCGACCGCGACGACCCGGACTACGCGGCATTGTCCATGGGTAACCAGATTCTCGGTGGCGGTGGCTTCGGCACCCGCTTGATGAGCGAAGTGCGCGAGAAGCGTGGCCTGACTTACGGCGTGTATTCGGGCTTCACCCCGATGCAGGTGCGCGGCCCGTTCATGATCAATCTGCAGACCCGGGCCGAGATGAGCGAGGGCACCCTGAAACTGGTGCAGGACGTGCTCGCCGACTACCTTAAAACCGGCCCGACGGAAAAAGAGCTCGACGACGCCAAGCGCGAACTGGCCGGCAGCTTCCCGCTGTCCACCGCGAGCAATGCCGATATCGTCGGCCAACTGGGCGCCATCGGCTTCTATAACCTGCCGCTGAGTCACCTGGAAGACTTCATGCAACAGTCCCAGGACTTGACCGTCGAGCAGGTCAAAGCGGCCATGAACAAACACCTGAGCACGGATAAAATGGTCATCGTCAGCGCTGGCCCGACCGTGCCGCAAAAGCCGTTACCGGCCCCTACTGATAAACCTTCCGAGCAGCCGCTCGGGGTTCCGGAGCATTAATGGCCAGTCCAAAAAAACCAGCACGCAACGTCCATAACGGCGTGAACCAACTGCGCATCATCGGCGGCGAATGGCGCAGCCGGAAGCTGAGCTTCCCCGACGCCCCGGGCCTGCGCCCGACGCCGGACCGCGTGCGTGAAACCCTGTTCAACTGGCTCGCGCCGTACGTGCCGGGCGCCAAGGTGCTCGACCCGTTTACCGGGAGCGGTGCGCTATTCCTCGAAGCCTTATCTCGCGGCGCGGCCATGGGCCAGGCGCTGGATGCCAGCAATATCGCGGTGTCCAGCCTGAAGGAGCACCTGGGTACGCTGCGTTGCACCAACGGCCAGGTCCAGACCGCTGACGCCCTGCGCTACCTGGAAACCCAGACCGCAACGGCCTACGACCTGGTGTTCCTCGATCCGCCGTTCAACCAGAACCTGCTGCCCGCCGTCTGCAAGTTGCTCGAAGAACGCCAATGGCTGGCCGAAGATGCCTGGGTGTATACCGAAAGCGAGTCGGCGCCTTCGACCCTGGGCCTGCCGGAGAACTGGCGCCTGCACCGGGAGCAAAAATCCGGGCGCGTGTATTACTCGTTGTGGCAACGCAGCGCCTGAATGCCTGGCGAGATGACAGCACCAAAGCCTACTTGGCAATGCCCTACATAGTTACCGCCTGACACCCTCCCGGATCATCCACAGTGGTTTGCGCAAATACCTGCAAACCACTGAGGATGTACACGGATGAACACTTCCCGCAGCACGTTTGTGCTGTCCTTTATCGCCTGGCTGCCGCTCATGGCTAGCGCGGCGACACCCCCTGCGACACAAGACTTCGTACTGGATAACGGCCTCAAGGTTGTCGTGCGCGAGGACCACCGCTCCCCCATCGTCACCGCCCAACTCTGGATCAAGGTCGGTTCAAGCTACGAACCGCCCGGCCAGTCGGGCCTGTCCCACGCCCTCGAACACATGGTCTACAAAGGCAGCAGCAAGGCCTGCGCCGGAGAGTTCTCGGCGATACTGGAAAAACTGGGCGCCAGCGAAAACGCAGTTACCGGCACTGACTTCACGGTATATCACCAAACACTTTCTTCGGGCCGCGCTGGCGTCGCTTTCGAAATACTCGCCGACCTGATGAGTACGGCCAAGCTGGATGCACAGGACTTCACACCGGAGCTCAAGGTGATTCAGGAGGAGCGTCGGATGCACGTTGATGATGAAATCACCGTGCTGGCTCACGAACGACTGAACAGCATCGCCCACCCGGCCAGCGGCTACCGCACCCCGACGATTGGCTGGATGCACGACCTGCAACGAATGAACGCCGTGCAATTGCAGCAGTGGTACCAGGCCTGGTACTCGCCGGGCAATGCAACGCTGGTGGTCGTTGGCGATGTTGCACCTGAGCAGATCAAGGCCCTGGCACAGCGGTACTTCGGACACCTTGAGCGGCGCGCGACACCTGTGGCGCCTGCACCCGTCGAGCTGGCTTCTGCCGGTGAACGGTCACTGACCCTGCATGCACCGATAGCATCCCCGCGCCTGATCATGAGCTTCAACACGCCCAGCCTGGCCACGGCCCTGGATCATCGGACCGCCCATGCCCTGCGTCTGCTTGATGTGTTGCTGGCCGGGTCCAACAGCGCGCGAATCAAAGAGCAACTGCAACTGGGCGAAGCAATATTCACTGAAGTCCACTCAGAGTACGACGCCTTCAATCGCGGCGATTCGTTGCTGACCATCAGCACACAGCTCAATCCGGACAAACTCAAAGACCCCGACGAGGCGCTCGCCCGACTCTGGAAAGTGATCAATGCACTAAAAGACAAGGCACCGGAAGCAGCAGAGCTGGAGCGCGCGAAAAACCTCCTGATCGCTAACGCGGTTTATGCGCAGGATGATCTGCAAGGGCAGGCAGGCACCCTGGGCCTGCTGGAAACCATCGGCCTCGACTGGCGGCTGGCCGATCAGGATACGGACGAGCTGAATAAGGTCACTCCCCTGGATATTCAACAGGTCGCAAAGACTTACCTGACGCGTGAACGCCTGAGTACCGCGACAATCTTGCCGGAGAAAAAATAATGGATAAGCTCAAAGGCCTGATCAATGGATTGATTCTGGCCGGCATGCTGTTGAGTACACAGGCCCTTGCCGCTGCAACCACGGCACCCCAGAAACCAACGCTGCAATCGCTCAATGAACCACAGATTCAGGCGATCCACCGCACGCTGTCGATCAAGGGTTATAAAACTCTCAGTGGAACGAAGATCCTGTTCATCCGCACCCCTGGCCTGCCGATGTTTGATGCCCTTGTGAGCTTTGCCGCCGGCAGCGCCCATACACTGCATCAACCCGGTCTGGCCGCGGTGACCTTCAGTCTTTTGAATGAAGGCGTAGCGGGCAAGGACGTCAACGCCATACAAGCGACCTTCGATAATCTGGGTGCAAGGGTGGCAATGGACATCAACCAGGATCGGACCCTTTTTTCTCTGCGCAGCCTGAGCGACGAAGGCCGGCGCGCTCCAGCTCTGGAACTGTTTGCCCAAGTACTCGGCAAACCGCTGTTGCCGCAAGAGTCCCTGCCTAGGGTGAAATCCGAAATGCAGTACTTACTGGACCGTGAAGATCAGTCGCATGCAGCTCAAGCCCGAGAAGCCAATCTCGGCCAGCTATTTCCCGAACACAGTTATGCTCAGTCTCTCTACGGAACCCGGGCCGGACTAGCCTCCATCACCCGCACCCAGGTGCAAGACTTTCATCGCACGGCTTATGCCGCGGGCAATGCCCAGATCACACTGGTCGGTGATCTCACCGAGGAAGAAGCCCAGCGCATCGGCGCGCAGATATCCGCGGCCTTGCCCCTGGGACCGGCCACTGCCGCGATCCAGTCTGTGACAAGTCCAGCCGCTCCGGATCTGCTGCGTGTCGAGCGACCATCAACCCAGGCTTACTTGTACCTTGCCCAGCCAAGTGTCCTGCGCAGCAGTTCGGACTACCTCGCACTGCAGATGGCTACGCAAGTTTTCACCAAACGCCTGACTAATGAACTTCGTGAACGCCGAGGCCTGACCTACCACGTTGAAGCCGACCTCTCATCCCTTCAGGCAAAAGGGATTCTGAGCATTAACTTGCAGACCCGACCGGATCAGGCCGATGCCGTGCTGGGCCATATCAAGTCGATGTTCAGCGACTTCCTCGCTCAAGGGCCGACCCAACAGGAACTCGACGACATCCAGCAGCATCTGGCCGGTAGCGCTCCATTGGGCCGCGCCACCAATGCACAGATTTTGAGCCGACTGCACAACATCGGCATCCACAATCTGCCGCTGGATCTCGACTTTTCCATACAAGCCGCCCTGGAGCTGAACCTCGCATCAGTCAAGAATGCCCTCAAGCGACATCACCACGCCGACCAATGGCGCGTTGTCATCCTGGGGCCGAAGACAGATCAACAAGCGTTGCCAGCTCCAATCGAAAGCACAACCAACGCCATGTGTCGCGCACCTGAAGAGATTGTGGCAAGTTAGTTACTCGCGACGACGCGGTCGCGGCTCTGTCCCGCCGCGTCTTCGGGCAGACTCATGAGCACTTTCTCCGAGAACCGCTGTGCACCCGCACTCCGCAATAGCCCAACCACTACCGTTCACCCCCGCCTTCGGCATTGGCAACCCGCACTTGCAAACCTTGTGGGGGCCGCTGTGGCGTAAAACCGTGCACATCGCCCGCGAGCGCGAACGCCTGTGGCTTGAAGATGGCGATTTTCTCGACCTCGACTGGCACGGTCCGCACAGCGCCGAGGCTCCCTTGGTGCTGGTGTTGCACGGGCTCACCGGTTCGTCGAATTCGCCTTACGTGGCCGGCATGCAAAAGACCCTGGGTGACCGGGGCTGGGCCAGCGTCGCGCTGAACTGGCGGGGCTGTTCGGGTGAGCCCAATCTGTTGCCACGCAGCTACCATTCCGGTGCCAGCGAAGACCTGGCCGAAACCATCCGGCATTTGCGCGCCAAACGGCCTCTCGCGCCACTGTATGCGGTGGGTTACTCCCTGGGCGGTAACGTCCTGCTCAAGCATTTGGGCGAGACTGGCACCGACAGCGGCGTGATGGCTGCCGTGGCGGTGTCGGTGCCGTTCCGCCTGGACCAGTGCGCCGATCGCATCGGCCAGGGCTTCTCGAAAATTTACCAGGCGCACTTCATGCGCGAGATGGTCGCCTACATCAAGAACAAACAGCGACAGTTCCAGCACGACGGACGCGAAGAGGGACTGGCAGCCCTGGCGGCCCTCGGATCACTGGAAAACATGCGCACGTTCTGGGATTTCGACGGACGCGTCACCGCACCACTGCACGGTTTCGCCGATGCCGAGGATTACTATCGCCGCGCTTCCAGCCGCTATTTCCTTGGCGAAATTCGTACGCCGACCTTGATGATTCAGGCCGCGGACGACCCCTTCGTGTTCCCCCACAGCCTGCCGCACATCGATGAACTGTCCGCTTGCACGCAATTCGAACTGCAAGCCAAGGGCGGGCATGTCGGCTTCGTCGACGGTACGCTCAGGCAACCGGGTTACTACCTGGAACGGCGCATCCCCGAGTGGCTGGCCGCCATGGAGCGCGCTTGAATCATGGATGCTGACCAGGGCGAGTCCATCCACTTCTGGCAAACCCCGCCGCTGGCCGGGGTCGAGTTGTTGTCCGCCCGTTACATCGATCATCGTTTCGCCCCCCACGTACATGACGGCTATGTGATCGGCATGATCATGGCCGGCGCCCAACGTTATCGCTATCGCGGTGTCGAACACCTGGCGGGCAGCGGCACGCTGGTGCTGATCAACCCCGATGAACTGCACACCGGCCACAAAGGCACCGAGGATGGCTGGCTGTACCGGGCGTTTTATCCGGACAGCAGGCAGATAACCTCGCTGCTGGATGAACTCGAACTGCCGACCCACCACTTGCCGGCCTTCGGCGCCACGCTGTATCGCGACCAGGATCTGGTGAACGGCTTCTGCCAGCTCCACCGCCTGCTGGAAAGCCCGGCCACCGCATTGCAGCAACAAACGGTCTGGCGGGAACTGGTGCTGTCGCTGTTGCAACGTCATGCAGCAGTGCCCGATGCAGGCCAACCTGGCAAGGAACACCGGGCCGTGAGCCTGGCCAAGGAGTTGCTGCACGCACAACTGGCGGCACCGCCCTCACTGGAGGCACTGGCGGCGGCGGTCAATCTCTCGCCATTCCATTTCACCCGGGTGTTCCGCCGGGCCACCGGCATGCCGCCGCACACATGGCTGATGCAACAACGCATCGCCCGGGCCCGGGCGTTGCTGCAAAGTGGTTGTCTGCCGCTGGAAGTCGCGATGCAACTGGGGTTTGCCGACCAGAGTCACCTGAGCCGGCAGTTCAAGCAGGTGTATGGGGTTGGGCCGGGGGCGTATCGCACAGCCCGGCAGTTACCTGGATCTCGATGACAACAAAAATCCATTGTGGGAGCGGGCTTGCTCGCGAAAGCGGTGGTTCAGTCAACATCTTCTTTGACTGTCACACCGCTTTCGCGAGCAAGCCCGCTCCCACAGGGTTGTGTGGTGATTATTCGCCGGTGGCGACGCCCCGCGCAGGTTCGTTGATCCACTCGCTCCACGACCCGGCATACAACGAACCCAACGGATAACCGGCCAGGCACAACGCAAACAGGTTGTGGCACGCCGTCACGCCGGAACCGCAGTACGCCACCAGATCATTCGGCGAACGATCGCCCAGTTTGGCGGCAAAGCGCTGCTTGAGTTGATCGGCCGGCAGGAAGCGACCGTCACTGCCCAGGTTGTCGGTAAACGCCGCACACTGGGCACCGGGAATGTGTCCGGCCACTGGATCGATCGGCTCCACTTCGCCCTTGAAACGCGGCAATGCGCGGGCATCGAGCAGGGTCAGTTCCGGCCGGGAGAGGCGCTTTTGCAATTGCTCGGCACTGATCAGCAACGCCGTGTCAGGCTTGCCAGTGAAGGAACCACGGAGGATCGCCGGCGCATCCAGGCTCAGCGGCAAACCGGCTGCGTGCCAGGCCTTGAGCCCGCCATCGAGGATGAATACACCGTCACGCTTGCCCAGCCAGGCCAGCAACCACCAGGCCCGCGCCGCATAGGCACCCGGACCGTCGTCATACAGCACCACTTCGCTATCGGCGTTGACGCCCCAGGCTTGCAGGCGCTCGATCAATTGCGCCGGCTCGGGTAACGGATGACGCCCGGTCACGCCCTTGACCACGGCGCCACTCAGATCACGCTCAAGGTCGGCATAGCGCGAACCGGCGATGTGCCCTTCGGCATAGCTGCGCTGGCCGTAATCCGGGTCTTCGAGAGCAAAACGACAATCCAGAATCACCAGCCCCGGCTGGTCCTTTTTCAGGTCCAGTGCTTGCGGGCTGATCAGTTGCGCAATGGGCATAACGGGCTCCTGTGATTAAGTCGGTCTTGATCCTACTGTACTTCTTCCAGTGCCTGGGCCAGGGGCACGTAAAACTCTTCGAACAAGGCGTTGACCGCATCGCGGGACTGATCCGTGACGAACCCCGCTTCCAGCACCAGAACCTGATAAACCCCGCGTTTAATGGCCTGTTCGCTCAAGTGACTGGAGTTCTCCCGCGTGGTGCACAGGAAGCGCACCCATGACGTGAGGATGATCCAGGCATTGAGGGTCAGGGATTCGATCTGCACCTTGTCCATTTTCAAAATGCCGGCGGCGACAAAACCTTCGTAGATCGCCCCACCCTGGATCAGGCAACGCTGGGAAAAGCGTCGATAGCGGTCGGCCAGCTCGGGGTCGCTATCGAGCAAATGTTCGAGATCGCGATGCAGAAACCGGTAGCGCCACATCGCCGACAGCAGCTCCTTGAGGTAGAAGCGTTTGTCTTCCACCGTGGCGGCACGGCCCTGGGGCGGGCGCAGGAAGCTGTCCACCAGGCTTTCGTACTCGCTGAACAAAACGGCGATGATCGCCTGCTTGTTAGGGAAGTGGTAGTACAGGTTGCCCGGGGAAATTTCCATATGGGCAGCAATGTGGTTGGTACTGATGCTGCGCTCGCCCTGCTGGTTGAACAGCTCCAGGCTGTTCTGCACGATGCGCTCGCTGGTTTTGATCCGTGGGGCCATGGCTTGAGCTTTAATTCAGAGTGCGTTGACGGGCATCTTAGATCTATCCGCGAGCGGATAAAACAAAGCTGTTCCAGGATGTCATTTGACTTTCTAGAGCATAGACTCTAAAAAGTGCTTCATTACAATAAATCCGGAGCCGACCATGACTGCTGAAATTTCCTACCTGCAGAACCTACAGCAGCCGCTGGAAGAGCTTCAGGCTCTGTTCGACGCCCAGCGTGCCGCGTACGCCGTCAACCCGATGCCACCCGCCGCGCAGCGTCAGCAATGGCTCAAGGCGCTGAAGGATTTATTGAACAATGAACGCCAGGCCCTGATCGATGCGATCAGCCAGGACTTCAGCCATCGCAGCGCCGATGAAACCCTGCTCGCCGAACTGATGCCCAGCCTGCACGGCATCCATTACGCCAGCAAACACCTCAAGGGCTGGATGCGAGCCTCGCGACGCAAGGTTGGCGCCGCTTTCCAGCCCGCCTCTGCCAAAGTCGTTTACCAACCGCTGGGCGTGGTCGGGGTCATCGTGCCGTGGAACTACCCGCTCTACCTGGCCATCGGTCCGCTGGTCGGCGCGCTGTCCGCAGGCAATCGGGTGATGCTCAAGCTCAGTGAGTCGACCCCCGCGACCGGTCTGCTGATGAAGCAACTGCTGGCGCGCATCTTCCCTGAAGACCTGGTTTGCGTGGTGCTGGGCGAGGCTGATATGGGCGTGGCCTTCTCGCGGCTGCCGTTCGATCACCTGCTGTTCACTGGTGCCACCAGCATCGGCAAACACGTCATGCGCGCCGCCGCGGAAAACCTGACCCCGGTGACCCTGGAACTGGGCGGCAAGTCCCCGGCCATCGTTTCCCAGGATGTACCGCTCAAGGACGCCGCCGAGCGCATCGCCTTCGGCAAGACCCTGAACGCCGGCCAGACCTGCGTGGCCCCGGATTATGTGCTGGTGCCGGAGGATCGCGTCGGTGGTTTCGTCGAGGCCTATCGCACCGCCGTCCGCAGTTTTTATCCGACACTCGCCGACAACCCGGACTACACCGCGATCATCAATGAGCGCCAACTGGCGCGCCTCAACGGCTACGTCAGCGACGCCACCAGCAAGGGTGCGTTGCTGATGCCGCTGTTCGACCAGGGTCAAGGCCGCCGCATGAGCCATAGCCTGCTGCTCAATGTCACTGACGACATGACGGTGATGCAGGACGAGATCTTCGGGCCACTGCTGCCGATCGTGCCGTACAAGGATCTGGATCAGGCGTTTGCCTACATCAACCAGCGCCCTCGCCCACTGGCGCTGTATTACTTCGGCTACGACAAGCGCGAACAACAGCGTGTGCTGCACGAAACCCATTCCGGCGGTGTGTGCCTGAACGACACCCTGCTGCACGTTGCCCAGGACGACATGCCGTTCGGCGGCATCGGTGCCTCGGGCATGGGTCATTACCATGGCCATGAAGGCTTCCTGACCTTCAGCAAGGCCAAGGGCGTGCTGATCAAACAGCGGTTCAACGCGGCGAAACTGATCTACCCGCCGTACGGCAAGTCGATTCAAAAGCTGATCCAGAAGCTGTTCATCCGCTAACAATCATCACAGTCGGGTAATAACAACAATGACCCCCAGCCTGTCCGATACACCCGCGCTGTCACGGCGCGGGCTGCTTAAATTCAGCCTCGGTGCCACAGCTTTCCTCGCTACCGCCGGGCTCGGAGCCAGCCTCAGCGGTTGTTCGCCGAGTGCGCCAGCCAGTGGTTTCGTCACGCTGCGCAGCGGCGATCTGCCGTTTTTACGGGCGTTGATTCCGGTCATGCTCGAGGGTGCGGCGCCCTCCGAACGGAGGCCCGAGGCGGTCGAAGGCACACTGAAAAGCCTGGATTACAACCTCGCCCATCTGTCGCCGCAAATGCTCAAGCTGACCCAACAACTGTTCGATGTGCTGGGCATGGCCGTGACTCGCGGACCGCTGACCGGGATCTGGGGCAGTTGGGAAAACGCCAGCGCCGACGATATTCGGCGCTTTCTCGATCGCTGGGAAAACAGCTCGTTGAGCCTGTTGCGCATGGGCCACAGTTCATTGCTGCAACTGGTGATGATGGCCTGGTACGGACGCAAGGAATCGTGGGCGCATTGTGGGTATCCCGGGCCGCCTACCGTTTGATACCGAGTCGACGCCTTCGCGAGCAAGCCCGCTCCCACATTGACCGCATGACCCTGTGGAGCGGGCTTGCTCGCGAAGGCGTCGGTCGCATCACCACAGAACCTAACCATAATAAAAAGAGAACCCGAAGATGCCCGTACCCGATCCGTTCCGCGAAGGCATGGCCCGAGGCTGGAAAACCTACAACGGCTCGCAACTGACCCAGGACCTGACACTCGAAGCGGACGTGGCGATCATCGGCAGCGGTGCCGGCGGCGGCACCACCGCTGAAATCCTCAGCGCGGCCGGCTACAAGGTGCTGCTGATCGAGGAAGGCCCGCTCAAGACCAGCAGCGACTTCAAGATGCTCGAAGACCAGGCCTACGCCAGCCTTTACCAGGAAGGCATCGGCCGCATGAGCAAGGACGGCGCGATCACCATCCTGCAAGGCCGGGCGGTGGGCGGCACCACGCTGATCAACTGGACCTCCAGTTTCCGCACGCCGGAGCCGACCCTGGAACACTGGGCCAAAGAACACAACGTCAAGGGTCACAGCCCGACGGACATGGCGCCGTGGTTCGAAAAAATGGAGCAGCGCCTGGGCGTCGCGCCGTGGATGGTGCCGCCCAACGCCAACAATGACGTGATCCGCAAGGGCTGCGAAGCACTGAATTACTCATGGCACGTCATCCCGCGCAACGTACGCGGCTGCTGGAACCTCGGCTACTGCGGCATGGGCTGCCCGACCAACGCCAAGCAATCGATGATGGTCACCACCATTCCAGCTACCCTGGAAAAAGGCGGTGAGCTGCTTTATCTGGCCCGCGCCGAAAAACTCACGATCAGCGGCGACAAGGTCACCGGTCTGCAATGTTCGGCGATGGATGAGCGCTGCGTCGCACCGACCGGGCGCACCATCACGGTCAAGGCACGGCATTTCGTGCTGGCCGGTGGCGGTATCAACAGCCCGGCCTTGTTGATGCGCTCCAGTGCGCCTGACCCACACAAGCGCCTGGGAAAACGTACGTTCCTGCACCCGGTGAACATGTCCGCCGCGTTGTTCGACGAAGTGGTCAACCCGTTCTACGGCGCGCCGCAGTCGATCTATTCGGACCATTTCCAATGGCAGGACGGCACCACGGGCAAGATGTCTTTCAAACTGGAAGTCCCGCCCCTGCACCCGGCGCTGGCCACGACATTGCTGGGTGGTTTCGGCCAGGAAAACTCGCAGCACATGGCCAATCTGCCGCATACCCACGCCATGCTCGCGTTGCTGCGCGATGGTTTTCACCCGGACAGCCCCGGTGGCAGCGTCGAATTGCGCAGCGATGACACGCCAGTGCTGGATTACCAACTATCACAGTACGCCTGGGATGGATTGCGCCGGGCGTTCCACACCATGGCCGAGATCCAGTTTGCCGGTGGCGCCAGGGCTGTCATGCCAATGCACGCCGACGCCCGCTACGTGAAGACCCTAGCCGAAGCCCGCACGCTGATCGACGGCCTGAGCCTGGAGTTGTATCGCACACGCCTGGGCAGTGCCCATGTGATGGGCGGTTGCGCCATGGGTGAAGACCCGGTGAACGCCGTGACCGACAGCCTCGGCCGGCATCATCAACTGGGCAATCTGTCGATCCACGACGGTTCGCTGTTCCCCACCAGCATTGGCGCCAATCCGCAGCTGTCGGTCTATGGACTGACGGCGCAACTGGCGACATCCCTGGCCGAACGTTTAAAAAAACCATGAAAATGACGATAATTCCCATCGTCTATAGTGCTTTCTTACCCAACAGGCGACTTGGCCGACCGGGAAGGCTGCGATACCATCCGACTCCCCAACGGATTCCCGCCAGGACGACGCGATGAACCGAGTGTTGTACCCAGGTACCTTCGACCCTATTACCAAGGGCCATGGCGATCTGGTCGAACGCGCCTCGCGCCTGTTCGATCACGTGATCATCGCCGTCGCCGCGAGCCCCAAGAAAAACCCGTTGTTTCCTCTGGAACAACGTGTGGAACTGGCGCGCGAGGTCACTAAACATCTGCCGAACGTTGAAGTCGTCGGTTTCTCGACGCTGCTGGCGCACTTCGCCAAAGAGCAGAATGCCAACGTGTTCCTGCGTGGTTTGCGCGCGGTGTCGGACTTCGAATACGAATTCCAGCTGGCCAACATGAACCGCCAACTGGCCCCGGACGTGGAAAGCCTGTTCCTGACCCCGTCCGAGCGCTACTCGTTCATTTCCTCGACGCTGGTCCGTGAAATCGCAGCCCTGGGCGGCGATATCACCAAGTTCGTGCACCCTGTGGTGGCGGACGCACTGACCGAACGCTTCAAGAAATAATCCCCGCAAACTGTAGGAGCGAGCCTGCTCGCGATGGACGTCAACGATAACGCGGGAAACCTGACACCCCGCGGCGTTCTCGGCTTCATCGCCAGCAGGCTGGCTCCTACAGTACGTCGCACCTGCGTGCAACGCAGGCGCCAATGCGGCACAATTGTGCGCATTGGTTTATTACGCCCGGGCCTGCCGCCCCGGCTGGAGTTAGCATGTCCCTGATCATCACCGACGATTGCATCAACTGCGACGTCTGCGAACCCGAGTGCCCGAACGCCGCCATTTCCCAAGGCGAAGAGATCTACGTGATCGACCCGAACCTGTGCACCCAGTGCGTCGGCCACTACGACGAACCGCAGTGCCAGCAGGTCTGCCCGGTGGATTGCATTCCACTGGACGAAGCTCATCCGGAGACTGAAGAACAGTTGATGGAGAAGTACCGGAAAATTACCGGCAAGGCTTGAGGCATCCGGCGCCTGTCAGGCCACCTTCGCGAGCAAGCCCGCTCCCACAGGGGAAATGCATTCCAAATGTGGGAGCGGGCTTGCTCGCGAAGGCGTCATCAGCCTCACTGAAAATCTAACTGACTTTCAGCTCTGACAGCGCGGACAAAACACACTCGCACGCTGCCCAAGCTTCACTTCCCGCAGCCCCGTGCCACAGACCTTGCAGTGTTCACCGCCACGGCCGTACACGAACAGTTCCTGCTGGAAGTAGCCAGGCTGACCGTCACCACCGATAAAGTCCCGCAACGTGGTACCGCCGCGCTCGATGGCGGCTGCCAGAATGCGCTTGATTTCGATGGCCAGCTTCAAGTAACGCGCCCGGGAAATGCTCCCGGCTTCGCGGCGCGGGTCGATCCCCGCGGCGAACAACGCTTCAGTCGCGTAGATATTGCCAACGCCAACCACCACCGCGTTATCCATGATGAACGGCTTGACCGCCATCGAACGGCCACGGGACTGCTGGAACAGACGCTCGCCGTCGAACAGGTCGGTCAGCGGCTCCGGCCCCAGGCGGATCAGCAACTCGTGATTGAGCGGATCCAGACTCCAGAGCATTGCGCCAAAGCGCCGCGGGTCGGTGTAACGCAGGGCCAGGCCCGACTCCAGCTCGATGTCCACGTGCTCATGCTTGGCCGCCGGCAACCCGGCTTCCACCAGGCGCAAGTTGCCTGACATGCCCAAGTGGCTGATCAAGGTACCGACTTCGGCGTTGATCAGGAGGTACTTGGCCCGCCGCTCCACCAACACGATGCGTTGCCCGGACAGGCGCACATCGAGGTCTTCGGGAATTGGCCAGCGCAAGCGCCGATCACGCACGATCACCCGGCTGACGCGCTGGCCTTCCAGGTACGGCGCGATACCGCGACGGGTGGTTTCGACTTCTGGCAATTCAGGCATGGTGCTCTCTTGAAAGAAGAAAGCCCGGTACTCAGCGATGAGTACCGAGGTCGCGAATCGTCTGCTTGAGGGTCTCGAAGTCGTAGTCCGAGAGGCCGACATAATCGAGCACCAGCGGCGCGATGCTGTTCCACTCGTGATCTTCGGTCTGATTGCCCAGCACCCGGTACGACGCGCAAATGTGCTCGGCCATCTTCAGGATCGCCAGCAGGTTCTTCAACGAACTGTTGCGCGAAGATTCATCGCTGAAAATCGCCAACGCATTGTGGTGATTGGCGATCGCCGCGCTCACGTGTTCCGGCAGGCGCCACGACTTGGCCGTGTAATAGCCAACCACCGAATGATTGGTATTGAACACCTGATTTTCCGTATCCACCACCCGGCATTCGGCACTGGCATTGGCATAGGCCTGCTCCAGAACGCCCATGTAGTTGGGGAAACGCTGGAGCATCAAGGGCACGCCGCAGTCGTGGAACAGGCCCAGGGCATAGGCTTCGTCGCCATTTTCAATGCCAATGCGCTTGGCCAGGGTCAGGCAGGTCATGGCCACGTCCTGAGCGGTGTCCCAGAAACGGTTCAGGGTGACAATGGTGTCGTCATTCATTTCGCCCTTGATCGACTGCGCGTTGATCAGGTTGATGACCGAGCGGCTGCCCAGCAGATTCACCGCGCGCTGGATCGAGGCAATCTTGTTGCTCAGCCCGTAATACGGCGAATTGACGATCTTCAACAGGGAACCGGAAAGCCCCGGATCCTGGGAGATCAGCTTGGCGATGACTTCCAGATCCGGGTCGGGCATGTACTGCTCCATCTGCAAATCCACCATGATTTGCGGCTGGGCCGGTACGCTGATGCCCTGCAGGGCTTGTTGGATCTGTTCGGAAGTCAGCTCTTGGGACATTTGTGCACACTCTGGGTCAGACGGCGATTCTAACCTTTATGAAGTTGGATCCGACATACCAAATCGCATGACAAGTCTCTGTGGCGAGGGGGCTTGCCCCCGTTGGGCCGCGAAGCGGTCCTGAAATCTGCACCTGCGGTTTGTCAGGCAGACTCCATTCGTCTGCTTGACGGCCGCTTCGCGACCGAACGGGGGCAAGCCCCCTCGCCACATGTCCACCATTGAACCGGCGTACGCTTCAACACGCTATACTCCCGCTCTTTTTTCCGGAGCGACGACATGTCCCTGCCTAGCCTGCGCCTCAAAGCCAACGCCGACCGTCGTCTGCGCAACGGTCACTTGTGGGTCTACAGCAACGAAATCGATGTAGCCGCTACGCCTTTGCACGGTTTCAAGGCCGGCGACCAGGCGATCCTCGAAGCCGCCGGCGGCAAGCCGCTGGGCATCGTCGCCATGAGCCCGAACAACCTGATCTGCGCCCGTGTGCTGTCGCGCGACATCAAGCTGCCGCTGGACAAGTCGCTACTGGTACACCGCCTGAACGTGGCCCTGTCCCTGCGCGATCGCCTGTTCGACAAGCCGTTCTATCGCCTGGTCTACGGCGATTCCGACCTGCTGCCAGGCCTGGTGGTTGACCGTTTCGGCGACATCCTGGTGGTGCAGATCGCCTCGGCGACCATGGAAGCCCACAAGGACGACGTGATCGCGGCGCTGACCCAAGTGCTCAAGCCAAGCGGCATCCTGTTCAAGAACGACTCCGCCGCCCGTGATGCCGAAGGCCTCACCCGCTACGTCGAAACCGTGTTCGGCCTGGTGCCAGAGTGGGTTGCTCTCGAAGAGAACGGCGTGAAATTCGAAGCCCCGGTCATCCAGGGCCAGAAAACCGGCTGGTTCTATGACCACCGCATGAACCGTGCCCGCCTGGCACCGTATGCCAAAGGCAAACGCGTACTGGACCTGTACAGCTACATCGGCGGCTGGGGCGTACAAGCCGCTGCATTCGGCGCCAGCGAAGTGTTCTGCGTCGACGCCTCGGCCTTCGCCCTCGACGGCGTCGAGCGCAACGCCGCGCTGAACGGCTTCGCCGAAAAAATGACCTGCATCGAAGGCGACGTGTTCGAAGCCCTCAAAGAACTGAAAGCCAGCGAAGAACGCTTCGACGTAATCGTGGCCGACCCGCCGGCGTTCATCAAACGCAAGAAAGACATGAAAAACGGCGAAGGCGCCTACCGCCGCCTGAACGAGCAAGCCATGCGCCTGCTCACCAAGGACGGCATCCTGGTCAGCGCCTCCTGCTCGATGCACCTGCCGGAAGACGACCTGCAAAACATCCTGCTGACCAGCGCCCGCCACCTGGACCGCAATATCCAGATGCTCGAGCGCGGCGGCCAGGGTCCGGATCACCCGGTTCACCCTGCTATCGCTGAAACCCGTTACATCAAGAGCATCACCTGCCGGTTGCTGCCAAACAGCTAAAGCCCTACCCCTGTAGGAGCGAGCTTGCTCGCGATGGACGTCAACGATAACGCTGGCAACCTGACGCCCCACGGCGCTCTCAGGCTCATCGCGAGCAATCGAGCGTCGACCGGCTGCTCCTACAGAGGCTCCCGGCATCAAAACAGGAAGCCTCCTACAGCGCTTCTGATTGAATTGCCTGCGTCCCAGACTAGTATCGGTTTCTGGTTTCAAGCATGAACGCTTGAACACTCCGGAAAACAAAAACAATGTCTGAGTCCTCTTACCCAGCTCTAAGTGGCGACCTGAAACGCCAACGGGCCTCCCGCTTTATCCTGATTACCAATATTTCGTTAATCAGTTTTTTCCCGCTGAATATCCTCCTGCCTTCTTTTCCTGCCCTGGCCGCGAAGTTCAACACTTCAACTGCAGAAATCGCCCTATCCACCAGCCTGTTCACGCTGGTTTTTGCGATTTCTCAATTAGTAACCGGCCCACTCTCAGATAAGTGGGGGCGCAAGGAAGTTCTTCTTGGTTGCATCGTTGTTTCTACGCTCGGCTCAATAGGGTGCGCGCTGGCTACGGACTATCTGGGCTTCCTGCTATTTCGCATCATGCAGGCAATCGGGTGTGGTTTTTTTGTGCTGGGTCACGCATTGGTGGAAGACTTGTTCGAAGAACAGGATCGGGCCCGGGTGCGCATTTATTACATGACGCTGAGCGGTTCCTTTGTTGCACTGTCACCGCTACTGGGATCATGGTTGCAAACCACGTTTGACTGGCAGGGAAGTTTTTATGGTTTTGCGCTCATGGCGCTTGGCATGTTTATCCATGCCCAAGTGATACTACCCTCCAAAGCAGTCAACCATCAAAGAACACCCGTTTCCGTTCTACGCACGCTGAAATCCATTGTTGGAAATCGAGACTTCATCCGGTACTGGTGGATAGCCGCGTTAGTGTTCGCTTGCTATTTCGCGTTGATCAGCGTGACACCGCTGATCTTCATGGATGAGTTGAAACTGTCCGAGTACCAGTACGCTTGGGTACTTATGGTGTATGGGGTCGCCTATTTCCTGGGCGGAGTCGTTGCCAGCACTGTGCAGAAACATATTTCCCTCTCTCTGCAAATCAACATCGGCCTCGGTTTACTGGGTGCCGCTGGCGTATTGTTGGCGTTGATCATCCGTTATGAGGCGATGACAACCATCACCTTGCTCATACCGATGCTGATCAGTGCTCTGGCAGTCACCCTGGTTCGCCCTGCCGCCATTTCCGCAGCCATGTTGCTGTTCTCAAGCAGTGCCGGAACGGCAGCATCCGCAGGCAACAGCATCATGTTCATCACCGCGGCCGTCAGCAGCGCCGCCCTCGCACAAGCCGGGGACAATTTGCTGATCGCCATTGCCGTCAGCTACATCGTATTCAGTCTTTGGGGTTTGCTGACGAACACCAGGATCGGGCGCTGACTTGTAGGAGCGAGCTTGCTCGCGAAAAACGTCAACAATGACGCAGCGCTTCTGGTAACCAGCGTTGTCTGTAGGTTCATCGCGAGCAAGCTCGCTCCTACAGATATAAGACACATCTGGAACTACTGTCGGACCGACAGGCTCCCCTTCCTCACCTACCGTTTCTCTTCCAATCGCAGAAGAGGACCAAGGAATGTCCAACGCACCCCATGCCCATCACTTACGCACCGGCCGCTACTCGGAAAACGGCCGGATTTATTTGCTCACAGCTGTCACCCACCAGCGACAACCCGTCTTCAAGGACTTGCATATGGGTCGTACGGTGGTAAGCGAATTCAGGAAAGCAACTGAGGACGGCCAAGCCTCTTCTATTGCCTGGGTGATCATGCCAGATCACTTTCACTGGCTGGTCGAGTTGCATAGCGGTGATTTGCCGAAACTGATGCAAGCCACCAAATCTCGAAGCGCCCGCGCTATCAACAAAGCGAGAGGCTGTCACGAGACGCTATGGCAAAAAGGTTATTTTGACCGGGCGCTGCGTCGCGAGGACGACCTGAAAGCGATGGCCCGATACATCGTTGCCAACCCATTGCGAGCAGGGCTAGTCGACCATATCGGCAAATATCCGCTATGGGACGCCATCTGGCTCTGAAACGCAGCCAACTGTAGGAGCGAGCTCGCTCGCGATGGTCGTCAACGATAACGCGTTTATTCTGGATGAACGCGTTGCCCGCTGGTTCATCGCGAGCAAGCTCGCTCCTACAGATAATCGTTCCATGTGAAGTTCCGCAGGCCTGCCCGCACGTCTTGTGAATGCTGCCTCCACGCTTACGACCATTCCCTCCAGCCGCCAGCCGTGTAGAATCGCGAACATTCATCGCCAGTCATCCCCGGCGGGTTTATGAGCTCAAGCTGAAGCGCGCGGCGATCCCGCAAAGTTATCGGCAACTTCCGGACACGCGGCCATTTCTGAGTGTTCCAGACGTCAATAGAAGCTCACTTCCCTTTTGATACCTGATTAGCCGCCCGGAGTGTTTCATGCCTGATTACCGCTCGAAAACATCCACCCACGGCCGCAACATGGCCGGTGCCCGCGCACTGTGGCGCGCCACGGGGATGAAAGATGACGACTTCAAGAAGCCGATCATCGCCATTGCCAACTCCTTCACCCAGTTCGTACCGGGCCACGTCCACCTCAAGGACCTGGGCCAGCTGGTTGCCCGCGAAATCGAACGCGCTGGCGGCGTGGCAAAGGAATTCAACACCATCGCTGTCGATGACGGCATCGCCATGGGCCACGACGGCATGCTGTATTCGCTGCCGAGCCGCGAGATCATCGCCGACTCCGTCGAGTACATGGTCAACGCCCACTGCGCCGACGCCATCGTCTGCATTTCCAACTGCGACAAGATCACCCCTGGCATGCTGATGGCGTCCCTGCGCCTGAACATCCCGGTGATCTTCGTTTCCGGCGGTCCGATGGAAGCCGGCAAGACCAAACTCGCTTCCCACGGCCTCGACCTGGTCGACGCCATGGTGATCGCCGCCGACTCCAGCGCTTCTGACGAGAAAGTCGCTGAGTACGAGCGCAGCGCCTGCCCGACCTGCGGTTCGTGCTCCGGCATGTTCACCGCCAACTCGATGAACTGCCTGGTCGAAGCACTGGGCCTGGCACTGCCTGGCAACGGTTCGACCCTGGCCACCCACAGCGACCGCGAGCAGCTGTTCCTGCAGGCCGGCCGCACCATCGTCGAGCTGTGCAAGCGTTACTACTTTGATAACGACGAGTCGGTATTGCCGCGCAACATCGCCAACTTCCAGGCGTTCGAGAACGCCATGACCCTGGACATCGCCATGGGCGGTTCCACCAACACCATCCTGCACTTGCTGGCCGCCGCCCAGGAAGCCGAGATCGATTTCGACCTGCGCGATATCGACCGTCTGTCCCGTCACGTGCCGCAACTGTGCAAGGTCGCGCCGAACATCCAGAAGTACCACATGGAAGACGTGCACCGCGCCGGCGGCATCTTCAGCATCCTCGGTTCGCTGGCCCGTGGCGGCTTGCTGCACACCCAGCTGCCGACCGTGCACAGCCGCAGCATGGAAGAAGCCATCGCCAAGTGGGACATTACCCAGACTAACGATGAAGCCGTGCATCACTTCTTCAAGGCTGGCCCTGCGGGCATCCCGACGCAAACCGCGTTCAGCCAGTCGACCCGTTGGGAAACCCTGGACGACGACCGTGAGAACGGCTGCATCCGCAGTGTCGAGCACGCGTACTCGCAAGAAGGCGGCCTGGCCGTTCTCTACGGCAACATCGCCCTGGACGGCTGCGTGGTGAAAACCGCCGGCGTCGACGAGTCGATCCACGTGTTCGAAGGCAACGCCAAGATCTTCGAAAGCCAGGACAGCGCCGTGCGCGGCATCCTCGCCGACGAAGTGAAGGAAGGCGACATCGTCATCATTCGCTACGAAGGCCCGAAAGGCGGCCCGGGCATGCAGGAAATGCTCTACCCGACTTCGTACCTGAAATCCAAAGGCCTGGGCAAAGCCTGCGCCCTGCTCACCGACGGCCGTTTCTCCGGCGGCACCTCGGGCCTATCCATCGGCCACGCTTCGCCTGAAGCGGCTGCCGGTGGTGCGATTGGTCTGGTGCAGGACGGCGATAAAGTGCTGATCGACATTCCGAACCGCTCGATCAACCTGTTGGTCAGCGACGAAGAACTGGCGGCACGCCGGGTCGAGCAGGACAAGAAAGGCTGGAAACCGGTGGAAGTGCGTCCACGCAAAGTGACCACCGCGTTGAAAGCCTACGCCCTGCTGGCCACCAGTGCCGACAAGGGTGCTGTGCGTAACAAGGCGATGCTTGACGGGCTGTAAGCGTTAACCGTCGAACATGAAAATGCCCCGCCAAGTGCGGGGCATTTTTTTGCGCCGATCCCCTGTAGGAGCGAGCTTGCTCGCGATGGTCGTCAACGATAACGCTGGCATCCTGACACCCTGCGGCGTTCTCAGGTTCATCGCGAGCAAGCTCGCTCCTACAGTGGGCGTCACATCGATCAGTCCTGCGGGTCGAGATTATCCAGCGCCTGATTCACCGCCAATTCGCCCAGCATGATCACCTGTGCAATCCCCAGCATCGTGCTGCGTTGCGAACCTTCCAGCAGTGCGGCGAAATCGCTGGCCATGACATTGGCCGAGGCGAGGGATTCGCAGGCGTGGGCCAACAGGGTTTCGGTGTCGAGGCCGGGGGCGATGACGAATGTTCGGCTGGGTTTGCGCGGAGGATCGGGGGTAATTTTGAGCATAGATAAAACTCCTTACACCATAAGACAAGGAGCCATCACCCTCGCTACCAAACGAAGGGTGGCGGCCATGCGCAGGTTGGTAGACCGGGGTGTAAGGAAACCGGCGCGCCCGAAAGCGCCCTGTGCATGACCACCATAAAAAGCAGAGACGCAAGAACGCCTGCAAATCATGATGCTTTGCACCCTACACAGCCGGGCTACCAAACCCGATCACTGATGCTCAGTGACAGGTAGACGGTAGATTCCAGGAGTAAGGCGCACAAGCCGGCGGATTCTGGCGTAGTCGTAGGCCCTTACGCAAGAATGCGTAGGTTGCGACTGTAAGGAGATGTCGTTCGAGCGGAGGCTTTCATTGCACCGATTGGCCCCATCGCGGGCAAGCCCGTTCCCACAGGGGATCTTCGGTGTTCACACGGCCTGGGTTTCACCCGAGAACTTTGTAGGAGCGAGCTTGCTCGCGATGAACGCAAAGACACCGCGCTAAATCAGAAAGCACGCGCCATCGTTAACGACCATCGCGAGCAAGCTCGCTCCTACAGTAGCTACCCGGTCTTACTGGATTTCTTCAGGCTTGACGATCACCCAGTTCTTGTCGGCAGTCACGGTGAGCCCTTCCTTGGCCTGGGCTGCGGCGTTCTTGGCCATCATGCCCTGGATCTGGGTCATGTACTTGTCCTTGCGGTTGACCCACAGGTGGATGCCGCCCTTGGCCACGTCAACACTGTGGAACAGCATGTAGCCGTCACTGGTCGGGGTATCGCCGCCGACCAGCACCGGTTTTTTCCACTCATCGATGTAGGTCAGGATCGCCGCTTGTTTGCCGGCCATCCAGGTCGCCGGGGTCCACAGGTACGGGGTCAGTTCCAGGCCGAGGTTGGCCTTCTCGTCATATTTGCCGGCGGTGATCTGCTTGCGCGCGGTGGTCAATTCGCCGGTTTTTTGATCCTTGAGCAGCAGCGACACGCCGATCACGTTCTGCGGTTTGACGTTGTAGCCGTACTTCGGATCGGCCGCGACCATGCGCACCAATTCTTCGGAGGCGGCGGTCATCACGTAGACCTCGATGCCGTTCTCCATCAGTTTGTTGTACAGCTCTTGCTGGCCGGTGAAGATTTTCGGCGGGTTGACGTCGAGTTTCTTGACCACATCGCCTTCGTAATAAGTGGCCGGTACCGGTTTGCCGGACGCCATCATTTCGTCAACATAGCCCTTGAGTTCCTTGAGCGTAAAGCCAGAGAACACCTGGGCGACCCATGGGTAGCAGACCATGTCGTCGACTTCGCAGAGGCGGTAGTAGTAGCTGAACAGGCTTTCCTTGTGATCGGCAGTGTCTTTGAACGGCATCAGCTTCAGGGAGGGATCGAGCTTGTCGCGGGTGATCAGGCCTTTGTTCTCCATGAACGGCAGCAACGACTCTTCGAGGTCGTAGCGGTAACTGGTGTTGTCCATGTCGAACACCGCGTAGTTACCCTTGTTGGCGTTAGCCGCGATCATCGCGTCCAGCACCTTGGCCTGATCGGCCGGCCAGTGTTTCAGATCCGTTGCGAGAACCTGGCCGGCAAGGCCAAGGCAAATTGCTGCAGCCAGAAATTTCGGTGCGAACTTCATGTGCATATCTCCCTGAATGAAAGACATCGACGCTAACAAATAAGTGTGACAGTCCTCGTCTGTCAGCGACCGCCCACGTCCCTTTCGCGTCAGTTGCATTTCTGACAGCGACATCCGCTTATTCCAAAAACGACAGTCACCATACGTTTTTGATATTAATTCATTAGTTTTCAAGCTGTTAGGCTTGCCGGTTCACAGCTGCCCCGGAAGGTGGCTGGCACAAGTCTCACTCGGAGTTCTCATGAATCTGCCGCTGATCCTCAATCTGCTGGTGTTCCTCGCCCTGCTCTTCGGCTTGGCGCAAACCCGCCACACCACATGGAGCCTGGCGAAAAAAGTCCTGCTCGCTCTGGTGCTGGGCGTGGCGTTCGGTGTGGCGTTGCACACTGTCTATGGTGCCGGCAACCCGGTATTGAAAGCCTCGATCGGCTGGTTCGATCTGGTGGGCAACGGTTATGTGCAACTGCTGCAAATGATCGTGATCCCGCTGGTGTTCGCCTCGATCCTCAGCGCCGTGGCGCGCCTGCATAACGCCTCGTCCTTGGGCAAGATCAGCTTCCTGACCATTGGCACGCTGCTGTTCACCACGTCCATCGCGGCGCTGATCGGCATCGGCCTGACCAACCTGTTCGGCCTGACCGCCGAAGGCCTGGTGGCCGGCACCCAGGAAATGGCGCGCCTGCAAACCATCCAGACCGACTACGCCGGCAAGGTCGCCGACCTGAATGTGCCGCAGTTGTTGCTGTCGTTCATTCCGCAAAACCCCTTCGCCGACCTGGCGCGAGCCAAGCCGACGTCGATCATCAGCGTGGTGATTTTCGCCGCGTTCCTGGGTGTCGCCGCGCTGCAACTGCTCAAGGATGACGCCGAGAAAGGTCAGAAAGTGATCAACGCCATCGACACCCTGCAAGCCTGGGTGATGCGTCTGGTACGCCTGGTGATGAAGCTGACCCCGTACGGCGTGCTGGCGCTGATGACCAAAGTGGTTGCCGGTTCGAACCTGCAAGACATCATCAAGCTCGGCAGTTTTGTCGTGGTGTCGTACATCGGCCTCGGTCTGATGTTCGTGGTGCATGGCGTGCTGGTGTCGGCCGCCGGGATCAACCCACTGCGCTTCTTCCGCAAGATCTGGCCGGTGTTGACGTTTGCCTTCACCAGCCGCTCCAGCGCCGCGACGATTCCGTTGAGCATCGAAGCGCAGACCAGTCGCCTGGGCATCCCGCAGTCCATCGCCAGTTTCGCCGCTTCGTTCGGTGCGACCATCGGCCAGAATGGCTGTGCCGGTCTGTACCCGGCGATGCTGGCGGTGATGGTGGCGCCGACCGTGGGCATCAACCCGCTGGACCCGCTGTGGATTGCGACGCTGGTGGCGATTGTCACGCTGAGTTCGGCCGGTGTGGCCGGGGTCGGTGGCGGCGCGACCTTTGCCGCGCTGATCGTGCTGCCGGCGATGGGTTTGCCGGTGTCACTGGTGGCGTTGCTGATTTCAGTCGAGCCGCTGATTGATATGGGGCGTACGGCGTTGAACGTCAGTGGTTCGATGACGGCGGGGGCGATTACCAGTCAGGTGATGCAGCAGACTGATAAGGCGCTGCTGGATTCGGATGAGCATTCGGAGTTGGCTCACGCTTAAGTCTTTCAGCGACTGAGCCGGCCTCTTCGCGAGCAAGCCCGCTCCCACAGGGGATTTGTGTCGATCACAGATCCAATGTGGGAGCGGGCTTGCTCGCGAAGCTTTTAAGCTTTTTCCCAGACTTCGAAGCTGTATGCCGGCTTATCGCCTTCCGCCGGATTCGGAACATTCGAAACCAGTTTCCACTGGTTCAAATCAAACTCCGGAAACCACGCATCCCCTTCCGGGCTCAGCGCCACGCGGGTCAGGTACAAGCGATCGGCCTGCGCCATTCCTTGCGCATACAACTGCGCACCGCCAATCAGCATCAGCTCATCGACGCCCTGTTCCTTCGCCCATTCTTCAGCGCGAATAACGGCAGCTTCCAGCGATGGGTAAACCTCCGCACCTTCCAACACCAGATCCGCCTGCCGGCTGACCACGATGTTCAAGCGGCCCGGCAACGGCCGACCGAGGGAATCCCAGGTCTTGCGCCCCATGATGATCGGCTTGCCGAGGGTGGTGGCCTTGAAGTATTTGAAGTCCCCCGGCAGGTGCCAGGGCATGCTGTTGTCGACGCCGATCACGCGGTTTTCACCGAGGGCTGCGATCAGGCTGAGGGGGAGTGATTTAGTCATGCCGGCGAGGATAGCAGAGCCGGGCTTTCGCCGATAAGCGCCACAGCGGTTATGCTCACAGCTCAATTAAGCGACGGGATGCCGCGTGACTGAACTCAATACCCTCTGGCTGACAGAAACCATTCGACTGCGCGAAGAACACGCAGGTCCCCTGGAAGACCTTGAAGCCAACCGACTGGCCCGCAGCGCGGGCGGCGATTTGCCGTCGCGCATTCAACGCCGGGCCTTGTGGCTGGCTGAACGCGATGGCCTGGCTGCGGCCCTCAAGCACTGGCTGCAAGGCGCACGCCTGGCGCTGATCGTTATGGCGGTGTTGGCCGTGATCAGCGGCGCCGGCCTGGCCTTCGCGGCAATGGGCGATGGCCTGCACCCGGTGAACGTATTCTGGGCCTTGGGCAGCCTGCTCGGGCTCAATCTGATCCTGCTGCTGAGCTGGGCACTGGGCCTGATGTTTGCCGGTGAACATGGCGCCAGCCTCGGGCGCCTGTGGCTATGGCTCAGTGAAAAGCTCGCCCGGGACGCCAAAGCCGCGCAACTGGCCCCTGCCTTGCTCCTGTTGCTGCAACGCCAGAAACTCAATCGCTGGGCCATCGGCGTGCTGGTCAACGGCTTGTGGTTGCTGGCGATGCTCAGTGCCTTGGTGATTCTGCTGACACTGATGGCGACCCGACGCTACGGCTTCGTCTGGGAAACCACGATCCTCAGTGCCGACACCTTTATTGCCGTCACCCAGGCCCTTGGCGCGCTACCGGCTCTGCTCGGCTTCAGCGTGCCGACCGAGGAGATGATCCGCGCCAGTGGTGATGCTGCACTGAACATTGAAAGCGCCCGGCAGGCCTGGGCCGCGTGGCTGGTGGGGGTGCTGCTGGTCTACGGCGTATTGCCGCGCTTGCTGCTCGCACTGTTTTGCCTGTGGCGCTGGAAAGCGGGGCAAACCGCCCTGCGCCTGGACTTGAACCTGCCCGGTTACGCGCAATTGCGCGAGCGCTTGATGCCTACCAGCGAGCGCCTCGGTGTCAGCGATGCGGCACCGGCGCAATTGCATCGCGTGGAAAGCGGCGTCAGCGAACAGCAAAGCGACGGCGCGCTGTTGGTTGCCATCGAGCTGGATGACCAGCGCCCGTGGCCGCCGCAATTGCCGAAAAACGTCAGCAACGCCGGCATCCTCGACAGTCGCGAATCGCGGCACAAACTCCTCGAACAACTGAGCCGCTTTCCCCCGGCGCGCCTGGCCATCGCCTGCGATCCACAGCGCTCGCCGGATCGCGGCAGCCTGGCCCTGATTGCCGAACTGGCCCGCAGCGCCAGCGCCACCCGCGTGTGGTTGTTGCAGGCACCGCCCGGTGAAGCACTGGACGCCGAGCGCCTGGGCGACTGGCATGTGGCGCTGCAACAGCTTGAGCTACCGTTTGCCGATTGCGCACCGATGAACTGGCTGGAGACGGGCCATGACTGACACCCGCAAGCAGCCTCTGAAACTCGCCGTGGTCGGCCACACCAATGTCGGCAAGACCTCGTTGCTGCGTACCCTGACCCGCGACGTCGGCTTCGGTGAAGTGTCCCATCGCCCCAGCACCACACGGCATGTCGAGGGCGCACGGTTGTCGGTGGACGGCGAGCCGCTGCTCGATCTCTACGACACCCCGGGCCTGGAAGACGCCATCGCCCTGCTCGATTATCTCGAACGTCTGGAACGGCCCGGCGAGCGCCTCGACGGCCCGGCACGGCTGGCGCGTTTCCTCGATGGCAGCGAAGCCCGGCAACGCTTCGAACAGGAGGCCAAGGTGCTGCGCCAGTTGCTGGCATCGGATGCCGGTCTCTATGTGATCGACGCCCGTGAGCCGGTGCTGGCCAAGTATCGCGACGAACTGGTAGTGTTGGCCAGTTGCGGCAAACCCTTGCTGCCAGTGCTGAATTTCGTCAGCAGCGCCAACCACCGCGAACCGGCCTGGCGTGAAGCGCTGGCACGGCTGGGCCTGCATGCCCTGGTGCGCTTCGATAGCGTCGCGCCGCCAGAGGATGGCGAACGCCGACTGTATGAAAGTCTCGCCCTGCTACTGGAAACCGCGCGGCCGCAACTGGAGCGCCTGATCGCCGATCAGCAAGCCCAGCGTCTGGCTCGTCAACAAAGCGCAGAGCGATTGATTGCCGAATTGCTGATCGATTGCGCGGCCTGCCGGCGCAGCGTGGTCAGTGAAGCCGATCAGGAACAACAGGCGATCAGTGAACTGCGCAAAGCCGTGCGCCAGCGTGAGCAGCGTTGCGTCGAGGCCCTGCTCAAGCTCTACGCCTTCCGCCCACAGGATGCCGCGGCCAGTGATTTGCCGCTGCTCGACGGTCGTTGGGGCGATGACCTGTTCAACCCGGAAACCCTCAAGCAACTGGGCGTGCGCGTCGGTGGCGGAATCGCTGCCGGCGCGGCGGCCGGGGCCGGGGTCGATTTGCTGGTGGGTGGCATCACCCTCGGCGCCGCCGCACTGGCCGGCGCCATCGCTGGCGGCGCCCTGCAAACCGCACGCAGTTATGGCAGCCGTTTGCTGGGCAAGATCAGGGGCCAGCGCGAACTGACGGTGGATGACAATGTGCTGCGCCTGTTGGCGCTGCGCCAACGGCAATTGCTGCAAGCGCTCAATGCCCGTGGGCACGCGGCGATGGACAGCATTCAGGTGGCCACGCCCCAGGACAAGAGCTGGCGCGAAGGCAAACTGCCCGAGGCTTTGCACAAGGCTCGGGCGCATCCGCAATGGTCGTCGCTCAATCCTCATCCAAAGTTGAATCAGGCGGAGCGGCAGGAGCAGGTTGAGGTGTTGGCGCAGCAGCTTTAGCCCTTGGCAATGGTGGTGAGGCGACCGGTCTCTTCGCGAGCAAGCCCGCTCCCACAGGGGATTTGTGTCAATCACAGATCCAATGTGGGAGCGGGCTTGCTCGCGAAGGCAGCGCCTCGGTTCAAAGGTTTACGCAGCCAACAGGCGCCACGCCTTGTCCTTCAACACCGCCAGATCAATCACCGGCACATGCATCTCTTTCGCCAGTTCATCCCACTGACGCATGCGCAGACTCACGGCACACAAAGGATCCTGCTCGAACGCCTCAGCCTCTTCAGCCGTCATCACCCCACCCTGAAACTCCAGGGTTCGGCGACTGGCTTCACTCAAGCGCTCGTAGTACCCCGGCTCTTTCAGCGTCAGATAACGCTTGGCCTGCACGTGGTACTCAACCAGCCGCGCCATGCGCTCGCTGAAGCCGGCGCGACGCAGGTAGTCGGCGCCGAGGCGTTCATGGCTGACCACGCCGAAGCCGCCCATGTTCTCCGCGCTATCGGCGCAAATATGCCCGATGTCGTGGAAAAACGCCGCAAGCACCACTTCATCGTCGAAGCCTTCGGCCATGGCCAATTGCGCCGCCTGGGACATGTGCTCGATCTGCGACACCGGCTCGCCGATGTAGTCGCTATCGCCAAAGCGCTCGTACAAACCGAACACCTCGGCAATCACTTGCTCTTCACGCTGCATCAGATTTCCTCCAATACGGTGGCAACGTTGCGTTCAGCCATCGCCGGCCCGACGCTCATGCCGACACCGGTGTGCATCAACGCCACGCTCAGGCCTTCTGCCGGACGCAGGAACGAGAACGGTCCCGGCCCCCGTGAACCATAGACGCCCTGCCAGCGTTCGACCACTTGCACCTTGCAGCCCAGGGTCTGCTCGGCCAGCTCGATCATCCAGTCGTCGACCTGCTCGGCATTGAAGGGCGAAGGATCGCTGCCGTAGTGGTGGGAATCGCCAATGATCAACTCGCCATGGGGCGTCGGGCTGATCAGCAAGTGGATGCCGTTTTCATGCAGGTGTGGCGCGTCCCGCAGAATCTCGGCCTGTACCGCTGCAGCTTCCGGCAAATCAGCGAAGGCGCCGTAGTGCACGCAACTCAATCCGGTGAGCAAGGCATGTTGCAGGTTCAGATTGATCTGCGGTCGCGCACGGAGCATTTGCAGGCGGCAGATTTGCGGATCGAGTTCGGCGATCTGCTCGGCCAGCAAGGTCTGATAATCGTGGCCGGAACAGACGATGATCTGCTCGGCATTGAAGCTGCCGGCGGTGCTGTGCAGGCGGCCCGGCTCGATATCGCGGACCAGGGTAGAGAAGTGAAACTTGACGCCCAGGTCGCGGCGCAGGAAGTCGATCAACGCCGGAATCGCTTCGCGCGAATACAGCTGCTGGTCGTCCATGCCGTGCAATGCCGCGCGGTGATGGCGGAACTGCCCGCCGTACAAATCGCGCAAGGCGGCACCGCGCAACAGGTCGACGCGATAACCGTGCTCCACCGCGCGGCCGTCGCAGAAAGCTTCGAGCAGGTGCTCTTGCGCTTCGGTGCGGGCGAACAGGTACGAGCCATTGCGCTTGAGTTGCAGGCCGGCAAGCTGCGCCCAATCGCCCCAGATTCCGCGACTGGCACGGGCCAGTTCCAGCATCGGTCCCGGTGGTTGGCCGGTGACCAGTGCCTGGCCGAAGTTGCGCACCGAAGCGCCGACAGGTGTTGCGCTGCGCTCGAAAACCGTGACCTTGAGACCGCGTTTGGCGGCTGCATACGCGTGGGACAGGCCCAGGATGCCGGCGCCGACGATCAGCATGTCGTTGTGTTGTGTCATGGAGTCTTGTCCTGAATGTGGAACTGCCTTCGCGAGCAAGCCCGCTCCCACAGGGGAATGCGTTCCAATGTGGGAGCGGGCTTGCTCGCGAAGAGGCCCTGTCAGTCGATATAGATTTTACTTGGCGACGACTTTCTCGGACTTGCCGTCATAGCGCTTGCGCCATTCGGTCAGGATCTCGTCGCGGTTCTTCGAAGCCCAGGCGAAGTCGTTCTTGATCAGGCGCTGTTCGTAGTCGGCCGGCAATTCGGTTTGCGGCTTGGCGATGCCAGGCTGGGCGAGTACGGCGAAGTTTTCTTTGTACAGTTCCATCGCCTCAGGGCTGGCGGAGAAATCAGCCAGTTTCTTCGCCGCTTCTTCGTGGGCAGTGCCCTTGATCACGGCGGTCGCTTCGATCTCCCAACCCAGGCCTTCCTTCGGCAGGATGATGTCCAGCGGTGCGCCCTGGCGTTTCAGCTGAACGGCCGGGTATTCGAAGGAAATACCGATCGGGAATTCGCCAGCCGCCGCCAGTTTGCAAGGCTTGGAGCCGGAGTGAACGTACTGGCCGATGTTCTGGTGCAGGCCGTCCATGTACGCCCAACCCTGCTTCTCGCCGAAGGTTTGCAGCCAAGCGCTGACATCGAGGAAACCGGTGCCGGACGAGGCCGGGTTGGGCATGACGATCTTGCCTTTGTACTCAGGCTTGGTCAGGTCTTGCCAACTCACCGGCTTGGTCAGGCCCTGCTTCTCGGCTTCGACGGTGTTGAAGCAGATGGTCGCGGCCCAGACGTCCATGCCGACCCAGGCTGGCGGGTTGGCGGCGTCGCGGTAGTTACCGCCGATCTTGCCCAGATCCTTCGGCGCGTAGCTTTGCAGCATGCCTTGCTGATCGAGGATCGCCAAGCTGGAAGCCGCCAAGCCCCACACGGCATCAGCCTGCGGGCGTTCTTTTTCGGCCAGCAGTTTGGCGGTGATGATGCCGGTGGAATCGCGTACCCACTTGATTTCGACGTCCGGGTTGGCCTTCTCGAAAGCCTCTTTGTAGGTCTTCAGTTGCTCGGCTTCGAGGGCGGTGTACACCGTCAACTCGGTTTTCGCCGCAAAGGCGTTCAGGCTGAAAGCGGTGAGGACAGCAGCGGCCAGGGCCATAGGCTTGAACATGATCTTTTCCTGTTTTTTGAGTTGAGGGGTTGTGCAGATTCAATGACCGGGCGCGGTCTGCCGCCAGGCTTGTGAGCGGCGCAGCAAACCGCGCGAAGCCCAGGCCAGCAGCAGGGAAACGCCCGCCGAGGTAATCAGGATCAGGGTCGACATCGCTGCCGCACCGCCGACGTTGCCGGCGTCGTCCATGTTCAGCACCGCCACCGCCGCGAGGATGGTGTCGGGGCTGTAGAGGAAGATCGCCGCCGAGACGGTGGTCATGGCCGAGACGAACAGGTAGCGCACGATGTCCAGCAGCGCCGGCAGGCAGATCGGCACGGTGACGCGCAGGTAATGGCGGTACAGCGGCGCCTTGAGCGACAGCGCGGCGGCTTCGAACTCGGCATCGAGTTGGCGCAGCGCGGTGGTGGCGGTCATTTGCGCGGTGGTCAGATAGTGCGCAATGGTGCAGACGATCAGCAGCGTCATGGTGCCGTAGAGCACATGCAGCGGGTTGCCGGTGAGGTTGAAGAAGAAGACGTAACCCAACCCCAGCACCAGGCCCGGCACCGCCATCGGCACGAAGCTGAGCATGCGCAAGGTCAGGTTCAAGCCGCGCTGGCCTTTGGTTTTTTCCATCAGGTAGGCGCCGGTGAAGATCAGCAGGCTGCCGATCAACGCCGTGCCCAAGGCCATCTTCAGGCTGTTGCCGTAGGCCAGCCAGCCACCGCCGGCGGTTTCGTTGAACTGGTAATGATTGAGCGACAGCGACAGGTTGTACGGCCAGAACTTCACCAGGGACGAGAACACCGCCATGCCGAACACCAGCAGCAACGCGGCGCAGATCAACAGGACGATGGCCAGGTAGCAACCATCGCGCAGCTTCGAGGGTGCAGGCTTGAATACCTGGGCGCGGCCGCTCATGGAGTCACCATGACGTCGACGCAACCAGGCATCGACACCGAAGCTGAACAGCGCGGGTAACAGCAACACCATGCCGATCAACGCACCGCGACCAAATTGCTGCTGACCCACCACAGCCTTGTAGGCCTCGAGCGCCAGCACTTGATAGTCGCCACCGACCACCACCGGCACACCAAAGTCGGTGATGGTCAGGGTGAACACCAGGCAGAACGCAGCGAACACCGCCTGACGGGTCGCCGGCCAGGTGATGCTGCGGAAGGCTTTCGCCGGGCTGGCGCCCATGCTGGAAGCAGCGTCGAACAGCCGCGCATCGGCCAGGGACAAGGCTGACAGCAGGATCATCAGGGCATGCGGAAAGGTGTAGATGACCTCGCCGAGCACAATGCCCCAGAAGCCGTAGATGTTGTCCGAGAGCAGGCCACGCAACATGCCCTGGTTGCCGAACAGGTAAACAAGGGCGATGCCGGGCAGCATCGACGGCGCCATCAACGGCAGTAACGAGATGCCACGCCAGATGCCTTTAGCCGGAATCAAGGTGCGCTGCAGGGCGTAGGCAAACAGATAGGCCAGCGGTACGACGATGGCCGCGACGCTGAGGGAAACCTTCAAGCTATTACCCAGCAACCAGTGAAAGTTTTCGCTGGTTACCAATTCCTTCGCGGCGAGCCAACCACCGCCCTGCCCGGCCTCAGCGCTGAAACCACGCCAGAAGATCGCCAGCAACGGCATCAACACGGCGACGCCGAGCAACACCAGCAGCAGGACCTTGCCGCCGACCACGAACAGCCGGTCACCGATCTCGGCACGGGATATCTGCCGAACCTGCTTTTGCGGCAGTGGCAGCGCGATGTTCGCGCTCATCAGGCAAACACCTGCAGGCTGCGCGGTGGCAAGGCGACCATGATCTGCTGGGCGCCAAGGCGCGGCATGGCTTCAGGTGCCAGCTCCGCCAACAGCGCATGACCCGGCAAATGATCGAGCTCGAAGCTCATGCGGCAGCGGTTGCCGAGGAAGGTTATTTCGCGAACCTTGGCCGGGAACAGGTTTTCCTCGTGCACCAGTGGGTTGACGTTGATCGCTTCCGGACGGCAGAACAAACGGCCGGAAGCGGTCTTGGCACTTCCATCGGCCAGACGCATGTTCATCCCGCCGACCTGGGCGTGACTGTCGCTGCTGCGCTGGAACGGTAGCCAGTTACCCTGGCCGACGAACTCAGCCACGAATGGCGTGGCCGGGCGATTGTAGATTTCCTGCGGGGTGGCGTATTGCTCGACCTTGCCGTTGTTCATCACGGCAATGCGGTCGGCCATCAGCATGGCCTCGTCCTGATTGTGGGTAACCATCAGGGTGGTGATGCCAAGGTTGCGCTGCAGTTGGCGCAACTCGGTGCACAGATGCTCGCGTACCCGGGCATCGAGGGCCGACATCGGCTCGTCGAGCAGCAACAGCGAAGGCGCCGGCGCCAGGGCGCGAGCCAGGGCGACACGCTGTTGCTGGCCGCCGGACAACTGGCCGGGGTATTTTTTCTCGCTGCCGCTCAGGCCGACCAGTTCCAGCATCTGACCGACACGTTGGCGAATCTGGTCGCGGCCATTGCCGGCGAGGCCGTATGCAATGTTCGCTTCGACGGTGAGGTTGGGGAACAACGCGTAGGACTGGAACAGAATGCCGTAGTCCCGCGCCTGGGGCGCCAGGTGGGAAACGTTGCGATCACCGAGGTATAACTCGCCGCTGTCCTGCTTCTCCAGGCCGGCAATGCAGCGCAGCAAGGTGGTTTTGCCACAGCCCGACGGGCCGAGCAGACACACCAGCTCACCGGCAGCAACATCGAGGGAAACGTTGTCCAGCGCCGTGAAGGCGCCAAAACGCTTCTGTACGCCGCGCACCTTCATCGGTGCGCCGGGGTTGGTCAGGGCAGTTGCGATCGAGTTGTTCATGGACGGACCTCATCTAGCAGATGGGGCCATCCTAGAGTTGTAATGAGTCCGTCATGTGGCAGTAAGGCAAAAACTGCCGATAGTGGTATTCGGGATTTTTGGTTAAGCCTTCAAGCCCTGTGTTGTTTGATCTGGCGCCTTCGCGAGCAAGCCCGCTCCCACAATTGATCACGGTCCCCTGTGGGAGCGGGCTTGCTCGCGAAGAGGCCAGGACAGGCACCACAAATCTCAAGCCGGGGCCATTTCCTGCGCCAACCCCAGAAACGCCGCCGGCAGTCGCGCGCCTTTGCGCTCCTTGAGGCAGTACAGGTACTCGGGAATCTGCGGCGCATTCTCGATGGTCAGTACCCGCAGCTGCGGATCATGAGGCACTTCCTGACGGGCAATGATGCTGATGCCGATGTTGCGCAGCACGGCTTCGCGGATCGATTCACGACTGCCGATCTCCAGCAGCGGTCCGAAACCCACTCCGGCGCCGGCCAGCAACTCTTCGGTCAAGCGCCGAGTGGTCGAGCCCGGTTCGCGCATCAGCAGGGTATGTCCGGCCAAGGCGTCGAGCGGCACGTGATCGTGCACCGCCAGCGGATGATTGCGATGCACCGCCAGCACCAGCGGATCGCTGCCGAGTACCCGGCGAATCAGCCGCGCGTCGTCGAGCAGTTGCGACGATGCGGCGACATCGACCCGGTAATCCTCCAGCGCTTCGAGCACCTGCTGGGAGTTGCCGATTTCCACCGAAACCTCAACCTGCGGCAGTCGCTCGCGGAAAGTCTTCACCAGGTCGAGGATGTAATACGGCGCCGTGGCGGCAATGCGCAATGTGCCCTGGACCTGGCCGCAGTTACGCAGGAAAAACTCGATGTCGGCTTCCTGTTGCATCAGCGCCTTGACCATGGGCAACAGCCGCGCGCCCTCCTCGCTGACACTGAGACGCCTGCCGCCACGGTAGAACAGCTCAACCGAATACTGACTTTCGAGGTTGCGAATCTGCGTCGTCACCGTCGGTTGGCTCAGGCCGAGCTTTTTTGCAGCCTGGGTAATACTGCCCAGGCGGGCCACCATGTAAAACGCCTTCAGCTCGGCACTCAGCACAACCGTCCCTCATCCTTTATTTGCGCAGCAGGCGCAAACCGTTGAACACCACCAGCAGACTCACGCCCATGTCGGCGAACACTGCCATCCACATGGTAGCGACCCCGGCGAAGGTTACCCCAAGAAAGATCGCCTTGATGATCAATGCCAGGGCAATGTTCTGCTTGAGGATGCTCGATGTCTGCCGCGACAGGCGAATAAATGCCGGGATCTTGCGCAGATCGTCGTCCATCAAGGCGACATCAGCGGTCTCGATGGCAGTATCGGTGCCGGCGGCGGCCATGGCGAAACCGATCTCGGAACGCGCCAGGGCCGGGGCGTCGTTGATGCCGTCACCGACCATGCCGACCCGGCGCCCTTGGGCATAAAGGGCCTCGATAGCCTGCAATTTGTCACCCGGCAACAGGTCGCCCCTGGCCTCGTCGATGCCGACCTGCTCAGCAATGGCTTGCGCGGTGTGGACGTTATCGCCGGTGAGCATCAAGGTTTTGATGCCAAGCTCATGCAGTTGCCGGATGGCTTCACGGCTGGACTCTTTTACCGTATCGGCGACGGCGAACAGCGCCAACGGGCCGGACGAATCAAGCAGCAGCACCACCGACTTGCCCTGTTTTTCCAGGGCGAACAGTTTCTCTTCCAGCGCTGGCGAGCACAGCCCCAGATCCTCCACCAGACGATGGTTACCCAGATGATAGAGCTGGCCGTTGATCTCGCCGCGCACACCACGCCCACCCAGCGCTTCAAAGTTATCCACAACCAGTGGCTCGATTTGCTTATCCACAGCCGCTTTGGCGATGGCCAGGGAAACCGGGTGATCCGAGCGCCCGGCCAGCGCGGCGGCAATGGCCGGTGCCAACTCGTCGGCGGTCGGGTCCAGCGACAGGTAATCGGTCTGCACCGGTTTGCCATGGGTGATGGTGCCGGTCTTGTCCAGGGCCAGGGCGTCAAGCTTGTAACCGCCCTCCAGATAGACGCCACCCTTGACCAGAATGCCTTTGCGCGCTGCTGCCGCGAGGCCGCTGACGATGGTCACCGGCGTGGAAATCACCAGTGCACATGGGCAGGCCACCACCAGCAGCACCAGCGCCCGGTAGATCCAGTCGAACCACAACGCGCCCATGAACAACGGTGGAATCACCGCCACGGCCAGGGCCAGGACGAACACCGCCGGGGTGTAGATTTTCGAGAAGCTGTCGACAAAACGCTGGGTCGGCGCCCGCGCTCCCTGGGCCTGCTCGACGGCGTGGATGATGCGCGCCAGGGTCGAGTTATCCCCCGCCGCAGTCACCGCGTACTCCAGTGAGCCGGCCTGATTGATGGTGCCGGCGAAGACTTTGTCGCCAACGGTTTTCTCCACCGGCAGGCTTTCACCGGTGATGGGCGCCTGATCGATGGTCGAGCGACCGGACAGCACTTCACCGTCCAGGCCGATGCGCTCACCGGGACGGATCCGTACCCGCGCGCCGAGCCCAATGGTTTTGACATCCTGCTCAAGCCAGCTCCCGTCAGCCTGCAACACCGTTGCCGTGTCCGGGGTCATCTGCATCAGGCCGCCGATGGCATTGCGCGCGCGGTCCAGGGACCGGGCTTCGATCAACTCGGCCACGGTGAACAAGAACATCACCATGGCCGCTTCCGGCCACTGGCCGATCAGCACCGCGCCGGTCACGGCAATGCTCATCAGCGCATTGATGTTCAGGTTGCGGTTTTTAAGGGCGATCCAGCCTTTTTTGTAAGTGCCGAGACCACCGCTGAGAATCGAGACCAGCGCAATGACCGCCACCACCCAGTTCGGCGCGGAACCGGTGAAGTGGATAACTTCTGCCAGCAATGCACCAATGCCGGACACCGCCAGGGGCCACCATGGCTTTTTCCGGGGCTCCGGCTTCGACGCCGGCGTTTTCGCGCCCTGATCCAGCGGCTCGGCATGCATGCCCAAGGATTGTATGGCCTCGACGATCGGCTCGATACCGGGCAAATCGTGGGTCACGCCGAGTACCCGATTAATCAGATTGAACTCAAGCTGCTGCACACCGGTCATCTTGCTTAGCTTATTCTGGATCAGCGTCTGCTCGGTCGGGCAGTCCATCGCTTCAATGCGAAAGTTGCTCAGTCTGGCCCCGTTCGTCGGCGCTTCGCTCAGCATTACTATCGCTGGCGCCGTCGCACTGGATGAACAGCAGGAATCGCCGTGACCGCCGTGGCCATGCTTTTGCACGGGTTTGAGCTTGTGGCTGTGCTCGTGTTCAGCCCCGGGTTTGTGGGAATGCAGGGAATCGCTCATTGGTTGCGTCCATAAGAGTGCCTGTTGCCAAGTAAAGACCCTGTAGCCACTATAGGGTCAAGCACCCATTTTGGAGATTTGGAGATTGTCGTCATGAAGATTGGAGAGTTGGCGAAGCTCACGGACTGTGCCGTGGAAACGATCCGCTACTACGAGCGCGAGAACCTTCTGCCGGAACCAGCCCGCAGTGACGGCAATTACCGCGTCTACACCCAGGCCCACGCCGAGCGCCTGACCTTCATCCGCAACTGTCGCACCCTGGACATGACGCTCGAGGAAATCCGCAGCCTGCTGGCGTTTCGCGACAGTCCGCAGGACCAGTGCGAAAGCGTCAACGCACTGATCGACGAGCACATCCACCATGTAAAGGCGCGGATCGACGGCTTGCTGGCCTTGCAGGCACAACTGCTCGACCTGCGCCAACGCTGTGGCGAAGGGCCGGGAGTCGATCAATGCGGGATTTTGCAGCGGTTGGAAGTGAGTGGCGGGGTTGTGGCGCCGGAGGTGGAGCATTCACATGTGGGCCGTAGTCACGGCCACTAACACCGCAAAACCCAATGTGGGAGCGGGCTTGCTCGCGAAGGGGCCGTGTCAGTTGATATAGATTTCACTGACAGACCGCTTTCGCGAGCAAGCCCGCTCCCACATGGGTTCGATGGTGCGCGTTAGACCGCCATCGGCGCGGTCATCGGTGCGTGGTGCTCGTAGCCTTCTAGGGAGAAATCGCCCGGCTCCACCAGCTCCAGCCATTCCGGCTGATACACGCCAGTCTTGGCAAACTCCGGCACACGCTCGGAAATCACCAGTTTCGGCATCGGGAACGGCTCGCGCTTGAGCTGTTCGTTGAGCATGTCCAGGTGGTTTTCGTAGACGTGGGCATCACCGATGAAATAGGTGAACCAGCGCGGCGTGTAGCCGGTCAGGCGTCCGATCAGGCTCAGCAGCGCCGCGCCTTCGGTGAGGTTGAACGGCGTGCCCAGGCCCAGGTCGTTGGAGCGGATGTAGAGGGTCAGAGAGATCTCCTTGGTCTCGACATTCGGGTGGAACTGGTACAGCAGGTGGCTCTTTCGGAATCGAGCTTTCGTATGCAGATCTAGACCTAGTAATAGCAGCTCTTCCAATTGATAGTTCCGGCCATCGTCTTTATGGAGCAGCTGTATCGATCGCAAGCGGTACTGACTACCAGCTCACGAGAAGAAGCTAGCTGGCGATTGAACTGCAGCTGGACACCGCCAGGCGGATTGCTCGGGAATGCAGCATCACTTCAAGACGCTCCGCTAGAGGAATGGAAGCCCCACCCGCTGTTTTTTCCTGACCGTGATGCAGGAGAAAGGCGTCGAACTCACCCGTTGGCTCAGATTCAATGGACAGCCGCAAAAATCGAGCGCGCAACTATGGCGGAACTTGCTGGGAAGCAACTCCCCCTTAACCGCCCGCACCTCAGCGCTCGGAGGCGCGTCCCCTCCGATATCAGTGGGTGGCCGCAAATGCCACCCGCTCTCGACGCAGGGCGATGAACAATGTCTTCATCTCTGCCCGCGTCAGCACCACGACTCTCCGTCTGAATCCCAAGATCAGGGCTTGAACAGCTCACATCGGATCCATCATGATGATGGCAAATCGACTTCACACCGTTGACGGTCGAACCTGAGATATCAGATCAGTTGGAGCCTGCATGGACGCGCACACTTCACCCCCATCGAACGACCGTTTCGACCCATCCAAAACACCCGAACATTTCGTCATCCTGCCACCCGAGATTCATGACGGTCGGATGAGTATCAGCACGTACCAGCAAATCGCGAAAACGACCGACAAGCTGCCTGATGAAGGGCTGGAGCTGACGGTTCTTGGTCTATTCGGCGAGGTCGGCAGCCTCTTGAGTGCTTTCAAGAAACGCCAGCGCGATCGGGCGGCTTTCAAACGCTACAACGCAACCATCCTGGAGGAACTTGGAGACACTCTCTGGTATTTTTCAACACTCGCCACGCGCGCCAAAATTGATCTCTCTACCATCGCTCAACTGGCTTTTCGTAAGCTGGCTGATTGGAGCAGCGTGAAGCCGGCGGACCCCACCCTCGGGTTCGCAGACGTGCAGAGCCGCCACGGTCAGCCCGTCCCGGAAGAGTCATTCAGTGCTCAGGTGCTTGCTCTAGCCGGCTGTGTGGGTGACCTTCTCAACGACTTCAAGACCGGAATCTTCGATCACAACCGCGATAAGCTCTCCGCCCATATGGTGGAGATATTTCGGGCGCTGGTCGCCGCTGCGGACTCAGCAGATGTGGACATGGGCGCCGCTGCGCTTGAAAACCTCAAGAAGACCTTCAGCCGATGGCCTGCGGAGACGACCTACCCGCCGCGATTCGATGCCGGCATGCCTAAAAATGAACGACTCCCTCCGCGGCTGGAGTTCTACATTGCTGAAGAGACGGCAGGTGAGAAGCAGTACGTAATTCAGAAGTGCAACAAGATCATCATTGGCGATCGTCTGACTGACAACAAGATGGCGCGTGATGACTATCGCTTCCACGATGTCTTCCACCTGGCGTTCGCAGTCCATCTGGGGTGGTCCCCCGTACTCCGGGCGCTCCTTCATCTGAAACGTAAATGCGACCCTGAGCTTGACGAAAACCAGGACGGCGCCCGGGCCATTCTCATCGAAGAAGGTGTGGCCACGTTCATCTTTGGTCGCGGGCTTGAGTGCGAACTGTTCGAGAAAGTCGATCACGTCGACTATGACCTGCTGAAGTCCATTCAGGATTTCGTCAGAGGCTACGAAGTTGCCTGGTGCGCATTGTGGCAATGGGAAAAGGCGATCATGGACGGATTCAGCATATTCCGGCAGCTCGTTGATAAACGAAAAGGTTATGTGATGGCGGACTTCGAGAATCACACGATCAGCTTTCGCGAAGGCAATGACGACGATGAATAGCCATCGTCTGTGAAATGCACTTTAGAGCGCTGAGCAAGGTGCTCTCTTCCCTTGAGTCCATCCAATAACCCACACATGCAATTGAGGAGTTCCACACATGAGTAGCGATAAAGCGTGCATCGTCTTCACGACAGGGCTCGAATCAAAAGCCCAGGCCGTCTCTCAACAATTGAATGAGCAAGGCTTCGATGTCTGCATGGCCGAGGCCGAGCAGGAGGAAGTCGAAGCCGCACAGGCAGCACAGCCCGTCTCCAAGGAGATCCAAAGCTGCATCGACAATGCTGTCATCAGCATTTTTCTGATTCCGGAAGAAGGGTACGGAGGCCTGCAACGGGCTGCGGAACATGCCGCGGCGAGTGGCAAAACCATGGTGGCCATTGCCGAAAATGTCGAATCACTGCCTCAGGTATTCGACGACCATGCCACTTCTGTACTCACGTTCGACAGCCCACGCCTGAGCGACGTCATCCAGGGCGAACATGTCTGGGAGCGCGCGGACGGCAGCCCGAGCACAGAACGTGAAATTGATCGGGTCAAGTGCCAATGAGTGATGTGCCAAAAGTGTTTTCGTACAAGCTCGTAAGGGATTATGGCTTTGCGCCGAATCCGTTTCACGGCATCTGCACGCTGGGCACCTGCAAACCACAGATCAGGAGATCAGCCCAGGTAGGGGATATTATCGTCGGCTGTGGCAGCGTCGCTCTGAACCTGGAGGGAAGGGTCATCTTCGCGATGCGAGTTTCCCACAAGCTTTCCTTCCAGGAATATTGGGATCACGAGACCTTCCGGATCAAACGGCCAAACCTGCGTGCGAGCAAAAGCCTGGCCTATGGTGACAACATGTACCATCGGGATGGCGAGAACTGGATTCAGGAAGACTCGCATCACAGCTTCGTGGGAGGACAGTTGAACCAGGCGAACCTTGTCCGAGATACCTATTCGGACAACGTTTTGATCGGAGAAGAGTTTGTTTATTGGGGGGCGAGCGCAGTGGAAATTCCTGAACATCTACGGCAATTTGCAGGAGACGATCTCTACCCTCATTCACGAAACTACCGAAACACGTTCTCTGAAGACTTTAGGGCTGAAGTGGATGCCTGGTTCAAGGCTATCCCTGATCGAGGCCTTCGAGGCCGGCCAGCTTCCTGGCGTTAGCCCGGCAGCAGCCAGGCAGCGTTCCAAAGGAATCATTCCAGCGTGCGTTCTAGCGGTATCTGGGAGAGACGCTGGTCACTCCCATCAGGAAGGCACTAAAAGCATCCTTTGGGTCAGCACAGACTGCGCATGATGGCGTAGAGGCTGATACTTCCTCTCGAGGTCCGTCGACTCCTCAAAGTACTTCGTGCCGACGATATCGGCGTGCGCCTTTCAGCAATGCTCAAGCCAGAGACCTAGGTTAAATGCCCAGCCTCAAGCGCCATTTCAACCCCTTCCAGGAAGTGGCGAATAACCCCTTCGCTTTGCGGCCATGAGCGAATCAACTCCTGGACCCTCTTAGTCACGCTTTCGGATCGAGCGGGCTTGGTAGCGGGAGCATACGAAATGTGCAAAAAATCACAAACTTTTAGCAAATTTTTGCTCGGCAGCTTACAGCCACCACGCTCCATCTTGGAGATCTGAGTGTAGTGAACTCCAGTGCTCTGATGCAGGTATTTCAGGGTAAATCCCTTTTGCCTGCGTACGGTTTTTATACTTTTGCCAAGGTCGGATGCGTTCATTTCGATTGAATTTTTTTGCTAACTATGTGCAAAATATTTGCACATTTTCGTTTCCAAGGCGAGCACCATGGCTGTCTATGTTGATGCAGAAGAAATCAAGTGGCGCGGCCGTGAATGGAGCCATCTGGTTGCCGACTCGCTGGATGAGCTGCACGCCTTCGCTGACAGACTCGGGCTGAGACGCAGCTGGTTCCAGTCCAAGACGCTCTATCCGCATTACGATGTAACCAAGTCCGTCAGGACGCGTGCACTGGCGATGGGTGCGCATGGCGTTGACAGGGAAAAAATTGTCATTTACGCAAGGCAGATGCGATCCGAGATGATTCAGGCTCATCGAGATGCTCTCTGCGGCATCTAACTAATGGAAAGGGCCCTTCCATGCCAGCACCGATACAGCAGCTACCTTCGCTATCGATCCCCCAATACCGACTGAAGGCCGGTGGGACCAATCGCTTTCAGACCGACGAGGGGGGCTATCTGAAGCTGAAATTTGGCTACTTCGGCGAAGTCGGCGGTCTGCTCTCCGCAGTCAAAAAGGTCGGCCGCGACCGCCTGGCAGCATCAATCAGCGAGCTGGCAGCCGAGGAGCTGGGTGACGCGCTGTGGTATCTGATCAACATTGCTGCAGCCGTGGATGTCGGCCCGGATGAAATAGGTGCCAGCTGCATCGCCTATCTGCGCTCCCAGTATGGGGAGAGCGAGCTGCCCCCCATCCTGCCGGTGACCTTTCGGCACATCGACAGCCTCATGGAGATGCGCAGAAGCCCCGATAATGTCGACCGCTCCTCCCAACTCGCTAGACTGGCGAACCGTGCCGGTGTTCTGGCCGAAGTTTCGTTTACATCCATGCGAGCAATGTCCCCCCCGTCGCGCAGCCAGAACCTGGGGATTCATCTTGCAGAGCTGGCCATCGCCTGTGCTAGTTTCGAGCTAAGATTCGAGGATGTGGCACGGAGCAATATCGACAAGATCCTCAGCCGGTGGCCAGACAACGAAGCCGTTTATCCCCAACCGTTTGATCTCAAGTGCCCTGATCATGAACAATTCCCCGCCGAATTGGCCATGGAATTCAATGAGCGGGGCACTCCAGAGAACGGCTACGTTGTGCAGAGCCTGAGGGGTGTTTTCATCGGCGATCGGCTCACGGACAACAGCAACGAGCCGGACGATTACCGCTTCCACGACGTTTTCCATCTGGCGTACGCTGCCTTCTTGGGCTGGTCTCCGGTACTGCGCGCACTGCTCAAACGCAAACGTAAGTCCGATTCGAAGAAGGACGAGAACGAAGACGGTGCCCGCGCGATGATCATCGAGGAAGGCATCGCGACCTGGATCTTCAATCATGCCAAGAGCCGCAAATTTTTTATCGACGCCGAGCCAGGCGCGCTGGATTACAGCGTGCTAAAACAAATCAAAAGCATGGTTGAAGGCTACGAGGTCGAGGCGTGCAAGCTGTGGCAATGGGAAAAAGCGATCCTCACCGGGTTTCAGGTCTTTCGCGAATTGCAGAAGCACCGGGGCGGCACTGTACATATCAACGTGCACGAGCACACCATGCACTTTGAACCTTTAGAAAAGAAAGAGCAGCCATGAACCCTACCGCCTTTGTGAATGCCCTGTCTGAGCTGAAGCTGGACAACGTGTTCAATCCCTACGCTGACAAGTGCCCCGTCCATGACCGCAGCGATGCCGTCGCCGCACGCCGGCGAAATCTGCGTGGCTACCTCAAGGCCGCGACCGATATCGGTGTCGACACTATCTGGATGGGACGAGATTTGGGGTATCGCGGCGGGCGGCGGACCGGGCTTGCGTTGACCGACGAATACCACCTGCCGGAAATGATGCAGCGCTACCCTGGCTCCAACTTCAAGCAGGCAACGGTCGGCCCGGCAGTGGTCGAGCGCACGGCATCCGAAATCTGGTCGGTGCTTAGGGCGCTCGCGCTCCCGCCGCTACTGTGGAACGTGTTCCCGTTTCACCCACACGAGCCAGGCAATCCGTTTACCAATCGCAAGTTCACCGCGCGCGAGCTGCAGAAGGTTGACTTGCTCAACGAGACATTGATCAAGTGGCTGGGCGTGCGCCGCGTCGTCGCCATTGGCGGGGATGCCTACAGCTACGCGAGCCGGTTCGATGTCGAAGTTGTTGCCATCCGACATCCAAGCTACGGCGGCATCAAGGACTTCCGCAACGGAATGAGTGCCCTGTACAACATCCCAGTTGAGACATTCAATTCCAAACGCCAGGGCTCGCTGTTCTAACCAGGAAACGCCGCGAGCATTTGCTTGGCTTCTGCCGCGCCGCCCAACGATTCCACATCCAGGAACGCATGGGTGGCAATGCAGGTCAGAACGCCCCGCTCGAATTTGGACTCCTCGCTGACAAACTTATGCAGATTGCTCAGCCCGATTAGATTTCCCAGCGCCCTCTGGCCGTACCAATGAGAACGGTAGACCGCCGTCAGGTCCAGCTTGTCGCCGGTCACCTTGAAACTGAGATGGCTTAAGCACGGCATATTCATCGGCTTATTCCCATCAGTCGCAGGGTCGTACAACGGCAATTCGAAGCCGAATCCGTCGTCTTCAATGTCGTATTCGACATCCACCACACCCAGCTCGTATACCGCCTGATAGCAGCGGCCAGTTTTGGAGGCCTGAAGTTTTCGGACGATCACCTCCAATGGATTGAAGATCGTCTTGCCGTCCCGGCTGACCCTGCGCATCATCCTGTGGGCATAGGTTCCCCACGTCCCACCCTTCATCCCGCGAGCCATCGCGTTCTGGTAAGACTCATAGAATGCAGGACGCCCATCCCTGCGATACATCTCGTTCGGGAAGATGGTGCCCGCTACCGTCTGCACACTAAGCTTCGGCCAGCGCCGCCGGATCGCAGCATCGACCGCACCAATGACATCTCTGTCCTGCGCTTCCAGAGCGCCGGGCGAAGCGATCTCCAACACCAGGTTTCTGGCAACGTAATCTGGGCACGTCGCCAGATGGCGGGCCGCAGCCAGCCAGGCGGACACTACTCGGTCATGCTGAATCAGGACTGCCATGTTCCACTCCAAATGTGCACGTCGCATGCACAGCGATATATTCAGCCGGGATCCAGGCGTGCCCCTGCTGGCCCCACTCTTCCCCCCAGCTGTTGCGGATTAAAAACCAAGCCTCGCCGAGAGCGTCAACACCCAGTCCCACAGCCACCACCGCGTGCTGCATTGCCCCGGGAACGACCGAATGACTAAACGGGACGATTCCATCGACAGGCGCATAGAACTCGTAGGTAAGCCGCAATGCCAAGCCAACAGGCACGCCCATGCGCATACTATCGATCAGTTCATCGACGGCGGCATTGAAGAAGCGGATGGGGTGACCAAACAACTCCAGCGCGTCAGGCAGGGCCTCAAGGGGAACAGCGGGCTCATCTGCCTGATAAGGAAAATCGGCTTCCCGGGCATGTCCAGCCTGCGAAGCTTCCGCCGCCGCAACGGCCTGAACCCCGTCTCCGGGTTGCCAACCAGCAATCCTCTGGATCGTCGCGCGGTAGAAATACTCGGGACCAAGATCATCATCAGAAAATTGACGATTCAAGTCGGTCACGGCGAAGGCCACGCACGTCGGACGATTCCCCTGGTTTCTCGCTTTGACCGGGGAGTTGTCGACCAGACACTCGACTGTTATCACGAGCCGGCGACCTCTTGAATCAGCGCGCGCTTCGATTCGCGAGAAAGCCCTTCAACGATCGGCTCGAAATGAGTCTTGGAATGAAAAGAGGCATCGCCGGCCTGCTTGCCCATCCATGGTCGAACTTCGGAAAGCGTTACTGGGTGGGGTTGTTCAACATCCATCCGCTTCGACGAGAGCACATAGTCCAGCATGGGTTCAGCACCGAACACAACGGCCTGCGAATCCATAGGGCGCGCGGTTGTCAATGGAAGCAGTGTAAAGCCTTGTTCGGTCAGTTGCTCCACCGAGTCCGCCCGCCACAGGTAGCCAGCGGATGCGTGGCTCTTGAGGCGCACTACCAGGTGATCTTCCGGACGAGGCTCCAGAACCGAGGATTGATCGTTTTCGTCGAACAGCCACACGTCCTTCGTGGCATCCGGCAGTTGCCCCTGAAACAGTGACTGCTTGATCGAGGCAGGCTGTACTTTCAACAGTTCCTGAACCGCGTCGTATGAAAGGATCTTGTGCCGGACCAGAGACCAGGCCGCTGCGGAATAGCTCACGCCCAGTCGAAGAGACATTTGGTAGAGCACGTGAGGATTGCTCAGCGACGCCTTGTTCCAGCCCTTGCGCTTGCAGATGATGGACAGCAGAGGCCGCGGCACCAACAGGTGGTAGCCGAAGGTTTCAGCCTCCTGTTCCATCACCGCGGCCTGGCCACCATAGTCGATGGTTTCATCCAGCGCGCTCTGATGGCCCATGAAGTAATGCCCTAATTCATGAGCGCAGGTCATGTGGATCAGGCCGGCTGGGCGAGCCGAGTTCACCAGAATCCCGGGGCAATCCTCACGCATAAAAGCGCCGAGAAGCTTTTCCATAGGCCGCAACAACACCGAAATGCCTTCGTCTGCTGCAATGCGAAAGGGATCAATGCGTGTGTAGCCGTCTTGCTCGATGCGTTCCATGGCGCGAGAGGAAGTGAAGACCTCGGCAGCCACCCTGGCTGTCGCCATCGCGATGTCGCGTGCGGCCATGATTTACTCCCCGCGGTTACGCACAGATTGCTTCAGAAATTCAGCAAAGCGTGCGACTTCTTCCAGATCTTTGTCGGATAAGCCCTTCACCGCCCTTGCCAGGAATGCCAGTTGCTCCGGCCCGCTGGGAGCAGGCTCAATGCCCGTCAAAAGGTATTCCAATGTTCGGCGATATAGCTTCGCCAGCTTCCCGAGCTCGGTCGCCTCAACCTTTCTGGCACCCAGCTCGATGTTAGTGATCGATGGACGAGACAGCCCCATGGCCGTTGCGACTTCTTCTTGCGAGAGCCCTACATACTCGCGAGCCTGCCGCAGGCGATCACCCATATCATTGCGGTCCGAAGACATGACATCGCTCATTTCGGCACCTCCTTGAGATGCCGGAGCACCTTGTCGGTAACGTCCGTGACGAACTGCTCCTTCGAGTTATAACCGCCATGGCGGATGATCAGCTCAACGGGCAGCTTGCGCTGGACCAGCTTGTCAATACCGACAAACGCGTCGATAGCAGAGATGGAGTCCAGAGGAGCCCCCAGTTGATCTGTCGACAGGGGATCGTCGATGATGTCCTGCGCTCGCTTGTCCCAAAAAGCATTCAGCAAGGTCTCGATTTGCGTCTTGATATCCATTGCGCACTGCTCGTAAGAAAATCAAACCATAGCCGTATGAAATCAATACGTCAAAGCGGAACGCCGCTAGGAGATGCGGTATCGTCCGGGTGCCGATAGTAACATTCGATCCCATGCAAAGATCAATTCGCCACTATCGCCTGCTACATCCATACGACCCCCAAAAAAAAAAGCCCGCAATCGCGGGCTTTCGGTGTAACGGTGCAATCAGAAGTATTTGCGACTATCGACGAGCTTCTGATGAGCATCGACGGCATCGTGAGCTCTGTCACGGGCCTCTCGACGGCGCTCACCCATCTCTTCGAAACGGCGGTCTTGGGCTGGGCTGCCATCGTCTCGATCCACCGCCTCTCTTTCCCATTAGTCCATGGCGCTTTGAGCGGACTTAAGTTCCACCTTTAGTTCTTTCAGCTTGAGTTCCTGCTTCTCAAGCTCGTCGGGGTATTGCACGGTATCGGTTATAGACATAGCAGATCCTTCTTCAGGTTTTACTAGGCTGATACCTGGGTTCCGGCCTATGGAAATGAGGCGATCAGCTTTTGCTGCGCATCCACAGCGTTGCGTGCGGACCATACTCGATCGCGCGCCTCTCGGCCGTCTTCTTCGTGCATGTTGTCCTGCCGTGTGCTTCCGTCTCTCCGGTTCATATCGCGGTCTTGCCATTGAGCGAGCGCTTGTTGGGCTGCCTCCAGTTCTTGCACGAGCTGCGCTAACTTCGCCAGTGCAGCTACTTTTTCAGGTGAGTCGGCCATGACTGCTCCTTGATTGTCGTGAAGCATTTCAACTCAGGCCTGCGGAAATACGAGCCTGGTCCCCAGGGTGCCTGGCAACGCTATATATACCTGCGGCAGCACGGTGTAAAGGTCAGCATTTACCGGCCCTAAGGCCCATTTTCCTCTGCGATCGGGTAAAAAAACCGCCTTCGAATGGGCAGCATTCTCTTTACAAGCCAAAGTTTACGAGGCCTTCGCCTGTGGTATCACAGGATGCAGTCAGTGATTTCATCATGTGGATGGCTGACACCAACATCAGCCAGCAAGAAATGTTCTGCCACGTTTGGATTTGCGCTTGGCACTTGGGCGAATCGATTTTGATCCCAAATCACAGGTGAGTAATTGCACGGACCTGCCCACCCATTTGCATCCGACCTGACCAGCCATTTGCATGACTTTAGGCTTATTCGTGAGCATGGCTAACCTTTCAACCTCTTGCGCGGTATCGAAAAGGAAAGCCTACTTCGATGGAACACTTATAGTCATATTTCTGACGAGCACGACGTAGCTATAATAAAAAATTTTGAGGTAGCCAAAGGACCTGTAATACCGGATCAATTACCAGAAACGATCATGACTCACTCACGCTTTCGCTACGCAAAAATTGGCTTCCTCATAAAAACATCGATCAAATCGTCGACGCTCTCAATTGAGTTGTACCCTTGCTGGAAATTTTGATTTAAACGTTCAGGTAGTAGTTTTCGACCATCATCGACGTTTATCTTCCCGCTTCCCGAAAAGGCATGACCAAGATACGTCACAGTATATTCGCGAAGCTGCTCCTCGAAAATCACCTCATGGCGTTTCGGGACGAGACACGCCAGCTGCCAGTCTCCAAAACTAAAACAAGCATTTTCAATTAGCATATTCTGAGACTTCAGGATATTCACAAACTCGCTAGGCAAATCCCACTTAATGTCGCGCTCTAAAATGACATCTAGGTTATTAGTTGATCCTAATTGATAAATCGCATTCGCTGCGCCATCGGAGCAGTCCATGCAAGCCACTTCGAAGGGAAGGCTGCTAAGCCGTTGTCCAGCTTCCACCTGCGGAACAGGAAAACAAAGTGATCGATCCAACTGACGCTGAAGAGATTCCGGTACAGACTTCCAAGCGAAGTGATTGGCTACTACCGATGTCCAGAAGCCTCCAGTTTTCCCAATCAAATAGACAGAAAACTCAGTGCCACTAATTGAGCGTGTGATACTTCGTGAAACAGGGCTCCCGATGATCGTACCTGTTGCAGAGAAGCGGCTAGAGCTTTTTACATTCCCACCAAGTAACCTGGCGTTTGCATTCGTCAGGGACTCCATCAGTCCACGCTGGAATCCTTGTACGAAGGATACTGGAGTTGTATCAGGCATCTCCAACGAAACGAGCATACCCAGTGGTTTACCCCCAGAAGAGGCAATATCTGACAGGTTTATAGCTGCGGTGTAGCATCCCCAAACTTCTGGCGCAGCCTTACCAAACCAGTTTGCTACTGGAGTAGGGCAAGGGTCCATTGACCAAAGAAGGCTGCTACTCCCAATATACAAATGTGCACAGTCGTCTCCAGGTAACGCCGAAGAGGAGACATCAGGCAGAATAAAGTCCTTTAAAAGCCTTAGCTCGCCAACGTCTCCGACGGTCAGTTCGGGCTGTTCCATATCCGATCACCTATCTTGTTAAGCGCTATAAGTGTCCAGATCATATCCATCTCGGGCATTGCACTCAGCCCTAGAACCACTAAAAATAGACTCGCAAAATAATGCTGTTCAATGGAATACTTATCTGTGCCAGCCAAACTAATATACCGCTGCAAAGCGGTCCTGGCTTGCTGACGGATTTGCGCAACGCACACGTAAACACGTCGCACAGCTTGGACCTGATCCTCCCGCAAATACTGCTCAATATTTTCCGATTGCTTATACTCTTCAAACTCAGGCAACCACATGCCCCTTCTGCACATGAAGCGTTCAAAGCTTTCAAAGTACTCGACCGAAAGATGCTGATTCTCGGCTCTATCTGGCCTGATGTCTCTTAACAGTTCTCTGAGCAATTGGTATTTGATCGTAGCTTCCATTAAGACGAAATCTTTCGCAGGGTGACCATCATGCACCCAACCGAAGTCAATCAGTTCAGTTTGATTAGCATTTTTACTATTTACCATCAAATTCCGAGCATGCAGATCGCCATGCACCAAATAAGGAAGTACCTGATGATCGAAATCCGCCACCATTCTGTCGTAGTGGCTTTTTACCCCTTGAGCTAAAAGGCTTAGCCCTTGACAGTCGTCACCAGAACGAACAATCGCATCTAGGCGAAGAAGTGGTTGATTTTTTCGGTCAACGTACCATTCATAATCACTGACGAAATTTTTTCTCTCACCTTGATCATTTGGTTGATTGCCAACATTGCTTAGGATCGAGCTAAGAGCGCTCGCACATTGCTCATCGGAATTCTTAAGGTCTAGGAAGAAGACTCTAAACTCACAATGGTGGGCAACTCGTGCTAGTTCGCAGATAATTATTCCTACGTCATTAACTTCATCAACCTCATATTCAACCTCAGAACACATTTGTGCTCTTTTTGCACGCAGCGAGCTGACGTACTCCTTTTTAGTTGATTTAACATCTTGAAACTTTGCTACAAACCGATTGGGCTGTTGCTGGCCTTGATGATAGATATCTAAATAGAAAACTTCGCTACCACTATTACCTGCGCGAGGAACAGGATACAGCTCAAAACTTTCGATCTCGAAAGCGCCTTTGTTCTTTGATTGATGCTTTTCAGCATACGCGTTTGCCAATGCGCGACGTATAGTCAAAGCCTGACTGTGCTTAGCTGCATTTCTATCAAAGCGATATTCGAATTTTATCGGACACACATAATCGATAGTTTCTTCGGCCATCATGCTAGCTTCCTGCTCAATAGATCAATCATTCCCTTTTCCTGACCTGCCTCTCTCCAATCCCAAACTGGACAACCTAACTCTGAGGCAACTTTTCGACGGATAGTTTGACTCGGAAGAGCGACATTTAGGCTTTCAGTGGTAAATCCCGACTGCTCAGATCCGATTAGAGCATAGGGTTTGGCACCATCGATGGCAAAATAAGCATCCATTAAACTCTTGAAGCTTTGGGGATCGGAGCCTGATACAGAACCAATTTTCACACCACCGGCCTGTGGAACCAAATGCAAATGGGCATGGTATATTCCACACCCGCCATGATCAGCAGTGATCGCTCCGTGCTCAAAATAAAGCGTGTCTTTCGATTTAAACCCTAGAAATTCGTTGGCATTTTCTAGAGCAGACTTCAACTGAATAGCCAGATCCGATAATGCGTTGAAGGCCTCTGCGAAATTCGAATAGTGAGCTTTCGTAACGACCAAGGAATGACCAGGAGTTAACTGGCCAATGCATGGAAACACAACGAGATCGTCTGTTTCAGCGATCACCCGACTGCTGAACTCAGGATATAACCGAGCAAAGTTAGTATCCTTACGCCCGATTAGCTCTCGGCAAAAAACGCAATCTTCCTTCATAACTCTCCCTGAGACTTGCCATAATACATTAAGAATAAAGCTCTCAAACAGCGACAGGAGCCTTGATACTAGGATCAGACTCATAGCCCACTATTTCAAAGTCTTCAAACTTGTAATCATAAATGCTACTCGGCTTTCTATTAATTATTAATTGCGGTAACTTTTTCGGTGTTCGCATCAGTTGAGTATCGATTTGATCTCTATGATTCGCATAGGCATGGGCATCTCCCAGCGTCACAATGATCTCATGAGGAATCAAATCACATTGCTGAGCTAACATGTGAGTCAGTAGTGCCAGAGCGGCCGTATTATATGGGAGACCGAGGAAGACGTCTGAGCTGCGGATATAGAGCTGCATGGAAAGCTTCCCCTCAGCAACAAATGCTTGGTAAAGCAGATGACATACCGCCAGCGCCTGCTTTCCATTTTTTACGTTTTCTTGAGGTGACAATTTCTCGTCAGGAAGATATTCAGTGTTCCAACCATGAAAGAGGATGCGTCGGCTGTTCGGGTTGTTCTTCAAGCAGTCAACCATGTAGTCAATCTGGTTGATCTTACCGCCATCTTTCGTGGGCCAAGCAGTCCACTGCGCACCATAGACTGGTCCGAGGTCACCCTCTTCGGTAGCCCACTCATCCCAGATCGTCACACCATTTTCATTGAGCCATTTCGTATTGGTGTTCCCGCTCAGCATCCAAATCAATTCATTGGCAATGCTTTTGAAATGAAGTTTTTTGGTGGTCAGTAGTGGAAATCCATCAGCAAGATTGTGTCGAAACTGCCTACCAAATACGGCAGTAGTGCCAGTCCCAGTACGGTCCCCTTTCTCAGAGCCATTTTCGATGACGTCTCTTAGAAGCTCAAGATATTGCTTCATGCTAGGAATACCCCTTGCTCGGTCGCAGACACCAATACGGAATCTTGCTGACGTTTTTTGACAGTGATTGTAGTGCTGTCCGCAAAATGGCACGGCGGCAGGGCCATTTCATCGAGCTGGGCGCAGTTCCAGCCGTGGAACAGGATGCGCCGGCTGCCCGGGTCCTTGATGATGGTGTCGACGCACTGGCGGACCTGGTCGATGGCCTTGTACAGCACCACGTAGGCCTGACCATCCTCCTCGCCTTCGGCAATCTGGCGATAGCCTTGCTTCAAGGTCTGCTCGATGGCGGCCGGGTTGCTCAGCGGGATCTGCTTGTACGCCGGCCATTTGCGCCATTGCACGCCGTAGATTTCGCCGAGGTCGTCTTCGCCCTGGCGGAACGGGTTGGCCAGCCACTGGGCGTTTTCGTTGGCGTTCTGGTCCCAGACTTTGCAGCCCAATGCCCGGAATTCGGCAGCATTGTTCACGCCACGCAAGAATCCGCACATTTCGCCGATAGCCGATTTGAACGCCATCTTGCGCGTGGTGATTGCCGGGAAACCTTCCTGCAGGTCATAACGCAGCATCGCACCGGGAAAACTGATGGTGTTCACGCCGGTACGGTTGGCCTGTTTGGTGCCGTTCTTGATGACGTGGGCGACCAGTTCGAGATATTGCTTCATGAATTACCTGTGTCCTTGAACCCGCAGCCATCGCTGCGGGGTTCGAATTTTATACAGCTGCCGCTGGAGCCGCCGGAGCGCGGTGATACGCCAGCCAGATCAGGAACAGACCGCCGAGGATCATCGGCACGCACAGCACCTGGCCCATGGTCAGCCAGTTCCAGGCCAGATAGCCCAGTTGCGCGTCCGGTACGCGGACGAATTCCACGATGAAACGGAAGATGCCGTAGAACAGCGCGAACATCCCCGAGACCGCCATGGTCGGCCGCGGCTTGCGCGAGAACAGCCAGAGGATCAGGAACAGCGCCACGCCTTCGAGGGCGAACTGGTAGAGCTGCGACGGGTGACGCGGCAACTGCGCCGGGTCGCTGAACGGCGGGAAGATCATCGCCCACGGTACGTCGGTCGGCTTGCCCCACAGCTCGGCGTTGATGAAGTTGCCGATACGCCCGGCACCCAGGCCAATCGGCACCATCGGCGCAACGAAGTCCATCAGCTGGAAGAACGACTTGTTGTTCTTTTTACCGAACCACAACGCCGCCAGCATCACGCCGATGAAACCACCGTGGAACGACATGCCGCCCTTCCACACTTCGAAAATCAGCGTCGGGTTGGCCAGATAAGCACTCAGATCGTAGAACAGCACATAACCCAGTCGCCCGCCGACGATCACCCCCATCGACATCCAGAACACCATGTCGGAGAGTTTCTCCTTGGTCCAGGTCGGGTCGAAACGGTTCAACCGGCGGGACGCCAGCAGCCAGGCGCCGCCGATGCCGATCAGGTACATCAGGCCGTACCAGTGGATTTTCAGCGGACCGATGGCCAGGGCCACCGGGTCGATCTGCGGGTAAGGCAGCATTGCGACTCCTCGTTAGAGTTCAAATCTTAAAAATTCCCGGGCGACGCTGCCACCTCAGGATTAAGCCAGGATTGCGCTGCCCGTCAGAGCAGATGCTTCAGACTAGAAAGTTCAGACCGACGCAGAACAGCAAAGCGGCAAACAGCCGTTTCAGCAACTTCGGCGACAACCTGTGGGCCAATCGCGCACCCAAACGGGCGAAAACCATGCTGGTCAGGGCAATGCCCAGCAACGCCGGCAAATAAATGAAGCCGAGACTATGGGCCGGGAGCAACGGATCGTGCCAGCCCAGAATCATGAAACTTAATGCACTGGCCAGGGCAATCGGCAGACCGCAGGCCGATGAAGTGGCCACCGCTTGCTGCATCGGCACGCTGCGCCAGGTCAGGAATGGCACGGTCAACGAACCGCCGCCAATGCCGAAAATCGCCGAAGCCCAGCCAATCACGCTGCCGGCCACGGTCAGACCGAGTTTGCCCGGCACGGTTCGGCTGGCCTTGGGCTTGACCTCCAGCGCCAGCTGCGCGGCGATCACCAGGGCGAACACACCAATGAGCTTCTGCAGGTTGGGGCCGGAAATCGCTTCTGCCGTCAGCGCGCCGAACCCGGCACCGATCAGAATGCCGACGGTCATCCACATGAAGATCGGCCAACGCACGGCGCCACGGCGGTGATGCTCACGTACCGCGTTGACCGAGGTAAAGATGATCGTCGCCAGGGACGTTCCCACTGCCAGGTGCGTGAGAATCGACGGATCGAACCCTTGGGCCTTGAAGCTGAACACCAGCACCGGGACGATGATGATCCCGCCACCCACGCCAAACAGCCCGGCGAGCACACCTGCAAAGGCGCCGAGCGCCAGATAGAGCAGAAATTCCATGGTTATCCCGCCCGCATCCCCAAAACCGGAGCGGCATGGTAACGGATGCATGGCCTCAAGCTCCACTGTGCAAGGCGATGGATCGATGAGCGATGTCTGCGTAGAGTGGGCAAAAAACACACAAGGACAGCCTTATGTGCCTGATTGTTTTTGCCTGGCGCCCGGGTCATGCCCTGCCGCTGGTCGTGGCGGCCAATCGCGATGAGTTCTACGCCCGCCCCAGCCTGCCTCTGGCACCATGGCCCGAAGCGCCCCACGTCCATGCGGGGCGCGACCTCGAGGCGGGGGGCACCTGGCTCGGTGTCGGTGCCAACGGACGTTTTGCGGCGCTGACCAACATCCGCGATCCCCATCGCCCGCCAGGGCGCAAGTCTCGAGGGGAGCTGGTCGCGCGGTTTCTCACCGGGGAAATTCCAATAGACGACTATTTAGCCGACGTTGTCGCCCGATCGATGGAATATGGCGGCTTTAATCTGCTGGTCGGCAATGCCAATGAGCTCTGGCACTTCAATCAACGGGAATCGGAAGCGGTGATGCTGGCCCCGGGGGTCTACGGATTATCCAACGCCGGGCTGGACACGCCGTGGCCGAAATTGCTCAAGGCCAAGGCTGCATTGAACGAGGTGCTGGATGATCCGCGGCCTCAGGCGCTGTTGGCGTTATTGAGCGATGCGCAGACCGCGCCGTTTGCCGAGTTGCCGGATACCGGAGTGGGGCTGGCCACCGAGACGTTGTTGTCGAGTGTGTTCATTGCCAGCCAGAGTTATGGAACGCGGGCGAGCACGGCGTTGATTGTGCAGGCGGATGGGGCGCGGCATATGGTCGAAAGGAGCTTCGGGCCGTTTGGTGGGCATCTTGGGGAAGTGGAGATCAGGCTTTAGTTTTGCGTTGTCTATGCGAGCCATTTCGCGAGCAAGCCCGCTCCCACGGGAGAATGCATTCCAAATGTGGGAGCGGGCTTGCTCGCGAAGAGGCCGGTACAGACTCAGAGCGTCTTGACCGAAGCCGGATTGATCATCCGAGCCAGCCCGAGGTTCTTCAGCGCCAATTGCAGCGAGCTGTGAATAACCTGCGGATTGTCGATGGTCATCAGCTCGGCCAGCAACTCCTTGGCCTTGCTCAGGTTGATCTGGCGCAGCATCCACTTCACTTTCGGCAGGTTGGTGGCGTTCATCGACAGGCTGTCAAAACCCATCGCCATCAACAGCACCGCCGCCGCCGGGTCACCGGCCATTTCGCCGCAGATGCTCACCGGCTTGCCTTCGGCATGGGCATCGCGCACCACATTCTGCAGGGCTTGCAGCACCGCTGGGTGCAGGTAGTCGTAAAGATCGGCCACCCGTGGGTTGTTGCGATCCACGGCCAACAGGTACTGGGTCAGGTCGTTGGAGCCGACCGACAGGAAATCGACCTGCCGCGCCAGCTCCTTGGTTTGATACACCGCCGCCGGAATCTCGATCATCACGCCAACCGGCGGCATCGGTACGTCGCAGCCCTCGTCACGCACTTCGCCCCAGGCACGGTGGATCAGGTGCAGGGCTTCCTCCAGCTCGTGGGTGCCGGAAATCATCGGCAGCAGGATGCGCAGGTTGTTCAGGCCTTCGCTGGCCTTGAGCATGGCGCGGGTCTGCACCAGGAAAATTTCCGGGTGATCAAGGGTGACGCGAATGCCGCGCCAGCCGAGGAACGGGTTGTCTTCCTTGATCGGGAAGTACGACAGCGATTTGTCGCCCCCGATGTCCAGGGTTCGCATGGTCACCGGTTGCGGGTGGAATGCGGACAGTTGCTCGCGGTAGATCGCCAGCTGTTCCTTTTCACTCGGGAAACGCTGGTTGATCATGAACGGCACTTCAGTGCGGTACAGGCCAACGCCTTCGGCACCGCGCTTCTGCGCCCGCGCCACATCCGCCAGCAGGCCGGTGTTGACCCAAAGCGGCATGCGGTGGCCATCGACCGTCACGCACGGCAGATCGCGCAGCGCATCCAGCCCGAGGGCCAGTTGTTTCTCTTCCTCGACCACCTCGGCGAACTGCTTGCGCAGCACGTCGCTCGGGTTGGTGTAGACCTCGCCGTGGTAGCCGTCGACGATCATCTGGATGCCGTCGACCTTGGAGTACGGCAGGTCGACCAGGCCCATCACCGTCGGGATGCCCATGGCGCGGGCAAGGATGGCGACGTGGGAGTTGCCGGAGCCGAGTACCGATACCAGGCCGGCCAGCTTGCCTTCCGGCACCTCGCCGAGCATCGCCGGCGTCAGTTCTTCGCTGACCAGAATGGTGTTGTCGGGGTAGACCAGGGTTTGCTGACGCTCTTCCTGCAAGTAAGCCAGCAGGCGTCGACCGAGGTCCTTGACGTCCGAGGCACGCTCGCGCAGGTAGGCGTCGTCCATCAATTCGAAACGGTTGACGTGATCGGTGACCACCTGGCGCAACGCGCCCTGGGCCCACTGGCCGGTCTTGATCACGGTGGTGACTTCGCTGCCCAGCGCGGCATCGTCGAGCATCATCAGGTAGACGTCGAACAGGGCCCGTTCTTCCGGGCGCAACTGCGTGGCGAGCTTGGCAGACAACGCGCGCATGTCGGCGCGTACGCCTTCGATGGCGGTCTTGAACAGCTTGAGCTCGGCGTCGATGTCAGCAATGGCCTTGTCCGGCACCACGTCCAGATCGGCCGGGGGCAGCATGACCACCGCCGTACCGACTGCCGCACCCGGCGAACCCGGCACGCCGACGAACTTGGCTTCCTGGATGCCTTTGCCCTGGCGACCGAGGCCACGGATCGAACCGGTGGCTTCGGCGTGGGCGATAACACCGGCGAGCTGCGCGCTCATGGTCACGAGGAAGGCTTCTTCACCTTCATCGAACTGGCGACGTTCTTTTTGCTGGATGACCAACACGCCGACAACGCGGCGGTGGTGAATGATCGGCGCCCCGAGGAACGAGGCGAAGCGTTCTTCACCGGTCTCGGCGAAGTAGCGGTAGCGCGGGTGGTCCGCAGCGTTTTCGAGGTTCAGGGGTTCTTCGCGCGTACCGACCAGGCCAACCAGACCTTCGTTGGGTGCCATGCTGACCTTGCCGATCGAGCGCTTGTTCAAGCCCTCGGTGGCCATCAGCACGAAACGGTTGGTCTCCGGATCAAGCAGGTAGACCGAGCAGACCTGGCTGCCCATGGCCTCTTTGACGCGCAACACAATAATCCCCAACGCCGCCTTGAGATCCTTGGCGGAGTTAACTTCCTGGACGATCTTGCGCAGCGTATTGAGCATGGCTCGGGGTCGAACTCCGTCGTCAGTCGCGCGCTAAAAGGCGCGGGGCAAGCTCTTTGAGAGCGCGTCGATACACCTCGCGCTTGAATGTCACCACCTGGCCCAACGGATACCAATAGCTGACCCAGCGCCAGCCATCGAATTCCGGTTTACCGGTCAAATCCATCCGCACCCGCTGCTCGTTGGAGATCAGGCGCAGGAGAAACCATTTCTGTTTCTGGCCGATGCACAGCGGTTGGCTGTGGGTACGTACCAGACGTTGCGGCAAACGATAGCGCAACCAGCCCCGGGTGCAGGCGAGAATTTCAACATCTTCGCGCTCCAGGCCCACTTCCTCGTTCAGCTCGCGGTACAAGGCGTCTTCCGGCGTCTCTTCGGGGTTGATTCCCCCCTGCGGAAACTGCCAGGCATCTTGATTGATTCGGCGAGCCCATAGCACCTGGCCGGCGTCATTCGTCAGAATGATCCCGACATTGGGGCGAAAACCATCGGGGTCGATCACGGCTACAACCTCGCAAACGCATGTCGTCGCATTGTTCCACAAAGGTTGTGAAGGCGGCAACGAAGCTTCCTACCTTATGTGCACTCTTGTGAAAAGACCGTATTCTTGTCGCCTTTTTACTGACTTTTCAGCGGGTAACTGCAATGCGCCTGGCTTTATTCGATTTGGACAACACCCTTCTGGGCGGTGACAGCGATCACGCCTGGGGCGATTACCTGTGCGAGCGCGGCTTCCTCGACGCCGTCGCCTACAAGGCTCGCAACGATGCGTTCTACCAGGATTACCTGGCCGGCAAGCTGGATAACGCTGCTTACCTGAACTTCTGCCTGGAAGTCCTCGGCCGCACCGAAATGGCCACGCTGGATCAGTGGCACAGCGATTACATGCGCGACTGCATCGAACCGATCATGCTGCCCAAGGCCATCGAGTTGCTGGCCAAGCACCGCGCCGCCGGCGACAAACTGGTGATCATCACTGCCACCAACCGATTCGTCACCGGGCCGATTGCCGAGCGCCTGGGCGTCGAAACCCTGATCGCCACCGAATGCGAAATGCTCGACGGCCGCTACACCGGGCGCAGCACCGATGTGCCGTGCTTTCGCGAAGGCAAGGTGACGCGCCTGAATCGCTGGTTGGAGGAAACCGGGTTTACGCTGGAAGACAGCTACTTCTATAGCGACTCGATGAATGATTTGCCGCTGCTGGAGCAGGTGACCAACCCGGTGGCGGTTGATCCGGACCCGAACCTGCGGGCCGAGGCCGAGAAGCGGGGTTGGCCGGTAATCAGTCTGCGCGACTGATTACACAACTGTAGGAGCGAGCTTGCTCGCGAAAAACTCAAGGGCACTGCGGGAAGTCAGGTGCCCCGCGTTTTCGTTAACGTCCATCGCGAGCAAGCTCGCTCCTACACAGGTTTGGCGCCCATCAACCCGGCAATGGCGATAAAGCAGGCAAAACTGAACAACGCCAAGGCAAAGGTGAATTTCCCCACCCCACCCGGCGTCTTGCGCAGCTTGTTCAGCCGCACCAGCAACCAGAACCATGCCAGCGCCGCCACGGTGTACAGCACGCTGGAAGCCAGCAACCAGGTCTGCCCCAGCGGCCAGCCCACCAGGTGCACCATCCACCAGCCGGTGAACGGCATACTCAGTAGCGCCAGCCCCATCAACAGCCAGACAAATACACCCGGCCGTTGCAAGGTAAGGCTTCCCGCCGTCGCGTCCCCCCTGCGCCGCGCAAGCAAAACCCAGACTCCCAGCCCCAGCGCACAAGCCAGCAGTACAACCGTTGCCACCATGTGCGCCGCTTTCAGGGCAGTTAACGTTTCCATTGTCAGATTTCCTTATTACCTGCCCATCAGCGTAGCCCCTCAGCCAAGAAACAGCTGATAGGCCGGGTTATCGCTTTCGTCCCAGTACGGGTAGCCGATTTCTTCCAGCGCCGCCGGCACCAGGTGGCGCTCATCGTGAGGCACTTGCAGGCCCGCGACGACACGGCCATCGGCGGCGCCATGGTTGCGGTAGTGGAACATCGAGATGTTCCAGCGCCCGCCGAGCTTGTTGAGGAAGTTGAACAGCGCGCCCGGACGTTCCGGGAACTCGAAACGCAGGATCACTTCATCGACCACATGCGCCGCGCGACCGCCGACCATGTGACGAATGTGCAGCTTGGCCAGTTCGTTGTCGGTCAGGTCCAGCACCGGGAACCCTTGCTCGCTCAGGCTGGCAATCAGTGCGCTGCGCGGGTCGTTTTCCGGGTGCGTCTGCACGCCGACAAAGATGTGCGCTTCGCTGCCGGTGTTGTAGCGGTAGTTGAATTCGGTGATCTGGCGCTTGCCGATGGCTTCGCAGAACGCCTTGAAGCTGCCCGGCTTCTCGGGAATGGTCACGGCGATGATGGCTTCGCGGCCCTCGCCCAGCTCCGCGCGCTCGGCGACGTGACGCAGGCGATCGAAGTTGACGTTGGCCCCGGAGTCGATGGCGACGAAAGTCTGGCCGCTGACGCCGCGCTGCTCGACATACTTCTTGATCCCGGCCACGCCCAAGGCACCGGCAGGTTCGGTGATCGAGCGGGTATCGTCGTAAATATCCTTGATGGCAGCGCAGATTTCGTCGGTGCTGACGGTGATCACTTCATCGACATGGTCTTTGCAGATGTCGAAGGTGTGCTGACCGATCTGCGCGACCGCGACGCCGTCGGCGAAGATGCCCACGGTCGGCAAGACCACGCGCTCGCCTGCGGCCATGGCCGCTTGCAGGCAGTTGGAATCATCCGGTTCTACACCGATGATCTTGATGTCCGGACGCAGGTACTTAACGTACGCCGCAATACCGGCGATCAGGCCGCCGCCGCCCACAGGGACGAAAATCGCGTCCAATGGCTGCGGGTGCTGGCGCAGAATCTCCATCGCCACGGTGCCCTGCCCGGCAATGGTGTGGGGATCGTCGTAGGGGTGAATGTAGACGTAGCCTTTTTCGTCGACCAGTTTCAGCGAGTACGCCAGCGCTTCCGGGAACGAATCGCCATGCAGCACCACTTTACCGCCGCGGGAGCGCACGCCTTCGACCTTGATCTCGGGGGTGGTCTTGGGCATGACGATGGTCGCTTTCACACCCAGTACCTTGGCCGCCAGGGCCAGGCCTTGGGCATGGTTGCCCGCCGACGCGGTGACCACGCCGCGAGCGCGTTCTTCGTCGCTCAACTGGGTCAGCTTGTTGTAGGCGCCGCGAATCTTGAACGAGAACACCGGCTGCAAGTCTTCGCGCTTGAGCCAAATGCTGTTGCCCAGCCGCTCGGAGAGCTGGCGGGCAGACTGCAACGGGGTTTCTACGGCAACGTCATAAACGCGCGAGGTGAGGATCTTTTTGACGTACTGTTCAAGCATCGGAAAGCATCACTGAGCGGGTTGGGCAGGACCATGGAGTCTAACCCGGCTTTCAGCCACACGACCACACTAAACCGGTGGTTTTAGGCCTGACATACATCCTGTGGCGAGGGGGCTTGCCCCCGTTCGGTTGCGAAGCAGCCGTAAAGTCTGTTGATTGGGAGTGTCTGAAAGTATGCAGGGGAGCGCTTCGCACTCCAACGGGGGCAAGCCCCCTCGCCACAGTCCTCCCTCGCTACAAAAAACCTGTTCAGCCTGACATACCGTCGCACCCGCCAATCGGGCAATGACCTTCCCGGCCTCGAAGCCTATAATGCCGGCCTTTGTTCCCCTCCTCGGCACCCCGGAGCCCGCATGAACCAGGATCAACTCAAACAGGCAGTGGCTCAGGCCGCCGTCGACTTCATCCTTCCGAAACTCGACGACAAGAGCATCGTCGGGGTCGGCACCGGCTCCACCGCCAACTGCTTCATCGACGCGCTGGCCAAGCACAAGGGCGCATTCGATGGCGCCGTCGCCAGTTCCGAAGCCACCGCCGCGCGCCTCAAGGGCCACGGGATTCCGGTGTATGAACTGAACACCGTCAGCGACCTGGAGTTCTATGTCGACGGCGCCGATGAAAGCGACAAGCACCTGAACCTGATCAAGGGCGGCGGCGCGGCCCTGACCCGCGAGAAGATTGTCGCGGCCGTGGCCAAGACGTTCATCTGCATCGCCGACGCCAGCAAACTGGTGCCGGTGCTCGGTGCTTTCCCGCTGCCGGTGGAAGTGATCCCGATGGCCCGCAGCCACGTGGCCCGCGAGCTGGTGAAGCTCGGCGGCGACCCGGTTTACCGCGAGGGCGTGCTGACCGACAACGGCAATATCATCCTCGACGTGTTCAACCTGCAGATCACCAATCCAGTGGAACTGGAGACGCAGATCAACGCGATCGTCGGCGTGGTCACCAATGGTTTGTTCGCGGCGCGTCCGGCGGATCTGTTGCTGCTGGGTACCAACGAAGGCGTGAAGACACTGCGGGCCGAGTGAACCCGACTGCCCACCTTTTTGTGAGTGGACGAATAACCTGTGGGAGCGGGCTTGCTCGCGAAGGGGCCGTATCAGTCGATAGAGATGTCAACTGACAGGTTTCCTTCGCGGGCAAGCCCGCTCCCACATTGGGTTAGTGGTGTTGCTCAGGGCTGTGCCGGCTTCTTGAACACGTAGAACAGGTTCGGCTCACTGACGAGGTACAGCGTACCGTCATCATCCACGGCGATCCCCTCCGCTTGCGGCACGGTTTTTTGCAGGCCCTGGCGCCCCTTGTGCAATGACATCGTGCTCAGCGGACGCCCGTCCACATCCAGCTCCAGAATCAATCGCGACTCATCCGACAGCGCCAGCAAATGCCCGCTGCGCTCGTCGTATTGCAGGCTCGACAGATCCCGCACGAACATCCCCGCATCCCGTTTGGGGTCGTTGATCACGTGCACCGAGTAGGACTCTTCGGGATTGAAGCGCGGAAAACCGTGCACCTCGTAGATCAGCATCGGGTTGCGCTCCTTGGCGACGAACAGGCGCTTGCCCACTGAATCGTAGGCCAGGCCCTCGAAACCCTTGTTGCCGCCCTTATCCATGTGCACGCCCAGGGTCATTTGCTCGGCGTCTGCCGCATCGAGGAAGGTAGTGTCAGGTTCCAGACGAACCTTGATCAGCCGCTGATGGCTCTCTTCAGCAATCACGTAAGTGTCGGCATTAATGAATTCAACCGCTTCCGGATCACCGAAGCCGACCAGCGCCACACGACGCAAAATCTTGCCGTCGAGGGACAACTCGATCAACTCGCTTCGTTTATTGGTGACGGTGAACAGGCTTTTGCGCACCGGGTCGTAGGTCAATGCTGAAACGTTGTCAGGCAGGCCATCGATCACCTGAGCTTCGGTCACGACCCGATACTGGTCCAGCGCCATGGACTGGGAACTCGCCGTCTGCCACAGCGTATGCAGATTGAACCAGGCACGTTCGAACAGGCGCAGGTATTGGCCGAGCGCAATCAATACGATCAGCGAGAGCACCGACAGGATCAGGATCAGGGATTTGGGGCGGGCAAATCGACGCATTCGGGCAGGCTCAGGGTCAAAACAGGCGGATGAAATATCACGCCTGTCTGAACTGAAGCTTAATGGCCACTGGCCCGTTCCTACAACCGAGCGCAAGAAGTCCTACAAGCCGTAAACGTCAGCGCTGTTTTTCGAAGCGATAGAACAGGTTCGGCTCACTCACCATGTACAGCGTCCCCGCTTCGTCCATGGTCACGCCCTCGGCGCGGGGAATGGTGTTTTTCAGGCCGTTGAAGCCGCGCAGCAGGGCGATGAAACTGACTTGCTCGCCCTTCTTGTCCAGCTCCAGCAACAGGTGCGAGTCGGCGGACAACACCAGCATGTGGCCGGTGCGCGGGTCGATGGCCAGGGCAGACAGGTTGCGCATGTCCAGCGCATGACTGGCCAGTTTCAGCTTGTCGCCGGTAAGGACCTTGCCGTCACCGCTCCAGGTAAACAATGCCGGCGGGCGCTCTTCGCCCAGCACCAGTTGCTGATTGTTCGGATCCCAGGTGACACCTTCGAAGGCCTTGTTCTGGTCTTTGGAAGGGCCGAGGTCGTATTTCGGGAAATCGACGATGTTCAGTTCGCGGGTATCGGCATCGACCTTGACGATAACGATCAGATGCTCGCGCTCATCGACAATGGCCAGTCGGCCGTCGCCTAGCACGGTGACGCCTTCAGGGTTGCTCCAACCCACCAGCGGCATTTTGCGCAGCACATCGCCCTGCAAGCTCAATTCGACCAGGAACGGGTTCTTGCCCATGACCGAAAACAGGGTTTTGGTCTGAGGGTCATAGGCCACGTCCGACGCTTCGTCCTTCTCCATGCCCGGCAACGGCTTGGCATCGATCACCGCCCGATAGTCCGGAAGCCAGATGCTCGCCTGGCGCTCGGCCGGGCTTTTGAATTGCTCTTTCACCCAGAGCACGGCCCGCGCATCCCAGTGCATGGCAAATGCAACGCCGTAGGCGACAGCGGCCACCAGCAGTAGCCAGATGTACCAACGCAGGGCGAAGCGTGAGCGGCGGGCAGGGTCAAGCGTGGAAAGCGGAGCAGTGGCCATTGGGGAATGCGTTCCAGAAATTCAGGCTAGGGGTAATAGCACAATTTTGGGCCGGCTCAGAGGCCGAAAGCCTGAAATTATCCAGACCGGATGTGAAAAAAACGGGAAATGACAGGATCGGCGTTTGTGGGAGCGGGCTTGCTCGCGAAAGCGGTGTGTCAGGCAACACTTATGTCGACTGTCACACCCTCTTCGCGAGCAAGCCCGCTCCCACAGGGTTTAGCGATGTCTGGACTAGCGAACGCTGCTGGTGAAGCTGCTGGCGCCCGGCAGTTCCAGGACGATCTCGTCACCGACATTCAGCGGACCAACGCCCACTGGCGTACCGGTGAGGATCACATCACCGGCCTGCAGCGAGAAGCAGCCGGCCATGTGCTGGATCATCGGCACGATCGGGTTGAGCATCGCGCTGCTGTTGCCGTCCTGGCGAACTTCGCCGTTGATGGTCAGGCGGATGCCGATGTCGGTCAGGTCGGCAAAGGTGCTGCCGGACACGAACGGAGCAATCACCGCCGCACCGTCGAAGGACTTGGCGATTTCCCACGGCAGGCCCTTGGATTTCAGCTCGGCCTGTTTGTCGCGCAGGGTCAGGTCCAGGGCTGGGGCAAAACCGGAAATGGCGTCGAGCACTTCTTCAACGCTCGGCTTGGTCGACAACGGTTTGCCGATCAACACCGCGATTTCCGCTTCGTAATGCACCGAACCGCGCTCGGTCGGAATGCTGAAACCACCTTCCAGCGGCACTACGCAACTGCCCGGCTTGATGAACAGCAGCGGCTCGGTCGGCACCGGATTATCCAGTTCCTTGGCGTGTTCGGCGTAGTTGCGGCCGATGCACACCACTTTCCCCAGCGGGAAGTGAATGCGCGTACCGTCGACATACTGGTGCTGATAGCTCATTACCGACTCCTGCTTCGTTGGCTCTTAAAGTTCGAAAATCAAACAGCGAAAATCTTGCCCGGGTTCATGATCCCGTTCGGGTCGAACACCGCCTTGACCGCCTTCATGTACTCGATCTCGACCGGGGAACGGCTGTAGGTCAAGTAATCACGCTTGGTCATGCCCACGCCGTGTTCGGCGGAGATCGAGCCGTTGTACTTCTCGACGGTTTCGAACACCCACTTGTTGACGGTGGCGCACTTGGCGAAGAACTCGTCCTTGCTCAGGTTATCCGGCTTGAGGATGTTCAAGTGCAGGTTGCCGTCGCCGATGTGGCCGAACCAGACGATTTCGAAATCCGGGTAGTGTTCGCCGACGATCGCATCGATTTCCTTCAGGAACGCCGGGACTTTCGACACAGTGACCGAAATGTCGTTCTTGTACGGCGTCCAGTGGGAGATGGTTTCGGAGATGTATTCGCGCAGTTTCCACAGGTTCTGCAGCTGGGTTTCGCTCTGGCTCATCACGCCGTCCAGCACCCAGCCCTGCTCGACGCAGTGCTCGAAGGTTTCCAGGGCGTGATTGGCCACCTCTTCGGTCGTCGCTTCGAATTCCAGCAGTGCGTAGAACGGGCAGTCGGATTCGAATGGCGCCGGCACATCGCCACGAGCCATGACTTTGGCCAGGGCCTTGTCGGAGAAGAATTCGAAGGCGGTCAGATCAAGCTTGCTCTGGAAGGCGTGCAGTACCGGCATGATCGAGTCGAAATCAGCGGTGCCGAGTACCATTGCGGTGAGGTTTTTCGGCGCGCGGTCCAGGCGCATGGTCGCTTCGACCACGAAACCGAGGGTGCCTTCGGCGCCGATGAACAGCTGGCGCATGTCGTAGCCGGTGGCGTTCTTGATCAGGTCGCGGTTCAGCTCCAGCACGTCGCCCTTGCCGGTGACGACTTTCATGCCGGCCACCCAGTTACGGGTCATGCCGTAGCGAATGACTTTGATCCCGCCGGCATTGGTGCCGATATTGCCGCCAATCTGGCTCGAACCGGAGGATGCGAAGTCCACCGGGTAGTACAAGCCTTTTTCTTCAGCGACGTTCTGCAATTGCTTGGTGACCACGCCCGGCTGACAAACGGCAGTACGGTCGGTGAGGTTCACGTCGAGGATCTGGTTCATGTAGTCGAACGACACGACCACTTCGCCATTGGCGGCCACGGCAGCGGCGGACAAACCGGTGCGACCGCCGGACGGCACCAGCGCCACCTTGTGTTTATTGGCCCACAGGACAATGGCCTGGACCTGCTCGGTGGTCTTGGGGAACACGATGGCGGTCGGGGCCGGGGCGAAATGCTTGGTCCAATCCTTTCCGTAAGCATTCAGGGAGTCGGCATCGGTCAGCACCTTGCCAGGCTCAACCAGGGTCTTCAGCTCATCAATCAGGGCAGGATTGGTCATCGACAGAACTCTCGAACAATTCATGGTCATCCTGAGAACGCTTCACGTCGCAGGAATGAGTGTTTAGCGGGGTGCATATGCTAGCATACCGACCCCGCAGGATAGTGCCCAAGGGCTGTTCTGCGGTGACGGCTTTCTTGCCGTGCGGGTCAGCTCCGGGCTGCTCCCTTTCCTGCCATTTTTCTCCGGGATACAGGTTTACGCAGATGAGCAAGACTTCTCTCGATAAGAGCAAGATCAAGTTCCTTCTTCTCGAAGGCGTCCACCAATCGGCTGTCGACGTCCTCAAGGCGGCGGGCTACACCAGCATCGAGTACCTGACAGGTTCTCTGCCGGAAGCCCAGCTCAAGGAAAAGATCGCTGATGCTCACTTCATCGGCATTCGCTCCCGCACTCAACTGACCGAAGAGATCTTCGATCACGCGAAGAAGCTGGTCGCGGTCGGCTGTTTCTGCATCGGCACCAACCAGGTCGACCTGAGTGCTGCTCGCGAGCGCGGTATCGCCGTGTTCAACGCGCCGTACTCCAACACCCGCTCCGTAGCGGAACTGGTGCTGGCCGAAGCGATCCTGCTGCTGCGTGGCATCCCTGAGAAGAACGCTTCCTGCCACCGTGGCGGCTGGATCAAGAGCGCGGCCAACTCCTTCGAGATCCGTGGCAAGAAGCTGGGCATCGTCGGTTACGGCTCGATCGGTACTCAACTGTCGGTCCTGGCGGAAGGCTTAGGGATGCAGGTGTACTTCTACGACACCATCACCAAGCTGCCATTGGGCAACGCCACCCAGGTAGGCAACCTGCACGAGCTGCTGGCGATGTCCGACATCGTTTCGCTGCACGTTCCGGAAACCGCCGCCACCCAGTGGATGATGGGCGAGAAGGAGATCCGCGCTATCAAGAAAGGCGGCATCCTGATCAACGCCGCCCGCGGCACCGTGGTCGAACTGGACCACCTGGCTGCAGCCATCAAGGACAAGCACCTGATCGGCGCGGCCATCGACGTATTCCCGGTGGAGCCACGCTCCAACGACGAAGAGTTCGAAAGCCCGCTGCGTGGCCTGGACAACGTGATCCTGACCCCGCACATCGGTGGTTCTACCGCTGAAGCCCAGGCCAACATCGGTCTGGAAGTCGCGGAAAAACTGGTCAAGTACAGCGACAACGGTACTTCGGTATCGTCCGTGAACTTCCCGGAAGTGGCCCTGCCGGCTCACCCTGGCAAGCACCGCCTGCTGCACATCCACGAAAACATTCCGGGCGTGCTCAGCGAGATCAACAAGGTCTTCGCCGAAAACGGCATCAACATCTCCGGTCAGTTCCTGCAGACCAACGAGAAGGTCGGCTACGTGGTAATCGACGTCGACGCCGAGTACTCGGACCTGGCGCAAGAGAAGCTGCAACACGTCAACGGCACCATCCGTAGCCGTGTGTTGTTCTGATCACGACCTGAGCGACTAAAAAGGGAGCCTACGGGCTCCCTTTTTCATTCACGCCACAACGTTACTTGACGTTGACGGTGATCTTCTTGGAAACGATCGGCGGATCGAACGGCATGTGGTTGCTATCGCCCAGTTCGAGCTGCAAGGTGTGCTTGCCCGGCGTGAGCGTTATTTCAGCCTGGGTCTGCGCACCGCCGAAATGCAGGTGGTTGGCATCCTTGGGGATCGGCGCACCGGCGGCTGGCAGTTCATCGACGTCAATCAGCACGTGGTGATGACCGGTGTTCTTGGTGGGATCGCCCGCCGGAGCCAGGGCAATGTTCTCGACCGCGAACTTGACGACGACAGTCTGTGGAATCGTCGCACCGTCCTCGGGAGAAACAATGGACACTTCGGCGCCTTTCGGAGCCGGCGTTGCTGCACTGGCCAGCACTGAAACACCCATCAACAGGCCAGCCAAAGCAGCACGTGACATAAAGGTTTTCATTCTCTTCTCCAGTTTTTCCGTAAAATCCGCGTGACCATGACAACTTCATGGCCAATTGTTGTCGAAGGCACTCGACAACCATAGCAAAGCGAGCCTGAATCAGAGGGTCGCGATAATAAATTCAAAGGAGTGACCATGCGCTTTCTGCCTGGCCTGATCTGCCTGCTACCCCTTTTGAGCCCGTTGGCTCACGCCGAACTGATTGATGACATCAACGACCGGGGTGAATTGCGCATTGCCGTTGAAGCCAATACCCCCCCGTTCAACTTCAAGGATGACGACAAGCTCACCGGCTTCGAAGTCGAACTGGGCCAACTGCTGGCAAGTGAGCTCGATGTCCGGGCCGACTTTGTCGTCACCGACGGCAGCGACCTGCTGACCGGCGTCGAAAGCGGCAAATACGACATCGCCATCAACCACATAGCAGTGACCCCGGATCTCAGGGATCGTTTCGACTTCAGCGAACCTTACGTTCAAACCCATGCGCAATTGATCGCGCAGAAAGAAGAGCCACGCTCCATTCTGCTGGTGCAGTCGCTGACAGAAGAGAAGCCCAAAACCAACCCGGCCGTGAGCCTGGCGATTCCGTTTCAGAAAGGTAATCCGGCGTTCCATGCCAGCCTGGAAAACGCCCTGCAGCGGATCAAGGATGACGGGAGATTGCACGCGCTGGAGCAGAAGTGGTTGGGGAAGGAAGCGGACCTGAAGTGAAAGCAAAACCTGTGGGAGCGGGCTTGCTCGCGAAAGCGTTGTGTCAGTCAACATATGTTGCAACTGACAGGGCCCCTTCGCGAGCAAGCCCGCTCCCACATGGGTTACAGGTTGGTGGCTAGACCAGCGCAGCCAATGCCTGCGCCGCTTGCGCCAACTCCAACTCACTGAACACCTGCACCCCATGGCGCTTGAGCAGCGCCGCCGTCACGCCCTCGCCGCGGACCTTCACGCCGCTGAACGTCCCGTCATAGGTCAGCAGATTGCCGCACGACGGGCTATTGGCCTTGAGGATGGCGATGCGGATGCCATGTTTTTGCACCAGTTCCAGTGCCTGATACGCCCCCGACAGAAACTGCGCACTGACGTCCTCGCCTTCGGTAGTGATCACCAACGCCTGGCCATCGAGGACTTGCGCGCCCTGCCCACCTGGAATCTCCGCTGCCGCCCGAGGCGTCGGCAATCCACCGGCGACCTCCGGGCACAACGGCACGATCCGGCCCTCATCAAGCCACTGCTGAAGCTGATCGAACGGCCCGCTGGCCCCGCCGTCGTAACGAACCCGGTGGCCCAACAGGCAACGGCTGACGAGAATTTTCCGCATGATCAGAACGGCTCGTTGCCGCGCCGACGAAACCAGCCGGTCAGCGACAGGCGATCGCGGGTCGCGGGCAAAACTTCGTGGGGGACTTCGCCGGAGAGAAACACCACCAGGCAGCCGCCGGTAGGCTGCACGTCGTGGACACGATCGTTATCGAGGTACATGCGCAACTGACCACCGTGTTCGGGAAGCCAGCCGTCATTGAGATAAACCACCGCCGAAACCATGCGTCGGTCGTCATCGCGAAAGCGGTCGACATGCCTCAGGTAGAACGCCCCTGGCGGGTACATCGCAAAATGGCTTTCGAAATCCTCGAGGCCGAGAAACAGACCGCGATTGATTGCCTCGCGCAGGCTGTCCATCAGATTCAGGTAGCTGTCGCACGCCTCGGCCTGGCCGGGGTCGATCCACTGGATATGGTCGCCACGAATCCCTTCGCGGATCTCCGATGACGGCCCACGGCCCACGGCGGCCGGAGCCAGTTCACCCTCGGCAGCACGTTTGCGACACTCGGCCGCCAGCGCCCGGGTCAGATCCAGCGGCAGGAAAATATTCTGCTGCGACCAGCCGTGTTCGGCCAGGTCGTCGACGATTCGTAACAGCAGCGGGTGATCAGAGGATATTTGCATGGCGCGCATAGTATTCCTGTGCCCGGAAATCCGACAGAGCCGCGCAGCGGGTTGATACGAATTCTCGACAAGTACCGATACCCCACGGAGAATAGTCGCCTGCTGAGTGGAGTCCCTATGCGCCGTTTGCTTTTATCACTGCTGATGTTCTGCGTTTTGCCCGCCTGGGCAGACGGCCACGACCAGTTGTACAAGGTCGCCGGCTGGCCGGAACAACGCGCGCATTTCAGCGACGCCCTCTCGGCTGCTCAACAACGCTACCAGGGCAGCCTGCCTCCGGCGGTGTTTCAGGCACTGGTCAGCAACAGCAATCAGCGTTTTGCCGCCCAGGCCGTGGACCAGCGCGCCGAAGCGCAATTGCGCAAAAATCTCGCCGATCCCAAACCCGCGCTGACGTTTTTCCAGTCGCCCCTGGGCAAGAAAATTGTCGCCGCCGAGCTGCTGGCGACCCGCCGCGACCAACTGGCGAAAAACGCCAAGGGTCTGCCGAAGATGCAGGCCAGCGACAGCCGCCTGCTGATCATCGGCCATTTGGCACAAGCGCTGCCCGCACGCGAGGCTGGCGCGGAAGTCAGCCTGGCGATTGCCGGCGTTGCCGCCGACAGTTTGAGTTCGATGATCCCGGGGTTGCTGGGTGCCGGTCAGGCCCAGGGCATGCTCAACGGCCAGCGCCAGCGCCTGATGGACCAGATCGGCAGCGACCTGAACAACACGCTGCTGTATGTCTATCGCGAGCTGTCGGATGAAGAGCTGGAGGAGTTCGCGACCTTTGCCGAATCGACGCAAGGCCAGGCTTATTATCAAGCGGCGCTGGCGGCGATTCGGGCGGGGTTGGCGGTAGGGCAGAGCAATTCAAACCTGACCCAGTGAACTTCGCTGTCAGATAGATCGCCTTCGCGAGCAAGCCCGCTCCCACAGTGGATCTGAGTACGCCGGCCCATTGTGGGAGCGAGCTTGCCCGCGAAAGGGCCGGAACAGGCGCTAGAGATTCCGCCCCTTGATCCGCTTGGTCAAAAACCCGAAATACTCCGTTCGCATCACCAACGTCTCATTCGCCAGATGATGCCGCGCCTCGGGCAGCATCAACACTTGCGGCCGATCAAACTTGCTCCGCAACACCTCCAGGTTGTGCTCCCAATCCACCGTCATGTCGGCCTGCCCCTGCACGATCAGCGGCCGACGGCTACTCATGGGCGCTGCCTCGATGCGTTTGATCCAGCGCGCCAACGCCCCCACCCAGGCGGTCGGCAGACGCAGCGGCTGCAACGGATCGGCTTGCAGGAACGGCAAAAATGCCGGGTCGTTGGAGTTCTCGCTGAAGCGCCGGGCGATGGCTTTGACGAAAGGCTTGAGCACGTAGTAACTCAGCTGCGACCAACCCCACGCCCGCGGCCGCACCAGCGGCGACAACAGAATCACCTGCCCCTGGGCCGGGCTGCTCGCCCCCGCATTCAACACATGATCGATCACGATTGCCCCACCGGTACTCTGCCCACACAGGTGCCACGGTTGCGGCAGGTCAAGGGATTGCGCCTCACTGAACAAGCCTTGCAAGGTGTCCTGGTACTCGGCGAAATCCTTGATGCTGGCCCGCTCGCCACTGGACAGCCCATGCCCCGGCAAGTCGCAGGCAATCACCGCGAAGCCCTGGTCCAGCGCCCACTCGATCACATGCCGGTAGAGCCCGGTGTGGTCGTAGAAACCGTGGATGACAAATAGCGTCGCCTTGGCTCGCTCGGGCCACCAGAACTGGCTGACCAGTTCATATCCATCGACCTCGAATCGCCCAAGGCCACTGCGCACCTGACGCGGCGCGAAATCCAGCCCGTAGAATCGCTGGTAGGCCTGCGCCTGCGCCGACAACGGCTGCCCGGCCGCCAATGGCAGCAGACTTGCACGTAGAAGATCAGGGTCGAAAGTAGCCGGCATGGACGATTCCAGAACGTGAAACAGACTTTATAGGCCTGCGATATTCTTCTGTCGCGGCAAGCATGGCAAGCTAGCCGACCTTCGAGGATCGAACCGATGCGCCCGCCCTTTCGCGCCACATTGTTTGCCAGCCTGCTCGCCGTGGTGTGTGCCGGCGTCTTGTGGGCGGCGTACGACTGGTTCCAGGGGCGTTACCTGCGGGCGTTCAGCGAGCACACGGCGATGTTTTCCGGCGATCCGCTGCGCCTTCCCGAAGCTCTCGCCGGCCCTGGCGCCATCCGCCTGGTGCATTTCTGGGACCCGGCCTGCCCGTGCAATGTCGGCAATCAACAACACCTGACCGAACTGGTCGAGCGCTACGTCCCCCATGGCGTGGAATTCTATGCCGTGCAAAAACCCGGCAGTCACGGCCAGTTGCCGGGCACCTTGAGCAGCCTCAAGTCCATCGACATCCTGCCCGGCTCCGAACAGATCCCCGCCAGCCCGGCCGTGGCGATCTGGGATCGCAGCGGCAAACTGGCGTACTTCGGCCCCTACAGCGAAGGCTTGACCTGCAACTCCAGCAACAGCTTTATCGAACCGATCCTGCAAGCGCTGGATGAGGGGCGTGCGGTGAGTGCCACGCATACGCTGGCGGTGGGGTGTTACTGCCCGTGGATTGGCAATGAGAGAGCCAATCGCTAGTCAGCCGATAAAAGAAATGGTCTTGCCGTCAGTTAACGGCAAGACCATTTTTTTTGAATCAAGAGCTTAAACCGTTTTAAATCCTGGCTTTCCGTTCGCTGCCCGCCATGCTTTCACCTCTGCCACTACTGCCACCGGCCCACTCTTCCCGGCCTCTGGATAAAACAACAAATCGGACCCAGATGGGTGTTCGGTCAGGGCCTTAAACTCTAAAATCGCGTCAGTGTGTTCCTCTTCCGTATCATATTCATCATTATATACTTTCGTAACAAACCTCAAAAACTCGCCCTCTGACATCTCACTTATTAACTTACTCATTTTTTGACCCCTTATGAGTTTCAATATGATTTTTCGGAGTAACTGCATTAATATTGTCAATATCGTATACACCACCACCTTCGGAGATATACTTCTTATGATGCAGTTCAAACCTCACTCGCCTACCCACCTGCTCACTCTCTTTTGCAATAGGTGCTCGACCCTTCTTCATTGTAGCCAAAACACCAACATCAAAATGTTTAGCTAACTCAGGATCATTAGAGACTGCTTTCCAAAAAGTCTCTCGAAACGCCCTGAAATTTTTAAACTCCCTGCCTCTCAGTTGATCGGCAATCTGCGACGGAACAGGTGCACCCTCACCCAGCGACGCAGCCCCAAGCCAGATCCCCGATACAGGCTGACCAAAACCTGTCGCAACACCCGGATCTTCTCGCCGGTCCCGAAACATCGTATAGACCGGTGGCAGGCCAGAATCCACCGGAAAAACCGTAATAAAATCATCAAAACTGGCTTCGGAAACCGAAGGGAATGTATCGAGCCGTCCCTCAACCGGAGTCACCGTTGCCCCAGTGTAGACCGGTGGCACTGGCTGTTCAGCAGGTGAAATCGTCGAACTATTCCCTGGATTGACGACAGGGGTCCATGTAAAGGTTCGTGGTGGTACATCCTCTGTGGTGACGGTATAGACGCTCTGTTTAGCGTTATAAGTAGCAGCAACTACGCTGACTTTCGAAGGAACAGTCAGACCATCCGTCTTGACGACAAAAAGCTCTGACTTCCCATCCGCAGCAGTCTTCGAGCTAACCCGATAAGGTAAATCAACAGTTCCGCCAGCAGCAGCGACGGCGTTTAAATTTTGCCCAATGTCAGGTGCAAGGTCCGAGAGAGGTGTACTGAAAGCATAACGTTTAGGTAATTCGCCATTACCCAACTTCGATGAGTAGAACAGTGCTGAAACACCTACAACAACCCCGGCCCCAACACCTGCGACAACACCTCCCAAATTTGAAATTGCCGCACGGATACCCGCTTGCAGAGTTACCGAAGCTGCCTCAATAACAGCAACGGTTCCCGCCGAGGTCATAAACAACGGTCCTGCCGCTGACGCAGCACCTGAGGCACGGAACGTGTTGGCGCTTCGAATAGCCTCTGTTGCTGCACGTGCCTGCTCATCAGCAATACGCTTGGCTTCAGCTTCTGCCGCAATACGAGCTTGTTCAGCAGCTACACGCATTGCTTCAGCCTCTGCCGCAATACGAGCTTGTTCAGCAGCTACACGCATTGCTTCAGCCTCTGCCGCAATACGAGTTTGTTCAGCAGCTACACGCATTGCTTCAGCCTCTGCCGCAATACGAGCTTGTTCTTGTAGATAACGAGCTTCCTGCTCCGCTGCAATACGTAACTGCTCTTCCAAACTCTCCGCTTCTTGGGCGCGAGCAATCAACCCAGAAAAGGCAACTGTTGTTTCCCATAAATATCGAAGGTTTTCTGAGTGAAGAAGCGCTACATGGTAATCTTGCCAGCGCTTTCCAATATTCGTATTGGCCTGAAAGTCCACCAGATTATTAAGAGCCTCGTGCTCAGGCTTGCTTAATGGTGCATTTATATTTGGGTTTGCCTTTACGTAAGGGCGGACAGCAGCCCACTCCGAATTAAATATCTGATCTGTCGCCGCTTTATAATGAATGAGCGATTGAGATAGGCTACGCCCTCCTATCGAACCTGCTACTGCAACAATTCTTTCAGCGAGAAATACAGGCAACAGTTGAAAGCGAATGTTTGTTTCCAAATTGACAACTGAAAGTCTTTCTGCCGCAAGACGCCTCTGACCGTCTCTATCATTCGAAACCCCGGCATTTGCCTGGTCTTTTTTCATAGACAGTTCTGGGAGCTGATTGGCCAGAACATGCATCCCCAACGAAAGACGTTTAAGCTCTAACGCAGCACGATGCGCCTTGTCTATTGCATCATAGGCACCCACGAAACTTGGCTGATTCAAGTCCAGGCTTTCATGGAGCTTCTTGAAGGACAACTCCTTCATCAAAAAAAATGGATTATGACCGTAAAGCGAGTGTGCGACTTCGTTATGGGCTCGGTATTCTGTTGCTTTTGATTGGATTGCCTTAATAGTTACTTCCTGATCTATTTTGGCCGTTTCCGCTAACGAGAGAGCGCGCCCCATTTTGGCTGCTTGCTTTTCATGCTCTATTTCTCTTTTAGTTGTCTCTGCAAGCCTATTAAAAATTTCTACGTATTCACTATCTATGTATTCCTTATTTACTTTCTGCTCCAACATCAGATCATCCCATATGAAAGGAGTAATCGGACGGAGCTTCCCAGAGCCAGCACCGGTACCTCTATGGGGGCCTTCATACGGCCCCCAGGCCCCTTTGAAATAACCACCGATATCCTGCCGCGATGGTTCCTTTTCGCTGATATATACTGGGCCAATCTCAAAAGAGCCTGGTCCTAACTTCCTATGAAACCCTAAATATTTTTCAGCATCATTCATATGACTTATCCATGTCAGTTTATCCATATTCAAATAACGTCTTGAGTGCGTACCTTATTGTTCATTGGCGATTTTTGGCAGATAGCACTGACAAATTAGAGGGCAACATGCCGCCCTTTCTTTGACCATCAGATTGTATTTATCGTTATCAACGAAAAATATGTGACTACCAATACACCCCAACTTAAAGACTAAGATCCGCTGTAAAATATTGCAACATCACATCCTGTAGTAAAACTCCTAGAAGCCCGAAGGAAAATTCCTAATTAAAAATATTGCACGATTAATTCTCAAAGCACTACTATCGACAAGATCAAAACCATAAACTTTCCTCCCAATAATTCTAACAACATGGAACGGACTCTTATGAAACGCAGCCTGACCGCTCTCGCTCTGTTGATCGTCGTGCTGGCCGCCGGTGCCGGCGGATACCTCTACAGCAAGCAGCCGTCACGCCAGGGCATGGTGGAACTGCAACACTTGCAAGGCTCCGTCAGCGTGCGCTACGACGAGCGCGGTGTCCCGCACATCCGCGCCGACAACGAAACCGACCTGTACCGCGCCCTCGGCTATGTGCATGCCCAGGACCGCCTTTTCCAGATGGAAGTCCTGCGTCGCCTGGCCCGTGGCGAACTGGCTGAAGTACTCGGGCCAAAACTGCTCGACACCGACAAACTGATGCGCAGCCTGCGCATTCGCGAACGCGCCGAAACCTATTTCGCGAACCTCGACAAACAGTCGCCCTCCTTCATCGCCATGCAGGCCTATCTGGACGGAATCAACCAGTATCAGGACAGCCACGCCAAACCTGTGGAGTTCGATGTGCTGGGCATTCCAAAACGCCCGTTCACCGCCCAGGACACCATCAGCATCGCCGGCTACATGGCCTACAGTTTTGCCGCGGCCTTTCGTACCGAACCCTTGCTGACATTCGTGCGCGATCAACTGGGCGCCGAATACCTGAACATCTTCGATCTCGACTGGCAGCCCAAGGGCGTGCTCAACGGGACCGCTACCCCCTTGGCCAGCGCCGATTGGAAAGACCTCAATGCCCTCGCCCGCCTGAGCGAACAGGCCTTGGCCGACAACGGCCTGCCACAGTTCGAGGGCAGCAACGCCTGGGCCGTCGCGGGCAGCCGGACACAAAGCGGCAAGCCGTTGCTGGCGGGCGATCCGCATATCCGTTTTTCCGCGCCGTCGGTGTGGTACGAAGCGCACCTCTCGGCGCCGGGATTCGAACTCTACGGCCACTATCAGGCCCTGATGCCGTTCGCCTCCCTGGGCGTGAACCGCGACTTCGGCTGGAGCATCACCATGTTCCAGAACGACGACCTCGATCTGATCGCCGAGAAGGTCAACCCGGACAACCCCAATCAGGTCTGGTATCGCGGCAAGTGGGTAGACATGACGACCAGCGAGCAACAGATCGCGGTCAAGGGCCAGGCACCGGTAACGCTGGTGCTGCGCCAGTCGCCCCACGGCCCGATCGTCAACGATGCCTTGGGCAGCGGCGTTGGGAAAACACCGATTGCCATGTGGTGGGCGTTTCTCGAAAGCCAGAACCCGATCCTGGAAGGCTTCTACCAGCTCAATCGCGCCGATACCCTGGCCAAGGCCCGGGGCGCCGCGGCAAAGATCCAGGCCCCGGGCCTGAACGTTGTCTGGGCCAATGCCAAGGGTGACATCGGCTGGTGGGCGGCGGCGCAATTGCCTAAACGTCCGGCGGGGGTACGCCCGTGGTTCATCCTCGACGGCAGTACTGCCGAGTCGGACAAGGATGGTTTCTACCCGTTCAGTGCCAACCCCCAGGAAGAAAACCCGGCGCGGGGCTACATCGTCTCGGCCAACTTCCAGCCGGTGTCGCCGACCGGCATGGAGATTCCCGGCTATTACAACCTCGCCGATCGTGGCCAGCAGCTCAATCGCCAGCTCAGCGACAAAGCGGTCAAATGGGACCTGGAAAACAGCCAGAAGCTGCAACTGGGTACCACCACAGCCTACGGCCCGCGCCTGTTGGCACCGCTGCTGCCAGTGTTGCGCGAAGTGGTGAGCGATCCCGCCGAACTCGAAATGGTGGAGCAACTGGCCCAGTGGAAAGGCGATTACCCGCTCGACTCCACCAGCGCGACGCTGTTCAACCAGTTCCTGTTCAACCTGGCTGACGCGACGATGCGCGACGAACTGGGTAACGACTTCTTTGAAACACTGCTGTCGACCCGGGTGATCGACGCCGCGCTACCCCGCCTGGCCGCCACTGCCGATTCGCCGTGGTGGGACAACCGCAACACCCTCGACAAGGAAACCCGTGCCGATACAGTGAAGGCCGCCTGGCAAGCCAGCCTCGCGCACCTCAAGACCACCCTCGGTCCGGACTTTACGCAATGGCAGTGGGGCAAGGCGCACACCCTGACCCATGGCCATCCGTTGGGGCAACAGAAGCCGCTGGACCTGGTCTTCAATGTCGGCCCCTTCGCCGCACCCGGCACCCACGAAGTGCCGAACAACCTCTCGGCGAAGATCGGCCCGGCTCCCTGGCCTGTCACCTACGGCCCTTCGACCCGACGCCTGATCGACTTCGCCGACCCGGCCCACAGCCTGACCGTCAACCCGGTGGGCCAGAGCGGCGTACTGTTCGACAGTCACTATGATGATCAGGCCGAGGCTTACATCGAGGGGATGTATTTCCAGGCGCACCTCAATGATGAGGAAGTCACGGCCAATACCCGCAGTACGTTGAAGCTATTGCCGGCGCGGGCTGCACCCTAGATTTGTTGCTGGCTGGGCCGGCCCCTTCGCGAGCAAGCCCGCTCCCACAGTTGAAATGCATTCCCCTGTGGGAGCGGGCTTGCTCGCGAAGAGGCCCGAAAGAACGACACAAGGCTTCAAACCATCGCCGCAAAATTCAACCTGAACTGCTGCGGCGTCACCCCCAGCCTGCGATTGAACACACTGCGCATGTGCTGGGCATCGCGAAAACCGCATTGATAGGCCACGGTCTTGAGCGGCGCACGCGTGCTTTCGAGCATCACCCGCGCTGCATCGACCCGTGCACGCTCGACGAACTCGGCCGGGGTGATTTTCGCTTCCTTGGCAAACACCCGGGAAAAATTGCGCGCACTCATGTTGGCCGCGTTGGCCAGGTCGGCAATGGCCAAGTCACCGGTCAGGTTGGCCAGCACATAATGCTGGACCATCGCCACCGCCGAAGTCGCTTCGGCGTGCGGCGTGAGGAACGGGCTGAACTGCGATTGCCCGCCCGAACGCTGGGTGAACACCACCAGCCGCTTGGCGACATTCAGCGCCACTTCCGGCCCGTGATCCCGGCCCAATAGATACAAGGACAGATCGATACCCGCAGTGACCCCCGCCGAGGTGAACAGCTCGCCGTCCTCAACATACAGTCGATCCGCTTCCACCCGGGACGAGGGACACAGCGCCGCCAGATCCGCTGCGTCCTGCCAATGCGTGGTGACCGTGCGCCCCTCCAGCAACCCGGCCCGGGCGAGCACGAAGGCGCCATTGCAAATCGAGCCAAAGCGCTGCGCCCGCCCGCAGGCATCGCGCAGCCAGGTGTCGAATGCCACACCGAAACTCATGAACGGCAACTGCGGCCCGCCGGCCACCAGTAGCAAGTCGTACGCCTCCAGCGCTTCGCTGAAATGTCGATGGGCGTTGAGTGAAAGGCCGTTGGAGCACGCCATCATCCCGCGTTCGACGCCGATCACCTCCAGACGATAGTGGTCCTGTGGGGCAAGAAAGCGATTGGCCTCGGCAAACACATCCATGGGGCCGGTGACGTCCAGTGACTGGACGCCGGCGAACACCACGATGGCTACGGTTTTACTCATGGTTCGGAACGCCTCTGATGGCATTGAATTGCAATGCATACCTGTAGGAGCGAGCTTGCTCGCGATGGTCGTCAACGATAACGATGGGGGCCTGACACCCCGCGGCGCTCTCAGGTTCATCGCGAGCAGGCTCGCTCCTACAGGGTCTGCATGCACCCTAGCCAATCGGCATCCAACAAGCGAGGTTGGCGCGATATGCACGCTCATTGGCCGGGATCGCAGCCATGGATCGATTGTCCGGTTTCGGGGGTCGGAACAGACTTGAACCCTCAGCGCCGCCGCGGCGCTCTCCCTGAGGAAACGCCCATGAGCACCACCATCGCCGGTATCAAGATCCCCGACAGCACCTTGGCGCGGGCCGCCACCGACTACATCCGCGACATCGAATCCGACCTGCTTTACCACCACTCGCGCCGGGTATTCCTGTTCGGTGCATTGAGCGGCGAACGCAAGCAACTGGCCTACAACCCCGAGCTGCTGTACATCGGCGCGATGTTCCATGATGTCGGCCTGGTGCAAGGTCATCGCAGCGACAACGAGCGCTTCGAAGTCGATGGCGCCAATGCGGCAGCGGCGTTTCTCAAGCCTTACGGGCTGAGCGACGACGATATCGAACAGGTCTGGCTATCGATTGCCCTGCACACCACACCGGGCGTGCCCCGGCACTTGCGACCCACCGTGGCGCTGGTCACGGCAGGGGTCGAGATGGACGTACTGGGCATGGACTACGCAGCGTTTTCCACCGTGCAGCGTGAAGCGGTGGTGCATGCGCATCCACGGGGCGAGGGGTTCAAGGAGTGCATCATCTGTGCGTTTGCCGATGGCTTGCGTCATCGCCCGCAGACCACGTTCGGCAATGTGAAGACCGATGTGCTGATGGATCAGGAGCCGGGGTTCAAGCCGATGAACTTTGTCGAGGTCATTCGCAAATCCCCTTGGGTCGCATAAGCCCCCTGTAGGAGCCGGCTTGCTGGCGATGGTGTGTCAGTCGAAATCAATGTGACTGACACACCATCGCCAGCAAGCTGGCTCCTACAGTGGATTCGGGTTGATCACAAGATCGTGGTCAACCCGATTTCAGGCTTATGCCGCTTCCGGTGCCTGGGCGCGACGCACGTCCGGTTGCTTCCACGAATCGGCTGCCGCTTCTTCGATCGCTTGCTGGATCGCACGCTTGCGGCTTTCTTCGGCGCGACGGCTGAAGAACCAGACCAGGAAGGTCACGATAGACACCGCCAGCAGGATCAGGCTGGCCACGGCGTTGATCTCGGGTTTAACCCCCAGGCGAACCGCCGAGAACACTTCCATCGGCAAGGTCGTGGAACCCGGGCCGGACACGAAGCTCGCCAGCACCAGGTCATCGAGGGAGAGCGCGAAGGACATCATGCCGCCCGCTGCCAGCGACGGCGCGATCATCGGGATGGTGATCAGGAAGAACACCTTCCACGGTTTCGCGCCGAGGTCCATGGCCGCTTCTTCGATGGACAGGTCCAGCTCACGCAAGCGCGCCGACACCACCACCGCCACATAGGCCGCACAGAACGTGGTGTGGGCGATCCAGATGGTGACGATACCGCGTTCCTGCGGCCAGCCAATCATCTGCGCCATGGCCACGAACAGCAGCAACAGCGACAGACCGGTGATCACCTCAGGCATTACCAGCGGCGCGGTGACCAGGCCACCGAACAGCGTACGGCCCTTGAAGCGGGTAATACGGGTCAGCACGAATGCCGCCAGCGTACCCAATGCCACCGCCGCCACCGCCGTGTAGCAGGCGATTTCCAGCGAGCGCACCACCGAGCCCATCAGTTGCGAGTTGTCGAGCAGGCCGACGTACCACTTGATCGACCAGCCACCCCACACCGTTACCAGCTTGGAGGCGTTGAACGAGTAGATCACCAGGATCAGCATCGGCAGGTAGATGAACAACAGACCCAGTACCAGCATCAGGCTGGAGAAACGGAAGCGCTTCATTCTTTACCCTCCATTTCCTTGGCCTGACTGCGGTTGAACAGAATGATCGGCACAATCAGGATCGCCAGCATCACCACCGCCAGGGCAGACGCCACCGGCCAGTCACGGTTGTTGAAGAACTCTTGCCAGAGCACTTTACCGATCATCAGGGTTTCCGGACCGCCGAGCAGTTCCGGGATCACGAACTCGCCCACCACCGGGATGAACACCAGCATGCAGCCGGCGATGATGCCGTTTTTCGACAGCGGCACGGTGATTTTCCAGAAGCTGTTGAAGGTGCTCGAACCCAGGTCCGATGCAGCTTCCAGCAGGCTCTGGTCATGCTTCACCAAGTTGGCGTACAGCGGCAGGATCATGAACGGCAGGTAGGAATAGACCACGCCGATGTAGACCGCCAGGTTGGTGTTGAGGATCTGCAGCGGTTCGTTGATCCAGCCCATGCTCATCAGGAAACCGTTGAGCAGGCCGTTGTTGCTGAGGATGCCCATCCACGCATAAACGCGGATCAGGATCGCGGTCCAGGTCGGCATCATGATCAGCAGCACCAGCACCGTTTGCATTTCCTTGCGTGCAACGGAGATGCCGTAGGCCATCGGGTAGCCGATCAGCAGGCAGAGTATGGTGCTGAACAACGCCATCTTCAACGAGCCGAGGTAAGCGGCGATGTACAGCTCATCACCGCCGAGCATCACGTAGTTGCCCAGGTTAAGCAGCAGCTGCAGCTTCTGTTCGGCGTAGCTGTAGATTTCGGTGTACGGCGGAATGGCCACGTCTGCTTCGGCGAAGCTGATCTTCAGAACGATGAAGAACGGCAGCATGAAGAACAGGAACAGCCAGATGAATGGAATGCCGATGACCACCTGACGGCCACCGGGAATTATTCGATTGAGACGGCGTTTGAATTTGCGCATGTTCATGAGCGAAGTACCACGCCGCTGTCGTCTTCCCAGTACACGTAGACCTGATCACCCCAGGTCGGACGCTGCCCGCGACGCTCGGCGTTGGCCACGAACGACTGCACCAGCTTGCCGCTTGGCAGTTCGACGTAGAACACCGAGTGGCCGCCGAGGTAGGCGATGTCATGCACCTTGCCGCTGGACCAGTTGTACTGGCAGGTCGGCATGTCGGCGGTGACCAGCAGTTTTTCCGGACGGATCGCGTAGGTGACCGACTTGTCCTGCACCGAAGTGCTGATGCCGTGACCGACGTAGATCTGGCGGTCCAGGTCTTTGCAGGTGATGGTTGCGTGGCCTTCGGCGTCGTCGATCACTTCGCCTTCGAAGATGTTCACGTTACCGATGAATTCGCAGACCAGGCGGCTGGTCGGGGTTTCGTAGATGTCGATCGGGCTACCGATCTGGGCGATCCAGCCCAGGTGCATGATCGCGATGCGCTCGGCCATGGTCATGGCCTCTTCCTGGTCGTGGGTCACCATGACGCAAGTCACGCCGACGCGCTCGATGATCTCGACCAGCTCCAGCTGCATTTGCGAACGCAGCTTCTTGTCCAGTGCGCCCATCGGTTCGTCGAGCAGCAGCAGTTTCGGACGCTTGGCCAGCGAACGGGCCAGGGCCACACGCTGACGCTGACCACCGGACAATTGATGCGGCTTGCGCTTGGCGTACTGGCTCATCTGTACCAGCTTGAGCATTTCGGCCACGCGGGCGTCGACTTCAGCGGCCGGGATCTTGTCCTGCTTGAGACCGAAGGCGATGTTCTGCGCCACGGTCATGTGCGGGAACAAAGCGTAGGACTGGAACATCATGTTGATCGGCCGCTCGTAGGGCGGCATGTCGGTGATGTCTACGCCATCGAGGAAGATCCGCCCCTCCGTAGGCCGTTCGAAACCTGCGAGCATGCGCAGCAAAGTGGACTTGCCCGATCCCGAACCGCCGAGCAGGGCGAAGATCTCGCCTTTCTTGATTTCCAGGGACACATCGTCCACCGCAATCGTCTCGTCGAACTTCTTCGTGACCCGGTCGATTTTGACCAGCACCTGTTTAGGTTGCTGGTCGCCCTCGAGGGCTTTCTTATAGGCGCCGGAGGCAACTGCCATTTACGAAACTCCCAGAAAAAAGAGTGCAGTTCGCTCAAGGTGAGCCAACCTGGATAATTTGAGCCTTGAAACTATTTACCCGTCTTGACCGTGGTCCAGCTGCGGGTCATCAAGCGTTGAACATTCGGCGGTAGCTCGATGGACACATAGGTCTTGTCGAGAACCTCTTGCGGTGGATAAACCGCTTCGTCGGTGCGAATGGACTGTTCCATCAGTTTGTCCGACCCCGGGTTAGGGTTGGCATAGCCGACGTAATCACTGACCTGGGCAATCACCTCAGGCTTCAGCAAATAGTTGATGAAGGCATGGGCCTCTTTGACGTTTTTCGAGTCCTTTGGAATCGCCAGCATGTCGAACCAGAGCGCGCCGCCCTCTTTTGGAATCGAGTAGGCGATGTTCACGCCCTTCTTGGCTTCTTCAGCACGGTGCTTGGCCTGGAAGATGTCGCCGGAGAAACCGATCGCCACGCAGATATCGCCGTTGGCCAGATCCGCGATGTACTTGGAAGAATGGAAGTAAGTCACGTAAGGGCGCACAGCGAGTAACTTGTCAGTGGCCTTTTTGTAATCGTCAGGGTTGGTGCTGTTGGCATTCAGGCCCATGTAATTGAGCACGGTCGGCATCATTTCATCGGCGGAGTCGAGGAACGCGACGCCACAGCTATGCAGCTTCTTGATGTTTTCCGGCTCGAACAACACACCCCAGGAGTCGATCTTGTCGATGCCCAGTACGGCCTTGACCTTGTCGACGTTGTAACCGATGCCGTTGGTGCCCCACAGGTACGGCACGGCGTACAGGTTGCCCGGATCGTTCTGCTCCAGGCGCTTGAGCAGCACCGGGTCGAGGTTCGAATAGTTCGGCAACTGCGATTTGTCGAGCTTCTGGAATGCCCCGGCCTTGATCTGTTTGCCAAGGAAGTGGTTCGACGGCACGACCACGTCGTAGCCGGTACGCCCGGCCAGCAGCTTGCCTTCCAGGGTTTCGTTGGAGTCGAAAACATCATAAACCGGCTTGATTCCGGTCTCTTTCTGGAAGTCGGCCAGAGTGGTCTCGCCGATGTAGTCCGACCAGTTATAAATATGCACGGTACCGGCTGCCTGGACACTGACAGCAATCGTCAGCCCGGCGCCAACCAGCATGGCATTGCGCAACAAAGAAAAAATAGGCACGTGGAGGTCCTCTAAAATTAGTTGGGCCAAAGTTGCCCCGCGTTACATGACAACCGTGGTTGCCCAGTAACAAAACCGGCGCGCAACTTACCCTCGAAAAACCGTTCCAGCAAAACTTTTATACAGTTACACCTGTGGGAGCGAGCCTGCTCGCGATGGTCGTCAACGATAACGATGGGTGCCTGACACCCCGCGGCGCTCTCAGGTTCATCGCGAGCAGGCTCGCTCCTACAGGTTAATTACTTATTTACCCGATTTGATCTTGGTCCAGCTGCGGGTCATGATCCGCTGGGTCGCGGCCGGCAAATCGGCAATCGCGTACAGCTTGGCCAGCACGTCCGCCGGCGGGTAAACGCCCGGATCGCTGGTGATGTCTTTGTCCACCAGTGGCGTGGCAGCCGCGTTACCGTTCGGGAAACGCACGGCGTTGGTGATTTCAGCCATGATTTCCGGCTTCTGCAGGAAGGTCATGAACTTGTAGGCGCCTTCGACGTTTTCGGCATCTTTAGGGATGGCGACCATGTCGTAGAAGCTGCCTGCACCTTCTTTCGGAATGTTGTAGCTGACTTTCACCTTGTCACCGGCTTCGGCGGCGCGGGACTTGGCCTGGTAGATGTCACCCGAGTAACCCACGGCCACGCAGATGTTGCCGTTGGCGAGGTCGGAGATGTACTTGGACGAGTGGAAGTAGGCGATCGAAGGCCGGACCTTCATGATCAGCGCTTCAGCCTTGTCGATGTCTTCTTTCTTCTGGCTGTCGGTTGGCAGGCCCAGGTAGTGCAGCGCCACCGGAATCATCTCGGTTGGCGAGTCCAGCAGGCTGATACCGCACGATTTCAACTTGGCGGCGTTTTCCGGCTTGAAGATCAGGTCCCAGGAATCGACCGGTGCGTCGGCACCCAGTGCTGCCTTGACCTTCTCGGCGTTGAAGCCGATACCGATCGAACCCCACATGTACGGGAAGGCGTGTTCGTTACCCGGGTCGCTCACCGAAACGGCCTTGAGCAGGTCGGTGTTCAGGTTTTTCCAGTTAGGCAGCTTGGACTTGTCCAGCTTCTGGTAAACGCCGGCCTTGATCTGCTTGGCCAGGAAGTTGTTCGACGGTACAACGATGTCGTAACCGGACTTGCCTGCCAGCAGTTTGGCTTCCAGGGTTTCGTTGCTGTCGAAGACGTCGTAGACAACCTTGATGCCCGACTCGTCTTCAAACTTCTTGATGGTGTCCGGTGCAATGTAGTCGGACCAGTTGTACACGTGCAGTACTTTGTCATCGGCCTGAACCGCGCCCGCCATCAACCCCATCAGCGACATGGCAAGGAGAGTCTTGCCAGCGAGCTTTTTACCTAGTGCCTTCATGCGTAATGCTCCAAATTTTTCTTTTTTGAACCACTTGTTCAGCGACCGAACCCGGGCAACTGGAACCGCGGCTAGTCTGGCAAGATCCACATCGGTCTTTCAAGGAACGGCCACGCTTTCTGACAGCGCTGAGCGAAAGTAGCTGTTTTGATACAAACCCCAGCAACTCACGCTCAGAGCCTAGCACTTAGCCCTGCAGTGCACTCAGGGTCAGGTCAAGACACTTGCGAGCTTTGGTTACCAGCTCATCGATTTCCGCCGGTGTGATCACCAGTGGCGGAGCGATGATCATGGTGTCGCCGACCGCGCGCATGATCAGGCCGTTGTCGAAGCAGAACTGACGGCAGATCATGCCGACGCCCTTGCCTTCGTAACGCTTGCGCGTGGCCTTGTCCTGAACCAGTTCGATGGCCCCCAACAGACCCACCCCACGAACTTCACCCACCAGCGGGTGATCGTTCAGTTCCCGCAGACGCTTTTGCAAATACGGTGCCGTTTCTGCATGAACGCGTTCGATAATCTTCTCGTCGCGCATGATGCGGATGTTTTCCAGCGCCACCGCAGCGGCGACCGGGTGACCGGAGTAGGTAAAGCCGTGGTTGAAGTCGCCGCCCTCGTTGAGCACATCCACCACTTCGTCACGCACGATCAGGCCACCCATCGGGATGTAGCCCGAGGTCAGGCCCTTGGCGATAGTCATCATGTCGGGCTTGAGGTCGTAGAAATCGGCACCGAACCACTCGCCGGTACGACCGAAACCGCAAATCACTTCGTCAGCCACGAACAGGATGTCGTACTTGGCAAGGATTTCCTTGATGCGCGGCCAGTAGGTGTCTGGCGGAATGATCACGCCGCCAGCACCCTGGATCGGCTCGGCAATAAAGGCACCGACGTTGTCGACGCCGACTTCCAGAATCTTTTCTTCCAGCTGGTTGGCCGCCCAGATACCGAACTCTTCCGGGGTCATGTCGCCGCCTTCGGCGAACCAGTACGGCTGGGCAATGTGGACGATACCCGGGATCGGCAAGTCGCCCTGTTCGTGCATGTAGGTCATGCCGCCCAGGCTCGCGCCGGCCACGGTGGAACCGTGATAGCCGTTCTTGCGGCTGATGATGACTTTCTTGTTCGGCTGGCCCTTGATCGCCCAGTAGTGACGAACCATGCGCAGCATGGTGTCGTTGCCTTCGGAACCGGAACCGGTGAAGAACACGTGGTTCATGCCTTCAGGTGCGATGTCGGCGATGGCCTTGGCCAACTCCAGTACCGGTGGATGCGCGGTCTGGAAGAACAGGTTGTAGTAAGGCAGCTCGCGCATCTGTTTGCTGGCGGCATCGGCCAGTTCATCGCGACCATAACCAATCGCGACACACCACAGGCCGGCCATACCGTCGAGGATCTTGTTGCCTTCGCTGTCCCAGAGGTAAACGCCCTTGGCGCTGGTGATGATCCGCGGGCCTTTCTCTTTCAGCTGTTTGAAGTCGCTGAACGGAGCCAGGTGGTGATCATTGCTCAAGGTTTGCCATTCACGGGTTTGCGGATTGTTGCTGGTCATACGAATCTCCTAAAAAAATCAGGTGAAAGCACCGCCAGGCAGCGGCGGTGCCCGGCGCATCAGACGGCAAAGAGCAGGAATTCCCTTTCCCACGAACTGATGACGCGCTTGAAGTTTTCATGCTCGGCCCGCTTGACCGCGACGTAGCCAGTGATGAAATTTTTGCCGAGGTAACGCTCGATGGTCGCGCTGTTTTCCATGCGTTCCAGCGCGTCCTCGATGGTCAGCGGCAGGCGCAGGTTGCGGCGTTCATAACCACGCCCCACCACCGGCGCACTCGGGTTCAGGCCTTCGACCATGCCGATGTAACCGCAGAGCAGGCTCGCGGCAATCGCCAGGTACGGGTTGGCGTCTGCGCCCGGCAGGCGGTTTTCCACCCGACGGTTCTGCGGCCCCGCATCGGGTACCCGCAGGCCCACGGTGCGGTTCTCTTCGCCCCACTCCACGTTCACCGGCGCCGAAGTGTCCGGCAGGAAGCGGCGGAACGAGTTCACGTTCGGAGCGAACAGCGGCAACAGCTCGGGAATGAGTTTCTGCAGGCCACCGATGTGGTGCAGGAACAACTGGCTCATGGTCCCGTCTTCATTGGAGAAGATGTTCCTGCCGGTCTCGATGTCGATGATGCTCTGGTGCAAGTGCATGGCACTGCCCGGCTCGCCGGTCATCGGCTTGGCCATGAAGGTCGCAGCGACGTTGTGCTTGAGCGCGGCCTCGCGCATGGTGCGCTTGAACACCAGGATCTGGTCGGCCAGGGACAGGGCATCGCCGTGACGGAAGTTGATTTCCATCTGCGCGGTGCCGTCCTCGTGGATCAGCGTATCGAGGTCAAGGTCCTGCAGTTCACACCAGTCGTAGACGTCTTCGAACAGCGGATCGAATTCGTTCGCCGCTTCGATGGAGAACGACTGGCGACCGGTTTCCGGGCGACCGGAGCGGCCGATCGGCGGCTGCAACGGGTAGTCAGGGTCGTCACTGCGTTTGGTCAGGTAAAACTCCATTTCCGGCGCCACGATCGGCTGCCAGCCTTTGTCGGAATAGAGTTTCAGGACTTTCTTGAGCACGTTACGCGGCGACAACTCGATCGGGTTGCCTTGCTTGTCGTAGGAATCGTGGATGACGATGGCGGTCGGCTCGATGGCCCACGGCACCAGGTACACCGCGCTCTGGTCGGGGCGGCAGATCATGTCGATGTCGGCCGGGTCGAGCAGTTCGTAATAGATGTCGTCTTCGACGTAATCGCCGGTCACCGTCTGCAACAGCACGCTTTCTGGCAGGCGCATGCCTTTTTCGGCGATGAATTTGTTGGTCGGCGAAATCTTGCCCCGGGTAATCCCGGTCAAGTCGGCGATCATGCATTCGACTTCTGTGATCTTGTGGTTTTTCAACCAATCGGTGAGCTGGTCGAGGTTGTTACTCATAAATGCCTCTAGGCTTGAGTTGTCTGACCCTTTTAAGGTCAGGCGTTGTTTGACGCGTCGGCGTCGCGTTGTAGAGCGTTTCAGCAGCAGGTTAGCGTGTTTGCCGACACGGCTGCAGACGCCGGGCGTGCAGAATCGCGAGCGGTGCCCTGAACAAAGGTCAGGCCGCTATTGTGAATCGGTTCTATATTGAATGGAGTAACCGTAATGGGGGTGCCATCGCGACCGTCCAGAATATCGGACGGGGACGGTCGAACCGTCAGGGACGGAAGGATCACCGACGCCGCTGAGGCCACGGAGCGGACGGACGTGTCATCACTGATGTGATAAACATGCCGACCGACCTGTCTTGAGCAGTCGATGATGCCGATTATCGGCAGGCGAGACATGAAGCACCCCGGTATTATTGCTGTTATGGGTTTGATTCGAGCTTAGCCTTGTTCATTTTTTTACACAACACCCCCGTAAAAAATACAACACGGCCCGCTCAAGCCTGCGGGCGCCATAGAGGCAAAGGGCATAAAAACGCCCCAAAGTGCCTCAAAAAAGCCACACGGGCGCTTTTTTAGGGCAAAAAAGGCCTCGCTTGACTTCGGCATGCCGTTCGGGTTGACTGAAACCAGAAAAGATCAATGATTGATATTTTTAACAACAAAGGTGTTGCATCATGTCGGTACCCCCGCGTGCCGTTCAGCTTAACGAAGCGAACGCGTTCCTTAAGGAACATCCTGAGGTTCTGTACGTTGACCTTCTGATTGCGGATATGAATGGTGTGGTGCGCGGCAAGCGCATCGAACGCACCAGCCTCCACAAGGTTTACGAGAAAGGCATCAACCTGCCGGCCTCTCTATTTGCTCTGGATATCAACGGCTCGACGGTGGAAAGCACCGGCCTGGGCCTGGACATCGGTGATGCTGACCGAATCTGCTATCCAATTCCCGATACCCTATGCAACGAGCCATGGCAGAAGCGCCCGACCGCGCAACTGTTGATGACCATGCACGAACTCGAAGGCGAGCCATTCTTCGCCGACCCGCGTGAAGTGCTGGCCAACGTGGTACGCAAGTTCGACGAAATGGGCCTGACTATCTGCGCCGCGTTCGAACTGGAGTTCTACCTGATCGACCAGGAGAACGTGAACGGTCGTCCGCAACCACCTCGCTCGCCGGTTTCCGGCAAACGTCCGCACTCGACTCAGGTCTACCTGATCGACGACCTCGACGAATACGTCGACTGCCTCCAGGACATTCTGGAAGGTGCCAAAGAGCAAGGCATTCCGGCCGACGCCATCGTCAAGGAAAGTGCCCCGGCGCAGTTCGAAGTGAACCTGCACCACGTGGCTGACCCGATCAAGGCCTGCGACTATGCGGTCCTGCTCAAGCGCCTGATCAAGAACATCGCCTACGACCATGAAATGGACACCACCTTCATGGCCAAGCCTTATCCAGGCCAGGCGGGCAATGGTCTGCATGTCCATATCTCGATTCTCGATAAAGATGGCAAAAACATTTTTGCCAGTGAGGATCCCGAGCAGAACGCCGCACTGCGTCACGCGATCGGCGGTGTGCTCGAGACCCTACCGGCGCAGATGGCGTTCCTCTGCCCGAACGTCAACTCCTACCGTCGTTTCGGCGCACAGTTCTACGTGCCGAACTCGCCGTGCTGGGGCCTGGACAACCGTACCGTAGCGATTCGCGTGCCTACCGGCTCTGCCGATGCCGTGCGCATCGAACACCGCGTGGCCGGCGCCGATGCCAACCCGTACCTGCTGATGGCTTCGGTATTGGCCGGCGTGCACCACGGGCTGACCAACAAGATCGAGCCTGGCGCTCCGGTCGAAGGCAACAGCTACGAACAAAACGAGCAGAGCCTGCCGAACAACCTGCGCGATGCACTGCGTGAGCTGGACGACAGCGAAGTCATGGCCAAGTACATCGATCCGAAATACATCGATATCTTCGTGGCCTGTAAAGAGAGCGAGCTGGAGGAGTTCGAACACTCCATCTCCGACCTCGAGTACAACTGGTACCTGCATACCGTTTAAGCGGTTGCAGTAGTGAACAAACGCCGCCGGCCTCACAGCCTGCGGCGTTTTTTTTGCTCGCCATTTGTTACGGAATGCTGATTAGCAGAACCAAAGAAATCTCCTACAGATTCGTCAGACACCAACTACATCTGCCCCCCTGACCACAACCTCACACTCCGGACGCCGGGATTCTTCCCGTTTTCCTACCCGTGTGTGAGTACGACAATGAAAAAACAGTTATTGGGCGCAACCATCACTCTGGTCATCGCCGGTATGTGCTCGACTGCCTGGGCAACAGCCGGTGACACGGCTGCATGGAGCTATTCTGCCCCCACCGGTCCGCAAAACTGGGGTGAACTGAAAAGCGAGTACAGCCTCTGCTCATCGGGCAAGACACAGTCGCCTATCGATATTCGGGACGTGATCAAGACTGACGCTCAGACGCTGAACGTTGCTTATCAGCCAAGCACAGCCAAAGTGTCGAACAACGGCCATACCATTCAGGTAACGCCGGTCGACGCCGGAGGCATCACCCTGGAATCCGGTCACTACTCGTTCGTGCAAATGCATTTTCATACGCCGAGTGAAGAAATGATCCAGGGACGTACCTATCCTCTGGACGCGCATCTGGTTCACCGCAACCCTGCAGGCGAACTGGCCGTGGTCGCCCTGCTGTTTGAGGAGGGTGCACACAATCCGACCCTGGAGCCAATCCTGGCAGCCATGCCCAAGCACGCGGGCGGCAGTGCGCAGCTGGACACGGTAGACATTGCGCAACTGCTACCTGCGAACCTCAACGCCTATTTCTATATGGGCTCCCTGACAACCCCGCCTTGCACCGAAGGCGTGCGCTGGAATGTGCTGACCACTGCAGTGCAACTGTCGCGAGCGCAACTGGAGGCGTTCCAGGCGCTGTATCCAATGAATGCACGCCCGGTTCAACCCTTGAACGAGCGGAGTGTGCACGTTGGTGGCTAAGCGGTCTTGATCGCCAGGCTGGGCAGCGGAGCCCATACAGACAAGGTGCCACCTGCCTCGTACAATGCCCGCTGCCCCGCAGGAGACTTCCATGACACGCGTTGCCAGCCCCCGCAAACCCCGCGCCCGCAGCCAGGCACGGATCGATTCGATACTCGATGCGGCCCGCACATTGCTGGCGGCCGAGGGCGTGGCCAGCCTGTCGATCTACAGCGTCGCCGAGCGCGCGGAGATTCCGCCCTCCTCGGTCTACCATTTCTTCGCCAGCGTGCCGGCGTTACTGGAGGCGTTGACCGCCGACATCCACGCCGCCTTCCGCGCCTGCCTGCAAGCCCCCATCGATCACCATGCCTTGAACGGCTGGCGCGATCTGTCGCGGTTGGTGGAACAACGCATGCTGGACATCTATGCAGAGGACGCCGCCGCCCGCCAACTCATCCTGGCCCAGCACGGCCTGACCGAAGTCACCCAGGCCGACCGCCAGCACGACATCGAACTGGGCGACTTGATGCACAAGCTGTTCGACCATCACTTCGAACTGCCGACATTACCGAGTGATGTCGACGTGTTTGCCCTGGCCATGGAACTCGGCGACCGCGTCTACGCACGCTCAGTGCAACAACACGGGCAGATTACGCCGCGCATGGCCGAGGAAGGGATGCGGGTGTTTGATGCTTATGTGGGGTTGTATTTGCCACCGTATTTGCCCAAGCGCAGCCTTCCAGCCTGAGATGTTTGTTGGCCTCTCCGGCCTCTTCGCGAGCAAGCCCGCTCCCACATTTTGAATGCATTCCCTTGTGGGAGCGGGCTTGCTCGCGAAGGCCGCGCCGCGAATCTCGCTGATACACACCCACAAAAAACCCCGAAGGGCTCACACCCTTCGGGGTTGTTGTTTACGCATGAGCCTTACAACTTGGCGATCGACACCTCGGTGGACTTCACAAACGCGATCACTTCACTGCCGACCGCCAGTTCCAGCTCTTTCACCGAGCGCGTGGTGATCACCGAAGTGACGATGCCGGACGCGGTCTGTACGTCGATTTCCGACAGCACGTCGCCGAGGACGATTTCCTTGATGGAGCCTTTGAACTGGTTGCGAACGTTGATGGCCTTGATAGTCATGATGTTGATTCCTGTCGTGGGATAAGACTTGAGTTATTGAGCCCAACGCAATTGCGTGGGCAAGGGTGAAACAGGTTCCGGTTCCGGCGGCTGGCCGGGCAGCGCCAACACGCGATTGAGCACTTCGGTTTCCAGCGCCGCCAGCCGATGGGAACCACGCACCCGAGGGCGCGGCAGTTCCACGTGCAGGTCGAGGCCGACTTCGCCGTCTTCGATCAGGATCACCCGATCGGCAATCGCTACTGCTTCGCTGACGTCGTGGGTCACCAGCAACACCGTGAAGCCGTGCTGTTGCCAGAGTCGTTCGATCAGTTGCTGCATTTCAATTCGGGTCAGGGCATCCAGCGCACCCAAGGGTTCGTCGAGCAACAGCAGGCGCGGCTGGTGAATCAACGCACGGGCCAAAGCCACGCGTTGCTTCTGTCCACCGGATAGCGCTGCCGGCCACTCGTTGGCGCGATCGGCCAAGCCCACCGCTTCCAACGCTTCAAGCGCTTGCGGCCGCCAGTTGCCCTTGAGGCCCAGGCCGACGTTGTCGATGATCTTTTTCCAGGGCAGCAAACGCGCTTCCTGGAACATCAGCCGCGTGTCTTCCCGCGCCTCACTCAGTGGCGCGGCACCGGCGAGCAATTCACCGCCCGTGGGCTGGTCGAGGCCGGCGAGCAATCGCAGCAAGGTACTTTTGCCGCAACCACTGCGACCCACCACGGCGACAAACTGGCCAGCCGGAATGTGCAGGTCGATCTCGCGCAGCACCTGCCGCGAGCCAAAGGTTTTTTGCAGCTTGCGCACCGCCAGCGGAATGCCGCGCAGCAGGCGTGGAGGTTGTTCTGCGATCATGCCGCACCTCCCTTGGCAACCTGATACGCCGGGTGCCAGCGCAGCCACACACGCTCAAGCCCACGGGCCGCGAGGTCGGCCAGTTTGCCGAGCACCGCGTACAACAGAATCGCCAGCACCACCACGTCAGTCTGCAAAAACTCCCGGGCATTCATGGCCAGATAGCCGATGCCTGAACTCGCGGAAATGGTTTCCGCGACGATCAGCGTCAACCACATGAAGCCCAGGGCGAAGCGCACACCGACCAGAATCGAAGGCAGCGCCCCCGGCAAAATCACCTGCCAGAACAGGCTGAAACCAGTCAGGCCATAGCTGCGCGACATCTCCACCAGCGCCGGATCGACGTTGCGGATACCGTGATAAGTGTTGAGGTAGATCGGGAACAAGGTGCCCAGTGCTACCAGGAAAATCTTCGCCGACTCGTCGATGCCGAACCACAGGATCACCAGTGGAATCAGCGCCAGGTGCGGCACGTTACGGATCATCTGCACTGAACTGTCGAGCAGGCGCTCACCCCACTTCGACAGGCCGGTGATAAAGCCCAGGGTCAAACCGATGCCGCCACCAATGGTGAAACCCAGCGCGGCACGCCAGCCGCTGATGGCCAGGTGCGTCCAGATTTCGCGGCTGCGCACCAGGCTCACGCCGGCTTCGATCACGGCGACAGGTGCCGGCAGGATCCGTGTCGACAACCAGCCCGCCGACACACTCAACTGCCACACCGCCAGCAGCAACACCGGCAACGCCCAGGGCGCCAGGCTGTGGATGATTTTCTTCATGACCGCGCCTCAGCTCTGGGACGCGGCTTTGGGCAGGATGTCGTTGGCGACCATCTCGCCGAACGGGCTGACGTAACCGGCACCTTTCGGCAGCTCGGGACGCTCGACATCAAGGTGCGGGAACAGTAGTTCAGCGACGCGATACGACTCTTCCAGGTGTGGATAACCGGAGAAAATGAACGTGTCGATGCCCAGCTCCGCGTACTCCTTCACACGAGCGGCTACGGTCGGACCATCGCCCACCAGCGCCGTACCGGCACCCCCGCGCACCAAGCCGACACCGGCCCACAGGTTCGGGCTGACTTCCAGGTTGTCGCGGTTGCCACCATGCAAGGCGGCCATGCGTTGCTGACCGACCGAATCGAAGCGCGCCAGCGAAGCCTGGGCGCGAGCGATGGTGTCGTTGTCCAGATGCGAGATCAGCCGATCCGCGGCTTTCCAGGCCTCTTCGTTGGTTTCGCGCACGATCACATGCAGGCGAATGCCGAAGCGCACGGTACGACCGAGCTTGGCGGCTTTGGCCCGAACCTGTTCGATCTTCTCTGCCACCGCTGCCGGTGGTTCACCCCAGGTCAGAACCATTTCCACCTGCTCTGCCGCGAGGTCTTGTGCCGCTTCCGACGAACCACCGAAATACAGCGGTGGACGTGGCTGCTGGACCGGCGGATAGAGCAATTTCGCGCCTTTCACACTGATGTGCTGGCCGTCGTAATCTACGGTTTCGCCTTCCAGTACGCGGCGCCAGATGCGGGTGAATTCCACCGAGGCCTGATAGCGCTCTTCGTGACTGAGAAACAGACCATCACCCGCCAATTCTTCCGGATCACCGCCGGTCACCAGGTTGAACAACGCACGCCCGCCGGACAGTCGATCCAGGGTCGCGGCCTGACGCGCCGCCACCGTCGGGGAAATGATCCCGGGGCGCAGGGCGACAAGGAACTTCAAGCGCTGGGTCACCGGAATCAGTGATGCCGCCACCAGCCACGAGTCTTCGCAGGAACGCCCGGTAGGGATCAGTACCCCACCGAATCCCAGGCGATCCGCTGCCTGTGCGACTTGTTGCAGATAACCGTGATCGACGGCGCGGGCGCCTTCGGCGGTGCCAAGGTAATGGCCGTCGCCGTGGGTAGGCAGGAACCAGAAGATATTGAGGCTCATTGGAGTGGTCTCCTTGGGGAATCGATTTACTGGGCTTTGGTTACTGAGCTTTGGGCAACGGCGGCCGGCGGCGTCCAGATCACATCCTTGATGCTCAACTGCTTTGGAATCAGCTTGAGCTGGTAGAAGCTGTCGGCGATTTTCTGCTGCGCGGCGACCACTTCCGGGGTAAGGAACAGCGCGCCGTAACCCTGGCGTTTCACCGAGGTCAAGGTGATGTCTGCCGGCAGGCCGAGCAGCGGCGAAACCTGTTGGGTCACGTCTTGCGGGTTAGCCTTGGACCATTCACCGACCGCGCGCACTTCTTCCACCAGGGTCTTGATCACCTCAGGATTTTTCTGCGCATAAGGCTTGGTCGCCAGGTAGAACTGATGGTTGTCGACGATGCCCTGGCCATCGCGCAGAGTGCGCGCTTGCAGCTGTTGTTCGGCGGCGGCCTGGTACGGGTCCCAGATGACCCAGGCGTCGACGCTGCCACGCTCGAACGCGGCGCGGGCATCAGCTGGCGGCAGGAATACGGTCTGGATGTCGGTGTATTTGAGGCCGGCGTCTTCCAGTGCGCGCACCAGCAGGTAGTGCACGTTGGAACCCTTGTTGAGCACGACTTTCTTACCCTTGAGCTCGGCCACCGACTTGATCGCCGAGTCCTTCGGCACCAGGATCGCCTCACTGTGCGGCGCTGGCGGTTCGTAGGCGACGTAGAGCAAATCTGCGCCGGCCGCTTGAGCGAACACAGGTGGAGTCTCACCGGTAACGCCGAAGTCGATGGAGCCGACGTTCAGGCCTTCAAGCAGTTGTGGGCCACCGGGGAATTCCGTCCATTGCACGTCCACGCCTTGGGCGGCGAGGCGTTTTTCCAGGGTGCCCTTGGCTTTGAGCAGCACCAGGGTGCCGTACTTCTGATAACCGATTCGTAATGTCTCGGCCTGAGCTTGAGTAATGGCGCCGAAGGTGACAGCCGCAGCAAACAGAGCGACCAGACCACGACGCAAAATGACAGGGCGCATGGCGCTCTCCTTTTTGCAGTTGGGTTTTGGCTGCACCTGCTTGCCCGTTGACGGGCGAGTAAGGCCAGTACTTCAATTTTTCGGTGAGGCTCAAATGCTCCAGCGAGCACTCAACAAACGTTCATTCAACAGGTTCGGATCGAGCGGCCTGGGCCGTCGCGCCATGGCACCGGAGAACTGCTCCAGCGCTTCATACAAACGTTGCTCCAGCTCCGGCGCCAATTGCGCCTGGGCGCTGCCTTCGCCGTAAGCGATCTGGCTGTCGACGGCGAATATCCCTTGCAGCATTTCCTGGGCCTTCAATGCCGACAGCACCGGCTTGAGCGCGTAATCCACCACTAGCATGTGGGCGATGCTGCCGCCGGTGGCCATCGGCAGAACCACCTTGTGGCTCAACGCGCGTTCGGGCAGCAGATCCAGCACGACCTTCAGTGCTCCGGAAAACGATGCCTTGTAAACCGGTGTGGCGATCAGCAGGCCATCGGCGTTTTCAATCTGTTGCAGCAGGTCGATCACCCTGGGGCTGTCGAAGCGTGCGTGCAGCAGGTCTTCGGCCGGGAAGTCCCGTACCTGATAACTCACCACTTCCACGCCCTGCTCTTGTAACCATTGCCGGGAGCGATCCAGCAGCACCCCTGAACGAGAGCGCTGACTGGGACTGCCACCGAGAGAGACAACCAACATTCAGACGATTCCTTGCTCGACGTTGGCGATTCGCGGTTTGCGATCTCGCTTCAATGGAGTGACCTTAACAGCTGATTTATATATCCATAAATCATATTTATTCATTTGGTTATTCGTTTTAGAGATATATAAATCCATATTCTCCAGGCAAAAAAACAGGCCGTCGAAACGGCCCGAAATCCCCTGCTTTGTAAATGCTGTGGTGCCTGATCTGGCGCCTTCGCGAGCAAGCCCGCTCCCACAGTTGACCGCGTACCTCCTGTGGGGGCTTGCTCGCGAAGGCGGCATCAGCCACACCGTAAATATTGATGACTCACCGATTGGGCTGCGGCGTCAGGCGCAAGTAAGGCTTGACCGCCCGATAGCCCTTGGGAAAACGCTGTTTGATTTCATCCTCATCCTTGAGCGACGGCACGATCACCACCTCATCACCGTCCTGCCAGTTGGCCGGCGTGGCCACCTTGTAGTTGTCGGTGAGTTGCAGCGAGTCGATCACCCGCAGGATTTCATTGAAGTTGCGCCCGGTGCTCGCCGGGTAGGTAATCGTCAACCGGACCTTTTTGTTCGGGTCGATCACAAACAGCGAGCGCACGGTCAAGGTGTCGTTGGCGTTGGGGTGGATCAGGTCATAGAGGTCCGAGACCTTGCGGTCGGCGTCGTCCAGGATCGGAAAGTTGACCACGGTGGCCTGGGTTTCGTTGATGTCCTCGATCCACCTGTGGTGCGACTCGACAGGGTCCACGGACAGTGCGATAGCCTTGACGCCGCGCGCTGCAAATTCATCCTTGAGCCTGGCGGTGAAACCCAGTTCGGTGGTGCATACCGGCGTGAAATCCGCCGGATGGGAAAACAGCACGCCCCAGCTATCGCCCAGCCACTGATGGAAACGGATGATGCCGGCGCTGGAGTTCTGTTCGAAATCGGGGGCGATATCGCCAAGTCTGAGACCCATGGTGCTGCTCCTTGTGAGTGCTTGATGGGTTCAACTGTGCCTGTGTTTTTTATCTATTAAAAAGAATAAATATCGATTTATTTAGATCATTAGGAAATATTAAAGATCTGTTCACTGGACGCGCACGCGCAACCCGCCGAACATCGGCCACGAGGTTCGAGAAGGCCTTGAGTTGCTGCAAAGAGGGAACTTCAGGGCGGGATTACGGGGGTGAACCCGTCTTGAACATGTAAAAGCCCCGCCCGGTGCAAGACCGGGCGGGGCTTTTTTTGTCTCGGTTACGCGAACGCTATTACAACAGCGGGATCGAGTAGCTGAGGATCAGGCGGTTTTCGTCCTGCGAACGTGTGTTCGGCAGGTCGGTGCGCCAGGTGGCGTTTTTCCACGCCAGGCCCAGGTTCTTCAACGGACCTTCCTGAACGACGTAGGCCACGCTCAGATCGCGCTCCCACTCCGAAGCACCATTGGCCGCTTGGCCACCCTTGGCGTTAACGGTGTCGATGTTGTCGCCATGCAGGTACACCAGACCCGCCGTCAGGCCAGGTACGCCGACCTTGGCGAAGTCATACGCGTAACGTGCCTGCCAGGTACGCTCGCCAGCACGGCCGAACTTCTGGATTTGCGAATCGGTGATGGTGTAGTTCGACGAACCGTCACCCTGGTTCAGCCAAGGAAAGTCGCTACTGCCGTTGCTGACCTGGTAACCGCCACCGAAGGTATGACCGGCAACCGAATACAGGAACAGGCCGCTGTACAGGTTGTTGTCGACCTTGCCTTTACCGTTTGGCGCGTTGTAGTTGCCAGTGGTGTAGTACAGCGGGTCGTGACCGTTGGCACCATCATCAGAGCTGTTGAAATAACGGAAATCCGACTTCAACACGCCCGGGCCGATGGCCCAGTTGTGAACCAGACCCAGGAAGTGTTGCTTGTAGAACTCTTCCAGATTGCCGTAGTAGTACTGGGCAGTCAGGTCCTTGGTGATCTTGTAGTCGCCACCGGCATAGATGAACTTGTTGCTGTCGCGGAACTTGGTGCCACGAGTGTTCGCGCCCGAGATCGACATCTGCTCATTGTTGCTGGAGTTACGGCCTTTGACGGCTTCGATCTGGCCACCAACCAGCGACAGGTCCTTGATCTCGGCGGAAGTGATCTGGCCACCCTGCCAGGTTTGCGGCAACAGACGACCATCGTTGGTCACGATCACCGGATTTTTCGGCTGCAAGGTGCCCAGCTTCAGTTCGGTCTGGGAAACCTTGGCTTTGGCAGTCAGGCCCAGGCTGGAGAAATCATCAACCGCCTCGCCGTTGGATTTGCTCGGGAAAACCGTGCCGCCGTAAGAGGTCGCGGTGGCGCCGTTGGTACCGCCGCCCGAATCCAGCTTGACGCCCAACAGGCCGATCGCATCGATACCGAAACCGACGGTGCCCTGGGTGTAGCCGGAGATGAAACGCAGATCGAAGCCTTGACCCCACTCTTCGTTTTTGTTGGCACCGGCACCGTCGCGGTTGTCGGTGTTGATGTAGAAGTTACGCAGCCCCAGTGTTGCCTTGCTGTCTTCGATAAAACCCGCGGCGCTTGCCTGCTGGGCCAATACCCCGACGGCCACAGCCATGGCCAAGGTGGATTTGTTCATGTTTCGCTCCTCTAGTTTCTAATTCTGATGTTCCTGGTCCCGAATCGATTGCCCGGGATCCTGAATGCATAAATTCGCGGTAAACCGTCTAAGCCGGTCGTTTGGCGGGCGGCAGGATACATGGCCTTAAAGCCAAAAAGAATTTCTTAAGTTTTTTTAATATCACTGTGGAATATGGCTTCCCACGGCAGAACCGAGGTATCGGCGGCAAGGCCGATTCCTTAACCTGATCATTTGTCGAGGGACGAAATTGCCAAATCCGAGTTCAGGGATGAGTGTCGGACGGACGCACTTTAAGCGGGATGGATAAAAACTAAAAAGAATAAAAAAGAAATAGCATCTGCATTTATGGAATATAAACCTCGGCTCGAAAAAAAGCCCCGCCAGCAGGCGGGGCTTTTTCGTGAGGTGATTACATGAAGCTGTAGGTGTAGTTGAAGATCAGACGAGTCTGGTCCTGGTCCAGGGTGCTGGTGTTGCCACGGTAGGTGCCGTGACGCAGCGTGGTACCAAAGCCTTTCAGTGCGCCCGTCTGGATCACGTAATCCACACGTGCGTCAGTCTCGTGCTCGCTCAGGTCTTTACCCACACCGTTGGTGGCCTTGATGTCCTGGCCATTCAAGTAACCGATCGACGCCTTCAGGCCTGGAACACCCAGGGAGGCGAAGTCATAGGAGTACTGACCGAAGGTGGTGTTTTCACCGGCACGGATAAAGCTGCCAACGGTCGCATCGGTAAACGAGTAGAAGCTCGCGCCGCCGGCCCCTTCCTGACGACCCTTATCATCGATAAGGCTGCCCTGGTTCAAGAATACGAAGCCGCCGTCATCGTTGACACGCTGATGCCCGAGCAGGAACGCGTGGCCACCCAGGGTGTAGGTGAACATGGCGCTCCAGGTCTTGTTATCGACCTCACCCGGGTTCTTGGCGAAACCGTTGTTGTTGTTGAAACGGTAGCCCACATCGCCGTTCTTGCCGTCGGAGCTGCTGTCGAAATAACGGATATCAGTCTTGAACGACTGATTGGCCGCGATCGGGTAGACGTGCACCAGGCCGAGGAAGTTCTGTTTGTAGAAGTCTTCCAGGTTCGCGTAGTAGTACTGCAGGGTCAGGTCTTTGGTGACCTTCCAGTCAGCACCGGCGTACTGGAACTTGTTGCTGTCTTGGGTAGCGCCCGCCACGGACAGGCCAGTGGAGTTTGAAGAGGCGCGACCCGACGCGTGCTCCAGTTGACCCAGGTTGAAGGTCACATTGTCGATTTCTTTGGAGGTGATGGTGCCACCGTCAAAGGTCTGCGGCAGCACACGGCTGTCGTTCGCGATCAGGATCGGCAAGTTAGGCGCCAGGGCGCCGCCCAGGTGGGCTTCGGTCTTCGAGAAACGCGCTTTGACGTTGCCATCCAGACGGCTCCACTCGTCAGCCGCTTCTTTGCCATCGCTCGGGAAGAACGAGTTGGCGTTACCGACCGGGTGATGCCCCTTGCCGCCATCGAGGTGGATACCCACCAGCGCCTGGGCATCGATACCAAAGCCTACGACGCCCTGGGTGAAGCCCGACAGGTAGTCGAACTTCAGACCCTCAGCGGTTTCGCGCTGACGGTTAGCAGCAGTGCCTGCACCTTCGCGCATATCAGCGTCGTAATACATGGTGCGAGAGCTGATGGATGCCTTGCTGTCTTCCAGGAAACCTGCGGCGCCTGCCTGCTGCGCCAAAACCCCTACGGCCACGGCCAAAGCCAAGGTGGACTTGTTCATTGTGTAGCTCCTCTCGATTCTAATTCTTGTATTCCTGGTCTCGAGTCGTCGCCCGAAATCCTAAGATGCGCGATTAGCGCCAGACCGTGACCCACAAGTCAATCGTAACTATGTGTGTCTACGACCATAGTCTAATCCCCGTTTTTTTGGTCCCTGCAGGGTCATGATTTCGTCATGAACCTGAAAAGAATTACCCGATTCTTTTCTAATACCGTTTAGGAATTTAGCTACCCATCGCACGATCGCCCCGGAATGCAAGGTTCGGCTCATAAGCTAATTCCTAAACGGTATTTATTTTTGCTTTTTTAGATCGATTAGTTTCAGTCGCAATTCGGAAACAAATCCTTTACCGAAAGGCGGCCCCATGACGACCAAACGCGCACTATCCGGACCAATTGTTACAGTTTGTGTATTCCTGGCATTTTCTTTCTCGGCTCAGGCGGCGAATCTCACCGTCGGTTACCAAACCGGAATCGATCCCAGCAAAGTCCCCCAGGCCGATGGCCTTTATGAAAAGACCATCGGCCAGCCCATCGACTGGCGACGCTTCAACAGCGGCCCGGAAGTGGTCACGGCGATTGCCTCGGGCGATGTGCAAATCGGCAATCTCGGCTCCAGTCCGCTGGCCGCCGCCGCCTCGCGCAATCTGCCGATTGTCGCGTTCATCGTCTCGGCCCAGATCAATGCCGCCGAAGCGCTGGTGGTGCGCAACGGCAGCGGCATCGAGAAACCGCAAGATTTGATCGGAAAGACCATCGCCACGCCTTTCGTATCAACTTCCCACTACAGCCTGCTGGGTGCGCTGAAGCACTGGGGCCTGGACGGCTCGAAAGTCAAAGTGGTGAACCTGCAGCCAGCGGAAATCGCCGCAGCCTGGAAGCGTGGTGATATTGATGGCGCGTTTGTCTGGTCGCCCGCCCTGGGGGAAATCCGCAAGACCGGCAAGACCCTGACTGACGCGGCGCAGGTGGGCCAATGGGGTGCGCCAACCTTTGAGGTTTGGGTGGCGCGCAAGGATTACGCCGAGAAACATCCGGAGGTCGTGGCAAAGTTCGCCCGGGTGACCCTGGATTCGTTCGCCGACTATGCCGCGCATAAGGACCAATGGACCGTTGACTCGGTGCCCGTCCAGAAAATCGCCAAATTGACCGGTGCCAACGCCGCCGATGTTCCGGAGTTACTGGCCGGTTCCGCCTTCCCGGATGCCAAGGCGCAACAGAGCACCGCGCTGCTGGACGGCGGCACGGCCAAGGCCATTGGCGAGACAGCGAAGTTCTTGAAGGAGCAAGGGAAGGTCGAGACGGTGCTGCCGGATTATTCCCCGTATGTCAGTGCGAAGTTTGTGCAGGAGTGAATGCAAAACCTTGTGGCGAGGGGGCTTGCCCCCGTTCGGTCGCGAAGCGGCCGCAAAACCATGCGACTTGGTCGGGCAGGTTTTGGGGCTGCTCCGCAGCCCAACGGGGGCAAGCCCCCTCGCCACAGGGAGCTCTACTGCTACAACATTAGAGGGCTTTTTCGAAGATCTTCGAATTACGCTGATAGTTGTACAGCGACGCCCGCGCCGACGGTAGGCGGTCGACGCTGCTCGGTTCGAAGCCACGCTCGCGGAACCAGTGCGCGGTGCGGGTGGTGAGGACGAACAAGGTTTTCAAGCCCTGCGCCCGGGCGCGGGTTTCAATACGCTCCAGCAACTCATCGCCGCGACCACCATGGCGGTACTCCGGATTCACCGCCAGGCACGCCAGCTCGCCCGCATCCGAATCGGCGATCTGATACAGCGCCGCACAGGCGATGATCATGCCTTCGCGTTCAACCACACTGAACTGCTCGATTTCGCGTTCCAGCACCTCGCGGGAACGGCGCACCAGGATGCCCTGCTCTTCCAGCGGGCTGATCAGGTCCAGCAAACCACCGACGTCTTCAATGGCCGCTTCGCGCACCACTTCGAACTGTTCCTGGGCTACCAGCGTACCGCCACCGTCGCGGGTGAACAGCTCGGTCAGTAGTGCACCGTCTTCGGCGTAACTGACGATATGGCTACGGGCCACGCCGCCACGGCATGCTTCGGCTGCGGCATCCAGCAATTCCGCCTGATAGTTACTGCCCAGCCGTTGCAGATGCGCCGGCACTTGCTGCGGACGCAACTCTCGCACCAGGCGCCCGTGTTCGTCGATCAGGCCCAGGTCGGCGCCAAACAGCAGCAACTTGTCCGCGCCCAGGTCGATGGCGGCGCGGGTGGCGACGTCTTCACAGGCGAGGTTGAAAATCTCCCCCGTAGGCGAATAGCCCAACGGCGACAGCAGCACGATGGAGCGCTCGTCCAGTAGACGGTTGATACCCTTGCGGTCGACCCGGCGCACTTCGCCGGTGTGGTGATAGTCGACGCCTTCAAGCACGCCGATCGGCCGTGCCGTCACCAGGTTGCCGCTGGCCACCCGCAGGCGCGAGCCCTGCATCGGCGACGAAGCCATGTCCATCGACAGGCGAGCCTCAATGGCAATGCGCAACTGGCCGACTGCGTCGATCACGCACTCCAGGGTCGCGGCATCGGTGATGCGCATGCCGTGATGGTAATGCGGGGTCAGGCCACGGGCCGCCAGGCGCGTTTCGATTTGCGGCCGGGAACCGTGGACCAGCACCAGACGCACGCCCAGGCTGTGCAACAGCACCAAGTCGTGGACGATATTGCCGAAGTTCGGGTGTTCAACGCCGTCGCCGGGCAGCATGACGACAAAGGTGCAATCGCGGTGGGCGTTGATGTAGGGCGAAGCGTGACGAAGCCAATTGACGTATTCGGGCATGAACCTGGGCCTGTAATAAATAGCAGCCGAAAAAAGGGCGAAACTGAAAACGCACAGCGGGCTGATGGTTATCGTCGGAACAGGCTTGGCGACACGCGCGCTCTCCTCATGAATACGGGTTTGGGTACCGGCAATTTATACATTAAACCTGTAGGAGCCGGCTTGCTGGCGATGCAAGCACTGCGGTCCATTGGATGAACCGCGTCATCGTTCATCGCCAGCAAGCCGGCTCCTACAGATTGTGTTGCGTTCAGGCCGGCGTCAGGCAGTAATGTTCGATCAGTTGCCTTAATAGATGCACCGTAGGCTGCAAACGTGACATTTCCAGGTATTCCCCCGGCTGATGGGCGCAGGCGATATCACCCGGGCCAAGCACCAGCGTTTCACAGCCAAGGCGCTGAAGATAAGGTGCTTCGGTGCCGAACGCCACTGCTTCGGCGCTATGACCGGTGAGCTTTTCAGCAAGGCGCACCAATTCGGCGTCCTCGGCTTGCTCGAAGGGCGGCACTTCAGGGAACAGCGGTGCGTAATCGATCTTGACCTGATGCCGTTCGGCAATCGGATTGAGCTTTTGCAGGATCTCGGCGCGCAGGACCTTGGGGTCCATACCGGGCAACGGTCGCAAATCGAACTCCAGCGAACACTGGCCGCAGATGCGGTTGGGGTTGTCGCCACCGTGGATGCAGCCGAAGTTCATCGTAGGCGTCGGCACGCCAAACTGTGGATTGCGGAATTCGCGCTGCCATAACAAGCGCAGGCCACGCAGTTCGCCGATGGCATCGTGCATGGCTTCCAGGGCGCTGTGGCCCAGGCGCGGATCGGAGGAGTGACCGCTCTGGCCGAGGATGTCGATACGCTCCATCATGATGCCTTTGTGCATGCGGATCGGCTTGAGCCCGGTCGGTTCGCCAATCACCGCCGCCCGCCCCAGCGGTCGCCCCGCTTCGGCCAGCGCACGGGCGCCGGACATCGAGCTTTCTTCATCGCAGGTGGCGAGAATCAGCAACGGCTGCTTGAACGGCTGATCGAGCAGTGGTTTGACCGCCTCGATGGCCAGGGCGAAAAAGCCCTTCATGTCGCAACTGCCCAGGCCGACCCAACGACCATCGACTTCAGTCAGCTTCAGCGGGTCGGTCTGCCAGAGCGCACCGTCAAACGGCACGGTGTCGCTGTGCCCGGCCAGCACCAGGCCGCCGGGACCGGAACCGAAACTGGCCAGCAGATTGAACTTGCCGGGGCTGACCTGCTGGATCTCGCAGGCAAAACCCAGCTCACCGAGCCACGTCGCCAGCAGATCGATCACCGGGCGGTTGGTTTGATCGAGACTGGGCTGGGTGCAACTGACTGACGGTGCGGCGATCAACGCAGCGAATTGTTCTTTCATCGACGGCAATGGCATCGCTGACTCCCGGCACCCGAATTGAGGTCCATCATAGAACCAACCGATGATAGGAATAAACCGTCGCGGCGCGTACTAACCTTGAGTCCTGTACACTGCACGACCTTGGCAGCCACACATTCCCCCGGCTGCGCTCCCGATCCTGGATTTTCCGGCCATGCAGAAAGAAACCGAAATCAAACTCCGCGTCAGCCGCGAAACCCTCGCCGCCCTGCGCGAGCACCCGCTACTGAAAAAACGCAACAAAAGTGGCTGGGAACGCCGTGAGTTGATGAACCAGTACTTCGACACGCCCGAGCGCGACCTGGCGCAGGCCAAAGTCGCCCTGCGCCTGCGCAAGGATGGCGAAGAAGTGATTCAGACCCTCAAGACCCGCGGCCAGAGTGTCGCCGGCTTGTCGGTGCGTAACGAGTACGACTGGAACCTGCCCAAAGCCAAGCTCGACCTGAAGAAACTCGACGGCGAATGCTGGCCCGAGGAACTGGCCGAACTGGACAAGAAGACCCTGAAGCCGATCTTCACCACCGACTTCGTCCGCGAACGCGCGGAAATCGCCTGGGGCCGTGGCAAGACCAAAGTGGTCATCGAAGCCGCGCTGGACCTGGGTCACGTCGTAGTCGGCAAGCAGAAAGAAGAAATCTGCGAGCTGGAGCTGGAGCTGCGCGAAGGCGAGCCGGCAGCCCTGCTGGAACTGGCCGCCGAGCTGGCCGAGAAACTGGCCCTGATGCCGTGCGACATCAGCAAGGCCGAGCGCGGTTATCGCCTGTACGACGCCCACAGCTATTCGCTGAGCCTGCCGGCGCCGCAGATCACCGCCGAAACGCCGCTGGACGACGCGTTCGCCGCGCTGAGCTGGCATTTGCTGGGCAGCAGCCAACGCCTGGCCGAGCAGTATCGCTTCAACGGTCACTGGCGCCTGTTGCAGGATTGGGTCGAATGCCTCGCGGAAATGCGCGCGTTGATCAGCAGCCTGGGCCAGGCCGCTCCGCGTCAGTCGACCCACGACCTGCGTATCGCCCTTGATGCCTTGCTGGAAGACTGGCGTCCGCTGGTCCAGGCCGGCCTGGACGATGAAGACGTGCGCAAAGCCGCGCCTGAACAGTTCCTCGAAGAACTCGAAGACCCGCGCTGGGGTCTGTTCTCCCTGACCACCTCGCGCTGGTTGCTGGCCCGCACCTGGACCGCCGACCGCAACACCCGTGGCAATCGCCAAGGCGCTGCGCAACTGGGTAGCTGGTTGCCGCGCCTGCTGGGCGAAGAAGCCACTTCGTTGCAACTGCAGCGCTACCAGCAACAGCCGGAAGACCTGGCCGAGCAACTGCCGCGCATCGAGCGCATCCAGGTCTGGCTGCATCATGCGCGCAACGTGCTGGAGATCCCGGAAATGGATCGCCTGTACGGCGAGCTGAACAAACTGGCGCAACTGGCCAACGAATCGATCACCGATGAAGTCCTGGATGCGCGCAAGCAGCAGGCGATTGCGGTGTATCAGAACCGTGCCTGGAAAATGTTGCTGCGTCTGTAATACCTTGTGGCGAGGGGGCTTGCCCCCGTTGGGTTGCGCAGCGACCCCAAAAAATGGGCCTGCTGTGCAGTCCAACGGGGGCAAGCCCCCTCGCCACAAAGGCCCTCAAGCATCATCAGCGCAATACCGGCAAACTGGTAGTCGACTTGATCTCCGACAACGCCACGATCGAATTGACCTCCTGAATCCCCGGCACCATCGACAGCTTCTCGAAGAAGAAGCGCTCGTAGGCCTCGATGTCCGCCGTGACAATCCGCAGCAGGAAGTCCACTGCCCCCATCAGTACGTAACACTCCAGCACTTCCGGAAAGCCGCGAATCGCCTCGGTGAATTCGGTGAAGTTCGAACGCCCGTGGGCATTGAGTTTCACCTCCGCGAAGATCTGCGTGTTCAGGCCGATTTTCTTGCGGTCGAGCAAGGTCACCTGGCCGCGAATGATGCCCTCCTCTTTCATCCGCTGAATCCGCCGCCAGCACGGCGATTGCGAGAGCCCCACCTGCTCGGCGATTTGCGCGCTGGAAAGCGAAGCGTCCTCTTGCAGCAAGGCGAGGATCTTGCGGTCGTAGCTGTCCAGCTCGCTTTGCATAAATAAACCCTTAACCGAGTAACAAGTGAATTGATTGATTCTTCATTTCTGCAATACAGCCAATCATAGAGAAGAAATACCCGGCACAGGATGTAAACATTTCTCCAATGATTTTGGAGCCTGACCATGCCGTATCTCGAAGCCGTGAACACCCCTCCCGCCCGCGCCGATGTCTGGAACGTCGGCAACGCCCATTGCCGTGTTCGCTATCAAATGCTGGCCGAAGCAGAACCGGACCTGCTGTGTCGCGCGCTCAATCTGTTCGCCTTGCAAATGCTCACTCCGGAACAGGTCAACGTGCAGCGCCAGGACGACTGGCTGGATATCGAAATCGTCATCGACGGGTTGAGCTGGCACCGTGCGCAAGTGATTGCGGAAAAACTTCGTAACTTGATCAGCGTCTGCTCGGTGGAGCTGCAAGAAGCTGAGTCCGCATGGACCGAAGCGGTTCAAGCGGCGGGCTGAAAAACTCCGAAACGGCTTCGTCAGGTAGTGGCCCAGCAGTCAGCCGGGCCACGGCTATCCTTTGCGCACTGTCGTTCAAAGGAGCCCGCATGTCCGTACAACTCGCCTCTCAGGACCGCTGGCTGGATCTCAATGATGTGCTGCGCGAGCTGGTCGCCCAGGGCTTTATCAGCCAGGATTCGGCCGAACACGCACTCAATGCCCGCCGCCGCAACGCCACACATGGCCAGACGCATCCACTGGAGTTCATCGCCAGCCAACAGCTGGCGGATCTCAGCCGCCCCGGCAAACTGCTGGACCTCGAAAGCCTGACCTCGTGGCTGTCCCGCCAGGCCGGCCAGCCTTACCTGCGCATCGACCCGTTGAAAATCAACGTTGCGGCCGTGACCCCGCTGATGTCCTATGCCTTCGCCCAGCGCCACAAGATTCTCGCGGTAGCGATCGACCGCGATGCGGTCACAGTGGCCAGCGCCCAGCCTTATGTCAGCGGCTGGGAGTCTGACTTGACCCACGTGCTCAAATTGCCGATCAAGCGCGTGGTGGCCAACCCGGTGGACATCCAGCGCTTGAGCGTCGAGTTTTTCCGTCTGGCCAAATCGGTCACCGGGGCGAACAGCGCCGACCCGCACGTCAGCACCCTCGGCAATTTCGAACAGCTGCTCAACCTCGGCGCCAGCGACCAGGAGCCGGACGCCAACGACGCGCACATCGTCAACATCGTCGACTGGCTGTTCCAGTACGCATTCCAGCAACGCGCCAGCGACATCCACATCGAGCCCCGGCGCGAGCAAGGCACTGTGCGCTTTCGCATCGACGGGGTGCTGCACAACGTCTATCAATTCCCGCCCCAGGTCACCATGGCCATCGTCAGTCGCCTGAAAACCCTGGGGCGCATGAACGTTGCGGAGAAACGCAAACCCCAGGACGGCCGGGTGAAGACCAAGACCCCGGAAGGCGGTGAAGTCGAACTGCGCCTGTCGACACTGCCCACCGCCTTCGGCGAAAAAATGGTCATGCGGATCTTCGACCCGGAAGTGCTGCTCAAGGACTTCGACCAGCTCGGGTTTTCCGTCGACGACCTGCGTCGCTGGCAGGACATGACTCGCCAGCCCCACGGCATCATCCTCGTCACCGGGCCGACGGGTTCGGGCAAGACCACTACCCTCTACACCACCCTGAAAAAACTGGCGACGCCGGAGGTCAACCTCTGCACCATCGAAGACCCGATCGAAATGGTCGAGCCGGCCTTCAACCAGATGCAAGTCCAGCACAATATCGACCTGACCTTCGCCGCCGGCGTACGCGCGCTGATGCGGCAAGACCCGGACATCATCATGATCGGCGAGATCCGTGACCTCGAAACCGCGGAAATGGCGATCCAGGCTGCGCTCACCGGGCACCTGGTGCTGTCGACCCTGCACACCAACGACGCGCCCAGTGCCATCAGCCGCCTGCTGGAGCTCGGCGTGCCGCACTACCTGATCAAGGCCACGGTGCTTGGCGTCATGGCCCAGCGACTGGTGCGAACCCTGTGCCCGCACTGCAAGGCGCCACTGGCGCTGGGCGAAGACGACTGGCAAACCCTGACCCGTCCCTGGCAGGCACCGTTGCCGGGCAATGCCCAGCGAGCCGTCGGTTGCCCGGAATGCCGCGACACGGGCTATCACGGTCGCGCCGGGGTCTACGAAATCATGCAGCTCAGCGATGGCATCAAGGCGTTGATAAGCCCCGACACCGATCTGCTGGCCGTGCGCCGCCAGGCATTCAAGGAAGGCATGCGCAGCCTGCGGCTGTCAGGGGCGCAAAAGGTCGCCGCCGGGCTGACGACCATCGAGGAGGTCCTGCGAGTGACACCCCAAAGCGAGCAGAACTGAGCCCGGTTGTTCTTATCCGCCATCGGCGCCGCTACACTCCAGCGATTGCAACTCCACAGATCCACACATCAACAAGGAATCGTTATGCAGATCGGTAGTGTGCTTTTGCTTTTTGTCGGCCTGGTGGTCGCCATTCTGTTCATGGGTTTCAAGGTCGTGCCCCAGGGTTTTGAATGGACAGTCGAGCGTTTCGGGCGCTACACCAACACGCTCAAGCCTGGGCTGAACGTCATCGTTCCGATCATGGACCGCATCGGGCGCAAGATGAACGTGATGGAAAGCGTGCTGGATATTCCGCCACAGGAAGTCATCACTTCCGACAACGCCACTGTGCAAATCGACGCCGTGTGCTTCTTCCAGGTGGTCAACACGGCCCAGGCTGCCTACGAGGTCAACAACCTCGAACACGCCATCCGTAACCTGTTGCAAACCAACATCCGTACGGTGCTCGGCTCGATGGAACTCGATGCCATGCTCAGCCAGCGTGACGGGATCAACGAAAAACTCCTGCGCACCGTCGATGAAGCGACCGCGCCGTGGGGCATCAAGATCACCCGGATCGAGATCAAGGACATCAGCCCGCCCGCCGACCTGATGGCGGCGATGTCGGGGCAGATGAAAGCCGAGCGGATCAAGCGCGCGCAAATCCTGGAAGCCGAAGGCCTGCGCGCCGCAGCGATCCTGACCGCCGAAGGCAAGAAGCAGGCACAGATCCTCGAAGCCGAAGGCAGCCGCCAGGCCGCCTTCCTGGAGTCCGAAGCCCGCGAGCGGCAAGCCGAGGCAGAAGCCCAGGCGACCAAAGTGGTGTCCGAAGCCATCGCCAGCGGCAACGTGCAAGCGGTCAACTACTTCGTCGCGCAGAAGTACATCGATGCACTGGGCAAGCTGGCTTCGGCCAACAACAGCAAAGTGATCCTGATGCCGCTTGAGGCCAGTTCGATGATCGGTGCGGTGGGCGGCATTGGCGAAATCGTCAAGGCCACTTTCGATAACAAGAAAGCCTGAGGCGCGCCATGTGGGCATTCTTTCAGCATCTTTCGTTCTGGGACTGGTTGGCGCTGGGCACGGTGCTGTTGATTCTTGAGGTGTTCGGCGCTGGAGGCTACCTGTTGTGGATCGGCATGGCTGCGGCCGCCGTGGGCGTCTTGACCTTCCTCCTGCCGGGCATGTCCTGGGAGTGGCAGTTTTTGTTGTTCGGCCTGCTGTCGATCGCCACCGCGTTGTACTGGTGGCGGCGTCAGCGCACGGCGACGCGCCCGAGCGACCAGCCGCACCTGAATCTGCGCGGCCAGGAACTGATCGGCAAAACCTTCGTGGTGCATGAAGCGATTGTCGACGGTCGCGGCAAAATCAAGGTGGCCGACGGCGTGTGGATGGCACGCGGGCCGGACGCTGCCATTGGCAGCCGCGTGCGGGTGGTCGGCCAGCAAGGCGCGATACTGCTGGTCGAAACGGCAGAATAGGCACCCACGGAACTCGATTGGGGGTTGGCAATCCAACCGCGTAGTCAACCCAGTGGAGTCACCCTGTCATGCGTTTCAAACTTGCTGTCGCTACCGTCGCGCTGTTGTCCCTGCCTGTCGGTTCGGCGATGGCCGATACTTTTTGGCGTAACATTCTTACGTCCGGTGCAACCACCGGTTCGAGCTATCTGACGTCCAAGGATCACAAGCTGGTCGTCGCGGCCCAGGACGACGCCAGCAGCTTCGTCGCCAGTGACGGCGGCATCCGCGGTCCGTACCTGGAGGCGGCCATGCAGAAAGTCCGCGCCGACAACCCGGGCCTGCAAGCCACGGACATGGAACTGGCGAATGCGATCCTGGCGAAGAATGCCGTGGCTTCGGAGTAAGCGTTGCGAATGAAAAATGCCGCTCAATTGAGCGGCATTTTTATACCTTGCGAACACAAACCTCATGTTCACTGATCCCCCCCTGTGGGAGCGGGCTTGCTCGCGAAAGCGGTGTGTCATTCAGCATAAATCTGGCTGACACGACGCCTTCGCGAGCAAGCCCGCTCCCACATTGTTTATGTGTTGCCTGGGAGGTCAGCGGTAGTCGTCGACCGGCACACACGCGCAAAACAGGTTTCGGTCCCCATACACATTGTCCACCCGGTTCACCGTCGGCCAGTACTTGTGAGCCTTGGTGTGCGCGTCCGGCGTGACCGCTTGCACGATGCTGTACGGCCGCTCCCACACGCCGGTGATATCGGCCAGCGTATGCGGTGCACCTTTCAACGGGTTTTCTTCCGCCGGCCAGTTACCGTTCTGCACCTCGTTGATTTCCGCGCGGATGCTCAGCATCGCCCCGATGAACCGATCCAGCTCCGCCTTCGACTCACTTTCGGTCGGTTCGACCATCAGCGTCCCCGGCACCGGGAATGACATCGTCGGGGCATGGAAGCCGTAGTCCATCAGGCGCTTGGCTACATCCTCCTCGGTAATACCGGTCAACGCCTTGAGCGGCCGCAGGTCGAGGATGCATTCGTGCGCCACCCGCTCGTTGCGCCCGGTGTACAGCACCGGGAAGGCACCGGACAAATGCCGCGCCAGGTAATTCGCGGCGAGGATCGCCACTTCGCTGGCGTCCGCCAGTTGCGGCCCCATCATCGCGATGTACATCCAGCTGATCGGCAAAATGCTCGCGCTGCCCCAGGGCGCCGCGCTGACGGCACCGTTTTGCGGGTGCGGCCCGTCGATCGGCACCACCGGATGGTTGGCCACGAACGGCGCCAGATGCGCCCGAACACCAATCGGCCCCATGCCCGGCCCACCGCCACCATGGGGTATGCAGAAGGTCTTGTGCAGGTTCATGTGCGAGACATCGGCACCAATATCCGCCGGCCGCGCCAGCCCGACCTGAGCGTTGAGGTTGGCGCCATCCATGTACACCTGACCGCCGTGCTGATGGATCACTTCGCAGATTTCGCTGATGCCCTCCTCATACACACCATGGGTCGAAGGATAGGTCGCCATCAGGCAGGCGAGTTTGTCGGCGGCCTGTGCGGCTTTTTCCTTGAGGTCGTCCAGGTCGACGTTGCCCGCCTCGTCACACTCGACGATCACCACGCGCATCCCGGCCATTTGCGCCGACGCGGGATTAGTGCCGTGAGCCGACGAAGGAATCAGGCAGATATCGCGGCCACCCTGTTGCCGGCTCTCATGGTATTTGCGGATCGCCAGCAGCCCGGCGTACTCGCCCTGGGCGCCGGAGTTGGGTTGCATGCAGATCGCGTCGAAACCGGTGATCGCGCACAGCCAGCGCTCCAGCTCTTCGATCATCAGCCCATACCCGGCTGCCTGTTCCTTGGGTACAAACGGGTGCAGGTTGGCGAATTGCGGCCAGGTAATCGGGATCATTTCGCTGGTGGCGTTGAGCTTCATGGTGCAGGAGCCCAGCGGGATCATCGATTGATTGAGCGCCAGGTCCTTGTTTTCCAGTTGTTTGAGATAGCGCAGCATCTCGGTTTCGCTGTGATGGGCGCTGAACACCGGATGGCGCAGATAAGGCGAGGTTCGCGCCAACCCTTCGGGAATTCCGCCAGGCAAGACTTCGGCATCCAGGTCTTCAATGCGCAGGCCGTGATCGGCCCCCAGGAACACGTCAAACAGCTTCACCACGGTGGTTTCGTCACAGGCCTCGTCGAGGCTCAAGCCCAACTGTCCGCGCCCGAGTATGCGCAGATTGATCTGCGCGGCCCGGGCACTTTCGATGATCGCGGTCTGGGTTCCACCGACTTCCAGCGTCAGGGTGTCGAAGAAGTGCCGGTTGACCCGGGTGATACCCTTGCGTTCAAGCCCGGCGGCAAGGATGCAGGTCAGCCGATGAACCCGCTGGGCGATCCGCTTGAGTCCTTCGGGGCCGTGGTAGACCGCATAGAAACTGGCGATATTGGCCAGCAGCACCTGGGCCGTACAGATGTTGGAGTTGGCCTTCTCCCGACGGATGTGTTGCTCGCGGGTTTGCAGGGCCATGCGCAGGGCAGTGTTGCCCCGCGCATCTTTCGAGACCCCGATGATCCGCCCGGGAATCGCTCGCTTGTATTCATCGCGGCTGGCAAAAAATGCCGCGTGCGGCCCGCCGTAGCCCATGGGCACGCCAAATCGCTGGGACGAGCCGAACACCACATCGGCGCCCAGTTCACCCGGCGGGGTCAGCAGCAACAGACTCAGCAAATCCGTGGCAACACAGGCCAGGGCCTGTTGCGCGTGCAGGTGATCAATCAGCGGCCGCAGGTCGTGGATTTCACCGTGGGTGTCGGGGTATTGCAGCAGGGCGCCGAACACCTGGTGCTGCTTCAAGTTATCCACAGTGTCGACGATCAGCTCGAAGCCGAAACCTTCAGCGCGGGTCTGCACCACGGAAATGGTTTGCGGATGGCAGTTTTCGTCGACAAAGAACAGGTTGCTTTTCGACTTGGCGACCCGCTTGGCCAGGGCCATGGCTTCCGCCGCGGCGGTAGCCTCATCAAGCAGCGAGGCGTTGGCCAGTTCCAGGCCAGTCAGGTCGATGGTCAGTTGCTGGAAGTTCAGCAGCGCTTCGAGCCGCCCTTGGGCGATCTCCGGTTGATAGGGGGTGTACGCGGTGTACCAGCCAGGATTTTCCAGCACGTTACGTACAATGACGGCCGGCGTGAGGGTGCCGTGGTAGCCCATGCCGATCAGGCTGGTCCAGACCTGGTTCTGCTCGGCATAGCCGCGCAGCTTGGCCAGCGCGGCCTCTTCATCGAGTGCCGGGGGCAGGTCCAGCGCCCGGTTGAGGCGGATGCCCGGCGGCACGGTTTGCTCGATCAATTCGACCCGGCTGCCCAGGCCGAGGCTGTCGAGCATTGCCTGTTGCTCGGCGGCATCGGGTCCAAGGTGGCGGCGCAGAAAGGCATTGGGGTCGCGTAACTGGCTCAGGGACGGCAACTGGGACATGACGGGCTCTCTCTTGACTGGCGCTCAGCGTCGATGCAACACGGTCAAACCAGCATAGCAGTCGATCTTCGCGCGGATGACGTGGCGCGGTCGACCAATCCGGATCATCATGTCCGCCGCCTATCTAATGTCCGTCGATCGGGTACCTGAATCCATGAGCCAATTGCCTTTCCTGCCGTTTTCCAAACCCACCATCGATGAAGCCACGATCGCCGCCGTAGGCGACGTGTTGCGCTCGGGATGGATCACCAGTGGCCCCAAGGTCCAGGCCTTCGAAGCACAACTTTCGGAGTATTTTGGCGGGCGCCCGGTGCGCACTTTCAATTCCGGCACCTGCACCATGGAAATCGCCTTGCGCATTGCCGGGGTCGGGCCGGGCGACGAAGTGATCACCACGCCGATTTCCTGGGTGGCCACCGCCAACGTCATCCTGGAAGTCGGCGCCACTCCGGTATTTGCCGACATCGACCCGGTGACCCGCAATATCGATCTCGATCAACTGGAAGCGGCGATCACGCCGCGCACCAAAGCCATTATCCCGGTGTACCTCGCCGGTTTGCCGGTGGACATGACGCGGTTGTACGCCCTGGCGAACAAGCACGGCCTGCGAATCGTCGAAGATGCGGCACAGGCATTGGGCTCCAGCTGGAATGGCCAGCGCATTGGCTCGACCGGTGATTTCGTGTCCTTCAGTTTCCAGGCGAACAAGAACGTCACCTCCTCCGAGGGCGGTTGCCTGGTGCTGAATACGGCTGAAGAAGTACGCCTGGCAGAGAAATACCGGCTGCAGGGTGTTACCCGCAATGGCTTCGATGGCCTGGACGTCGACGTGCTGGGTGGCAAATTCAACATGACCGACGTCGCCGCGGCCATTGGCCTGGGGCAATTTGCCCATATCGACGCCATCACCGCTCATCGGCGTGAACTGGCCCGGCACTATTTCACCTGCTTTGGCGCGGATTTCGAAGCGCAGTACGGAGCGCAACTGCCTCCGGCGGATTTCGAGAACAGTAACTGGCATCTGTTCCAGCTGGTATTACCGGAACGCACGGATGGCAAACCGGCGCGGGCGACTTTCATGGAGCAGATGCAGGCTTTGGGTGTCGGGATCGGTTATCACTACCCGCCGATTCACCTGTTGAGCCTGTACCGCGAGTGCGGTTTCAAGGAGGGCATGTTCCCGGTTGCCGAGCGGGTCGGTCGGCTGATTGTCTCGCTGCCGATGTTCACGGCGATGAGCAAAGCGGATGTCGAGCGTTCGGTGGCGGCGGTGAAGGCGGTACTCAAGGCTTGATTTACCCTTGCAGGAGTCCGGCTTGCCGGCGATGGCGGTCTTGAAGACGCCATCGCCGGCAAGCCGGCTCCTACAGGGGCGAGCATTACTCGCCGATGGCAGCCTTGTAGCCGGTGGCATCCAGCAGTTTTTCCAGCTCGGCGGTGTTGCTTGGCTTGAGCTTGAAGATCCACGCGCCGTACGGATCGGAGTTGAGCAGCTCAGGCTCACCGCTCAGCGCCTCATTGACGGCGATCACTTCACCGCTGATCGGTGCATAAATGTCGGAAGCGGCCTTAACCGATTCGACGACACCCGACTGATCACCGGCAGCAAACACGTTGCCGACTTCAGTCAGCTCGACGAACACCACGTCACCCAGCGCTTCCTGCGCGTGATCGCTGATGCCCACGGTGACGGTGCCATCGGCTTCCAGACGTGCCCATTCGTGACTTTCGGCAAAACGCAGGTCGGCAGGGATATCGCTCATGTTCTGTGTCCTCAGGAAATGGTCGGCGGGCAGGCCCGCCAGAAAATATTAGATCAAGGTTTTGCCGTGGCGTACGAAGGTCGGTTTGACCACCCGGACCGGATACCACTTGCCACGGATTTCCACTTCAGCGCGGTCGGCAGTTGCCATCGGCACGCGCGCCAGTGCAATCGACTTGCTTAGCGTAGGAGAGAAACTACCACTGGTGATCTCCCCTTCGCCAACATCCGCGATACGAACCACCTGATGAGCGCGCAAAACACCGCGCTCCTCAAGGACCAGACCGACCAGTTTGTGCTGCACGCCGGCAGCCTGCTCGGCTTCCAGGGCCTTGCGCCCGATGAACTGCCGGGCGGCAGGTTCCCAGGCGATGGTCCAGGCCATATTGGACGCCAGCGGTGAAACATCTTGCTGGATGTCCTGACCGTAAAGGTTCATGCCGGCTTCGACCCGCAAGGTATCCCGCGCGCCAAGGCCGATGGGGGAAATTCCGGCACCGACCAGATCGTTGAAAAAGCCTGGTGCCTGATCGGCGGGTAGAATGATTTCCAGGCCGTCTTCGCCGGTATAGCCGGTGCGCGCGAGAAACCAGTCACCATCGGACAGACCTTCGAAGGGCTTGAGGAGCTGGATCAGGTTGCCGCGGGACTGGCTGACCAGTTCGGCAATTTTATGCCGGGCGTGGGGGCCCTGGATGGCCAGCATCGCCAACTCGGAACGCTCGCGAAGTTGCACGTCGAAACCGTCGAGATGGGCTTGCATCCAGGCCATGTCCTGATCGCGGGTGGAGGCATTGACCACCAGGCGATAACCCTCATCGAGACGGTAGACGATCATGTCGTCGACGATGCCACCCTGCTCGTTGAGCATGGTGCTGTACAACGCACGGCCGGGGCTGTGCAGGCGTTCGACATCGTTGGCCAGCAAATGCTGGAGCCAGGCTTTGGCCTGGGAGCCGCCGACGTCGATTACGGTCATGTGGGATACATCGAAGACACCGCAATCGCGGCGCACCTGATGGTGTTCCTCGACCTGCGATCCGTAATGCAGAGGCATGTCCCAACCGCCAAAATCGACCATCTTCGCGCCGAGTGCGAGATGAAGGTCATACAGAGGCGTACGCTGTCCCATGGGTTTCTCCTTCCGGGCGTGGCGAAGGCGCGGGCAAGTGCTGCACGGACTGAATGCCTTGAAACAAAGGGCCTTCAGCCGATTTCAGCTACCTGGTCTGTCAGACGGACCGCACCGAATGCCGCGCATTGTAGCCGCAAGGTGTAGGACTGACACCTAGCTGTTTCGATGTGCCGAGCGCCGGATCAATCCGATGACCGGTAACAGCCCGACCAGCACCAGCGTCAACGCCGGCAAAGATGCTCTCGCCCATTCGCCCTCGCTGGTCATTTCGAAGATTCGCACCGCCAGCGTGTCCCAGCCAAACGGGCGCATCAGCAGGGTCGCGGGCATTTCCTTGAGCACATCGACGAACACCAGCAGCGCAGCGCTCAACGTACCGGGTAGCAATAATGGCAGATACACTTTGAAAAACAGTCGCGGCCCACTGACGCCAAGGCTACGTGCCGCTTCGGGCAAAGATGGCCGTATACGCGCCAGGCTGCTTTCCAACGGCCCGTAGGCCACCGCAACGAAGCGCACCAGATAGGCCAGCAACAACGCCGACAGACTGCCCAGCAGCAGCGGCTTGCCCGCGCCGCCGAGCCAGCTCGAGAGCGGGATCACCAGTTCGCGATCCAGGTAACTGAACGCCAGCATGATCGACACCGCCAGCACTGAACCCGGCAAGGCATAGCCCAGGTTGGCCAGACTGATCCCGGAACGAATGGCCCGGGTGGGCGCCAGTCGTCGGGCAAACGCCAGTAACAAGGCAACGCTAACGGTGATCAACGCCGCCATCGCCCCCAGATATAAGGTATGGACGATCAACCCGGTGTAGCGCTCGTCGAGATCGAAGCGCCCACGCTGCCAGAACCACACCGCCAATTGCAGCATCGGAATAACGAAAGCGCAGGCAAACACCAGCGCGCACCAGGTCGTGGCCGCCAGAGCCTTGAAGCCCCGCAGGTGATACAGCGCCTTGACCCGTGGGCGCTCGTTACTCGCCCGATTGGCCCCACGGGCACGCCGTTCGCCGTACAGCACGAGCATCACCACCAGCAGCAACAGGCTGGCCAGTTGCGCGGCGGAGGACAGGCTGAAAAAACCGTACCAGGTCTTGTAGATCGCCGTGGTGAAGGTATCGAAGTTGAACACCGACACTGCGCCGAAGTCCGCGAGGGTTTCCATCAGCGCCAATGCCACACCCGCACCGATGGCCGGCCGCGCCATGGGCAATGCCACCCGCCAGAACGCTTGCCAGGGCGATTGGCCAAGGACCCGCGCCGCTTCCATCAGACCTTTACCCTGGGCGAGGAAAGCCGTGCGGGCCAGCAGATATACGTAGGGATAGAAAACCAGCACCAGCACCACGATCACACCGCCCGTGGAGCGCACGCGCGGCAACCGCAGGCCACTGCCGAACCACTCGCGCAGCAGGGTTTGCACGGGTCCGGCGAAATCCAACAGGCCGACAAACACAAACGCCAGTACGTAGGCAGGTATCGCGAAGGGCAGCATCAGCGCCCAATCGAGCCAGCGTCGACCGGGAAATTCACAGAGGCTGGTCAGCCAGGCAAGGCTGACGCCCAGCAGGGTGACACCAGCACCGACACCGAGTACCAGCGTCAGCGTGTTGCCCAGCAGGCGCGGCATCTGTGTTTCCCACAGGTGCGACCAGATTTGAACGTCGATGGTTTGCCAGGAAAGCAGCAGTACGCTCAGGGGCAACAGGACCAGCGCAGCGATGGCGAAGACGACTGGATACCAGCGGCGTTGGGCGGGATGGGCCAAGGGAGTTCTCTAGAAATTACAGTTTGCACCCTGTTTGTGGCGAGGGAGCTTGCTCCCGCTGGGATGCGAAGCAGCCCCAAAATCTGGCTACCAGCATCCATTTTGTGAGTGCTGCGCACTCAAGCGGGAGCAAGCTCCCTCGCCACAGGGATAATGTTCAGCCTTGGCTTACAAGCAGGGGGGTAGATTGACTCAGTTCCAGCCAGCCTTGTCCATCAGGCGAATCGCTTCCGCCTGACGCTTGCCGGCGATTTCCACAGGCAAGGTATCAGCGATGAACTTGCCCCATGCGGCGACTTCAGCCGATGGCTGCACGGCCGGGTTCGCCGGGAATTCCTGGTTCACGTCGGCGAAAATTTTCTGCGCTTCAGGGGTGGTCATCCACTCCACCAGGGCCTTGGCCGCTTCCGGGTGCGGTGCATTCTTGGTCAGGCCGATGCCCGACAGGTTGATATGCACACCACGGTCGACCTGGTTCGGCCAGAACAACTTCACCGGCAGGTCTGGCTTCTGCTTGTGCAGACGACCGTAGTAGTAGGTATTGACGATACCGACATCGCACTGGCCGGCGTTGATCGCTTCCAGCACGGCGGTGTCGTCGGAGAACACGTCAGTGGACAGGTTCTTGACCCAGCCCTTGAGGATTTCCTCGGTCTTGTCGGCGCCGTGCACTTCGATCATGGTCGCGGTCAGGGACTGGTTATAGACCTTCTTCGCCGTGCGCAGGCACAGGCGGCCTTCCCATTGCTTGTCGGCCAGCGCTTCGTACGTGGTCAGTTCACCCGGTTTCACCCGGTCAGTGGAGTAGGCAATGGTCCGCGCCCGCAGGCTCAGGCCGGTCCAGGCATGGGAGGCGGCCCGGTATTGCAGCGGAATGTTGGCGTCGATGGTTTTCGAGGTGAATGGCTGGAGGATGCCCATCTGCTCGGCTTGCCAGAGGTTGCCGGCATCGACGGTGAGCAGCAGGTCGGCCGGCGTATTCGCGCCCTCGGCCTTGAGCCGCTGCATCAGTGGCGCTTCCTTGTCGGTGATGAACTTCACCTTCACGCCGGTCTTGGCGGTGTAGGCATCGAATACCGGCTTGATCAGCTCGTCGATTCGCGAGGAGTAGACCACCACTTCGTCAGCGGCCTGGGCGGCGGTGCTGCCGATCAGGGTCAAGGCCAGTGCAGTCAGTAGACGCTTCGGTGCCAACATGGGAGCGGTCCCTCGATTGAAAAATGAGTCCAAATGATAAGGACTCACATTTGCCTTCTCAATCGAAGCTGGCTGTGGAGGAGTTACCAGATGTTGCGCAGATTCAGCTGACCATTGTGGCGAGGGGGCTTGCCCCCGTTGGACTGCGAAGCAGTCCTGGGATTTTATCCAGATAAATCCTGCAATCCGGTCTGCGATCGCTTCGCGCTCGAACGGGGGCAAGCCCCCTCGCCACAGGGCCATGCCCGCTTCAGGGTTTGGCCAGCGCCGGCAAGTCCCCGGTCAATCCCAGCGCTTCACGCACGAACAAGGCCTTGGCCTCGGGCATCTGCTCAACCAGTTTCAACCCGGTATTACGCAACCAGCGCACCGGCAACGGATCGGCCTGGAACAACCGTTCGAACCCTTCCATCGCCGCCATCAGCGCCAGGTTGTGGGGCATGCGCCGACGCTCGTAACGGCTGAGGACTTTCACATCCGCCAGGCGTTCGCCACGGGTTGTCGCTTGCAGCAACACTTCGGCCAGCACGGCGGCATCGAGGAATCCGAGATTCACACCCTGCCCCGCCAGCGGGTGAATGGTGTGGGCCGCGTCGCCGATCAACGCCAGGCCTTCAGCAACATAACGCTTGGCATGGCGCTGGCGCAGGGGCACACACAGGCGCGGGTCGGCGCTCAGCACTTCACCGAGTCGCCCTTCGAAGGCGCGCTCCAGTTCCTTGCAGAAACCCTGGTCATCCATCGCCATCAGGCGTTCGGCTTCGCCGGGTGTGGTCGACCAGACGATCGAACACCAATCCTGTTGGCCGTCGCGCTCAAGCGGCAGAAACGCCAACGGACCGTTGTCGGTGAAGCGCTGCCATGCCGTCATTTGATGCGGTTTGGCGCAACGCACGCTGGTGACGATGGCATGGTGCAGATAATCCCATTCCCGGGTCGCGACACCGGCCAGGCGTCGCACCGCCGAGTTGGCGCCATCCGCCGCGATCACCAGTGGCGCGCGCAGGGTGCGGCCATCGGCCAGGGTCAGCAGCCAGTCATCGCCGGAGCGGCGCATCTGCTCCAGCCGTGCATTGGCCAGCAACCCCAGGTCGCAGTCGTGCAGGCGCTCGAGCAAGGCATCCTGGACCACGCGGTTTTCGACGATATGCCCCAGCACCTCGGCATGCACACTGGCCGCCGAAAAATGGATTTGCCCGGTGCCGCTGCCATCCCAGACCTGCATGTCGGTGTAGGGACTGCTGCGCCGCCCGGCGATGCCATCCCAGACGCCAAGGCGCTCGAGAATCCGCTGGCTGGCGGCCGATAGGGCGCTCACCCGCGGTTCAAACGCGGCCTGGGCGTTGAACGGTTTGACGCTCATGGGGCTGCCGTCCAGCAGCAAGACTTCCAGCCCGCTGTCCTGTAACGCCAGCGCCAAGGCGCTGCCGACCATTCCGGCCCCGACAATCAGCAGATCTGCGCGCATTTCCATGCTTTAAGCCTGTCTCTCTTGCGGCTTGAGCCGCACGTAAAGGGTTTTCCCGACCCGCGCCACCAGGTGACCGGCGCCGTCATGAATGTCGACCTGCAATTGCGGCAGGTACTTTTCGCCATTCGCCGTCTGCCGGCGGATCTCGTCGAGCAAGGTGTCGTCGATGGTGAAGCGGGCGAATACCGGACCTTTGCCCGGCGCGATGAAATCGATGTCGGCGGCCTTGTCCCAGACGATGTACTTGCGCCCGAGGTTTTCCATCAGCATCAGCATGAAGAACGGATCGACCATCGAGTACAGGCTGCCACCGAACTGGGTGCCCACGTAGTTGCGGTTGTACCAGCCCAGCCCCATGGAGACCCGCACGTCGCGAAAATCATCGCTGATGTGCTGCACCCGCACGCCTGCACCGAAGTACGGCGGGTAAAAGCTCATGAAAAAGCGCATCAGGCGGGCCTTTCCGAATCGGCGGATCAACCAGTTACGCATCCGGTCGCGTCCCCAGCCCCATCGCCTGCCGGGCGAACCAGCGCTTGGCCGGTGGCAACAGGTCGAGACCGAGCAAGCCGATGTTGCGCCCCAGGGACACCAGCGGCTGGGTGCTGCCGAACAGGCGCGTGACCTGGTCGGAGAAGCCCACGGTGAGGTTCTGATCGAGACGCTGGCGTTCGCGGTAGGCCTGCAACGTGGCGAAATCGCCCAAGGCTTTTTCGCTGGCGAGCAAGGCATCGGCCAGGGCCTGGGCATCGCGCAGGGACAGGTTGAACCCCTGGCCGGCAATCGGATGCAGGCTGTGTGCCGCGTTGCCGAGCACCGCCAGATGCGGACGCACCTGTTCTTCGGCCTCGACCAGTGTCAGCGGATACAGATGCCGTGCCCCCACCTGTTTCAAGGTGCCGAGGCGATAACCGAACACACCCTGCAACTCGCTGAGGAAGCTGCGCTCATCCAGGGCCGCCAGGCGTTGCGCGTCCATGCCCAGGCGAGTCCAGACCAGCGCGCAGCGATTTTCCGGCAGCGGCAGCAACGCCATCGGGCCTTCGTCGGTGAACCGCTCGAAGGCCATGCCGTTGTGCGCTTCACTCGGGGTGATGTTGGCGATCAACGCGCTCTGGTTGTACGGACGCTTGCGAATGCCGATCCCCAGTTGCTCGCGCAGGCCGGAGCGGCCGCCATCGGCGAGCACCGCGAGGTCGCATTCCAGGATGGTTTCATCGTTGAGGGTCAGGCGATAGCCATCGGTCAGCGGCTCCATGCGGGTGACTTCCGCCGGGCAGCGCCAACTGATCACATCCTTGTCCAGGCCTTGCCACAGGCATTGGCCGAGCCAGGCGTTTTCAACGACATAACCCAGCGCCGGAACGCCCTCTTCCATCGCCGACAACCGAGCCGTCGAGAAACGCCCACGGTCGGACACATGAATCTGCTTGATCGGCTCGGCGCGGCGGGAGACTTCCTGCCAGACGCCCAACCGTTGATAAATCTGCCGCGAGCCGAAGGACAACGCCGAGGAACGCGCATCGTAACTCGGTTGATACGTATCCCCCGGTGCGAACGGCTCGATCAGCACGATCTTCCAGCCCCGGGCCTTGGCTCCGGCCTGCAAGGCCAGCGCCAGACTCGCACCGACCAGCCCGCCACCAATGATTGCCAGGTTGACTCGACTCATGCCGCTTGTGTCCGTGCAGCGGCCATCAGGGCCTCGATATCGGCGACGGTTTTCGGCACGCCGCCCGTCAATATTTCACAGCCGGTTTTGGTGACCACTACGTCGTCCTCGATGCGCACGCCAATGCCGCGCCATTTCTTCGCCACGTTCTGGTTGTCCGGGGCGATGTAAATTCCCGGCTCCACGGTCAGCGCCATGCCGACTTCCAGCACGCGCCACTCGCCGCCGACCTTGTACTCGCCGACGTCATGTACATCCATGCCCAGCCAGTGACCGGCGCGGTGCATGTAAAACGCTTTGTAGGCTTCGCTGGCGATCAGTTCGTCGACGTTGCCCTGGAGCAGCCCCAGCTTGACCAGCCCGGCCGTGATGACCCGGACTGTCGCTTCGTGCGCCTGATTCCAGTGTTTGTTCGGGGCGATTTCAGCAAAGGCGGCTTCCTGGGAAGCCAGCACCAATTGGTAAATCGCTTTCTGTTCCGCTGAATACTTGCCGCTGACCGGAAAGGTGCGGGTGATGTCGCTGGCGTAGCAGTCGATCTCACAACCGGCGTCGATCAGCACCAGATCACCGTCCTTGAGCAACGCGTCATTCTGCTGGTAATGCAGGATGCAACTGTTGCGCCCCGCCGCGACGATCGACCCGTAGGCCGGCATCTTCGCCCCGCCCTTGCGGAATTCGTAATCGAGCTCGGCTTCCAGGCTGAATTCGTGCAAGCCAGCGCGACAAGCCTGCATCGCCCGCACATGCGCCTGGGCGGAAATCCGCGCCGCCTCGCGCATCACTTTCACTTCTGCCGCCGATTTATACAGGCGCATGTCGTGCAGCAGATGATCCAGGGCAACGAACTCGTTCGGCGGCTGGGCACCGAGGTTGGCCTTGGAGCGGATCACGTTGATCCACTCCATCAGGTGGCGGTCGAATTCCGGGTTGCTGCCCATGGCCGAATACACCCGGTCACGGCCTTCGATCAAGCCCGGCAGGATGTCGTCGATATCGGTGATGGGAAAGGCGTCGTCGGCGCCGAAGTCGCGAATCGCGCCTTCTTGCCCGGCACGCAGGCCATCCCACAGCTCGCGCTCGGCGTTGCGTTCGCGGCAGAACAGAATGTATTCGCCATGCACCCGGCCCGGCATCAACACCAGCACGGCCTGGGGCTCGGGAAAACCGCTGAGGTACTGGAAGTCGCTGTCCTGGCGGTAAACGTGCTCGACGTCGCGGTTACGAATGGCCACCGCGGCGGCGGGCAGGATGGCGATGCTGTTGGGTTCCATCTGCGCCATCAGGGCCTTGCGGCGACGGCTGTATTCCGATTTCGGGATATGGATCATGGGCAGATGGCGTTCCCTGGCAAACGATTAGTGCAGCGACGGTTTGGCGGCAGCCGGCACGTCTTTTTTGGTCTCGGAGAACAGCAGCAGCGGAGCGACGCGCAGGTACTCCATGACTTCCATATAGTCGCTTTCGCCGTCTTCGGACTCTTCCAGGGCGTCTTGTACCTGGGAAATAGCCGCGAGGTCCTGCAACACTTCGGTGGCCTCGGTGCTGAGCATGCTGCTGTCACGGCAGTTCAAGCCGAAGCCGCTGAGGAAACCCTGGCACCACTGGCCCAGCGCGACGGCACGTTCGGTGAGCGGGGCATCGTCGGTAGGCAACAGCAGAACGACGGTCACGTCATCGCCGGTGAGTTCGCCTTTCACCATCGCTTGCAGGCCGATCAGGGCATTGCGAACGTTGTCCTGCGGCTCGCTTTCGAGCAATTCTGCAGCGTCGATCAGCCAGCCTTCGGCGTCGAAACCGGCACCGGCGCAGCTGCGGCCGAGCAACAGGCCGTGCAGTTCAGCAGGCGAGACGTTGTGACCGTTGGAAGTCAGCAGGGTGGCGAAACCTTGGTACGGGGAATTCTGAATGGTCATGGGCAGCTAGGCGCCAGACGGCGCTATGTCTAGAATGAAGGCCTTGTATCCTACATCGACTACCCCTGTAGGAGCGAGCTTGCTCGCGATGGTCGCCAACGATAACGCTGGGTACCTGACGCCCCGCGGCGCTCTCAGGTTCATCGCGAGCTCGCTCCTACAGTCCGCCACCCATCAGACAGTGAAGACAATGGAAGACACCGACCTGCAAGCGCTGATGGCCAGACTCGAGTTGCTGATTACTCGAGTCGAGCAACTTAAGAGTCAAAACGGACTCTTACTAGCTCAGGAAAAGACCTGGCGCGAGGAACGCGCGCACCTCATTGAAAAAAACGAAATCGCCCGGCGTAAGGTCGAATCGATGATTTCGCGCCTCAAGGCCCTGGAGCAAGACTCATGAGTTCAAGCAATAGCGTCACCGTGCAGATCCTCGACAAAGAGTATTCGATCATCTGCCCTCAGGAAGAGCGCAGCAATCTGGTCAGCGCCGCCCGTTATCTGGACGGCAAGATGCGCGAGATTCGCAGCAGCGGCAAAGTCATCGGCGCCGACCGTATCGCCGTGATGGCTGCGCTGAACATCACCCACGATCTGCTGCACAAGGAAGAACGCCCGGATATCCAGGCCAGCGGCTCGACCCGCGAACAGGTTCGCGACCTGCTCGATCGCGTCGATCTGGTGCTCGCCACCGATCCGGACGTCACCAAAGGCTGATTCGCGTCGTCGCTTGCGTTATACTGCCCTCACTCCCTGGGGTGTTTGCCAGTTGGCGATGTCCCTGAGCCGATTTGCTATACCCTGGAGGTTGCACGTTGGGCTGGTGTGCATGTCCGCTAGACGGAAAGCCTTAAAGCCTACTGCATCTTCCACCTTGAACTTTCGGGTTCAAGGGCTAAGTCGACAGCGACACATTCGGGGAGCCTGATTCCAGTCCAATGCCGGTTTTAATACCGGCATTGGCGTTTTTACTGCTCTGCTTTTTTACAGAGGCGCTTTACGTAACCGTATTGCCGAAGCCAAAATCCATGACCGAACCTGCGCTGCTCCCCCGCCCGCAACTTCGACGCATGCTGCGCAAGGCCCGCCGCGCCCTGACACCCAGTCAGCAGCGCCTGGCCGCTCGCGGGCTGTATAAGCAACTGGCCCAGCAACCGCTGTTCCGCCGCGCCAAACACATCTCGCTCTATCTGCCGACCGACGGTGAAATTGATCCGCGACTGTTGCTGCGTGCCGCACAGCGCCGGGGCAAGGCCACTTATCTACCGGTCCTGAGCGCCTGGCCGCGAACCAAAATGGTGTTCCAGCGCATCCGTCCCGGGGAAAAACTCAAACCCAATCGCTTCCGTATTCTCGAGCCACGGGCCAACCTCGCCCGGCAGCGCAAGATCTGGGCGCTGGACCTGGTGCTGTTGCCATTGGTGGGGTTTGACGATGTCGGCGGACGCCTGGGGATGGGCGGCGGCTTCTACGACCGGAGCCTGGCTTATCTGGCACGACGAAACGACTGGCGCAAGCCGACGCTGTTGGGGCTGGCCCATGAATGTCAGAAGGTTGAGCGATTGGCTCAGGCGAGCTGGGATGTGCCGCTGCAAGGAACGGTAACGGACAAGGCCTGGTATTACGCAGGCTAGGCGCCACTTCGATCAGTGGCGCCGAGGCAACAGGATCAGCGCTTGAAGGCGGTCGACTGTTGCTGCAATTGGGCAAGCTCGACCGGCGCATCGGTCTTGTTGGCCCACAGGCTCTGGGCGTAGCCAGTGGTCACGACGCCAAGGCCAAACAAAATGACCAAAATCCATAGTAAATCCGGTTTGCGTTTCATCGATTGCCCCCCAAAGGCATATCTACACGATGACAGCAGCGGTTTCCGTTTGTAGGCCGTGCAGCAGCGTCAAGCATTGAAGGCCGGCATTTTGCGGCAACGTGAACCGCTGCGCAAATGCTGACGTCAACCGACCGTCGGTTTGTCATAAAATTGTCGACAAGCTGCTCAAACACCTCGCAAGGAGCAACAGACATGGCCTATTGGCTGATGAAATCCGAGCCCGACGAACTCTCGATCAAAGGCCTGGAAAAGCTCGGAAAAGCGCGCTGGGATGGGGTTCGCAACTATCAGGCACGCAATTTCCTGCGGGCCATGGCGGTGGGGGACGAGTTCTTTTTCTATCATTCCAGCTGTCCCGAGCCGGGAATTGCCGGAATCGGCAAAATTGTCGAAGCCGCGTATCCGGACCCGACAGCACTGGAGCCGGAAAGTCATTACTACGATCCCAAGGCCACCACGGACAAAAATGCCTGGAGTGCGATCGACGTCGCCCATGTCGAGACGTTTGCCCGGGTGCTGAAGCTGGATTATCTGAAGCAGCAGACGGCACTGGCCGAGATGCCGTTGGTGCAGAAAGGTTCGCGGCTTTCGGTGATGCCGGTGACGCCGGAGCAGTGGGCGGCGGTGGTTGCTTTAAAGCCTTGAGTCATTTGTTGCCTGTACCGGCCTTTTCGCGAGCAAGCCCGCTCCCACAGTGGATTGGTGTTGGAACAGGATCATAAGTCCACCACGCAACCCTGTGGGAGCGGGCTTGCTCGCGAAGAGGCCCGTCAGGACAGCGAAAGTCTTATTGGATGATCAGGTTGTTGAACAACAGATCCTCAACCACCGGCTTGCCGGTTTCGTCGTTCATTACCTGCTGGGTCTGCTTCAGGGCTTCCTGACGCAGCTTTTCCTTGGCCTCGACGTTGTTCATCGTCTCGGTGGTCTGCTGGGCGAACAGCGCGACCAATTGATTGCGGATCAAAGGTTCATTGGCCTTTACCGCCTTGGTCGCCTCGTCACCGGTCACCCGCAAGGCCACATCCGCCTTGTAAACCTTGAGCTTGGGCGTGCCATCCAGCCCGTAGTTACCCACGAACGGCGGACTCAAGGTGATGTAGTTGACCTTTGGCGCAGCTTCACCTTCTTTGGCTTCTTCGGCCACCGCTGCCACAGGCAGAGACAGGGCCAGCAACAACATGATCCACGCTTTCACAATTCGCTCCTTATCCGGTTTGCGGCCTAGCATAACGACCCGCCACGCCAGCACAAGCTTATGGCTGACTATCAGGGCCAGGCATGCTCGTTGACCCATCAACTCACACACCTACACTTATCGGCCATCACTCCCAAAGGAATAGCCCTGATGAAAGCCGTGCTGTGCAAAGCCTTCGGCCCTGCCGAATCGCTGGTGCTGGAAGAGGTCGCCAGCCCTGTCGCGAAGAAAAATGAAATCCTGCTGGACGTGCACGCCGCCGGGGTCAACTTCCCCGACACGCTGATCATCGAGGGCAAGTACCAGTTCAAGCCGCCCTTCCCGTTCTCTCCGGGTGGCGAAGCCTCAGGCGTGGTCGGCGCCGTGGGTGAAAAGGTCAGCCACCTGAAAGTCGGTGACCGGGTCATGGCCCTGACCGGTTGGGGCAGTTTTGCCGAACAGGTCGCCGTGCCGGGCTACAACGTGTTGCCGATCCCGCCGTCCATGGATTTCAACACCGCCGCCGCCTTCAGCATGACCTACGGCACCTCGATGCATGCCCTCAAGCAGCGCGGCAACCTGCAACCGGGCGAAACCCTGCTGGTGCTGGGTGCTTCCGGCGGCGTCGGCCTGGCCGCGGTTGAAATCGGCAAGGCCATGCGCGCCCGGGTGATCGCCGCTGCCAGCAGCGCGGAGAAACTCGCCGTCGCCAAGGCCGCCGGTGCCGATGAGCTGATCAACTACAGCGAAACCAGCCTCAAGGACGAAATCAAACGCCTGACTGACGGCCAGGGCGCCGACGTGATCTACGACCCGGTCGGCGGCGACCTGTTCGACCAGGCCATCCGCGCCATCGCCTGGAACGGCCGCCTGCTGGTGGTCGGCTTCGCCAGCGGGCGCATCCCCGAATTGCCAGTGAACCTGGCGCTGCTCAAAGGCGCGGCGGTGCTCGGCGTGTTCTGGGGCTCCTTCGCCCAGCGCCAGCCGCAAGACAATGCGGCGAACTTCCAGCAGCTGTTTGGCTGGTTTGCCGAAGGCAAGTTGAAGCCACTGGTGTCGCAGGTGTATCCGCTGGGCAACGCAGCGCAGGCCATCAATGACCTTGGCCAGCGTAAAGCAGTCGGAAAAGTGGTGGTGCAGGTTCGCTGAAGCTCTATCTGCAAAAAAAGCGCGGCCAACTAGCCGCGCTCTTTTTTGCCGTCAAAGCAACACCTGTATCTCCTTCGGCAAAAAATGCACGTAGCGGCTCGCCGGATGCACATTACAGCGCTGCACGATCGAATGAGCGCTGGCATTGAGCTTGGCAATCAGCGCCAAACGTTTCTCCTCCGGCAATTGAGTCGGTGAAAGCGAGTGGGTCAGGTAACCGCGGGTCCAGCTGAAAACCGGCAGGTCCACCCATGAGGAAGTGGCAATGCTCAACGATGCCCGTGCGATGGCACTGCATTTGAGCCGCTTCAACTCCTTGTTGACGTGGAAAGGATGTTCGCTGTCCAGCCTGAAATTCATGGGCGCGATCACGATGACTTGCGCAGGCTGATCCTCGGTAATCTTCCATGGTTTGAACCGCCACTGGTTGACGGCTGCCAGTGAAGCCTCACCGAGTTCGGGATGCGCATCTTCCAAAATCTCGGCGTTGCTGACTGAACCATTGGCCTTAACGGTCAGGCTGACACGCACCATGCCGACAACACCGGCGCGGTAAAGCGCCACTGGATAAACCGGCTTGGGATTATTCTCGGGTATCAGGAATACTTCCCCGGCCCTGACATCCGCAGAAACCAGCAATAAGAGCCCACACAACCACCACCGCATCTCCCTCTCCCTTCGCCTGCAACGCCAGACCTGGCAACAGCACAAAGGTTACGGGGCGATGTCGTCCGGCATAACGTCATGGCTTCCGCTTTGAACGAAGGACCTTTCCCAAAAACCTGCCCTGTTTTCAGCACATCAAAGTCCTCAATACGAAAACAGGTAACGCTTCCTACAACGCCCCTCACTTACACCTGAGCGACATGTTCATAAAGGAACACTCGATATCCAACATTTCCGCTGTTTTGCCGATGAGAACCGGTGCTATTTTCGGTAACGAAACTGTAACATTCGTATCCGCAGTCAAAACAAGAAATTTGGAGCTCTTGAATGTTTGCTTTCTTTCGTCCTGCCGCACATCAGGCTCCATTGCCTGAAGAAAAAATAGACAGCACCTACCGACGCCTGCGCTGGCAGATTTTCGCCGGCATCTTCATTGGCTATGCCGGTTACTACCTGCTGCGCAAGAACTTCTCCCTGGCCATGCCGTACCTGATCGACGAAGGTTACTCCCGTGGCCAGCTGGGCCTGGCGATGTCCGCTATCGCGATTGCCTACGGCTTGTCGAAGTTTCTGATGGGCCTGGTGTCCGACCGTTCCAACCCGCGCTTCTTCCTGCCGTTCGGCCTGCTGGTGTCGGCCGGGGTGATGTTCGTATTCGGTTTCGCGCCTTGGGCGACGTCCAGCGTGACCATGATGTTCATTCTGCTGTTCATCAACGGCTGGGCGCAGGGCATGGGTTGGCCGCCGAGCGGCCGGACCATGGTGCACTGGTGGTCGCAGAAGGAACGAGGCGGCGTGGTGTCCGTGTGGAACGTGGCGCACAACGTCGGTGGCGGCCTGATCGGCCCGTTGTTCCTGATCGGCATGGGCCTGTTCAATGACTGGCACGCCGCGTTCTACGTGCCGGCAGCCGTGGCGCTGGCGGTAGCGGTGTTTGCCTTTGTGACCATGCGCGACACCCCGCAATCAGTTGGCCTGCCGCCGATCGAGCAGTACAAGAACGACTACCCGGAAGGCTACGACGCCAGCCACGAAGAGGAATTCAGCGCCAAGGAAATCTTCGTCAAATACGTGCTGCGCAACAAAATGCTCTGGTATATCGCCATGGCCAACGTCTTTGTCTATCTGCTGCGCTATGGCGTGCTCGACTGGGCGCCGACCTACCTCAAGGAGGCCAAGGGTTTCACCGTGGATAAAACCTCGTGGGCGTACTTTTTCTACGAGTGGGCTGGTATCCCGGGCACGCTGCTGTGCGGCTGGATGTCGGACAAGATCTTCCGTGGCAACCGTGGCCTGACCGGCATGGTGTTCATGGCACTGGTGACGGTCGCGACGCTGGTTTACTGGCTCAACCCGGCCGGCAATCCGATGGTCGACATGATCGCGCTGCTTTCCATTGGCTTCCTGATCTACGGCCCGGTGATGCTGATCGGCCTGCAGGCACTGGAACTGGCACCGAAGAAAGCGGCCGGTACGGCGGCAGGCTTCACCGGCCTGTTCGGTTACCTGGGCGGTTCGGTCGCGGCCAGTGCAGCGATGGGCTACACCGTGGACCATTTCGGTTGGGACGGCGGCTTCGTGCTGCTGGTCGGCGCTTGCCTGCTGGCGATGGCCTTCCTGGCCCCGACGCTACGGCACAAACAAGTCGCCAGTCAGGGCCGCGAAGCACTCGCTTGATCGGCCTTTGATTTACAGCGCTTGAGCCGCGCCTCCAGATTCCGGTCTGGCATGGCGTGGCTGCGCAGGGCGTGCGCGGTCTGCTCGACATAATCGCGAGTGGTGCCGTAGCGCCCGCAAGCGTTTTCGAATACATGGCTCAGCACATGGTCCGGCAAGTTGCCGGCATAGCTGGGCAGATGTCGCTCCAGAACGAATCCCAATGCCTGAACCTGGCTGCCATCTTCGAGACGGCAGTTGAGCCAGTGCGGGCGGTAGGAAGGGAAAGGCATCTCGCGCTGCCAAAGTGCGTACAACGAGGCCTCGAGTTGCTCTTCGGGCAGGCGATAGGCGAAACCGCTGCAAGAGCCGCCGCGATCAAGGCCAAACACCAGGCCGGGCATCTCCGGCGTACCACGATGTTCGTGGGACCACAGGTACAACCCGCGATGGTAGCCATGCACCCGGCCGCGAACCCGCTCAACCGCCGTGCATTCAGGGCGCCAGATCAGCGAACCATAGGCAAACAACCATACCGGTCCACCCTTGTGGCGGGCCATGGTCGACTGCATCGAGCTGAGTAATTGTTCGTGAGTGAGCTGCGGCCCCAGATCGAGCCGCGGAGGGTAAGCCAGATTCAAAAAAGCAGATTCGATGGCGCTCATGGCGAATAGCGTTCAGCTCCCCGCGGGTGAAGAATTACTTAATAGAACGCACCGCTGTAACAATAAGGCACATAAGTTTTAAGGCAATTTAAATGCCATGGCATCGTTCTTAAGTAATCGCCTGACAGGGATATAACCTACCGAAATTTATAAAAGTTTATAAATACCGATAGGCTATATAGGGGGTTATAACCTGTAGGAGCGAGCCTGCTCGCGATGGTCGTTAACGATGACGCGGGGAGTCTGGCTGCCCGCGGCGTTCATGAGTCCATCGCGAGCAGGCTCGCTCCTACAGGGGCTCGCATCAGGATCTAGGCGCATACGCAAATACATCGGCGCGCATCTGATGGGCATCCATCCCAGCTTCAACCAGCGCATCCAGCGTGCCGTAGACCATGGCCGGAGAGCCGCTGGCATATACGTGCAGCGGCTTGAGATCAGGAAAATCTTCGCAGACCGCTTCATGCAACATGCCGCATCGCCCTTCCCAACTGCATTGATCGCTGACGACCTTGTGCAAGAACAGATTGGGCAGCTTCAGCCATTCGTCCCAATGTTCGACTTGATAAAAGTCTTCTGGACGACGCACGCCCCAATACAGATGCACCGGATGCTTGAAACCCGAGGCCCGGCAATGTTCGATCAGACCGTGGACCTGGCCCATGCCGGTACCGGCGGCGATCAATACGAGAGGACCGTCCGGCAACTCCTCCAGGTGGGTGTCGCCAAACGGCAACTCGACCCGCACCATGCTGTTGCGCTGGAGTTGTTCGATCAGGCTCAGCGCACTGGATTCGCGCGCCAGTACGTGGATTTCCAGGTCGCGCCCCGCGTGGGGTGCCGAGGCCAGGGAGAAAGCGGACTTTTCGCCGTTCTCGCGTTCGATCATCAGGTACTGACCGGCGTGGTAGCGCGGCGGTTTGCCGGCCGGGGCCCGCAGTCGCACGCGCCAGGTGTCGCCGCCCACGTCCTTGCACTCAATGACCTGACACGACACGTTACGCACCGGCAGTTCTCCCAGCGCGAGCACGCCATCCCACAGCACGATGCAGTCTTCCAGCGGCTCCGCTATGCAAGTGTAGAACTCGCCATGATCACGCACATCGCCGGTCTGCTCGACCCGCCCTTCCACCAGCAGCGCCGCGCACACGTGGCAATTGCCGTTGCGGCAACTTTGCGGGCACTCGTAGCCCAGTCGTCGCGCGCCATCGAGAATCCGCTCGCCGGGCAATATCTCAAGCACTGCTCCGGAGGGCTGCAAGGTTACACGCATCAATCTATTCCTAACTGATTCCAGATGGCATCGATCCGCTGGGTCACGGCATCGTCCTTGACGATGACGCGGCCCCACTCGCGGGTAGTTTCGCCCGGCCATTTATGCGTGGCATCGAGGCCCATTTTCGACCCCAGGCCGGACACCGGCGAAGCGAAGTCCAGGTAGTCGATCGGCGTGTTGTCGATCATCACCGTGTCGCGCTTGGGGTCCATGCGCGTGGTGATGGCCCAGATCACGTCATTCCAGTCCCGGGCGTTGATATCGTCGTCGGTGACGATAACGAACTTGGTGTACATGAACTGTCGCAAAAACGACCAGACACCCAGCATTACCCGCTTGGCGTGGCCCGGATACGACTTTTTCATGGTCACGATGGCCATGCGGTACGAGCAACCTTCGGGCGGCAGATAGAAATCGGTGATCTCCGGGAACTGCTTCTGCAGGATCGGCACGAACACTTCATTCAACGCCACGCCGAGTATCGCTGGCTCATCCGGTGGACGGCCGGTGTAGGTGCTGTGATAGATCGGCTTGATCCGGTGGGTGATGCGCTCGACGGTGAACACCGGGAAGCTGTCGACTTCGTTGTAGTAACCGGTGTGGTCACCGTACGGACCTTCATCGGCCATCTCGCCCGGGTGGATCACGCCTTCGAGGATGATTTCGGCGGTGGCTGGCACTTGCAGGTCGTTGCCGCGGCACTTCACCAGCTCAGTGCGGTTACCGCGCAACAGGCCTGCGAAGGCGTATTCGGAAAGGCTATCGGGCACCGGCGTCACGGCGCCGAGAATGGTCGCAGGGTCAGCGCCCAGCGCGACGGCAACAGGGAACGGTTGGCCCGGATGCTTTTCGCACCACTCGCGATAATCCAGCGCACCGCCACGGTGACTCAGCCAGCGCATGATGACTTTATTGCGGCCAATCACCTGCTGACGGTAGATACCGAGGTTCTGTCGATCCTTGTTCGGTCCCTTGGTGACGGTCAGGCCCCAGGTGATCAGCGGCGCAACGTCGCCTGGCCAGCAGGTCTGTACTGGTAGCGTCGAGAGGTCGACGTCGTCGCCTTCGATGACCACTTCCTGGCAGATCGCGTCTTTGACCACCTTGGGTGCCATCGAGATGATCTTGCGGAAGATCGGCAGCTTGGACCAGGCGTCCTTCAGGCCTTTCGGCGGCTCGGGTTCCTTGAGGAACGCCAGCAGCTTGCCGATTTCGCGCAGTTCGCTGACCGCCTCGGCGCCCATGCCCAGCGCCACCCGCTCGGGGGTACCGAACAGGTTGCCGAGCACCGGGATGTCATAGCCGGTGGGCTTTTCGAAAAGCAGGGCCGGGCCCTTGGCGCGCAAGGTACGGTCGCAGACCTCGGTCATTTCGAGTACTGGGGACACCGGAACCTGGATGCGCTTGAGTTCACCGCGCTGTTCCAGGCCGCTGATAAAGTCGCGCAAGTCGCGATACTGCATGCGTAAGCCTCGTGTTGGCCGTGGCGTTCGGGGCAGGCAGTTTAGCGCCGAACCCTCCGGTTCAGAACCATGAACTGCCGCCTGAGCAAAATTCAGATAACAAAAAGCCGGGTTTCCCCGGCTTTTTGTGCCTGCTCGACTTACTTGCGTTTCATCGACAGGAAGAACTCATCGTTGGTCTTGGTCGTTTTCAGCTTGTCGACCAGGAACTCGATGGCAGCGACTTCATCCATAGGATGCAGCAGCTTGCGCAGAATCCACATGCGCTGCAGCTCGTCGTCGGCAGTCAGCAACTCTTCGCGGCGGGTGCCGGAACGGTTGATGTTGATGGCCGGGAACACGCGCTTTTCAGCGATGCGACGATCCAGAGGCAGCTCCATGTTGCCGGTGCCTTTGAATTCCTCGTAGATCACTTCGTCCATCTTCGAACCGGTTTCAACCAGTGCGGTGGCGATGATGGTCAGCGAGCCGCCTTCTTCGATGTTCCGCGCGGCGCCGAAGAAACGCTTCGGTTTCTCCAGGGCGTGGGCATCGACACCACCGGTGAGCACTTTGCCGGAGCTCGGGATCACGGTGTTGTAGGCACGGGCCAGACGGGTGATGGAGTCGAGCAGGATCACCACGTCCTTCTTGTGCTCGACCAGGCGCTTGGCCTTCTCGATCACCATTTCGGCAACCTGCACGTGGCGGGTTGGTGGCTCGTCGAACGTCGAGGCAACCACTTCGCCGCGCACGGTGCGCTGCATTTCGGTTACTTCTTCCGGACGTTCGTCGATCAGCAGCACGATCAGATGAACTTCCGGGTTGTTACGCGCGATGTTCGCGGCAATGTTCTGCAGCATGATCGTCTTGCCCGCTTTCGGCGGTGCAACGATCAGACCGCGCTGGCCTTTGCCGATCGGGGCGCACAGGTCGATGACTCGACCGGTCAAGTCTTCGGTGGAACCGTTACCGGCTTCCATCTTCATGCGCACGGTCGGGAACAGCGGGGTCAGGTTCTCGAAGAGAATCTTGTTTTTCGCGTTTTCCGGACGGTCGTAGTTGATCGTGTCGACCTTGAGCAGCGCGAAATAACGCTCGCCTTCCTTCGGAGGGCGGATCTTGCCAACGATGGTGTCACCGGTGCGCAAGTTGAAACGGCGGATCTGGCTCGGCGAGACGTAGATATCGTCTGGGCCGGCGAGATAGGAAGCGTCAGCGGAGCGCAGGAAGCCGAAGCCGTCCTGGAGAATCTCCAGCACGCCATCACCGGAGATTTCCTCACCGCTTTTCGCGTGCTTCTTGAGCAGGGAGAAAATCACGTCCTGCTTGCGCGAACGGGCCATATTTTCTATGCCCATCTGTTCGGCCAATTCGAGCAGTTCGGTAATCGGCTTTTGCTTGAGTTCAGTCAGATTCATATAGGAATGACGTAATCATTTATGGAGGGGGGAAATTAAGCTTTTGGCTTAATGAGGCCGCGCCGCTGAGAAGGCGACAGGATCGCGTACTTATTCGAAAAGGAGTGCGTCGGCGACGGCTAGCAGGGGGCAATGGAGAAACCAGTGCGGGGCCGAATGTACCACCTGAGTTTGGGAGCGTCTAGCCCTGAATACGCAAAAAGCCCCGCTATTTGCGGGGCTTTTTCATGACACTTTGCAGCGACGCTTAGATGTTGGCGTCGAGGAAAGCAGCCAGTTGCGACTTCGACAGTGCGCCGACCTTGGTCGCTTCAACGTTGCCGTTCTTGAACAGCATCAGAGTCGGGATACCGCGCACGCCATGCTTGGCCGGGGTTTCCTGGTTCTCGTCGATGTTCAGCTTGGCAACGGTCAGCTTGCCTTTGTAAGTCTCGGCAATTTCGTCCAGAACCGGAGCGATCATTTTGCAAGGGCCGCACCATTCAGCCCAGTAGTCGACCAGGACAGCGCCTTCGGCCTTGAGTACGTCGGCTTCGAAGCTAGCGTCGCTAACGTGTTTGATAAGATCGCTGCTCATGGAATTCTCCAGGTTGTAAGCAAAAAAACGTGGCCCATCATAGCTGCCCTTCCCTCGTTCAGGAAGGTGCAGATGATTGAGTCTCGCTATGGTGATTCATGAGTTTGGGTATAGCTCAGGTCATGCAGTGGCGGGAGCGATGAACGCAATTCCGGTACGCAAAGCGGCATTGCGTACGTGCTCTTGCATGGCTTTTTGCGCGGCGCCAGACGCTCGGCGAGCCAGCGCACGAAGGATCTTGCGGTGTTCCTGCCAGGTTTCCATGGCCCGCTCGGCCCGGATGAACGGTAGCTTCTGGCTCTCCAGGAAGATGTCGGCGCTGGCAGTCAGGATACTCAGCATTGCCTGATTGCCGCTGGCCAGCAGGATGCGCCGGTGGAATTCAAAGTCCAGGCGCGCCGCTGCCTCGAAGTCGCCGGACTTCAGTTCGCTGCGCATGGCGGCGACATTGTCTTCCAGTACATCGAGCTCGTCGGTACTCAAGGTTACCGCCGCCAACCCGGCCGCAAAGCCCTCCAGCGCATAACGCAACTGGAAGATATCCAGCGGCGAAGCCTGCGCCGCGAACGGCCAGCCCGGCGCTGCCTCGCCTCGCGGCAGCTCCACCGGCGCCTGCACGAACACACCTTTACCCGGCTGGATGCTGATGACGCCCAGCGCACTCAGGGACGACAAGGCCTCCCGTAAAGAAGCCCGGCTTACGCCCAGTTGCAGCGCCAGGTCCCGTTGCGAAGGCAAGGCATCCCCTGGCCCGAAGCCCTGCTCGGTAATCAGTTTGCGAATGGCTTGCAGCGCCACCTCGGGTACCGCGCGGGAGATCGAGTTCATGGTTTTCCAGACGAACCAGGCCAATGTGCGCTCAGTTGTAAAGCTATTCGCGACGCCCGGCAAGTCGTGCCCCATGGGGGTTCGGTGATTTTCACGGCTGCGCCATCGGGGTGCGAAACGCAACCTTACTGTTCAGACCAGTAAGACCGTGCAACGCCAGCAAAACCGCACTCTGGCACCCTCAAACAGCCATGTTGGCATGGCCCATGCTCTGTCGATCCGCAGAAATCACTTCTTGCCGATCCGGAGATTTGCCATGACCCAGCGTTACAGCGCCCTCCTCGCAGCCCTGTTTGCCAGCCTGATGCTGAGCCAGGCACCCGCCCACGCCGACGGTCTGGAGGATGTGGTCAAGCGCGGCGTGCTCAAGGTTGCCGTGCCCCAGGACTTCCCGCCCTTCGGCTCGGTCGGGCCGGACATGAAGCCCCGTGGCCTCGACATCGACACCGCGAAACTGCTGGCGGACCAGCTCAAGGTCAAACTCGAACTGACCCCGGTCAACAGCACCAATCGCATCCCGTTCCTGACCACCGGCAAGGTCGACCTGGTGATTTCCAGCCTCGGCAAGAACCCGGAGCGTGAGAAGGTCATCGACTTCTCCCGCGCCTACGCGCCGTTCTATCTCGCCGTGTTCGGTCCGCCAGATACCGACATCAAGACCCTGGACGACCTCAAGGGCAAGACCATCAGCGTCACCCGCGGCGCCATCGAAGACATCGAGCTGACCAAGGTTGCCCCCGAAGGCGTGACCATCAAACGCTTCGAAGACAACAACTCGACCATCGCCGCGTACCTGGCCGGGCAAGTCGACCTGATCGCCAGCGGCAACGTGGTGATGGTCGCGATCAGCGAAAAGAGCCCGAAACGCGTGCCGGCGCTGAAAGTGAAGCTCAAGGATTCGCCGGTCTACGTCGGTGTGAACAAGAACGAGCCGGCGCTGCTGGATAAGGTCAACCAGATCCTCGTGACCGCCAGGACTGACGGCGCACTGGAAAAGAACGCCCTGACCTGGCTGAAAGAACCGCTGCCGGCCGATCTCTGATTCGGCGCGCTGGAGACGTTTTATGGCATATCAGTTCGATTTCCTGCCGGTGGTGAACAACACCGATCTGTTACTGCGCGGTGCGTTGTTCACCCTTGAGCTGACCGCCATCGGCGCTGTGCTCGGCGTGGGGCTGGGCATCGTCGGGGCGTTGGTGCGGGCGTGGAACATCCGGCCTTTCGCGGGGATTTTCGCGGTCTACGTCGAGTTGATCCGCAACACGCCATTCCTGGTGCAGTTGTTTTTCATCTTCTTCGGCTTGCCATCACTGGGCGTGCAGATCTCCGAATGGCAGGCAGCGGTGCTGGCGATGGTCATCAACCTCGGCGCCTATTCGACCGAGATCATCCGCGCCGGCATCCAGGCGATCCCCCGGGGTCAGCTGGAAGCCGCGGCGGCACTGGCGATGACACGTTTCGAAGCGTTCCGCCATGTAGTGTTGCTACCGGCACTGGGTAAAGTCTGGCCGGCCCTGAGCAGCCAGATCATCATCGTCATGCTCGGCTCGGCGGTGTGCTCGCAGATTGCTACGGAGGAGCTGAGCTTCGCCGCCAACTTCATTCAGTCGCGCAACTTCCGCGCTTTTGAAACCTACGCGCTGACCACGCTGCTCTACCTGTGCATGGCACTGCTGATCCGGCAATTGCTGAACTGGATCGGCCAGCGGTTCATCGCAAGGAGCAGCCGATGAGCGACTTCACCTTCTGGGACATCGTGCGCAACCTGCTCACCGGCCTGCAATGGACGCTGGCGCTGTCGCTGGTGGCGTTCATTGGCGGCGGGCTGATCGGCTTGCTGATCATGGTCATGCGCATCTCGAAAAAATCCCTGCCGCGCAGTTTCGCCCGCACGTACATCGAGCTATTCCAGGGCACGCCGTTGTTGATGCAGCTGTTTCTGGTGTTTTTCGGTGTAGCACTGGCAGGACTGGAGATTTCGCCGTGGATGGCGGCGGCGATCGCGCTGACGTTGTTCACCAGCGCCTACCTGGCGGAGATCTGGCGCGGTTGCGTCGAATCGATCCCGAACGACCAATGGGAGGCTTCATCGAGCCTGGCGCTGAACCCGCTGGAGCAACTGCGCTACGTCATCCTGCCGCAGGCCCTGCGCATCGCCGTGGCGCCGACCGTGGGTTTCTCGGTGCAAGTGGTCAAAGGCACCGCCGTTACCTCGATCATCGGCTTCACCGAGCTGACCAAGACCGGCGGCATGCTCGCCAACGCCACCTTCGAACCCTTCATGGTCTACGGCCTCGTCGCCCTCGGCTACTTCCTGCTCTGCTACCCCTTGTCGCTCAGTGCGCGCTACCTGGAAAGGAGACTGCATGCCTCTGCTTAGAATTTCCGCCCTGCATAAATACTACGGCGACCATCATGTGCTCAAAGGCATCGACCTGTGCATCGAGGAAGGCCAGGTGGTGGCGATCATCGGCCGCAGTGGCTCGGGCAAATCGACCTTGCTGCGCACCCTCAATGGCCTGGAGTCGATCAACGACGGCGTGATCGAAGTCGACGGCGAATACCTCGACGCCGCCCGCGCCGATCTGCGCAGCCTGCGGCAAAAAGTCGGCATGGTGTTCCAGCAGTTCAACCTGTTCCCGCACCTGACCGTGGGGGAGAACGTGATGCTGGCGCCACAGGTGGTGCAGAAAGTGCCCAAGGCCAAGGCAGCAGAGTTGGCGCGGGAGATGCTGGAACGGGTTGGCCTGGGGGAAAAATTCGATGCCTTCCCGGATCGGTTGTCCGGCGGGCAGCAACAGCGGGTGGCGATTGCCCGTGCCCTGGCGATGTCACCGAAAGTGTTGCTGTGCGACGAAATCACCTCGGCGCTGGACCCGGAACTGGTCAACGAAGTGTTGAGCGTGGTCCGGCAACTGGCCAGGGAAGGCATGACGCTGATCATGGTCACCCACGAAATGCGCTTCGCCCGGGAGGTTGGGGATAAGTTGGTGTTCATGCATCAGGGCAAGGTGCATGAGGTTGGGGACCCAAAAGTACTGTTCGCCAATCCGCAGACGGCGGAGCTGGCGAATTTCATCGGGACGGTCGAGGCGGGAAATTGAGTCATTGTGGCGAGGGGGTTTACCCCCGTTGGGCTACGAAGTAGCCCTGAAACCTTTCCACCGAGTATCAATGACACACCGCGCTGAATGGCTTTGGGGCCGCTTCGCGGCCCAACGGAGGTAAACCCCCTCGCCACAGGAGCTGTATTGGATCAATGCATTGAACACTGCGCGTTGGCGGCAGCCTTTGATCGTGGCACGATGTCGAGGTTATCGACCGAGACCCCCGACCATGCCGCAATCCCAAGCCAAGAATCTGTCCCTGATCGCCGCAATCGACCTGGGCTCCAACAGCTTTCACATGGTCGTGGCCAAGGCCCAGAACGGCGAGATCCGTATTCTCGAGCGCCTCGGGGAGAAGGTTCAGCTGGCCGCTGGCATCGACGAAGATCGCCACCTCAACGAAGAATCGATGCAGCGCGGCCTCGACTGCCTCAAGCGCTTCGCCCAACTGATCAACGGTATGCCCGCCGGTGCCGTTCGCATCGTCGGCACCAACGCCTTGCGTGAAGCCCGCAACCGCGCCGAATTCATCCGTCGCGCCGAAAAAATTCTCGGCCACCCGGTGGAAGTCATTTCCGGTCGTGAAGAAGCACGCCTGATCTACCTCGGCGTGTCCCACACCCTCGCCGACACCCCGGGCAAGCGCCTGGTGGCTGATATCGGCGGCGGCAGCACCGAATTCATCATTGGCCAGCGCTTCGAACCGCTGTTGCGCGAAAGCCTGCAGATGGGTTGCGTCAGCTACACCCAGCGCTATTTCAAGGACGGCAAGATCACCCCGGCCCGTTATGCCCAGGCTTACACCGCGGCGCGACTGGAGATCATGAGCATCGAGCACGCCCTGCACCGCCTGACCTGGGATGAAGCCATCGGCTCCTCGGGCACCATCCGCGCCATAGGTCTGGCACTGAAGGCTGGCGGCCACGGCACCGGCGAGGTCAACGCCGAAGGCCTGGCCTGGCTCAAGCGCAAACTGATCAAGCTGGGCGACGTCGAGAAAATCGATTTCGAAGGGATCAAGCCGGATCGCCGGGCGATTTTCCCGGCGGGCCTGGCGATCCTCGAAGCGATCTTCGACTCCCTCGAACTGCAACGCATGGATCACTGCGAAGGCGCCCTGCGTGAAGGCGTGCTCTATGACCTGCTGGGCCGCCATCATCACGAGGACGTGCGCGAGCGCACCCTCACTTCGCTGATGGAGCGCTACCACGTCGATCAGGAACAGGCGGTTCGGGTCGAGCGCAAGGCGTTGCATGCGTTCGACCAGGTGGCCAAAGACTGGGATCTGGAGGACGGCGTCTGGCGCGAACTGCTCGGCTGGGCGGCCAAGGTCCATGAAGTGGGCCTGGACATCGCTCACTACCAGTACCACAAGCATGGCGCCTACCTGATCGAGCACTCCGACCTCGCCGGGTTCTCCCGGGAAGACCAGTTGATGCTCGCGCTACTGGTGCGCGGCCACCGACGCAACATCCCCAAGGACAAGTTCGCCGATTTCGGCGATGACGGCACCAAGCTGATTCGCCTGTGCGTGCTGCTGCGCTTTGCGATCCTGTTCCACCACATCCGTGGCACCCAGCAAATGCCCCAGGTGGAACTGAACGCCAATGGCAACAGCCTGGAAGTGGTGTTCCCGGAGAACTGGCTGGACGAAAACCAACTGACCCAGGCCGACTTTGAAATCGAAGCGCAATGGCTGACACGGGTCGACATCGTGTTGACCGCTCGCTGAAACAGGCTCGTTGAAAACGAAATGGCGATCCATACGGATCGCCATTTTCCCCTCCAGTTACATTGATCCTCTCGCAAGCTGTTTCGGAATCAAAACCATCTCCCGAACAGCAAATATCGATGAAATCCCGCCAAACATGTACTAACCACTAAGGTGGCTGCCAGCGTTCGAGGTAAAGGATGCAGGCCTATTCGGGTGTGCATCCAGTTAAAACTGGATGTATCGAGCGCTGAATTTGATTGTAGATTGTCACGTAACGAACTAGCCGAGCTTCATTAGAACATAGCCAAACGATACCAAAATTGCACAACCAAAGAGCATCACTGCGTCAATTTGCAGAAGTCGCTTGAGATGAGGAGGGAATTTTTTAATATCGACAGGATCCACATCTCCGATGCGAATGTAGGCTTTCGACCACAACACCATGCCCCCAATTTTGTTGGTCAATACGAATCGTCCAAACCAACCCTGATCCCTCCATCTCATTCCCCAGATATGGATGTAGCGACTATTGTTCAAGGCTTGAATCATAGTGTCCAGGTGGCGCTGGCTCAGGTACAGACTGAATACGATATGCACAGCCCCCACCAGGATCGGGCCAGCCAGTAACCAGAAAGCGAACCAGGATGTACGAAACTCTTCCCCCATCATTTCTGCGTTTTCTCGTACAAAATCTCACCAGCAAGCTCACCACCTTCACCAACATATGCCCCACCCGCCCATGCTCCAACTCCTATCACTGCAGCAACGCATACAACTCCTCCAACTACTGTGGATACTCCCAGGGCGACGCAGATCGGGCCAGCGGTGCGCTGGGCAATTCCCGCACCTACAACGCTACCAACTGTGCCTCCCACAAATTTGCCTCCCTCAGTAAATTTCACTTTTTTGCAGGCTGTTCCAGAATCACCAACGCAAACTTCCTGAACAGCAAGCAACGAAGAAACTCCACCAATACCAATACCGATGTAACCCCCCGCCTGCATGTACTTTGCAGCACGACTGATCGCGCTCACGTGATTGGAATACCCAGGTATCGGCCCCGGCGCACCAGCCTTGTCCCAGCGGTGCACCAAGCTGCGAGTGGAAATGCCAAGGGCCGTTTTCAATTTGGGGTGATCGCCCAAGGTAGTCTGGCCACGCAGGCGAGTGGAATTCAGCAGATGTGCATCCAACTGGGTCAGCAGGTGCTTGCGATCGGCGAAGAACGATGGCGACCGCAGATGGCCGTGCTGACGATAATTGTCCTGATGCAGGCGCTCGATGTCTTGAAGGATGTCGCGCAAGCTGGCTAGGTGTTTTTCCAACACCACCGCGCCAACGCCAAGCCAGGTCGACGTATCACCGGTAAAAATGGCGATCTCGGCCGCATGAAGATGCATGAAGTCGGCTTCTTGCGGTGTCAGCGGGTCAAGGGCGGTCTTGACCTCTTGTGCGACCCGCATCAATTGGGCTTCCTGATAGGTACAGGAAGTGTTGTTCGGATCGCTCAGGACGATCATCGAACCCGCCTTGATATCCCCTGTACCGGGGTTGAGCGCCTGAAATTTACTCATTACGGCAGCAGAGCGAGAAGGAAACAGCGTGGCTTCCAGCTGTTCGCGGGTCATGCTGTTGGGGACGACGTAAAAGCCCGGCTCCGCCACATCGGCTGTGCTGAATGCTGTTGGCGCTGGTTGGTTGGACGGCGCAAAAGAGGACTGTTGCGGCGCTGTCGAGTGCGGGGTTGTCGCAGGCGCGCTCATCTGAGCGGCCTGCGGTGCAGGCCTTGCGGTATTCCCGTAGATAGCGGTGAGTACCGAGGGGATCAGTTGCGCCTTGCAAGGGCAATTGCTGTAGCTATCCAGCGTGCCCGCCATGTGTTTGCCATGGCTGATAATGTGCGATATACCGCCGACGATCTGGTAAATCCCCTCACTCTTTCCGCAGGTTACCCTGTCGCCTTCCTTGGCATGGGCGATGCCATACAGCATGATCCGGGTATCACCATCCAGGACGGTGCCACCGCAGGTGGTCTTGTCGTTCAGGCCGATGAAGTAACCTTTGCTCATTGGTTGTTTTCCTTTTCATCCGATCGGGTCCAGGATGTTCCGACCATTGGTTGCGACCATCACTGCGTGAGTACCACCTACTAAGGCACTCAGCTCGACATGCATACGAGCTATGCGGGTGGTCACGTGTGAATAGTGCGATGGACGCTAACAGCGTCGCGATCCCGGCGGCAGGGCCGACATGCGGATAAGGAAATTTCGCCTAAGAAAATCAAACTTTTCCTACGACAACATATCGAGAAGGTGTTTCCAGAGGTGGCAGTCCATCATCCAACCACATGATCCGTGGTAAGCGCCCCCATGGTATGCAAAGAACTTTCTCCGCCACCAATTTGTTTCGCACACAAAAAAGGCGATCCCGAGGGATTAATGCCGATCAGTTAAGCCTTCTCGCTTGACCTTTGGCCGCAAGAAATCAAAATCCGATGCCTGTACTGGCATCGGATTTTTTTATGCGTCTCGCTCGGGCACTGGAACTGACCCACAACATCGCCTCCACTCCCAACGCCATCGATGGATTGGATTCCTTACTCGACCCTTCTTTGGTCGAACAGGCACTTGAGCAGGCCGGTGTAGCGACCCTGCGCAAGCGGCGTTTGCCGCTGGAAATGATGCTTTGGTGCGTGATCTCCATGTCGTTCTTTCGACGTATGTCGGCCTGGGATGTGGTCAGCCGCATGAACATCATGCTGCCGGGACAGCGTCCGCTGGTAGCGCCCAGCGCCGTAGTCCAGGCCCGTCAGCGATTAGGCAGCGAAGCTGTACGACAGGTCTTCGATCTGACTCAGAAAAGTTGGCATGAAGCGGCCGCTCATCCAACTTGGGCCGGTTTGCGCTTACTGGGCGTCGACGGTGTCGTCTGGCGAACACCCGATACCCCCGAAAACCGTGCGCGTTACGACTCGGCCAGTAACCAGCATGGCGACACTGGTTTCCCTCAGGTGCGCATGGTCTGCCAAATGGAGTTGACCAGCCACTTGTTGATCGGCAGTGCGTTTGACGGCTACCGCAGCAACGAAATGAAGCTGGCAGAACAACTGATCGAAACCACGCCCGATCACTCGTTGACGCTGTTCGATCGCGGCTTTTATTCCTTGGGTTTGCTGCACCAGTGGCAGCAGGCCGGCTCCGAGCGCCATTGGCTGATGCCATTGCGCAAAGGTGCGCAGTACGAAGTGGTTCAGCGTCTGGGTCGCCAGGATGCGGTGGTTTCGTTAAGCACTTCGCCGCAGGCTCGCAAGCAATGGCCGGGGCTGCCGGAGCGTCTGACCGCGCGACTCCTGAGCAAAACCGTCAAAGGCAAGGTATGTCAGATCCTGACCTCAATGGCCGACCCGCTGCGCTTCCCGCCCGACGAAATCGTTGATCTGTACAGTCAGCGATGGGAGATCGAATTAGGCTTTCGGGAAATGAAACAGACGCTGCTCAACAGCAGCTATACGTTGCGCAGCAAAACGCCCGAGATGATCGAGCAGGAATTATGGGGAGTGTTGTTGGGCTACAACTTGTTGCGCTATCAAATGGTGGAAATGAGTCGCCACTGCCCCGGCATTTACCCATGTGAAATGAGTTTTACCGCCTGCACCTGGGCGATCCTCGGGTTTATCAACAGCGTCTCGGCCGACCGCTCCGGGAACATCCCCAAGTACCTGGCCGAGCTGCATGCCTCAGCCCCGCAGTATGTACTGCCTCATCGACGGGCGGAGCGCATTTACCCCCGGGCCATCAGGCTCAAATCCCCGAAGTATCCGATCAAAAATAAAAATGCCAGTCAGCTTAACTGACTGGCATTAATCCCGAGGGATCGCCTTTTTTTACTAGGATCTGGAGTTATCGAACCGCCAGAATCGGGCTACCCAACCTCTCCAGCAATGTTGCCTGGGCGCTGCGCGGGTTCTGGTTGCCGGTCGGTGTGTTACGGATGTAACGCCCGTCCGACTGCAGGCTCCAGCTGTGGGTGTTATCGGTCAGATACAACTCCAGCTCTTTCTTGACCCGCATGATCAGCTTCTTGCCTTCCACCGGGAAGCAAGTCTCGACGCGCTTGTCGAGGTTGCGTTCCATCCAGTCGGCGCTGGACAGGAACATCTGCTCGTCGCCGCCATTGAGGAAGTAGAAGACCCGGGTGTGTTCCAGGAAGCGGCCGATGATCGAGCGCACGTGGATGTTGTGGGACACCCCGGCGATGCCCGGTCGCAGGCAGCACATGCCACGCACCACCAGGTCGATGCGCACACCTGACTGGCTGGCCTTGTACAGCGCGCGGATGATCTTCGGATCGGTCAGCGAGTTGAACTTGGCGATGATGTGCGCCGGCTTGCCGTCGAGGGCGAACTGGGTTTCGCGGGCAATCATGTCGAGCATGCCCTTTTTCAGGGTGAACGGCGCGTGCAGCAACTTCTTCATGCGCAGCGTCTTGCCCATGCCGATCAACTGGCTGAACAGCTTGCCAACGTCTTCGCACAAGGCGTCGTCGGAAGTCAGCAGGCTGTAGTCGGTGTACAGGCGTGCATTACCGGCGTGATAGTTACCGGTGCCGAGGTGCGCGTAACGGACGATTTCACCGGCCTCGCGACGCAGGATCAGCATCATCTTGGCGTGGGTCTTGAAGCCGACAACACCGTAGATCACCACCGCACCGGCCGCTTGCAGGCGGCTGGCCAGTTGCAGGTTGGACTCTTCGTCGAACCGCGCGCGCAGCTCGATCACCGCCGTCACTTCCTTACCGTTACGCGCAGCATCCACCAGCGCATCGACGATTTCCGAGTTGGCACCGGAGCGATACAGGGTCTGGCGCACCGCCAGCACGTGCGGGTCCTTGGCGGCCTGGCGCAGCAGGTCGACCACCGGGGTAAACGATTCGAACGGGTGCAGCAGCAGGATGTCCTGCTTGCTGATTACGCTGAAAATGTTTTCGCTGTTCTGCAGCAGTTTCGGGATCTGCGGGGTGAACGGCAGGTATTGCAGCTCGCGCTGGCTGTCCAGGCCAGTGATGCTGAACAGCCGCGTCAGGTTCACCGGACCGTTGACCTGATACAGCTCGCTCTCGCTCAGGTTGAACTGCTTGAGCAGGTAGTCGGACAGGTGTTTCGGGCAGGTGTCGGCAACTTCCAGGCGTACTGCGTCACCGTAGCGACGGGAGAACAGTTCGCCGCGCAGGGCGCGAGCCAGGTCTTCGACGTCCTCGGAGTCCAACGCCAGGTCGGCGTTGCGGGTCAGGCGGAACTGGTAGCAGCCCTTGACCTTCATGCCCTGGAACAGGTCATCGGCATGGGCGTGGATCATCGACGACAGGAACACATAATTATCGCCAGAGCCGCCAACCTCTTCCGGAACCTTGATGATCCGCGGCAGCAGGCGCGGTGCCGGAATGATCGCCAGACCGGAATCCCGTCCGAAGGCATCGATACCCTCGAGCTCGACGATGAAGTTCAGGCTCTTGTTCACCAGCAACGGGAACGGGTGAGTCGGGTCGAGGCCGATCGGGGTGATGATCGGCGCGATTTCGTCGCGGAAATAGCGTCGGACCCAGGTTTTCAGCTTGGTCGTCCAGTGGCGGCGACGGATGAAGCGGACCTGATGTTTTTCCAGCTCCGGCAACAGAATGTCGTTGAGGATCGCGTACTGACGGTCGACGTGACCGTGCACCAGCTCGCTGATGCGCGCCAATGCCTGATGCGGTTGCAGACCGTCGGCGCCCGCCTGTTCACGGGCGAAGGTGATCTGCTTCTTCAGGCCGGCGACGCGAATCTCGAAGAACTCGTCCAGGTTGCTGGAGAAGATCAGCAGAAACTTCAGCCGCTCCAGCAATGGATAGGACTCGTCCAGCGCCTGTTCCAGCACGCGGATGTTGAACTGTAGTTGCGACAGCTCGCGGTGGATGTACAGGCTGCTGTCGTCCAGGCCGGGAATGGCAATCGCCGGTGCCGCCGCAGCGGGTTCGACGACCGCCGCGGGCGGAGCAGGCTCCAACTCCGGCGGGGTCTCGGCGATCTGCTCTACCACGGGCTGGGCGTCTTGTACGGCAACTTCAGTGAGTCCTTCGGTATTCATCACATGTTCCTGGGAGGGCTATTTCTGCTCTCGTAACAATTGAGCGGCACGAACGGCAAAGTACGTCAGGATGCCATCAGCGCCTGCACGTTTGAAAGCGGTCAGGGATTCGAGGATAACCCCTTCGCTCAACCAGCCATTCTGAATCGCCGCCATGTGCATGGCGTATTCGCCGCTGACTTGATAGACAAAGGTCGGCACTTTGAATTCTTCTTTTACCCGGCACAGGATGTCCAGGTACGGCATGCCTGGCTTGACCATGACCATGTCTGCACCTTCTGACAAGTCCGCCGCCACTTCGTGCAGGGCTTCGTTGCTGTTGGCCGGGTCCATCTGATAGGAGGCCTTGTTGGCCTTGCCCAGGTTCAGCGCCGAACCGACCGCATCGCGGAACGGGCCGTAATAGGCACTGGCGTACTTGGCCGAGTAGGCCATGATGCGCACATTGACGTGACCGGCCACCTCGAGGGCTTCGCGGATCGCCTGGATGCGACCGTCCATCATGTCCGATGGCGCCACGACCTGAGCGCCGGCCTCGGCGTGGGACAGGGCTTGCCTGACCAGTGCATCGACGGTGATGTCGTTCTGCACGTAGCCTTCTTCATCAAGGATGCCGTCCTGACCGTGGGTGGTGAACGGGTCCAGGGCGACGTCGGTGATCACGCCCAGCTCCGGGAATCGCGCACGCAGCGCACGGGTCGCGCGTTGGGCAATGCCTTCGGGGTTCCACGCTTCGGCGGCGTCCAGGGACTTGAGTTCAGCCGGAGTCACCGGGAACAGCGCCAGTGCCGGAATCCCCAGCTCGACCCACTTGGCCGCTTCTTCCAGCAGCAGGTCGATGGTCAGGCGTTCGACGCCCGGCATCGAGGCCACCGCTTCGCGACGGTTTTCCCCATCCAGCACGAATACCGGCAGGATCAGGTCATCGACGGTCAGGACGTTTTCACGGACCAGACGACGCGAGAAGTCGTCACGACGGTTGCGGCGCAGGCGGGTTGCGGGGAACAAACGGTTGGCGGGGGTAAAGCTCACGGCAGACTCCTGAGCCCGCGCTTACGGGCGAGCGTGACAGTTATAAGCGGCCATTATGACGAACGTATTACAGTTATGTGCACGCTGTGACACGTAGCCGCATTCCATTGTCGTTGTAGGAAATGTTCACGTCGAGACACATTTGGACACTTTCCTGAATGTGCCCGAAGGGTTAGGCTGCGCGTTCATTTCGCCAGCACCCAGACAATGCTCCAACAATTTCTGCATGACTTCGGCTACTTTGCCCTTTTTCTAGGCACGTTCTTCGAAGGCGAAACCATCCTGGTACTCGCGGGCTTCCTCGCGTTCCGCGGATACATGGACATCAACCTGGTGGTGGTCGTGGCCTTCTTCGGCAGCTACGCCGGCGACCAACTGTGGTATTTCCTGGGGCGCAAGCACGGCCGCAAGCTGCTGGCGCGCAAGCCGCGCTGGCAAATGATGGGTGACCGGGCGCTGGAACACATTCGCAGGCATCCGGACATCTGGGTCCTGAGTTTCCGCTTCGTCTACGGTTTGCGTACGGTCATGCCGGTGGCTATCGGTCTGTCGGGCTATCCCCCGGGCCGTTACCTGCTGCTCAACGGGATTGGAGCGGCGATCTGGGCCGCTGCATTGGCGGCGGCCGCGTACCATTTCGGCGCCGTGCTCGAAGGCATGCTCGGCAGTGTGAAGAAGTACGAACTCTGGGTGCTCGGCGCCCTGCTGGTCCTGGGACTCGTGCTGTGGCTGCGTCGGCGCTTCAAGAATGCCCGCCTGGCCAAACAGATCTACGCCGACGAACAAGCCCTGAAGAGGACCAAAACCGAAGGCCCTACGACGCCAACCGAGTGATGCGGTTTCTGCAACAGTAGAGACCGATAACGCTCAACAGGCTGTAACTGAGCAGGCCGATCCAGCCCGCCGCGCTGACCGGCCACAGCCCCACTAGCGGGGCCAGCCATACCAATGGCAGATTCGACCCCAGCCGCAACAGCTCCAGCTTCAACGCCCACGGGCGATTCTCCAGGGCCACGCCCAGCACAAACAGACCGAACGCCACTGAGCCCCAGCCCAACACCAGGGCGGCGACTGGCAGCTTCGGCTCAAGATTCATCAAGTAACTGCCCAGTGCGATATAGAAACAGAACTGCAACAGCACGTAGAGCTGCTGACGTCCGTCCAGTGGCACCTCGAATTTGCGGAAAAGGCCCAGGTCAGGCTTGTTCATCGGGTATTTGGCGGCCACGTCCGCCGGGCGCCAACCGGTGCGCATGAACCAGATCCGAAGTTTGTCCCAAGTGCTTTCGGCACGCCGTGCATCTGCCCATAACTGCGCATAGAACTGCACGTTCGCCCACACAGGATTCCAGCTCGCCAACGGTGTGGTCACACCGAAGACCACCGGTTCGTTGTCGTCTTCTTCCTGGAACGAGCCAAACAGACGGTCCCAAATAATGAACACACCGCCGTAGTTGCGATCCATGTAGAGAGCGTTCTGTGCATGGTGGGCCCGATGATTGGAAGGCGTGACAAAGAACCATTCGAACCAGCCAAGCTTGGGAATGTGTCGGGTGTGCACCCAGAACTGATACAGCAGGTTCAACGCCGCGACACTGACGAACACCAGCAGCGGTACGCCAAACACGGCCATCGGCAGATAGAAGATCCAGCTCAGGAGGAATCCGGTACTGGTCTGGCGCAACGCCGTGGACAGGTTGTAGTCCTCGCTCTGGTGATGCACCGAATGCGCGGCCCAGAGGATGTTGCGCTCGTGGCCCATGCGATGCAGCCAGTAGTAGCAGAAGTCGTAGAAGACAAAGGCAAGCACCCAGGTCCAGACGCTGTCGGCCGACAACTCGAACAGCGCCAGATGCTTGAGGGCGAACGCATAGGTCAGCAATCCCGCGCCTTTGGTCAGCAGCCCCGTGGTGGTCGACAGCACGCCGGTGCTGATGCTGTTGATCGCGTCCGCCAGCCGATAGTTGCTCACCCCGCGCCAACGGTCGGCCATCAGCTCGAAAGCGATCAGCACAAAGAAGAACGGCACCGCATACAGAATGAAATCCATGACGCGCCCTGGTCGGAATCCTGCGGACAGATGCTATGTGTAACTGTGAATTAACCCTATGGCAACGAGTGACAAATTAGTGGACATTTAACGCCATGAATCTGGAGAAAAGCCCATGAGCAAAAAAGTTGCAGTGATCCTTTCCGGTTGTGGCGTGTACGACGGCGCCGAGCTCCACGAGAGCGTCATCACCCTGCTGCGCCTGGACCAGCGCGGAGCCCAGGTGCAGTGCTTCGCACCGAACATTGCGCAGTTGCATGTGATCAATCACCTGACCGGCGAAGAAATGCCCGAGTCGCGCAACGTGCTGGTGGAGTCGGCGCGGATTGCCCGGGGCAACATCAAGGACATCCGTGACGCAAACGTCGACGAGTTCGATGCGCTGATCGTGCCCGGCGGCTTCGGCTCGGCCAAGAACCTGTCCAACTTCGCCATCGAAGGCGCCGGCTGCACCGTTCAACCGGATGTCCTGGCCCTGACCGAAGCCTTTGCCGAGGCCGGCAAGCCAGTGGGGTTGATGTGCATTTCACCGGCCCTGGCGGCGAAGATCTATGGCCCCGGCGTCATCTGCACCATCGGCAATGACACTGACACCGCTGCCGCGATGAACAAGATGGGCGCGACCCATACCGATTGCGCGGTCAGTGACATTGTCGAGGACAAGGCGCGCAAACTGGTGAGCACCCCGGCTTACATGCTGGCGCAATCGATCAGTGAAGTGGCGTCCGGCATCAACAAGCTGGTCGACCGGGTACTTGAACTGACCCACGAAAACGATGCCTGACACGATTTATTGTAGGAGCGAGCTTGCTCGCGAAAGACGTGAGAGCGCCACGTACACCCAGCCAGCACTCGTCATCGTTGACGTCCATCGCGAGCAAGCTCGCTCCTACAGTTTGCGCGTCAGGCGGGTAAGGATCCGGTCCAGCGCATTGGCGAACGCCTGCTTCTCACGATCGCCGAACGGCGCTGGTCCTCCGCCCATTTGCCCCTGCTCGCGCAGATCGGTGAACAGATTGCGCACCGCCAGCCGCTCCCCCATGTTCTGCGCATCAAACTCCTTGCCCCGCGGATCGAGCGCAGCCACACCCTTCTTCACCAGGCGATCTGCCAACGGCACATCGCTGCAGATCACCAGCTCACCGGGTACTGCGTGTTCCACCAGGTAATCATCGGCCGCATCCGGACCGCTCGGCACCACGATCAGCTTGACCAGCGCCAGACCTGGCTTGGTCTGCGGCTGCCCGGCCACCAGCACCACTTCGAACTGGCGCTTGAGGGCGAACTTCACCACCAGATCCTTGGCCTGCCGGGGGCAGGCATCGGCGTCGATCCACACACGCATTTAATTTTCCTCTGTTGAAAAGCATCGCGGGCAAGCCCGCGCCCACAGGTTAACGCTAAACCTGTGGGAGCGGGCTTGCCCGCGAATATGAGCGAAGCGAATGCCGTTTAAGAAACCTGCACCCGCCGCCTCTCAGCCATCCGACTACGCCCATAAAGCACGACAATCGCAAGGATCGCCACAGCCTGGGCACTCAGCGAATACGCATCGGCATGGATCCCCAGCCAGTCAAACTCAAAGAACGGCACAGGCCGCGTGCCGAAGATCCCGGCTTCCTGCAGCGCTTTCACGCCATGTCCGGCAAACACCACCGACAAGGCGCACAAGAGACCAGCGTTGATGCTGAAGAACAGCGCCAGCGGCAGCTTCGCCGAACCGCGCAAAATCACCCAGGCCAGGCCGATCAGCAGCACCACAGCGGTCGCACCACCGGCCAGCACCGCGTTATGCCCCGCCGGACCTGCCTGCAACCACAGGGTTTCGTAAAACAGGATCACTTCGAACAGTTCACGATACACCGAGAAAAACGCCAGGGTCGCAAAGCCGAAACGCCCGCCGCCACCCACCAGGCTGGACTTGATGTAATCCTGCCAGGCCGCCGCGTGACGACGGTCATGCATCCACACGCCCAGCCACAACACCATGACGCTGGCAAACAACGCTGTCGCACCCTCAAGCAATTCACGCTGCGAACCGCTGACATCAATCACATAGGCTGCCAGCGCCCAGGTACCCAGCCCCGCCAGAAATGCCAGGCCCCAACCGACGTTGACGCTGCGCACCGCCGCCTGTTGACCAGTGTTACGCAGGAAAGCCAGGATCGCCGCCAGCACCAGAATCGCCTCCAGCCCTTCGCGCAGCAGGATCAGCAAGCCGGAAATGTAACTCAGCGACCAGCTCAAACCGTCGTTGCCCAACAGATCGGCCGATGCCTTCAACTTGGCCTTGGCCGCGTCCAGACGCTGTTCGACGTCTGTCACCGGCAGGCCATCCTGCAAGGACTGACGGTAGGCCATCAGGGATTTTTCAGTGTCTTTTCGGACGTTGGCGTCAATGTTGTCCAGCGAGCTTTCGACCAGCTCGAAGCCTTCAAGGTAGGCCGCTACCGATAAGTCATAAGCCTGATCATGCTCGCCGGCACGATACGCCGCGACGCTCTTGTCCAGAGTGGCTGCGGTGTAGTCGAGCAGTTGTGCCGGGCCACGCTTGACCTGCGGCGGTTGCGCCCGCTGGGTACGAAACGTCGCGGCGGCTTGGGGACCTTCGACAGCCTGCACTTCGGCCGGGGTCTGACGGGCCAGATCGGCGATGTTGTAGGTTTTCTCGGCACGGGCTGTCGCCGGGTCGACACTGAAGCTGGCGATGTAGGTAGCCAGGTCCCAACGCTGGCGATCATCCAGTTGGTCGGCAAAGGCCGGCATGTCAGTCCCTTCAATGCCCTGGCCCAAGGTGCTGTAGAGCGCGTAGAGGCTCAGTCGATCCTGCCGCGTGGTATCACGCAGGTTGGATGGCGCTGGCGTCATGCCGACACCCGCCGGGCCGTCTCCGGCCCCGGTGTCGCCATGGCACACCGAGCAATGCTGAGCGTACAGCGGCGCCCCACGCGACGGGTCTGGCGTAATGACCGGGGCCTGGCTGACTTCATAGGCCACGGCCAACTTCGCACCCAGTTGCCGGGCCTGGCGAGTGACGTCGGCACCGTCCTGACGGACGCTGATTGAATTTTCCAGCGTGACCAGGCTTTGCTCCAGCGCCGCTTTTTCCGGTTTGGCCGGCATGCCCGCCATCAAACTTCCCAGCGTCTTGACCGACTCTTGCTGCGCGTGAAATCCGGCCTGATCGATGATGCTGCCCGCCTGCACCGTGTCCGGGTAATCCGCGCCGATGTAATCGAGCAAGTGCAGCGCCTGCGGAGCACCTTCGACGGGTGCGGCCACCGACTGAAAGCTGCACACCGCGAACAGCGGCAGCACCAGCCAGGCCAGAAAACGGGAGGGGGCAATCATGAATGAATCTCAATTGGAAAAACGAAGTTACATATTGTTAACGCCCAACCGGTTTCGCTCAAGCTTTGTTGGGACTTCCTGCCAAAGTGCAGGCGCTCCAAAGTACTGATACGCCAACAAAAAAGGCGACCGCATGGGTCGCCTTTTCGGGTTCCTGCCGATTCAGACGGCGGCTCTGCGCAGCGTTGCCATAAACGCCGCCGCCCCAATGAACAGCCCGGCAAAGGTCCGGTTCATGCGTTTTTGCTGTTTCGGTGTGCGCAGCAGACGCAGCACTTTGGACGCCAGGCCGGTGTAGCCGGCCATGACGATCAGGTCGACGCAGATCATGGTCACGCCGATCACCAGATACTGAATCAGCAGCGGAGCATGGGGGTCGATGAACTGCGGCAACACCGCCAGCATGAACACCAGCGCCTTGGGGTTGCTGATGTTCACCAGGAAACCACGGAACACCAGGGCCATCGGCTTGCCGATCTGGCGCACCGCCGCGTCATCGCTCATATCGCTGGGCAACGCGCGCCATTGCTTGATCGCGAGGTAAACCAGATACGCCACGCCAAACCATTTGATGGCGTAGAAGGCCGAGGCCGAAGCCGTGAGAATGGCGCCAACACCGGCACCGACGATGGCGATCTGCACAGCCAGACCCAGTTGCAGGCCCAGGGCGTTCCAGTAGCCGCGCCAGAAACCGTATTGCAGACCGCTGGACATAGACGCAATGGCGCCGGCACCGGGGGACAGACTGATCACCCAGCAGGCGGCAAAAAACGCCAGCCATGTTTGAAGCTCCATTGCACACCTCGACTCGGACTCGTGACAGACGTCTAAGCTAATGCGGCTTTGGTTGGATGACTACCGATTTTTTGCCGGATGTGTCGACAGCCGACCAGCGTTTGCGGCGTGAGGGCTTCTTCGCGAGCAAGCCCGCTGCCACAGTTGATCTTCAGTGGCCACAAAGGTGGGAGCGGGCTTGCTTGCGAAAGCGGTGTATCAGGCAACAACAGGCTTACTTTTCAAACCCGCTGGAAGGAAACACATCCGTCCCGCGCCAGCGCCGCACCGATCGCTGGAAGAACAGACTGTTGGGCACCTGCACCATGGCGCTGCCCGTACCGAGTTCTTCGGCCTCGATCAGCGTGGTGTAGAGGAGATTGATCGCCACCACCCGACCTTTGACGCCAGGCTTGTCGGTGGTGTCCACCAACTCGACCACATCACCTAGGCGGAACGGGCCGACGGTAAAGATCAGGATCGCGCACAGCAGGTTCGACAGCACGCTCCACATGGCGAAAAACGCCACCGCCGCGACCGCGACGAAACCGGACAACGCAGTCCAGAGCACCGTGGCCGATACACCGAGTCGCTCCAGCACGAAGATCAGCGCGCTGCCCATGATCAGCCAGCGCAAACCGCCCCGCAGCGGCAACATCAGCTGCGGCGGGAACGGGTAACGCTCACCGAGGCGGGTCAGGCCTTTCGCAACGAAGCGCTGGGTGAAATAGCCGGCGAGCAGGATCAGCAAAATTTGCACGCCAAGCCAGATCGGCTCGGCCCACACTGCCGGTAGCGGCAGCTTGAAGGCATCCATCAGGACAGCGCCTCCAGCTCCGCCTGCATGCTTTCCAGCAACTCCAGGGCTTCCATCCACGCTTCTTCCAGTTCCGCCTCACGCACCTTCAGCTTGGCCTGTTCGGCCAGCAGATCACGCAATTCATTCTTGCGTGCCGGTTCGTAGATGTCGCTGTCGCCGAGGCTGGCATCGACCTTCGCCAGTTTTTCGTGGAGCTTGCCGAGCTCGACTTCAAGCTTGTCAGCTTCGCGCTTGTGCGGCGCCAGTTGCTGACGCAACGCAGCGGCAGCCTGACGCTGGGCTTTCTTGTCGGTCTTGTCCGGATTGACCGGCGTGTTGCTGACCGGGGCGTTGCGCTGGCGATACTCCACCAGCCAGCGGGTGTAGTCCTCCAGGTCGCCGTCGAACTCTTCGACCTTGCCGTCCGCCACCAGATAGAAATTGTCGGTGGTGCTTTTAAGTAGATGACGGTCGTGGGAGACCACCAGTACCGCGCCACTGAATTCCTGCAGGGCCATGGTCAGCGCCAGGCGCATTTCCAGGTCCAGGTGGTTGGTCGGTTCGTCGAGCAGCAGCAGGTTCGGCCGGTCCCAGGCGATCAACGCCAGTGCCAGGCGCGCCTTCTCGCCACCGGAGAAATTCAGCACCGGCTCGTCGATCCGCGCGCCACGGAAGTCGAAACCACCGAGGAAGTCGCGCAGGGTCTGTTCGCGCTCGGTCGGCGCCAGGCGCTGCAAGTGCAGCAATGGGCTGGCCTTGGCATCCAGCGAGTCAAGTTGATGCTGGGCGAAGTAACCGACCACGGTGTTCTCGCCACGGGTCAAGCGGCCGGCCAATGGCGAGAGCTCACCGGCAAGGTTCTTGATCAGGGTCGATTTACCGGCGCCGTTCGGGCCGAGCAGACCAATTCGTGCACCCGGGGTCAGTTGCAGCTTGACCTTCTCCAGCACGGTTTTGTCGCCATAACCCAAGCGGGCATCGGACAGGTCGATCAGCGGGCTGGAAATCTTCTGCGATTCACGGAACACGAAATCGAACGGCGAATCGACGTGGGCAGCGGTCAGCTCTTCCATCCGCTCCAGTGCCTTGATCCGGCTCTGGGCCTGGCGGGCCTTGGTGGCCTGGGCCTTGAAGCGGGCGATGTAGCTTTCCATGTGCGCACGCTGCACCTGCTGCTTCTCGTAGGCCTGCTGTTGCTGGGCCAGACGTTCGGCACGGGCGCGTTCGAAGGCGCTGTAGCCACCGCGGTACAGGGTGATCTTGCGCTGATCGACGTGAGCCACGTGATCGACCACGGCATCGAGGAAGTCGCGGTCGTGGGAAATCAGCATCAGGGTGCCTGGATAGCTCTTGAGCCATTCCTCAAGCCAGATGATGGCGTCGAGGTCCAGGTGGTTGGTCGGCTCGTCGAGCAGCAGCAGGTCCGATGGGCACATCAAGGCCTGCGCCAGGTTCAGGCGCATCCGCCAGCCGCCGGAGAAATCCCCGACCGGACGATCCATCTGCTCGTTGGTGAACCCAAGGCCGGCCAGCAACTTGCGCGCCCGGGCGTCGGCGGTGTACCCGTCGGCGCTGTCGAGTTCCGAGTGCAGGCGGGCCTGTGCGGCACCGTCATGGGCCGCTTCGGCTGCCGCCAGGTCACGTTGCACCTGGCGCAGACGCAGGTCGCCATCGAGCACGTAGTCGACCGCCAGGCGTTCGAGGGTATCGACCTCCTGGCGCATGTGGGCGATACGCCAGTCGGCCGGCAGGAAGCAATCACCCGAGTCCGGGTGCAGTTCGCCCCGAAGCAAGGCGAACAGGCTCGATTTGCCGGCGCCGTTGGCACCAATGAGGCCGGCTTTATGGCCGGCGTGCAGGGTCAGCTCGGCGTCTTCTAGCAGACGTTGCGGGCCACGCTGTAAAGTCAGGTTCTGAAGTCGAATCATAATGGCGGCGGAGTCTACCAGCTTCGCTCGCAACTGGCGCGAGTAGCACTATGTCCTCTGACCTGTGGAGCTTTTCCCTGAACACTTACGCTCGACCGGGCATTGAGCAGGCATGCCTGCAATTGCAGTCGGCGGGGGTCAACGTGTGTCTGCTGCTGTGTGCTGCCTGGTTGGGACAACGAGGCGTGGCCTGCGATGAGCAGCGTTTGCAGCATCTACGCAGTGTGGCCGTCTCTTGGGACAGCGATGTCGTGCGACCGTTACGCACCTTGCGCACGCAATGGAAGGCCGCTGCCACGGCAGACGCCGATTTGCACAACCTGCGTGAACAAGTGAAGGCACTGGAGCTGGAAGCCGAGCGGCATCTGTTGTTGCGGCTGGAGAAAGCGGCACAGAGTTGGCCACAAGATGCCGAGACCGATCTATCGGCCTGGCTGGAAGGTGCGGCGGCGGGTGCCGCCCACCTGCACCGCGACGCGCTGCATCAGCTGCGCGTCGCGGTAACCGGCACTTAGGAAGCGCTGGTTGGGGTGGTTGCTGCGATCGATGCGGCGGCCGGCGTTGGCGCTGGCGTGGCTGTCGAGGTGGCTGCTGCTAAAGCAGACGTTGCTACCGGAGCCGGGTTGGCTGGCTTGGCAACCGGTGCGGCGGCTGGCTTGGCGGCAACCGGCTTTTTCACTGCAGGTTTGGCTGCTGGTTTTGCAGCGGGTTTTGCCGCAGCAGGTTTGGCGGCAACTGGCTTGGCAGCGGCCGGCTTGGCGGCGACTGCTGGTTTCGCTGCAGCTGGTTTTGCGGCTGGTTTAGCAGCAGGTTTGGCAGCCGCTTTTACAGCAGGTTTTGCCGCAGGTTTGGCAGCGGGCTTGGCTGCTGGTTTTGCAGCGACGGGTTTGGCTGCCGGCTTGGCAGCAGGTTTCGCCGCAGCGGTCCGGGCAGCTGGTTTAGCGGCCGGTTTTGCAGCTGCTTTGGCTACTGGTTTTGCAGCCGGTTTAGCGGCTGGTTTGGCTGCCGGTTTTGCAGCCGGTTTTGCAGCCGGTTTAGCGGCGGCGGTTTTAGCCACGGCTGGTTTGGCAGCAGCGGCTTTTGCAGCGGCAGGTCGTGCAGCGGCTGGTTTGGCAGCCGTGGTTTTAGCGGCGGGTTTTGCGGCGCTGGCAGCAGCCGGTTTTCTCGCAGCAGGTTTTGCAGCAGGTTTGGCTGCGGCAGTTTTCGCTACTGGTTTGGCAGCGGCTGGCTTGGCAGCAGCAGGCTTGGCCGGTGCTTTTGCAGCAGCCGGTTTAGCAGCGGCTTTCTTCGCAGGTGCCGCAGCAGGCTTGGCCGCACGCAGGGACAACGCCTTGCCGACAGCCTCTTGTACACGACCGACGCCCTGGGCCAGTTTCAGGCTTTCCTGAGCATCGCGCTTGAGTTGCAGAATGTAGCCGCGGGTTTCCGATTGACGATCCTTGAGGGCGTCGAGCAGCTCCTCAAGATCGCCCACTGCGCCCTTCGCCTTGGCTTGTGCCTTGGCTTTTCCGGACGCTGCAGCATCCTGCAATTTGGTGCGGGACTTGTGCAGTTTTTCTTGCGCTTTTCCGCGCTGCTTTTCCAGTTTGGCGAGCAGTTTTTCAGCATCAGCCAAGGCTTCGGAACAAGCGGTTTCCAGATGCTCGAGCAGGCTGCCCGAGAGTTGTTGGAGCAGGTGCAACGGAGTGTTTACTGGCTTCTTGGTGGCCGACATGGTTTACCTCCTGGCTGAAGTGAGTGCGGCTCATACTAGACCTCTGCTGCAACCGCCGCTAGGGCATGTTGACACTATCGAAAGCGTTGTGTTGCAAAGGACTGAAAAACTTCTACGTCGGCGCGAAAGCAGTTCACCGTTGCGCACATTCTCACTGGCATAATCGCCCGCAATTCAGGTCGGAGAGTGCCCATGTCGCGCTACCTTTTTTTATCGCTGTGCGTGTTTTTTTCGGTGGCCCAAGCCGCCGAAACAACACAGGAGAATGAAGCCCACGATCTCGCTTACAGCCTGGGCGCAAGCCTTGGCGAACGCTTGCGCCAGGAGGCTCCCGACCTGCAACTCCAGGCACTGGTCGAAGGTTTGCAACAGGCCTACCAGGGCAAACCGCTGGCGCTGAAGGACGAGCAGATCCAGCAGATTTTGACCGAGCATGAAGCACGAATCGCCATGCAGTCAGCCGAGCCGCAAAGCGAAATGGCACTGGAAAAAGAACAGAGCTTTCTCGCCGCCGAGAAAGCCAGGCCCGGCGTACGCGAACTGGCTGATGGCGTGCTGCTGACCGAGTTGACGCCGGGTACTGGCGCCAAGGCCGGACCGAACGGCAAGGTGCAGGTGCTGTACATCGGTCGCTTGCCCGACGGCACGGTGTTCGATCAGAACAGTCAGCCACAATGGTTCAGTCTCGACAGCGTGATCGCCGGATGGCGCAGCGCATTGCAAAACATGCCGGTCGGGGCGAAATGGCGACTGGTGATTCCATCGGCCCAGGCCTATGGCGCCGACGGTGCCGGTGATGTGATCGCACCGTTCACTCCACTGGTGTTCGAAGTTGAATTGCGTGGTGCAACCAGCTGACAGCGGAAATGAAAAACGGCGTGCCGTGGCACGCCGTTTGAGGGTCTTGCGGGAAGCGACTTAGGCCTGAACCTGATCGACTTCCTTGTGGGCGGTGTGCAGCACTTCGATCAGACAATCTTCCAGTTCGAAGCGTTCGTGCAACAGGCCACCCAGCTCCTTGAACTTATCCGCAACGCATTTTCCTTCGTCGCAAAGGTCATTGAACGCAAGCAGCTTCTCGGTGATGACATCGATGCGCGGGTAGATAGTCTCGGCGAGCTCCAGCCCACGCTTGTCGTTGAAGGCCTTGGCCTCCCCCGTCAGCTGCTCGTAGATCTCGAAATGCCCGGCCGATACATAATCGACCAGCACGCCGCAGAACTCCTGCAAAGGCTTGCGATTCGTGGACAGTGCCTCAGGATCGGCACCGAGCTTGTCGTATGCATCGATCAGTTCTTTGCGCTCCTGTAACCAGCGATCGATCAGCAGGTGCACTCCACCCCAGCGTTCCTGAGCATTCTGACAACTTTCGAGCATGGTGATCTCTCTTCCCTTGTGGGTCAGCTGCTCTATGCCCGCTCGCCTCTTGTAACGTCGGTGGGCGGTCAGGCAGAGCGTCATCGAGCAACATAATTCCAATGACACGTGCGGGCCAGATTATGCCCGCACGTCACTCGCTTCAAGGTACGCACGCGATAAAGTTCATACAAGTGTTTAATCGCCGGCAAAGGCCCGGTGCGACGACTCGCCGCTGAGTGGTCGCTGATAGCTGATCCAGACCAGTCGCAACGACTGGTAAACGGCCAGAACCATCATCGCGACGAAGAGCAGCAGGCTCCACTCCGTGATACTCAGGTCGAACAGCGTCCAGGAAATTTCCACACAATCGGCAGCCCCCTTGAACACTTGCCGTAGCACGGACAGCCACGGAGAACTGGCGAACAGATCCGCCAGATGAGTCGAGCATGCCGCTGCGTGCTCCATCGGAAGGTTTTGCAGCAGAACCTGCCACCACGCCGTGACAGTGCCGGCCAGGCTGCAACAAAGACTGAGCAGCCAATACAGAACGTTTCCGATGCGACCCGGACCATGGACCGAAGCCATCAGGCAGACAGCGGTCAGGAGCGCCAGACAAACCCGTTGCGCAAGACACAAACCGCAAGGCCGCAGGCCGACCGCATATTCCAGGTAGAAGGACACGCCCATCGCCAGGGCACCCGCAATGAAAGCCATGAAAAACAAGGAGCGTGAGCAGGCCAATGACATGGCTTTTCCGTAAAAGTAGTGACAGACCGTTACGGTAGAGGAAAGCGCGACGGCCTTTCAAGGCAAGTGCCCACAGAGACTTCAGCGCAGGTGTAGGGAAATCCCGACGCAGGTGAGGGGATAAAATGTAGTCCTTTGTAGGACTTTGCCTGCGACGAGATTTGGCGACTGAATTTCAACCAATTTTCGTACTGCGGCGAGGGCAATTGCTCCCTCGCCGCAGTTCATCGCTCAGACGCCAGAGCCCGGCGCCAGCGAATGGGTCAAGCGCGGACGGGCACTGGCAGAGGGGCCGCGAGCAAGCGTTCATCCAACAACCCCAGGCCTTCCTGAAACAGCTGGTTGCTGCGTTCGGTATCGCCCATTTGCGCCAGCAAGCGTGCCAGCTCCGCACAGGCTTCCGGATTGCGTTGTACACGCAGGCTGCTTTCCAGATAGTCCCGCGCCTTGCCCCACAAACTGTTTTGCAGGCACAGGCGACCCAGTGTCAGCAGCAGGCCCGGATCGGCCGGATGGTCCTTGAGCCAACCTTCGGCAGTCTGCAACTGGCGGGTCGGATCATTGCCGCGAACCAGCCCGTAGATACGAGCCAGATGGCTGTCGTAGCCGCGTTTCAGAGCAGTTCGCAGCACTTCTTCGGCCTCGACATGAGCCCCTAACTGCCGCAGTTGTTCGGCATACGCGAGCACCAGTTGCGGCTCCTGGCGTTGTGCCGAAGTCAGTTGCTGCCAGGCGCGTTCGAGCGATTGCTGCCCCACCGCACCGTCGTCTTCCCGTTGCGCCGCCAGAGACAGGTTCGCCCCCCAGGCCCGACGCTCAAGCTCGGCGAGTTCAGCCGCCGGCAAAATTTTGTCCTTGCGCAGCTCCGGCAGCAGGCGAATCAGTGCCGACCAGTCACCACGCTGCTGAAGCAGGCGCTGCAACTGACGCAGGGTCTGTGCGTTATGCGGGTGGCGCTCACGCATGGCTTGCAGGGTAGCGAGGGCACCTTCGGTATCACCGCGGTCAGTCTGCAACTGGGCGTGGTTCAAGGCGATCGCCAACTCGGCCTGAGGCTGACGCTCCAGGGCGCGCTCCAGCAGGTTGTCGCTTTCTTCGTAATGGCCTAGTTCGTTCGCGGCACGGGCCGCGCCGAGGTAGTAAAGCAGCGGCTGGCGCTCGGCTTCGGCGGCCCGATGCAAGTGCCGTTGCGCGCTGGCCCAGCGACCCTCGGCCAGGTCCAGCTGACCGTGTTCGATCGCCACCTGCACCCGACGGCTGCGGTTACGCCGTGACCACGGATTGACCACGCCGCTGGAAGTCATCACCAGTTCGACCAGCGCCTTGATGCCCCAGATCACCAGCCAGAGCACAGCCACCAGCGCCAAGGTAGCCCACAGGCTCGACTCGTAGCGGAAGGTCTTGTAGGCAACCAGCACGTAACCGGAATGTTCGGCAATCGCCAACCCCAGCGCAGCGGTAGCGGCGACAACGAGGAACACGATCACAAAGAGGCGTCTCATGGCGTGGCCTCCGGCGCGGTGTTCGCGGCAGGCTTGGCCAGTGGTTTGACCGAGTCTTCGGCGTTGACGTTGCGCCGCTCCAGATACCCCTGCACCGCGCTCAGGGTGCCGGTCATATCCGGTGTGACGACCGTGACGGGTTGCTTGCTCAGCTCGGCCACCTGCTCAAGCATGATTTTGCTTTGCGCGTTGTCCGGGTTGAAGTTGCCCTTGAGGATGTCCCGCGCTTCGTCCAGCACCTGGGAGTAAACCGCCGCCTGGCCATTGAGTGCGGCCCACTGTGCCTGCTCCAGCGCCAGGCTCAGGGCCAGGCGTACCTGACTCAGGCTCTGGCCGGCGAGCAATGGGCGAACGTTTTTGTCGGCATTGAAATCGATACGGATGTAGCGCGAAATCTGGTCCCACCATTGCGCCCAGCGACTGGCACCGTCGCCATCGGAGGTCAGGCCCAGCAACGAATCGCCACGATCCTTGTACTCCGGTGCCAGCTCGGTGAGGCTGGTCACCTGGTCGCGCAGCGCGCCCAGGCGCAGAAACAGCCCGGTGCGATCCGGTTGCTCGGTACTGCGCAAGGCGATCAGGGTCTTGGCCACCTGCTCGCGAGCGGCAAAGGAACCCGGATCATTCTGCTCGCGCAGTATCTCGTCGGCCCCCTGGACCAATGCCTGGGCGCTGCTGATGTCCTGCAATGCAGACAGTCGCAGGCTGGCCAGGCGCAGCAGGTGCTCGGCCTCGGCCAGACGCCAGTCCTTGCGGCTGGCGCCGAGTACGGTTTCCAGACGCTGGTTCAGACGCTGCTGATCACCTTGCAGCTGGATCACCAGACGACTGCGTGCTTCCAGTTCATCGGCGGCAGGCAATTGCGCCAGGCGTGCGCTCAGGCGTTCCTCATTGAGCTTGAGGCTCTGCGCCTGGTCGTTCAACGCCTGTACCTGGTTCAGTTGCTGCTGATTGTTGGCCTGCAGGTGACGCACCTGCCAGACACCCCAACCACCCACCGCGACACCGGCCGCACCCAACAGCAGCGCGATGATTGCCAGACCATTGCCTCGACGCTGCTCGGCAGCTGGTGGCGGCGGCGGCAGTTCTTCAACAAATGCATCTACAGGTGCATCGAGCACCGGTCGCGAGTCATCTTTAGGCAAGGCTGTTTCGCTCACGTATCCATCCTTTGCATTAGAAAACGGGTACGGGATGCTCCCGTAACGCCGTCAGCAAGGCCGCGGCACTCGCGCCGCGACAATCCACAACTGTTTTGGCCCCGGCGGCACGCGCCATTTCGGCAACCCTGGGGCTTGGTACAAACAATGGCAACCGCGCCAACTGCGGCCAGGCGTCGCCGGCCAATTGATGCAGGTGCTCAAAACCTTGTCCACTGCTGACCACCAGCCCGTTCAGGCGTTCCGCCTGGATCCGTTGCGCTAGCGCGGCCGGCGGGTAAATCGGCAGTGCCCGGCGGTACAACTCCAGATACTCGACACTAGCACCAAGCTCACGCAAACGCTCAGCCAGCAACTCGCGCCCGCCCTCTCCGCGCAGAATCAGCACTCGCGCATCGGGTCGTGCGATAGCCTCGCGCAGTCGGGAAAGTTCGAGCAAGGCTTCACTGTCATCGCCCTCTGCCGGGAAGCTCACGTCCAGCCCGCGACCCTCGAGGATCTGCGCAGTCGCCGCGCCGACACTGAACCACTTCACACCCGGCGGTGTTGGCCAATACCGCTCAAGCAGTTCGACGCCGATCCGGGCTGCCGGTTTGCTGACCACGATGACGGCGCAGAACTGATCCAGCGCCGCAATCACCTGGCGCATTGTGTCAGTGGCCGCAATGGGCATGATGTCCAAAAGCGGCAGACTGTTACTGAATATCCCCTGCTCGGCCAAAAGACTGCTTAGCGCCGCCGCCTCTTCGGCGGGACGCGTCAGCAGCAAGCGCCAACCGGTCACTCGTGGCCAGCCTCGCCATACACCGCTTTGAGAATGGCGTCCGCACCCTGGCTGAGCAGGTCTTCGGCCACTCGCACACCCAGCGCCTCGGCATCGCCACGAGGGGCGCGGGCCTGTGCGCTGAGCAGCAGGCCACCGGCTGGATCGCCCACCAGCCCGCGCAACCAGACCTGCTCGCCCTCCAGTACGGCGTAGCAGGCAATCGGCACCTGGCAGCCACCATTGAGGTGCTTGTTGAGGGCACGTTCGGCGGTCACGCGGGTGGCGGTGTCCTGGTGATGCAGGGGCGTCAGCAGTGCATGGATTTCACTGTCGGCGCTACGGCATTCGATACCCACCGCGCCCTGGCCACCGGCCGGAAGGCTGTCGTCGACACTGATGGCCGAAGTGATGCGATCTTCAAAGCCCAGGCGGATCAGGCCGGCAGCGGCAAGGATGATGGCGTCGTATTCACCGGCATCGAGCTTGGCCAGGCGGGTATTGACGTTGCCGCGCAGGAAGCGGATTTCCAGGTCCGGGCGACGGGTCAGCAATTGAGCCTGGCGACGCAGGCTGGAGGTGCCGACGATGCTGCCCTGGGGCAACTCATCCAGATTGGCGTAGGTGTTGGAAACGAAGGCATCGCGCGGGTCTTCCCGCTCGCAAATGCAAAACAGGCCAAGGCCTTCGGGGAAGTCCATCGGCACGTCCTTCATGGAGTGCACGGCGATGTCGGCTTCATTATCCAACAGCGCGGTTTCGAGTTCCTTGACGAACAGGCCCTTGCCGCCGATTTTCGACAGCGGTGAGTCAAGCAGCTTGTCACCACGGCTGACCATGGGGACGAGGGTCACCAGCAGGCCCGGATGAGCTGCTTCAAGACGGGCTTTGACGTATTCGGCCTGCCACAGGGCGAGTGCGCTTTTGCGGGTGGCGATGCGGATTTCGCGAGAGGACATGGATCAATCCGTACTGAATAGATACGGCGGATAATAACAGCTCAGCCAAATCCACTTTGACTTGTATCAGATACTACTCGGCCTCCCTGGCCCCGGATGTCCGGCAATCGGGTGTGAAATTTGCCTGCGGACAGCTGTTTTAAAGCTGCTGCATCATCTTGCGCACGCCAGCCACATGACGCCGACTGACGATCAGCGCATCACCGTTGAGGCCCTTGAGGAACAACTGAAAATGCCCCAGGGGTGTGCGCTGCAATCGCTCGATACGCTCACGAGCCACCAGAGCGTTGCGATGGATCCGCACGAAACGGTCACCGAATTCGTCTTCGAGGGCCTTGAGCGGCTCATCGAGCAGCACTTCACCGGCTTCGTGACGCAAGGTTACGTATTTGTGGTCGGCAATGAAGTAAACCACCTGATCCAGCGGAATCAGCTCGATCCCTTTTCGGGTCCGGGCGCTGATATGGCTGCGCGGGCCGCTGCCACTGTCGGCAGCAGGACGGGTCAGGGCGGCGAGCTGGGCACGATTGGGGCGCTCGGCTCTCTTTAATGCGTCATGTAACTGTTCAGTTCTCACAGGTTTCACCAGATAGCCTACGGCGCTGGCCTGTAAGGCTTCCACGGCAAATTCATCGGGCCCGGCGCAGAACACCACGGCGGGCGGAGTTTCGCGTTCGCACAACCGAGCAGCCACTTGCAGGCCATCGAGACCGGGCATGCGGATATCAAGCAGCACGATATCCGGCTTGTGGCTGTCGATCAGTGCCAACGCCTCTTCGCCATTCGTGGCACTAGGCTCCAGGACACTGTATCCCTCGAGTTCGCCAACCATTCGGCTCAGGCGCTCGCGGGCCAAGGGTTCGTCATCAACGATCAGGACATTCATATTGCGCTGGATTCCTGCGTGAGTCTCGCACAAGGATAGCGTAGACAGGTGAAGTGACGTCCGTCACCGCGATCCACGCTAAGACTAGCGCGAGCGTCAAAAAGTGCCGCTGGTCCGGCGGCTAAATTTTCATCTGCCGGGCGATTGGCGGCCCAGGCCCGCATTGGCGACACATCGCCACAGGGTTTGCTGATACGCAATATGATCACCCCCCTCTTCTTATAGTCAGCGGCTGCACCGAGAAGTGCGCTGATCCTACTGTCCAACTGTAGACGGTTGCCGGGACGATATAGCTCAATTGGCAAATATCGTTCGGCAAAAATGCGCGGGCCTTACCCGGGCCATGGCTCATCCCCCGAAAAAAAACGTGTCGACCAGTGTCAGCGACAGGATTGGCAACCCTGTTATTATCCGCGCCAGCGTTCCACGCCTTCTTTCTTCAAGCCGATACGAGCGAATTCATGAGCACTGACAAGACCAATCAGTCCTGGGGCGGCCGCTTCAGTGAACCCGTCGACGCCTTCGTCGCCCGCTTCACCGCCTCCGTCACCTTCGACCAGCGCCTGTATCGCCACGACATCATGGGCTCGATTGCCCACGCTACCATGCTGGCCAAGGTCGGCGTGCTGACCGATGCCGAGCGCGACAGCATCATCGATGGCCTGAAGACCCTCCAGGGTGAAATCGAGGCCGGCCAGTTCGACTGGCGTATCGACCTCGAAGACGTCCACATGAACATCGAGGCGCGCCTGACCGACCGCATCGGCGTGACCGGTAAAAAACTGCACACCGGTCGCAGCCGTAACGATCAGGTCGCCACCGACATCCGTCTGTGGCTGCGTGACGAGATCGACCTGATCCTGGCCGAAATCACCCGCCTGCAAAAGGGCCTGCTGGAGCAGGCCGAGCGCGAAGCCGCCAGCATCATGCCGGGCTTCACCCACCTGCAGACCGCACAGCCGGTGACGTTCGGGCATCACATGCTGGCCTGGTTCGAAATGCTCAGCCGCGACTACGAGCGCCTGGTCGACTGCCGCAAGCGCACCAACCGTATGCCGCTGGGTAGCGCCGCACTGGCCGGCACCACCTACCCCATCGATCGCGAATACACCGCCCAATTGCTGGGTTTTGACGCCGTTGGCGGCAATTCGCTGGATAACGTCTCCGATCGTGATTTCGCCATCGAGTTCTGCTCGGCCGCCAGCATCGCGATGATGCACCTGTCGCGTTTCTCCGAAGAGCTGGTGTTGTGGACCAGCGCGCAGTTCCAGTTCATCGATCTGCCGGACCGTTTCTGCACCGGCAGCTCGATCATGCCGCAAAAGAAAAACCCGGACGTGCCGGAGCTCGTGCGTGGCAAGACCGGCCGTGTATTCGGCGCGCTGATGGGCTTGCTGACCCTGATGAAAGGCCAGCCTCTGGCCTACAACAAGGATAACCAGGAAGACAAGGAACCGCTGTTCGACGCCGCCGACACCCTGCGCGACTCGCTGCGGGCTTTCGCCGACATGGTTCCGGCAATCAAGCCCAAGCACGCGATGATGCGCGAAGCGGCCCTGCGCGGGTTCTCCACCGCCACCGACCTGGCCGACTACCTGGTGCGTCGCGGCCTGCCATTCCGTGATTGTCACGAAATCGTTGGCCATGCCGTGAAATACGGTGTGGACAGTGGCAAGGACCTGGCGGAAATGAGCCTGGAAGAACTGCGCAAGTTCAGCGACCAGATCGATCAGGACGTGTTCGCCGTGCTGACCCTCGAAGGCTCGGTCAATGCCCGTAACCACATCGGCGGCACCGCACCGGTGCAGGTGAAGGCTGCGGTAGCGCGCGGCCAGGCGTTGCTCGCCAGCCGCTAAATCGCCAAAAGCTTCGCGAGCAAGCCCGCTCCCACAGGTTCAGTGTGACCCTTGTAGGAGCGGGCTTGCCCGCGATAGCTGACTTCAGAGCACTACAAAAACCTACTTCTTGGCCGCGATCATCGCCATGAACGCCGGCATCGCTGCCTCCTTGTCCGCCGCAATCCGCTGTACGTTCGGATTCTGTTCCAGCCGCTGCAACAGCGCCTTGGCCGCCGGAAACTCAGCCAACAAATCGATATCAAACAGCTTCCTGGCCACGCCGCAGGCCAATGGCACGCTGTACAGAAAGTACAGATCCGCCACGCTCAAGCTGTCGCCAGCCACGTAAGGGCTGAATTTGCCGTGCCGGCCCAGCGCCGCCATCCCCAGCAACAATTCGGCTTTGGTTTTTTCCTTGAGCGCATCCGGCAGGGTCATGCCAAAAAAGGCTTCGCCGTAGCAGGCCCGCCCCGGCAATTCGATGTACAACTCGATTTCCCTGGCCAATGCCAGCACCTGCGCGCGCTCGAACGGATCGCTCGGCAGCAGCGGCGTGCCTTTCTGGCTCTGCTCGATGTATTCGAGGATCACGCTGGTTTCATTGATGAAGCCCTGCTCTACCTGCAGGACCGGAACCTTTCCACGCGGACTGATGGCCAGTGCCTCGGGGCTGGTACCGGCGTAAAACGGTACTTCTTCGAAGGGCAGTCCTTTTTCCAGCAGCGCCAGTTTGACCATGTTGTAGTAGTTACTGACGGAGAATCCATAAAGCTTGATCATCACAAAGCCTCCAGGCCGTGCGGGGGTGGGCAGTGCCTGTTTATAGAACGTCGCCGGGATTCTTGCCAGCAGCATCACGCCGCTGAATGCGGTTAAACTGGCCACCTTTCCCTGAGGAGCCTGCCATGAGCGAGCCGAACGATATCGACAACGACGAAGAAGAGTTCGCCGAAAGTACCCTGATCCAGGCCATCGAAAACCAGATCGAAAGCGACAACCCGCCAGCGGCCAAGGCGACGTTCAACAAGCTGACGCTGGTGGGTTACGAGCGGGAAGAAATCCTCAACTTGATGGCTCACGTTTTGGCGGTAGAAATCGACGCAATCCTCGAAGAAGACCGCGCGTTCAACACCGAATGGTACGAAGCTGCACTGCGCGCATTGCCCGAGCTACCGCCGGAAAAGCAGTAAGCCCTACCTGCTCCCTGCAGGAGCGAGCTCGCTCGCGAAAAACCCGAGAGCGCCGCGGGGCGTCAGGTTTCCAGCGTCATCGTTGATGACCTTCGCGAGCAAGCTCGCTCCTACAGAGAAAAAACCCTGTCGCGGGCACTGGACATGCCGGACAAGCGGGTTCACCTTAGGGGCGCTGTCGTCCAATTCCTAGAAAGTCTGGAGTCCTTATGTCGCTTACCCCTGAGTTGGTTGCCGAACTGGAAGTCCTCGCACTCTTCAACCTGGACAGTTCCCAGGAAGGCCTGAAAATTCATCAGACCGCTGCCCCGAAACACATTGCCGCCGCCAAACGCCTCTTTGAAAAAGAACTGACCGACCAGCCTGATGGCGGTTACCTGACCAGCCTGGGTCGTGACGCCGCGCAAAATGTGCAAACCGTGCTGACCATTCTTAACGCCGAAGTAACAGCCTGAATTCTGCCGTGTCGCCCACGGAGACCCCGACCCAGGGATTTCCGCGGGCACATCCCCCTGATTACCGCCTCCAACCGTTAGAAATCTGACGCCAGAAAAACAAAATCAGCTTAAAAGTCCTCGCCTCAAGGCGCTAAACTGCCCCTCATCCGAAGAGCCCCACATCCGAGCCCTGCGAGCCGGTTTGAGCTGACATGACGCGCACCCATGAAATCCGCCCTGATCTGGACGAAGGAATCGACCGCAAGGTTCTCAGCCAGCTGCGCGCACGCTTTCTGAAACTCAATGAAGGACGCATGGCTCGCGCCATGGAAGGGTTGTCGACCCGCCAGCAAGGGGTCCTGACCTTGCTGCCGCTGTTTTTCCACGTTAATCATCCGTTGTTGCCCGGCTATGTTTCCGGCAGTACACCGGCCGGGCTGTCGAATTTCGAGCCGGATGCCAACGTCCTCGCCGAAGCCCAGCGCCTGACCCGTTCGTTCTCCTACAAACCGCGCCACGGCAGCAACCCGCCCCGGCCGATTCACGGACTGTTCCTGATGGGCAGCCTCGGCACCCTGGCCCAGGCCGACCAGAGCGACATGGATGTGTGGGTCTGCCATGGACCGGACTTGACCGAAGGCGAACTCGCCGAACTGCGCAAAAAATGCCAATTGCTGGAAACCTGGGCTGCCAGCCAGGGTGCCGAGGCGCATTTCTTCCTGATCGACCCGAGCCGTTTCGTCCGTGGCGAACGCGATACCCAACTGAGCTCAGAAGACTGCGGTACCACCCAGCACTACCTGTTGCTGGACGAGTTCTACCGCACCGCGATCTGGCTGGCCGGGCGAACACCGATCTGGTGGCTGGTGCCGGTTTATGAAGAGTCGAGCTACGACCGCTACACCCATACACTGATCTCCAAACGTTTCATCCGTGCCGATGAAACCCTCGACCTCGGTAACCTGGCCTACATCCCGCCCGGCGAATTCATCGGCGCCGGGCTCTGGCAGTTGTTCAAGGGCATCGAATCGCCCTACAAGTCGGTGCTCAAGCTGTTGCTGACCGAGGTGTACGCCAGTGAGCACCCCAGGGTCCATTGCCTGAGCCTGCGCTTCAAGCAAGCGGTGTTCGCCAACCGGCTCGACCTCGACGAACTGGACCCGTACGTCGTGGTGTACCGGCGCATCGAGGAATACCTGATCGCCCGCAACGAACCGGAACGCCTGGAACTGGTGCGTCGCGCGCTGTACCTGAAGGTCAATCGCAAGCTGACCGGCAACAGCCGCACCCAGAACTGGCAACGCGCACTGCTTGAGCGCCTGGCCCACGAATGGCACTGGGACCAGCGTCAACTGACCCTGCTCGACAGCCGCAGCCAGTGGAAAGTCCGTCAGGTCAGCTCAGAGCGGCGGGCGCTGGTCAACGAGCTGAACTACAGCTACCGCTTCCTCACCCAGTTCGCCCGCCACGAACAAACCGTCAGTCGCATCAACAAGCGCGACCTGAGTGTTCTCGGCCGTCGGCTGTACGCCGCGTTCGAGCGCAAGGCCGGCAAAGTCGAATTCATCAACCCAGGTATCGCCCCGGACCTGGCGGAAGACACCCTGACGCTGGTGCACGCACCGAACAAGAAAGAACCGGGGCAAGGCCAGTGGGGCTTGTACAACGGCAGCCTGACGGCGTTGGAGTGGGAACATTTCGCGCCGATCAAACGCAGCCGCCACTTGCTGGAACTGCTGACCTGGTGCCACCGCAATGGCGTGATCGACAGCAGCACCCGCCTGGCCTTGCACCCCGGCACCAGCGACCTGAGCGAATTCGAACTGTTCAACCTGCTCGGCAGCCTGCAACAGACCATTGCCCTGCCCTTGCCCACTGTCGCCGAAGAGCCCCTGCTGCGCGCCAGCGTGCCAAGCGAAGTGCTGATTCTGGTGAATGTCGGCATTGATCCGCTCAAGCACCATCGCGACCTGAACATCCTGATGACTACCGAGCGCACGGATTCCCTGAGCTATGCCGGGGTCCGGGAAAATCTGGTGCTGACCCTGGACCAGGTCACACTCAACAGCTGGAACGAAGTGCTGGTCAGTCGCTACGACGGCCCCCATGCCTTGCTCGACTGCATCCGTGACTACCTCAACAACCTGCCGATCGGGCCACAACAACCGAAGCTGAGGGTGCGCTGCTTCTGCCATAACCGCGCGCAGTTCATCGCCCAACGGGTCGACGACATCCTCGAAACCGCGCAGAACCTGCTGCTGAGCCGGCTCAATCATCGCTACCTGATCCAGGTCCAGCAGCACTACCACGTGCTGGAGTTGGTGCCGGGCCAGGTCCAGCACGTCGCGCTGGCCACCCTGCCAGCGCTGATCGATTACCTGGGCGAGGAAATGACCCGCTACAGCCCATTGCACCTTGATCCGAAGGCACTGGAAGACCACGACCTTGCGCTGTTCCTGCCGACGGGCCAGCCGGACTGCATTCAAGTGTTCTATCGGGTCAACGAAGATCAGGCCGATCTGTACGCGCTCGATGAGTTCAATGCCCTGTGGCAACAGCGCCTGCCCTGGCACGATGAGCAAAGCCTGTTGGTGCCGCTGCAGCGCTTCCTGCAATCGATCCAGTACCGTCGCGATGCCCTGTTGCCAATGGATGCGGCCACCCCCCAGAACCTCGACACCCTGTATTGCCAGTTGCTGCCGTCAGGCCCTGGCCGGGCGCGCCGCATCGAAGCCCGGCCGGTACCGCAGACGCCGGTGAACAAACCGTTCTACGACGTGCAGGCGATCGTCGGCAAAGCCGCACCGGGTCAGGTGCAGGTGACGCTGTACTGCAATCAACGGGAGTTTTCCGAACTGGAGCATGGCGACCAGCTGTTCAGCGTGGTCGCCCGGGAAATCGTTGGGCAGCGTCGCGAGACCGAACGCTACCGCTGCTACATCACCGACCTCGACCTGTCAGGCCTGCTCGGCGAAGGGCAGAGTTCTACCCATCTGTACCTGCGCTACAAGGCTGACCTGGAGCACGCATTGAACGAGGCGCTCAATCAGGTCTGAGGGGATGTCACTCGGGGAAGTCGCCGCCATTGGCCGGCTGCGATTCCACTTCCAGCAGAGTCAGTTTCAGTGTCTTGCCGCCCGGAGCCGGCCAGTCGATGTGCTGGCCAACCTTCAGGCCGAGCAGCGCACTGCCCACCGGGGCCAGGATCGAGACTTTGCCTTCGTCGGCATTCGCATCCTTGGGGTACACCAGGGTCAGGTGGTAGTCCTTGCCACTGCCTTCTTCGCGGCAATGCACACGGGAGTTCATGGTCACGACATCCGCCGGCACTTCATCGTGGCCGACCAGGGTATCGGCGCGATCCAGCTCGGTTTGCAGCGCAATAACGCCCGGCAGCGTGTCGTCCAGGCTGTCGATCAGACGCTCCAGACGCTGGACGTCCAGACGGGTAAGGGTGATGGAAGGTGCGGTCATGATCTGGGCAGACTCCTTTCTTCTGCACGAAAAAAGCAAAACCCCGCCAGAAAAAGGCGGGGTTTTCATAAGCCTCGATGGGTTGAGGCATTTCCGGACACTATCACAGCTCAAAAAATAAACAAGCTGGGCGATACAGCTTCCGCGCGGCCTTTGTGGCGAGGGGGCTTGCCCCCGTTGGGTTGCGCAGCGACCCCAGAATCTTTACGGCTGCTTCGCAGCCGAACGGGGGCAAGCCCCCTCGCCACAAAAGCCTTTATGCCAAGGATTTGCGGTGAGCAGCCTCGGCGCAAATCACCCGCCGACGCTGATCATCGGCCGAGCGCCATTCGCGGATGTCTTCGACATGACGGAAACAGCCCAGGCAGACTTTCTGCTCGTCCAGCCGGCAAACCCCGCTGCAAGGCGATGGCACCGCCGGGCTGACATTGCTGTAGAGCGGCTTGGGCGGACGAATCGGAGCGGGTTGGGTCACGGACTTACAGGCCTTCGAAATCGAATTCGACACCGGCCTGTTGCTGGACGATACGCTCGAGCATTTCACCCAGTTGCTCTTCGCTCTTGTCACACATCCAGCGCTCGCTTTCTTCGTCGTAGTCGAAATGGAAACCGCCGGACACCGCCGCCAGCCACAGCTGGCGCAGCGGCTCCTGGCGACTGAAGATCAACTGGCTGCCGTTCTCGAACTTGACGGTCAGCACACCGGCCGAGCTTTCGAGGTCGATATCCAGGTCGCTGTCGTCAAAGATGTCCTCCAGGGTTTGCTGGGTGACATCGACCAGGTCATGGAAACGCGCTTCGGACAAACTCATTACGGCAACCTCAAAAAGTGTCTGATCAGGCTCAAGCGCCGCAAGATACGACCGAGCCCCGTCGATTGCAAAGAATAACGACCTGTGGGAGCGGGCTTGCTCGCGAATACGGACTGACATTCAACGTTGATGTCGACTGACACGACGCCTTCGCGAGCAAGCCCGCTCCCACAGGGGCCGATGTGCTTGCGGCCAAGGCCCGCCGGACGGGCGGTCCGTTGCATAGGCAAGCTGCCGGGTGGCCGGTATACTCCGGCGCAATTAATGCATTTTCAAGGATTTCGCCATGAAGCGCCTGATCTCTTCCCTTGCTGCGCTACTCGCGGTTGCCTGTCTTGTGTCGGCCTGCGGTCAAAAAGGCCCGCTGTACCTGCCTGACGAGAACCAGGACCCTACCGAACAGGCCAAGTCGTCGCAACAGCAGCCTGCCTCCAAAGCACACAAGCACGACGTCTACCAATAAGGGAACCTCATGGACGCTTTTAACTACCGTGACGGTGAACTGTTCGCGGAAGGTGTTGCCCTGTCTGCCATCGCCGAGCGCTTTGGTACACCGACCTACGTTTACTCGCGCGCGCACATCGAAGCCCAATACCTGGCTTACGCCGATGCGCTGGCCGGCACGCCGCACCTGGTGTGCTTTGCGGTCAAGGCCAACTCCAACCTGGGCGTCCTGAACGTCCTGGCACGCCTTGGCGCCGGTTTCGACATCGTCTCCCGTGGTGAACTGGAACGTGTCCTGGCCGCTGGCGGCAGCGCCGACAAGATCGTGTTCTCCGGCGTCGGCAAGACCCGTGACGACATGCGTCGCGCCCTGGAAGTCGGCGTGCACTGCTTCAACGTCGAATCCACCGACGAGCTGGAACGCCTGCAAGTGGTCGCCGCCGAACTGGGCGTTCGCGCGCCAATTTCGCTGCGCGTCAACCCGGACGTCGATGCCGGCACCCACCCGTACATTTCCACCGGTCTCAAAGAGAACAAGTTCGGCATCGCCATCGCCGACGCCGAAGACGTGTACGTGCGTGCCGCGCAACTGCCGAACCTGGAAGTGGTCGGCGTCGACTGCCACATCGGCTCGCAACTGACCACCCTGCCGCCGTTCATCGACGCTCTCGACCGCCTGCTGGGCCTGGTCGACCGCCTCGGCGATTGCGGCATCTACCTGCGCCACATCGATCTCGGTGGTGGCCTGGGTGTGCGATACAAGGACGAGGAGCCGCCACTGGCAGCCGACTACATCAAGGCCGTGCGCGAGCGTCTCGACGGTCGTGACCTGGCGCTGGTGTTCGAACCGGGCCGCTTCATCGTCGCCAACGCCGGCGTGCTGTTGACCCAGGTCGAGTACCTCAAGCACACCGAGCACAAAGACTTCGCCATCGTCGATGCGGCCATGAACGACCTGATTCGCCCGGCGCTGTACCAGGCCTGGATGGACGTCACCGCCGTGCGCCCGCGCACCTCTGCGGCCCGCGCCTACGATATCGTCGGCCCGATCTGCGAGACCGGCGACTTCCTCGCCAAGGATCGTCAGCTGGCCCTGGAAGAAGGCGACCTGCTGGCCGTGCATTCGGCTGGCGCCTACGGGTTTGTCATGAGTTCCAACTACAACACCCGCGGTCGTACCGCCGAAGTGTTGGTGGACGGTGATCAGGCATTTGAAGTGCGTCGCCGTGAAACGGTAGCCGAGTTGTTTGCTGGCGAAAGCCTGCTGCCGGAGTAAAACCATGCTGCTGCGTTTTACCAAGATGCACGGCCTGGGCAATGACTTCATGGTCCTCGACCTGGTCAGCCAGCACGCGCACATCCTGCCCAAGCATGCCAAGCAATGGGGTGACCGGCACACCGGCATCGGGTTCGACCAGCTGCTAATCGTCGAAGCACCGAGCAACCCGGACGTGGATTTCCGCTATCGGATCTTCAACTCCGACGGTTCCGAAGTGGAACAGTGCGGCAACGGTGCGCGCTGCTTCGCCCGTTTCGTGCTCGACAAGCGCCTGACCGCAAAACGACTGATCCGCGTCGAAACCAAAGGCGGCATCATCGAGCTGGATGTGCGTAACGACGGCCAGATCGGCGTCAACATGGGCGCCCCGCGCCTGGTGCCAGCGGATATCCCGTTCCAGGCGCCGGAGCAGGCCACCAGCTATCAGGTCGACGTCGACGGCACCCCGGTCGATCTGGCCGCCGTGTCCATGGGCAACCCCCATGCCGTGCTGCGGGTCAGCGATATCAACAACGCGCCGGTGCATGAGCTGGGCCCGAAAATCGAACATCACCCGCGCTTCCCGGCACGGGTCAATGTCGGTTTTCTCCAGGTCATCGACCGGAGCCGCGCGCAGTTGCGCGTCTGGGAGCGTGGAGCCGGGGAAACCCAGGCTTGCGGAACCGGCGCCTGTGCCGCCGCAGTGGCCGCGATCAGCCAGGGGTGGATGGATTCGCCGCTATTGATCGACCTGCCTGGCGGGCGCCTGTCCATCGAATGGGCAGGCCCTGGCCAACCGGTGATGATGACCGGCCCGGCAGTGCGTGTATATGAAGGACAAGTGCGTCTTTGAGTGAGCGAAACCCATGACCGACAAGCCTCAGGTACCCGCACGACAAGCTGACGAATCACCGTCCGAAAGCCTGGAGGCGGCGGCTGTTGCCGCGTACCTGGAGGCTCATCCGGACTTCTTCGTCGAGCACGAAGAACTGCTCCCGTCCCTGCGCATTCCCCATCGGCGCGGCGATACCGTGTCGCTGGTGGAGCGTCAGATGACCATCCTGCGCGACCGCAACATCGAGATGCGCCATCGCCTCTCGCAGTTGATGGACGTAGCCCGGGACAACGACCGGTTGTTCGAGAAGACCCGTCGCCTGATCCTGGCGCTGATGGATGCCGCCAGCCTGGAAGACGTGGTGATGAGTGTCGAAGACAGTCTGCGCCAGGAATTCCAGGTGCCCTTCGTCAGCCTTATCCTGCTCGGTGACAACGCCATGCCGGTCGGCCGCTGGGTCACTCACGCCGAGGCACAAGTAGCCATCGGCGGCTTGCTCTCGGAAGACAAAAGCGTCAGCGGCAGCCTGCGCGAGCATGAACTGGACTTCCTGTTCGGCGAAGAACAGCGCAAGCAAATCGGCTCTACCGCGGTCGTTGCCATCAGCCACCAGGGCATCCACGGCATCCTGGCCATCGCCAGCCGCGATCCGCAGCACTACAAAAGCTCGGTGGGCACCTTGTTCCTGAGCTACATCGCCGAAGTCATGGGTCGCGTGCTGCCACGGGTCAACAATTCCCTGCGCTCGGTACGCTGAACATGGAACGGCAACTGGACGCTTACTGCGAACACCTGCGCAGTGAGCGACAGGTGTCGCCGCACACGCTGTCGGCCTACCGCCGCGACCTTGATAAAGTGCTGGGCTGGTGCATCAAACAGAACATCGGCAGCTGGGCGGCGCTGGACATCCAGCGCCTGCGCAGCCTGATTGCCCGCCTGCATGCCCAGGGTCAGTCATCGCGCAGCCTGGCGCGATTGCTGTCGGCCGTTCGCGGGCTCTATCACTACCTGAACCGCGAAGGCCTGTGCGATCACGATCCGGCCAATGGCCTGGCGCCGCCCAAAGGCGAACGCCGCCTGCCGAAAACCCTCGATACCGACCGCGCGCTGCAATTGCTTGAAGGCGGCGTTGAAGATGACTTTCTGGCACGTCGGGACCAGGCGATTCTGGAGTTGTTCTACTCCTCCGGGCTGCGCCTTTCGGAGCTGACAGGCCTCAATCTCGATCAACTCGACCTGGCAGACGGCATGGTCCAGGTGCTCGGCAAAGGCAGCAAGACCCGTCTGCTGCCGGTCGGGAAAAAAGCCCGCGAAGCCCTGGAACAGTGGCTGCCTCTGCGGGCCATGGCCAACCCGGCGGACGATGCGGTGTTTGTCAGCCAACAAGGTCGACGCCTCGGCCCGCGGGCGATCCAGATCCGGGTCAAGGCTGCCGGCGAGCGCGAACTGGGACAGAACCTGCACCCGCACATGCTGCGGCACTCCTTCGCCAGCCATTTGCTGGAGTCCTCCCAGGATCTGCGCGCGGTGCAGGAGCTGCTCGGGCACTCGGACATCAAGACCACACAGATCTACACCCACCTGGACTTCCAGCATCTGGCAACGGTCTACGATAGCGCCCACCCACGGGCCAAACGCATGAAAGGCGACGATTCATGAATATTCAGTTGATCACCTTCGACCTCGACGACACGCTGTGGGACACCGCCCCCGTCATTGTCAGCGCCGAAGCCGTTTTGCGTGAATGGCTGACCAAGCACGCACCCAATCTGGGCGCCGTGCCGGTGGAGCATTTGTGGGCCATACGCGAACGCATCCTGAGCATCGAGCCAAACCTCAAGCATCGCATCAGCGCCCTGCGGCGCCGCGTATTGTTCCAGGCGCTGGAAGAAGCCGGTTACCCCCACAAGGAAGCGTCCGACCTGGCCGATCAGAGCTTCGAAGTGTTTCTGCATGCCCGACATCAGCTGGAAATCTTCCCGGAGGTGCAACCGACCCTGGAAACATTGGCCAACCATTACACCCTCGGCGTAGTCACCAACGGCAACGCCGATGTGCGTCGGTTGGGCCTGGCGGATTACTTCAAGTTTGCGCTGTGCGCCGAAGACATCGGTATCGCCAAACCTGATGCGCGACTGTTTCATGAGGCATTGCAACGGGGTGGTGCAACCGCGGAAACCGCGGTACACATCGGCGATCATCCGGGTGATGACATTGCCGGGGCGCAGCAGGCGGGATTGCGTGCAATCTGGTTCAACCCGGCGGGCAAAACCTGGGAAGCCGAGCGGTTTCCCGATGCGCAGATTCGCAGCCTGACCGAGTTGCCGGCGTTGCTGGCGAGTTGGAACAAGGTCTCGGCCTGATACAAAACCAATGTGGGAGCGGGCTTGCTCGCGAAGGCGGCGTACCCGTCGACATTGATGCTGGCTGACACGACGCCTTCGCGAGCAAGCCCGCTCCCACAGTGGATTGTGCTCATCCGAAATTTTTGTTCCAGGCATGAAAAAGCCCGCAGCGACGGCGGGCTTTTTCAGCAAGCGGGTAGCAGCCTCAGATAGGCCGGCTGCCGTACTTGTTGTCCGGTTTCTTAGGAGGATCGGCGACCACATTGGCCTCCACTTCCTGCACCTTGCCACCTTTGGCCAAAAACTCCTCCATGGCCCGCGCGAGAGCATCGCGTTCCTTGTTCTTGGCTTCGACACTCGGCAGCTCATCGACCGACACCGCTGCCTTGGCCTTGCCTTTGGCGGTCGGAGCCGGCGCATCACCGCCATCGTCTTCAGCGACGTCTTCCGCCGCTGCTTCCAGACCTTCTTCGGTTTCGTCGTCGTCGCCTACTTCGAGGTCGTCGTTTTCCAGATCATCGTCGCTCATGTTCTACCTCATGACTTGCGAAAAGCAGATTAGTTATAGCCCAGCTTTGCCCTCTGTCGAAGGCTGCCGGAAAAAAATCAACAGCCGCTGCTGACCAGCGGTTATGCCTCTTCACCGTGCACGGTGGCGAGGACTTTACGGGCACCGCCATGATCACGGTGCTCGCCCAGGTAAACGCCTTGCCAGGTCCCCAACGCCAACCGGCCTGCCGAAATCGGCAAACTGAGCTGACAGCCAAGCACGCTGGCCTTGAAGTGCGCCGGGAGGTCGTCCAGGCCTTCGTCGTTATGCTCATAGCCGTCTGTTCCTTGTGGGATCAGACGATTGAAAAACCGTTCGAAGTCGCGACGTACCGCCGGATCGGCGTTCTCGTTGATGGTCAACGACGCCGAGGTATGCTGCAGCCACAAATGCAACAGACCGACCCGACACGCCTTGAGTTCAGGCAGGCCGGCGAGTAACTCGTCCGTTACCAGATGAAAGCCCCGGGGCCTCGCCCGCAAGGTAATCAGAGTCTGTTGCCACATACAGTTCTCCGCACGTTCGGGGCGCATTCTAGCGCGCTCTGGGAAAAAACAAAGGCCCTAATATTCCTTGAATCTTGTAAGCCTTCGACCGCACAAAAACACCCGACGCAAACATCGCAAAACCTGTAGGAAAAAACCTTTCAGCTCAGCCTTCGATGACAAATTTCAGACAAAAAAATGCCCGGCAAGCCGGGCAATTTTTTATGCGCGTGCTTACAAGTTGTAGCCGCGTTCGTTGTGAAGCGCCAGATCGATGCCGACCGCCTCTTCTTCTTCGTTGATGCGCAGCCCCATGACCATATCCAGCACCTTGAGGATGATGTACGTGGCGATCGCGGTATAGATCACTGTGAAGCCCACGCCTTTGCACTGAATCCATACTTGTGCGGCGATGTCGGTCACGGTGCCGAAGCCACCCAGGGACGGCGCGGCGAACACACCGGTCAGGATCGCGCCGAGAATACCGCCGATACCGTGTACGCCGAAGGCGTCCAGGGAGTCGTCATAGCCGAGTTTGCGCTTCAGGGTGGTGGCGCAGAAGAAGCACACCACGCCAGCAGCCAGACCGATTACCAACGCGCCCATCGGGCCAACGGTGCCCGCAGCCGGGGTGATTGCCACCAGACCGGCAACCACGCCCGAAGCGATACCCAGTGCGCTAGGTTTGCCATGGGTGAGCCACTCGGCAAACATCCAGCCCAGCGCCGCAGCAGCGGTAGCGATTTGTGTCACCAGCATCGCCATACCGGCGGTGCCGTTGGCCGCAGCGGCGGAACCGGCGTTGAAGCCGAACCAGCCAACCCACAGCATGGCCGCGCCCATCAAGGTGTAGCCAAGGTTGTGCGGCGCCATCGGCGTAGTCGGGAAGCCTTTGCGCTTGCCTAGTACCAGGCAGGCAACCAGACCGGCCACACCGGCGTTGATGTGCACCACGGTGCCGCCAGCGAAGTCCAGAACGCCCCAGTCCCACATCAGGCCGCCGTTACCGGACCAGACCATGTGCGCAATCGGCGCGTAGACCAGGGTGAACCAGATGCCCATGAAGACCAGCATCGCGGAGAACTTCATCCGCTCGGCGAAGGCGCCGACGATCAACGCAGGAGTGATGATGGCGAAGGTCATCTGGAAGGTGACGAACACCGCTTCCGGGAACAGCGCCGCAGGACCGGTCAGGCTGGCTGGCGTGATGCCGGCGAGGAATGCCTTGCCCATGCCGCCGAAGAACGAGTTGAAGTTGACGACGCCCTGCTCCATGCCCGTGGTGTCGAACGCGATGCTGTAGCCATAAATGACCCACAGGACGCTGATCAGACCGGTAATGGCGAAGCACTGCATCATCACGGAAAGAATGTTTTTCGACCGAACCATGCCGCCGTAGAACAGCGCGAGGCCGGGAATGGTCATGAACAGCACCAAGGCTGTCGAGGTCAACATCCAGGCGGTGTCGCCGGAGTTGAGGACTGGGGCCGCCACTTCGTCTGCCGCCAAAGCAAGGCTGGGCATTACGATGGACAACAGGGCTCCTAGCCCTGCGAATTTACGCAGAGTCATATTGTTTTCTCCTGGGGCGTTGGGTTTGTGGCGGCTTAGATAGCGTCGGTATCGGTTTCGCCGGTACGGATGCGAATCGCCTGTTCCAGATTGACCACGAAGATCTTGCCGTCACCGATCTTGCCGGTGTTGGCAGCCTTGGTGATGGCCTCGATTACCCGGTCCAGATCCTTGTCGTCGATGGCGACGTCGATCTTCACCTTGGGCAGGAAATCGACCACGTACTCCGCGCCGCGATACAGCTCGGTGTGACCCTTCTGCCGGCCAAAGCCTTTGACTTCAGTGACGGTAATGCCCTGCACGCCGATCTCGGACAGCGACTCGCGTACGTCGTCCAACTTGAACGGCTTGATGATGGCAGTGACTAGCTTCATGAAAACTCTCTCCCGAATTGGTGGACTTGCCCCAGGAAAACAAACCCGTCTCAAGTCTAAGCGCAGTGCCTGGCTTTGTAACGCATCGTCGGCCTTACCTGCCCGTCCGACGCCAGCTAACCGCTCCTGCGAAACACTCCCCGCGTTTCGCCTGGCGCACTGCATTCGTCACAGCGACTGCATCAGTGCATGGGTCACCAGCATCTAAGCAGAAAGCTTGCCATCTCCACAAAAATGACTGTTTTCAAGCCGTTACCGGTGGATGGTGGATACTTCGCGACAACACCCTGCACGTTACGCACAACAACGGTGCGATACCGTCCGTCCAAATGCGCGAAAACCGTGCACCCCTGGCCCGCGCAAATGACTATAGACACCGCGTGATACACTGCCCGTCATTGTTTCCAGGACATTGCCCATGCTCGCGCCAAAAGACTTCCTCGACGCCCTCACCGGCACCGCCTCCCGCCTCTTCAGCGGCGATACGCCCCTGCCGAAAGCCGAAATCGAAAGCCAGTTCAAAATGTTGCTGCAAAGCGGCTTCAGCAAACTGGATCTGGTGAGCAGGGAAGAATTCGATAGTCAGATGGTTGTACTGGCGCGCACGCGGGCGCGGCTGGAGAGCCTTGAGGCGAAGGTGGCGGAGCTTGAGGCGAAGCTGAATCCGCCGACCGAGTAACTCATCAATCCTGATTCGAAACACAGCCCCCTGTAGGAGCTGCCGAAGGCTGCGATCTTTTGATCCTAAGCCCCGCAAAAATCCCGGCAACGTCCTACAAACATCACACCGCCGTCCGATTGCGTCGCTAAGCCCCGGTTCCTAAGCTCATCTCGGCTGAATATTCAGCACTGGGTTTGGCGACCCGGATAGCATGTGACGCACCGCAACCACGTTCGATACTGGGCATTATTCCCTTCTCGAATTATGGCGGCTGGGCGTGGGAGACCTTCGGGTCTGCCGGTTTTTCGCATGCACCGGTTCGCCAACCCGCGCACAGCTGCCACCCTTTTCGTTTGGCGACGATCAGCGGCAGTTTCCTTCATGCGAATTTGGGTACTGCTCGATGGACGAAAATTATCTAATACCTCACGCCTTCACCCGCCACAAACTCCACCTCCACGCCCTCCTAATACAAAACCAACCCTGGTTCAGCGCCCGTGACCTCGGCCGCCTCCTGCGCCTCTACCTCGACGAACGCGCCGTCCGAAAACTCGATCCCGACCAATACCAAACAGCCAAAACCCTCATCCACGGTCACATCGAAAACATCCTGTTGATCAGCGAATCCGGCGTCTACACATTACTGGTCTACCACTACTGCCCCGAGTACCGAGCTCTGCGTGAATGGCTCACCCACGAAGTCGTCCCCGCCCTGCGAGACGCCCTATACCCCACTACAATCGAACGCCCGCAACTGAGCCTGCTCAACTGGCCGGAAATGTCGTTGAGCCTGCTGCACTGGAACAACCAGTCGTGGATTCGGTTGCAGGATGTGCCGCAGATGCTGCCTGACCAGGAGACTTCAAGGCCTGCTATCAGTGCGCCTTGGTGGAAAAGAGCCGCAAAGATGCTTAACGCATTTTGAATAAAAACCCCACGCGTTGGCGTGGGGGTTCAGCCAGAATTCCGGGGGAGTGTCCAGACAGATAGATAACCTCAGAGCCATATCAGCACTGACACCCTGACGCTGGAGCACGATGTCGTTCACCGTAGGTGTCGACATTCAACGCTTCCAGGCGATTACCCGGTGGAGATCGAAGATCTACTTGGGGCGAGACTGCTCGCGATAAAGCCGAAACGACCTTCAGATTGACCTGTAGGAATTGCCGCAGGCTACGGCATTCAAGCCCGCAAGAATCCCGGCAACTTCCTACGAAGATCTCATTCCCCGTCCGATTGCGCCGCAAAGCTCCGGTTCCTAAGCTCACTCCCAGTTAATTAGTCAGCAACGGGTTTGGCGACTCGAGCAGCACCCGACGCACCGTGACCACGTTCGAACCAGTGATTTATTCCTTTCTCGAATGATGGCCGTGCATGGAAAACCTTCGGGCCTGCCGGCATTTCCGCAGGCTCCGGTTCACCAATCCGCTTGAAAAATTTAAGTCCATGTTACATAGCTTAGATAATAGCTTGTAATGAGCACAACTTTTTAAATGGAATACTGTTACCAACACCACAAGGAGCAACACCCATGAAAATATCCAAGTCTTTAATTGTCGCTTTCGCATTTACTGCATTTCACATAAGTTCAGCGGTTGCTGGGCCGCCTGTTACAGTCATATTCAAGAACCTTGGAACACAGACTGCTACGTATACTCCCATAACGAACAACGAAGCTATAACGAAAGCAAACGCATCACCTACTCCACAAGCGTCCGTGACTGCAAAAAGCTCGGATACGTACGACATACAAAGCCAGATATCACCTAATTACAACCATGCTAATTTACGATATCAAATCGGCAACAAGGAATGTGTTTATTTAGCGACATTTGTGACCACCCTTGGCTTTGGCGCAAGCAAAATTCCAAAATGGAATAATACGGCCACGCCTAGTGGTGGGGCGACCTGCACCATAAAAGTAACTAAAACAAATCCGTCCACCTATGCTTGGTCAGTAGTAATTACAATGAAGTAAAGTATGTAGCGGGCCTTAAGCGGCTTGTAAAATCTTGCTAAAGCATCAACAGTCATTAGGCAACCTATCATGTTTTAGTCATCGAACAGGGAGTGGCAACAAAATGGTTAATTCACTAAACAATTTTTCAACTAGCAGCAGCCAAGCACCAGCTGAAACAAAAAAATTGACAGAGACTCCCGGCAAAAACCAAGGCGTGAGCCAAAATACACTCCAAGGCCCAATTGGCAACGCACTAGATAGTAGTACCGTTTCCACGCTAGCTAGCCAATTGAGCGAAGCCTCAGTACGTGCACAGGCCCGGGATGCACGCCTAACTAGAACGGAACTGAGTGGGATGGCTAAAAACACATTCAACGAGTTGGACAGCGGTCATTATACTGGCAACAAATTAAAACACGACTCTGAAGTTCCCGACACAGACAATGCCGAATTATTAGCGCGCGCCAAAAATGCGACAAAGTATACAAACGGGCTCGGAAAGAACCCGTTTTCGGGGATGCCCAGGGATCAGCTTGCTTTAATTACTTACGATGACAGCGGCACCTTTACCGTCAATGAAAGGCGGGCAGCATTGGAAGAATCAGCCAAGCAAGAATTTGCATGGCGACAGAAAGTGGTGGCCGAAGCAGAATATGAATATAACAGCACCGGAAAACTCACCAAATTCTTCCAAAGCGTCCTTGATCATTACAAGGAACTTCCCTTAGTTGAGCGAGCACAGTATCCCGATAACTATGAAACAAAACTGCAGGGGTGGATTGATTTGGACTTCAACTATTTCACGCATACTGCAGAAGGCAAAAACAAGTTGGATATCGAAAGCTTCTTAAGTAATGTGCTGACGGGCAGTAGTTTGTTTGACAACACGACATCTTCCAAATAAATCGCTCCAACCATTCGATAATTTTTGAATCCACTCGTGCATTGCAATAGCTGTGGCGAGGGAGCTTGCTCCCTCATCACAGAGGAAAATACTTTGCCCTTCGCACTCTCGCAACATCCTGCGAACATTCCTACCCACTCTGCACCGACATTACTTCGTTACCCGACTACCCTTCACTCAACCGCAGGAAGCGGTCTAACGTCAGCTCAAGGAACGACCATGTCCCTCTCCATCGTCCACAGCCGCGCCCAGGTCGGCGTGGAGGCGCCAGCCGTTACCGTTGAAGTCCATCTGGCCAATGGTTTGCCTTCGCTGACCATGGTCGGCCTGCCCGAGGCGGCGGTGAAGGAAAGCAAGGATCGGGTGCGCAGCGCGATCATCAATTCGGGACTGCAATTTCCAGCGCGACGGATCACGTTGAATCTGGCGCCCGCGGATTTGCCCAAGGATGGCGGGCGGTTCGATCTGGCGATTGCCCTGGGAATTCTCTCGGCCAGCGTGCAGGTGCCGACGCTGACACTGGATGACGTGGAGTGCTTGGGGGAACTGGCGCTGTCAGGTGCGGTGCGGGCAGTTCGCGGGGTGTTGCCGGCGGCGCTGGCGGCACGCAAGGCCGGGCGCTGGCTGATGGTACCGCAGGCGAATGCCGAAGAGGCCTGTCTGGCGTCAGGGTTGAAGGTCATCGCGGTTGACCATCTATTGCAGGCTGTGGCGCATTTCAACGGACACACACCCATCGAGCCTTACGTTTCCAACGGTTTGCTCTACGCCAACAAACCCTACCCCGACTTGAATGAAGTTCAGGGGCAAATGGCGGCCAAACGCGCGCTGCTGATTGCGGCAGCGGGTGCACATAACCTGCTGTTCAGCGGGCCACCGGGTACAGGCAAGACGCTATTGGCGAGCCGATTGCCAGGGCTGTTGCCACCCCTGGCCGAGAGTGAAGCACTGGAGGTCGCGGCGATTCAGTCAGTCGCCAGTTGTGTGCCGTTGAGCCACTGGCCACAGCGCCCCTTCCGACAACCACACCATTCCGCCTCAGGACCGGCACTGGTGGGCGGTGGCTCGAAACCACAACCGGGCGAAATCACCCTCGCTCACCATGGCGTGCTGTTCCTCGATGAACTCCCGGAATTTGATCGCAAGGTATTGGAGGTGTTGAGAGAGCCACTGGAATCCGGCCACATCGTGATTTCCCGCGCCAAGGACCGCGTACGCTTCCCGGCGCGCTTTCAACTGGTCGCCGCGATGAATCCATGCCCCTGTGGATATCTTGGCGAACCGAGTGGCCGTTGCTCCTGTACGCCGGACATGGTTCAGCGCTATCGCAACAAACTGTCGGGGCCACTGCTGGATCGTATTGATCTGCACCTGACGGTTGCTCGCGAAGCCACGGCATTGAATCCTGCGTTAAAAGCCGGCGACGACACTGCCACCGCCGCCAAGTTGGTTGCCGATGCACGAGAACGGCAACAAAAGCGCCAAGGCTGTGCCAATGCCTTTCTCGACTTGCCGGGCCTGCGCAGACACTGCAAATTATCCACAACAGACGAAACCTGGCTGGAGACGGCGTGTGAACGACTGACCTTGTCACTGCGAGCGGCCCATCGACTGCTCAAAGTAGCGCGCACTCTTGCGGACCTTGAACAAGTCGATGAGATCAGACGCGAGCACTTGGCCGAAGCGCTGCAATATCGGCCAACAAGCCAGTAGCTCAAATTTGTAAGTGTTTTTTCGACCAATAAGCGGTTTTTCGAAAAGAAGGCGAAAATCACCCCTTGCTGAGATCAACCAACGGCGTCTGCCGCACCTCAGTCTCCCGCCCACCTTGAATCTCGCTCACCTGCTTCAGCGCCTTATCCACAGCGGTCTTATCCGCCAGCAAGGCGTAGCTGATGCGGAACTGCTTCTGCTCCTTCGGCCCAATCATTGGCACCAGGTTCAGTGGCCGCTGATACCGGCGGTTGTAGGAAAAACTCGTGCCTGGCTCAAGCCCCGTGACATAGCCCTGCCCTTGGGTATCGGTGTTTTTCCACAGGGAGAACACGGGCAGTGCTTGAGTGTTGAAACCGACCGAGACGCCCAGGCTACCGGCCTTGTTATGCAGGACGGTCAACGTATCGCCCTTGGCATCGGCGTACGGCACTACGTTGTAAACCGTTTCGTCATAGTCCTTGGTCGGTCCGCGATAGGTTTGCCAGTCCGGCAAATCGCTTTTGGCTTTATCGTTGAACGGCGACACCTGTTTCACCGGCGCGGCGAAGCGGGCGCCCTGCTCCAGGAATGGGGTGCTGAAGTTGCTGTGATACAGCGCCTGGTATTCCTTCGGATAGTCGCCGTTGTTGGTCAGGGTGTCGTTGAGGGCGAAAACTACGCTGCCGGGCTCGGTGACCAGTTCGGTCGCGACCGAGAAGTCGACTTTCTTGAAAGCCTGCTCTTTCAGCTCGCCGCGCAGGCTGATGGCGTACGGCGGTTTTTCATCGATGTGCAGGGTGACTTTGTTGGCCGGGATATTGGCAGCGCGACCGTGCAGGGTCAGCAGTTCGCCGTTGTCGATGCCGGGGTGGCCGACCCATTCGTAGCCGCAGCGGGTGACCAGTTCATTGAAGCCTTCCAGCCAGCCCAGACCACCACGGCCGTTGAGCTCGATGAAGGATGGATTGACCACTTCCTTGACTGGCGAATCCCAACCCATGCGCACGTTACCGACAGAGGCCTGCAGGACGTTCATGCCGCGAGTTGGAACTACCGAGAGTTTCATCTTGCCGTTATCGATATCGACGATGCTGACGCCTTCCTGCCGACCGCCGTGCAAGGTGCGCAGGGTCACGCTGAAAGGCTTGTCGGTTTTTACGCCGAGTTGCTGGCTGGTGATTTGCCAGTTCTGGGCGGCTTTGTCGGTGTCGAGCAAGACGTAATCCCATGCCAGGGCTTGGGAGGCAGCGGACAGTGCGCTGAGGGCAACGAAGAGTTTGAGCGGGTTCATGAAAATAGCCTTTCTTGGAGTTGTGCCATTTTTATAGACAGGATGAAACGTTTCAGCAAGCGTAAAAGTCGAGAAATGCCTAGAAAGACAATTGATCGGTAGTCAACCTCCTGCCGCAAGCCCGCTGTGGAATACAGGGACCTGAACGAAGGTCCAATCAGCAAATTTTCAGCGGCGAAGCTGAATACTTGAGTCACTCACCAGGAGATAGCCTGAAGCCGTCATTGCGGCGGCTTCATCGTTTCAGCTCAGATGCACGACATCCGGCAATTCCATGGACCGGACTTCGTTTTGCAGAAAGTCGCTGAGCCGGCGCATGCGCTCGCCGCCGGGCCGGGTTTTCGGCCAGACCAGGTAATAACACTCGCCACTGGCGACGGCGGTCGGCCAGGGCAAACTCAAGCGGCCCTGGGCCACATCCTCGGCCACCATCAGCAGATCGCCCATGGACACGCCATAGCCTCGGGCGGCGGCAATCATGCCCAGTTCCAGGGTATCGAACACCTGGCCGCCCTTGAGCGACACCTGTTCGGCCAGGCCCATGCGCTCCAGCCAGTTGCGCCAGTCACGCCGGTCCGGCGTCGGGTGCAGCAACTCGGTATTGGCCAGGCGCTCGACATCCCAAGGCTGGTCGTCCCGCAGGTTGGGCGCGCCGACCGGGATCAATTCCTCGGGAAACAGGTAACTCGCCTCCCAGTCCGGGGGAAAATGGCCGTTACCCAACAGTACGGCGCAGTCGAACGGTTCGTCGTTGAAATCCACCGAGTCGACGTCCATCCACGCACTGGTCAATTGCACTTCGTTGCCCGGCTGCAGATGACGGAAGCGGCTGAGGCGCGCCAGCAACCAGCGCATGGTCAGGGTCGACGGGGCTTTCATGCGCAGGATGTCATCTTCGGCGCGCAAGGTATTGCAGGCGCGCTCAAGGGCGGTAAAACCTTCGCGAATGCCCGGCAGCAGCAAGCGCGCCGACTCGGTCAATTGCAGGTTGCGGCCACTGCGATGAAACAGGCGGCAGGCAAAATGCTCTTCAAGCGTACGAATATGCCGGCTGACCGCACTTTGGGTGATCGACAGCTCTTCGGCCGCACGGGTAAACGAGCTGTGCCGCGCCGCCGCTTCGAATGCGCGCAGGGCATACAAGGGAGGAAGACGACGGGACATTCGGAAAGCTCCTACAACAGGGTTTGCCCACCCTAGCAGAAACTCTCCAGCATGAGTTTGAATCATGCCATCCATCCTTTTTATCCCTTTGTGCAAACCCCGCAAAGCGCCGAGAATCGGTGCTTTCCTGTTTCCCTTGATAATCGAGCGTGATGACCATGCAGCATCCAGCACGTACTGAACTCTGGGCCATCCTGCGGCTGGCGGGGCCGCTGATTGCCTCGCAGTTGGCGCACATGCTGATGGTCCTCACCGACACCCTGATGATGGCGCGCCTGAGTCCCGAGGCGCTGGCCGGTGGCGGCCTCGGCGCGGCGACCTATTCGTTCGTGTCGATTTTCTGCATCGGCGTGATCGCGGCGGTCGGCACCCTGGTGGCGATCCGTCAGGGTGCCGGCGATATCGTCGGGGCTACCCGGCTGACCCAGGCCGGGTTGTGGCTGGCATGGCTGATGGCGCTGGTCGCCGGTTTGCTGTTGTGGAACCTCAAACCGGTGCTGCTGCTGTTCGGCCAGACCGAAAGCAACGTCCAGATGGCCGGGCAGTTCTTGATCTTCCTGCCGTTCGCCCTGCCCGGCTACCTGAGCTTCATGGCCCTGCGCGGATTCACCAGCGCCATTGGTCGTGCGACGCCGGTGATGGTCATCAGCCTGGGCGGCACCGTGTCCAACTTCCTGCTCAACTATGCACTGATTACCGGAATGTTCGGCCTGCCGAAACTGGGGCTGATGGGCATCGGGCTGGTCACGGCGGTTGTCGCCAACCTCATGGCCCTGGCGCTGGCGTGGCACATTCGTCGGCACCCGGCTTATGAGGCCTATCCGCTGCGCAAGGGCCTGTCGCGGCTCAACCGCCAGTACCTGAAGGAGCTGTGGCGCCTGGGCCTGCCGATTGGCGGCACCTACGCAGTGGAAGTCGGGCTGTTCGCCTTCGCCGCGCTGTGCATGGGCACCATGGGCAGCACGCAGCTGGGCGCGCACCAGATCGCCCTGCAAATCGTCTCGGTGGCGTTCATGGTTCCGGCGGGTATCTCCTACGCGATCACCATGCGCATCGGTCAGCATTACGGCGCCGGGCAACTGCTGGATGCGCGGCTTGCCGGGCGGGTCGGCATTGCCTTCGGGGCGGCGGCGATGCTCTGTTTCGCCATGGTCTTCTGGCTGCTGCCGAACCAGTTGGTCGGCCTGTTTCTCGACCACAACAACCCGGCGTTCCGCGACGTCATCAATTTGGCCGTGAGCCTGTTGGCGGTGGCGGCCTGGTTCGAGCTGTTCGATGGCGTGCAAACCATCGCCATGGGCTGCATTCGCGGCCTCAAGGATGCCAAGACCACGTTCCTGGTGGGTCTGGGGTGTTATTGGCTGATCGGCGCTCCGGCGGCGTGGTGGATGGCGTTCCACCTGAACTGGGGGCCGACGGGTGTCTGGTGGGGCCTGGCGCTGGGGCTGGCGTGCGCGGCGGTGAGCCTGACGCTGGGGTTTGAGTGGAAGATGAAGCGGATGATTCGGCGGGAGCCGCAAGCGGAACGATTCGAAGCCATTCAACCCCAATGAAATCCCTGTAGGAGCAGGCCCTGTGGCGAGGGGGCTTGCCCCCGTTCGGTTGCGCAGCAACCGCAAAACCAGAAAATGCGATGTACCTGACAGAGCTCGGTTGCAGGGTAAGGGGCCGCTTCGCGACCCATCGGGGGCAAGCCCCCTCGCCACAAAAGCCGGCTCCTACAGAGGATTTGTGGCGCCTTAGCTGACGATTTCCAGTGCCGGCTGTTCGCCGGAGCCAAACATCAGATACTCCACCAGCTCGGCCAGCGGCAATGGCTTGCTGATCAAGTATCCCTGCACCTGATCGCATTCAAACCCACGCAACAGATCCAGTTGCTCCGGCGTCTCCACACCTTCGGCAACCACCTCAAGGTTGAGGTTGTGCGCCAGATTGATCATCGCGTGGACCAGTTTTCGGTTTTCCTCACGCTGTTCCATGCCGCCGACAAAGCTCTTGTCGATTTTCAGCAAGGTGATCGGCAGGCTGTTGAGGTGCACGAAAGACGAGAAGCCGGTACCGAAGTCGTCGAGGGAGAAACGCACACCGAGACGACCGAGGGCGTCCATGGTCTGCTTGACCAGATCGCTGCGGCGCATGACTGCGGTTTCGGTCAGCTCGAACTCCAGCCACTGCGCCTCGACGCCACGTTCGGCAATCAGGCGGCTCAGGGTCGACAGCAACTGGCTGTCCTGGAATTGCCGGAACGACAGGTTGATCGCCATGTGCAGCGGCGGTAAACCCAGCTCAAGCAACGCCTGCATGTCGCGCAAGGCCCGGGAAATCACCCAGTAGCCCAGCGGCACGATCAAACCGCTTTGCTCGGCCAACGGCACGAATTCGCTCGGTGGCAACAAGCCGCGCTCGGCATGGCGCCAGCGCACCAGGGCTTCGAGGCCGACGATCTGCCCGTCTTCGAGGTTCAGGCGTGGCTGGTAATGCAATTCCAGCTCATCGCGACGCAACGCCCGGCGCAGCTCGGTTTCGAGGTCGGCGATGCTGCGGGCATTGCGGTTGATGCGTTCGTTGAAAATGTGAAAGGTGCAGCCCTGGGTGCTTTTGGCCTGCTGCATGGCGATATGCGCGTGCCACATCAGCGGATCCGCACCGGCCTGGGCCCGGGCGTGGGCAATGCCCAGGCTGGAACCGATCAGCAGGCTTTCGCCATCGACCCAATAAGGTTCGGCCAATGCTTCGCTGATGCGCTCGGCCATCCACTCGGCCCGCTGGGGAGCACGGCGGGTGTCGATCAGCAGCGCGAATTCATCGCTGCCCAGGCGTGCCAGTTGATCGCCGGCCTCGAGCTGGCTCTTGAGCCGCGCCACCACTTGCAGGATCAGGCGGTCACCGGCCTGATGGCCGAGGGCGTCGTTGGCGTAACGGAAATTATCGAGATCAAGATGACCGAGGGCCAGGCCACGACCGTCGTTTTCCGCCAGTCGCGCCGTCAGCAGGGTCTGGAAGCCCTGGCGATTGGCGATGCCGGTCAGTGGATCCTGCTCGGCCAGGCGTTGCAGAGTGTTTTCCAAAACGCCACGTTCGCGTACATGGCGCAGGCAACGGCGCAACATGCCGGGGTCGAGATGGTCGCGCACCAGCCAGTCGCTCACACCGTCGGGCGGGGTCAGTGGCTCATGGTCGAGCAGCAACACCGTCGGCAGGCTACAACGGCCCGGCGCCGGTTGAAGTTGCGGGATGGTCAATAACACCGCGCTGCGGTTGTCATCGAACAGGCTGCTGACCGACTCCCAACTCGGCGCGCTGATGAGCACGGCCGAGCTCCCCATAGGAGCCAGACACTCGCGCAACAACGCTGCCCACGCTGGCTCTTCGGCCAGTAGCAGCAAACGCAAGGGTTCGACAGGCGTAGACAAGCTAGCTCCCTAGACTCTGCAAAGATGTAGGCGACGGGCATTATGCCGTCCCGATAACTAATGACAATGACATCAGCTATCAAAACGAGCCCTTTGTATCTGGAATTACGAACATTAGCCGCAGATTCGTTGCGCATCCTGCGTGAAAGTAACAAAACCGGCAATTACAGATAGCGTGGTACGTCACAAGTCGGACAGAGCAGCACAATTCGCTGAGCCTGTTAAAATGCCGGCCCATTTCGTGACTGACTCCTGAATTTACGTATGTCCCGACTCAATCCCCGGCAGCAAGAAGCCGTGAACTACGTCGGCGGCCCTCTATTGGTGCTCGCCGGTGCAGGCTCCGGCAAGACCAGCGTGATCACGCGCAAAATCGCGCACCTGATCCAGAACTGTGGCATTCGCGCCCAGTACATCGTCGCCATGACCTTTACCAACAAGGCCGCCCGCGAAATGAAGGAACGGGTCGGCACCCTGCTGCGTGCCGGTGAAGGTCGCGGGCTGACGGTCTGCACCTTCCACAACCTGGGCCTGAACATCATCCGCAAGGAACACGTGCGGCTGGGCTACAAACCGGGCTTCTCGATCTTCGACGAGACCGACGTCAAGGCCCTGATGACCGACATCATGCAGAAGGAATACTCGGGCGACGACGGTGTCGACGAGATCAAGAACATGATCGGCGCCTGGAAAAACGACCTGATCCTACCGGCCCAGGCCCTGGAAAACGCGCGCAATCCCAAGGAACAGACCGCCGCCATCGTCTACACCCACTACCAGCGCACGCTCAAGGCGTTCAACGCGGTGGACTTCGACGACCTGATCCTGCTGCCGGTGAAGCTCTTCGAAGAGCACGCCGACATCCTGGAAAAGTGGCAGAACAAGGTGCGTTACCTGCTGGTCGACGAATACCAGGACACCAACGCCAGCCAATACCTGCTGGTGAAAATGCTCATCGGCAAACGCAACCAGTTCACCGTGGTGGGCGACGACGACCAGTCGATCTACGCCTGGCGTGGCGCGCGCCCGGAAAACCTGATGCTGCTCAAGGAGGACTACCCGTCCCTGAAAGTGGTGATGCTGGAGCAAAACTACCGCTCCACCAGCCGCATCCTGCGCTGCGCCAACGTACTGATCTCGAACAACCCCCACGAATTCGAAAAGCAGCTGTGGAGTGAAATGGGCCACGGCGACGAGATCCGCGTGATCCGCTGCCGCAACGAGGACGCCGAGGCCGAGCGCGTGGCCATGGAAATCCTCAGCCTGCACCTGCGCACCGACCGCCCGTACAGTGATTTCGCGATCCTCTATCGCGGCAACTACCAGGCCAAGCTGATCGAGCTGAAATTGCAGCATCACCAGGTGCCATATCGCCTGTCGGGCGGCAACAGCTTCTTCGGTCGTCAGGAAGTGAAAGACCTGATGGCCTACTTCCGCCTGATCGTGAACCCGGACGACGACAACGCCTTCCTGCGGGTGATCAACGTACCGCGCCGCGAGATCGGCTCGACCACGCTGGAGAAGCTCGGCAACTACGCGACCGAGCGCAAAATCTCGATGTACGCCGCCACCGACGAAATCGGCCTGGGCGAGCATCTGGACAGCCGCTTCACCGATCGCCTGTCGCGCTTCAAGCGCTTCATGGACAGGGTACGTGAGCAGTGCGCCGGCGAAGACCCGATCTCCGCGCTGCGTAGCATGGTCATGGACATCGACTACGAGAACTGGCTGCGCACCAACAGCTCCAGCGACAAGGCCGCCGACTACCGCATGGGTAACGTCTGGTTCCTGATCGAGGCGCTGAAGAACACCCTGGAGAAAGACGAAGAAGGCGAGATGACCGTCGAGGACGCCATCGGCAAACTCGTCCTGCGCGACATGCTGGAACGTCAGCAGGAAGAGGAAGACGGCGCCGAAGGTGTGCAGATGATGACGCTGCACGCCTCCAAGGGCCTGGAATTCCCCTACGTGTTCATCATGGGCATGGAAGAGGAAATCCTCCCGCACCGCTCCAGCATCGAAGCCGACACCATCGAAGAAGAGCGCCGCCTGGCCTACGTGGGCATTACACGCGCGCGCCAGACCCTGGCCTTCACCTTCGCAGCCAAGCGCAAGCAGTACGGCGAAATCATCGATTGCGCGCCGAGCCGCTTCCTCGATGAGCTGCCACCGGACGATCTGGCCTGGGAAGGCAACGACGACACACCGACCGAAGTCAAAGCCGTGCGGGGCAACAACGCATTGGCGGATATACGCGCGATGTTAAAGCGCTAGAATTGACCACTTTTTTAAAACCTTAGGGCGCACAAGGCGCCAACAGAGGACAGCTTCATGGAAGCCCTGCACCAGAAAATCCGCGAACAAGGCATCGTGCTTTCCGACCAGGTCCTGAAGGTCGACGCCTTCCTGAACCACCAGATCGACCCGGCCCTGATGAAGCTGATCGGCGACGAATTCGCCACGCTGTTCAAGGATTCGGGCATCACCAAGATCGTCACCATCGAAGCCTCGGGCATTGCCCCGGCGATCATGACCGGTCTGAACCTCGGCGTGCCGGTGATTTTCGCCCGCAAGCACCAGTCCCTGACCCTGACCGAGAACCTGCTGTCGGCGACCGTGTACTCGTTCACCAAGCAGACCGAAAGCACCGTGGCGATCTCCCCGCGCCACCTGACCAGCAGCGACCGCGTGCTGATCATCGACGACTTCCTGGCCAACGGTAAGGCGTCCCAGGCACTGATCTCGATCATCAAGCAGGCCGGCGCTACCGTGGCAGGCCTGGGCATCGTGATCGAGAAGTCGTTCCAGGGCGGCCGGGCGGAACTGGATTCGCAGGGTTATCGCGTAGAGTCGCTGGCCCGCGTGAAATCGCTGGCCGGTGGTGTCGTGACCTTTATCGAGTAAGCCGCCACACCGCAAACCAGTGTGGGAGCGGGCTTGCTCGCGAATGCGTAGTGTCAGTCGACATATTTTTTGACTGATACACCGCTTTCGCGAGCAAGCCCGCTCCCACATTTACCTTGTATTGGCTGTTATTGCGCAGTGGCCTTGAGGCCGGTCAGCAGCAACCGCTGATACAAATCCTCCTTCAGCCCTTCCGGATTGCTCAGCTGCATGCGCTCCAGATGCTCCGGGAACGCTGTCGCCGGCGGCGCATCCAGCGCAGCCTTGCCCAGCTCCAGCACCTCGCTCAGCTTGAACTTGCTCTTGAGCCAGTTCAGCGCCCGCAACACATCCCGCTCGACCTCGGTGAAATCACAACCCAGTGGATACTCTGGAAACAGCTGCGGATGTCGCGCCTGAATCGCCTGCAATCGTTGTGGATTGTTCTCGGTAAAACGTGGATCGAGACGGAAATCCTTCGGCAGTTTGCCGACGTTCTGCGCCTGCTCGATCAGTCCCTGTTGAAATCGCGAGTCGCTGATATTGAGTAAAGCCTCGATCACCGCCGCATCGGTTTTGCCGCGAAGATCGGCAATGCCGTATTCGGTGACCACGATGTCCCGCAGGTGCCGGGGGATTGTGCAGTGCCCGTACTCCCAGACGATGTTCGAGCTGACGTCGCCGGCGGACTCGCGCCAGCTGCGCAGCATCAACACCGAGCGCGCGCCTTGCAGCGCATGCCCCTGAGCCACGAAGTTGTACTGCCCGCCGACACCGCTGAGCACACGCCCATCTTCCAGTTGATCCGCCACAGCGGCACCGAGCAAGGTCACGGTGAACGCGGTGTTGATGAACCGCGCATCCAGACGCTGCAAGCGCTTGAGCTCTTCCTGGCCATAAAGCTCGTTGATGTAGCTGATGCGGGTCATGTTGAATTCGAGCCGCTTGCTTTGCGGCAGCTCGCGCAGGCGTTCATAGAAACTGCGCGGCCCGAGAAAGAAGCCGCCATGCACCGAGATGCCGTCGGTTTGCGCGGCTTCGTCGAGTGTTCCAGCATTGGCCTGCTGTTGGGTCGTCACGTCCGGGTAAACCTTGCGCCGCACGATCCCGGCATCCGCCAGTACCAACAAGCCGTTGACGAACATTTCGCTGCAGCCATACAGGCCTGTGGCGAAGGGTTCGATGCCGCCTTCGCGCTCGATCAGTTGCGCCCACTGGCTGAGGTTCACCTCGGCCAGCAACGCCTTGTAAGCGTCGCTGTCGGCTTGTCGCGCCAGCAGCGCCGCCGTCAGCGCATCGCCCATGGAGCCGATGCCGATCTGCAACGTGCCACCGTCACGCACCAGTGTGCTGGCATGCAGGCCGATGAAATGGTCCTGGCAGCCCACCGGCATGTTCGGTGTGGAGAACAGCGTGGTGTTGTCCTTCTGGTCGATCAGCAGGTCGAAGGTATCGATACCCAGTTCCGCATCGCCGGGCATGTACGGCAGATCGTTATGCACCTGGCCGACCATCAGGATGGTTTCTCCGGCGGCGCGGCGCCTGGCGATCATCGGCAACAGGTCGAGGGTGATGTCCGGGTTGCAGCTGAGGCTCAAGCGGTCGGGATGTTCGGCATGGCTGGCGACCATTTGCGCCACCAGGTTCAACCCGGCGGCGTTGATGTCCCGGGCTGCATGGCTGTAGTTGCTGCTGACGTAATCCTGCTGCGCCGTGGCACTGTTGAGCAGGCTGCCGGGCTGCATGAAGAACTGTTGGATGTGGATGTTGCCTGGCAGCGTATCGCGACGCAGGTCGGCGAGGAAATCCAACTCTGGATAATCATCGAAAACCCGCTCGACAAAGGGTTCTAGAAAGCGTTTTTGCAAGCCGTCGCCTAAGGGCGGACGGCCCAGGCACAGCGCGGTGTAGATCGTCAGGCGCCGCTCGGGCAGCTGCGCAACGCGCCGGTAGAGCGCATTGACGAAGGGGTTGGGTTTACCCAGCCCCAAGGGCAGCCCCATGTGAATGTGGTCCGGCAACCGCGCCAGGACGTCATCGACCGCCTGCTCGATAGAACACAACTGCACCATCGCTTCCTCCCTCACGTTCCATGACTTGGGCCTGGACCGAGCTTGCCGGGTCTTTGCTGCAATGAACAGCCTATAAAAACCGTAGGAGCGAGCTTGCTCGCGATGGTCGTCAACGATAACGCATAGAACCTGACACCCCGAGGCGCATTCAAACTCATCGCGAGCAAGCTCGCTCCTACAGGTGGGCGGCGGTGTTCATTGAAACCGCGGGCACAAAAAAGCCGCTCGGAAGCGGCTTTTTAGCGGGAAGACTCAGGCTTATTTCAGGCCAGACATCTTCTGGATGGCGCCTTTGAGCTCGGCATCGGAGCAGTCGGCGCAGGTGCCTTTAGGCGGCATCGAGTTGATACCGGTAATGGCTTTGGCCAGGATGCCGTCGAGGCCGCCCTGGTGGTCGGCACGCTCTTTCCAGGCAGCGGCATCACCGATTTTCGGTGCGCCCAACAGGCCTGAACCGTGGCAAGCGTTGCAATGTTTTGCAATCACTTCATCCGGAGTTTTCGCACCGCCACCGCCGCCGGCGGCAGTGGCAACCTCCATGCCCTTGCACTCTTTACCCTGAACACAAACCTGGCCGACTGGCTCAAGGCGTTTGGCAATATCGTCGTTGGTCGCAGCTTGAGCGCTGACACTGACAGCCCATAGGGCCAATACGGTTGCTGGTGCAGCCAGCATTTTCATAATTAGGTTCACGCGTTCACCCTCAATGGTGGCTAGTCACGCCTACGGCCACGGTTCGCAGGCGGGCGCAAGTATAGCGGTAAGCCCGTCGCACTGAAACAACCCCAAAGTCGGAGGGGTCTTAGGCCGCGACGGAAAAACAGCCTGGGCGCCTCTGCGATACTGGCAGGACGCCTCTTTTCTTAGAAATTCGCCGGCGTGGCTGCGCTGATTAGTCGCGCAGGCGCATCGAACGGATTTCGGAAACGGTGTGGCTTGGTACTTTCAAAGTAGTAGCTATCGCCAGCTTCGAGGACAAAAGTTTCGAGACCGACCACCAGTTCCAGCTTTCCTTCGACCAGGATGCCGGTCTCCTCGCCCTCATGGGTGAGCATCTCGTCACCGGTGTCGGCGCCTGGCGGATAGATTTCATTGAGGAATGCGATAGCCCGGCTCGGGTGCGCCCGACCGACCAGTTTCATGGTCACGGCGCCATCGGAAATATCGATCAGCTCGTTGGCCTTGTAGACGATCTGGGTCGGTTTTTCCTGCAGGATTTCTTCGGAAAAGAACTCGACCATGGACATGGGAATCCCGCCCAACACCTTGCGCAGCGAACTGATCGAAGGGCTCACGCTGTTCTTTTCGATCATCGAAATGGTGCTGTTGGTGACACCCGCCCGTTTGGCGAGCTCACGCTGGGAAAGGCCTTTGAGCCTACGGATGGATTGCAGTCGTTCACCGACGTCCAAAGCTTGCGCCTCCAGGATTCAGATTGTTGGAATAGTGAGCGTTATCATGGCGACAGCGTTCAGTATTTACAACACCTTGACCTGAATCCTGCTCAGCGAGGCGACTTCCGGTCTCAAGCCTTGCGCACTAAGCCCCGGAATAGAGCAGTGGCACTCGGCGCAGGTTGCAGAAAATCTGATAAGGAATCGTGCCGGCGGCTATGGCTACATCACTGGCGAGGATGTTTTTGCCCCACAACTCGACGGTCGAACCGACACCGGCCTGCGGCACATCGGTCAGGTCGATGCAGAGCATATCCATCGATACCCGACCGATCAGTTGGCTGCGCTGCCCGGCAACCAGTACCGGCGTGCCGGTCGGTGCCAGACGCGGATAGCCGTCGGCGTAACCCATGGCCACCACGCCAATGCGCATCGGTTTAGGGGTGATGAATTTGGCGCCGTAACCGACGGGTTCGCCAGCCGGCAGCTCGCGCACACTGATCACTTTCGACTCCAGGGTCATGACCGGTTGCAGGCGTGAGGCCACTTCGTTGGCTTCTTCGAAGGGTGTAGCGCCATAGAGCATGATGCCCGGGCGCACCCAATCGCTCGGAATCTGCGGCCAACCGAGCACCGCTGGCGAGTTGCGCAGACTGACCTCGGCGGACAAGCCCTTGCGCGCCGCTTCAAATACCGCCACCTGTTCGCTGCTTGCCTGTTCGTGCAGTTCGTCGGCGCGGGCAAAGTGACTCATCAGCACCACTTTCGCGACCTTGCCACTGGCCAGCAGCCGTTGATAGGCCGCCTGATAATCCGCCGGATGCAGCCCCACGCGGTGCATGCCCGAATCGAGTTTCAGCCACACAGTGATCGGTTTGCTCAACGAGGCTTTCTCGATGGCTTCGAGTTGCCACAGCGAATGCACCACGCACCAGAAATCATGCTCGACGATCAGCGCCAGCTCATCGGCTTCGAAAAAACCTTCCAGCAGCAGCACCGGCGCACGGATGCCCGCCGCTCGCAGCTCCAACGCCTCTTCGATGCAGGCCACGGCAAACCCGTCCGCCTCGGCTTCCAGCGCCTGGGCGCAACGCACCGCGCCATGGCCATAGGCATCGGCCTTGATCACCGCGAGGGCCTTGGCCCCCGTGAGCTCACGGGCGACTCGGTAGTTGTTGCGCAGGGCTTGAAGGTCGATCAGGGCACGGGCAGGACGCATGGCGGCAGACTTCTGGTCGGGTTATCGGGAAGAAAAACCGGTGCTGGCTGACGGCGTGAACCGCCAACAGCACCGGGAGAGGGATCGTTAAATCTTACGGCAACGCGGCGACGATGGAGATCTCGACCAGGATGCTCGGCTTGGCCATCTTCGCTTCGACGGTGGCACGGGCCGGGGCAGTGCCTTTTGGCAGCCACTGGTCCCACACCGAATTCATGCCGGCAAAGTGCGCCTCGATGTCGTTCAGGTAGATCGTCGCCGAAAGCAGATTCTGTTTGTCAGTCCCGGCCAGATCGAGCAAGCGCTCGATATTGGCGAGCACGTCGCGGGTCTGCTGTTCAATCCCGGCGTTGAAGTCGTCGCCAACTTGCCCGGCCAGGTAAACCGTGCCGTTATGGGTGACGATCTGACTCATGCGCTCATTGGTGAGCTGGCGCTGGACTGACATGCTTTGCAGACTCCTGGATTTTGTTGCCATAACGGGAAATATCGAGGCCTTCGGCGCTGATCTGCGGCTTTTTCTTCGCCATCAGATCAGCCAGCAAGCGACCGGAGCCACAGGCCATGGTCCAGCCAAGCGTGCCGTGACCGGTGTTTAGGAACAGATTCTTGAACGGGGTGGCACCGACAATCGGCGTGCCATCCGGCGTGGTTGGACGCAGGCCGGTCCAGAAATCGGCTTGGGCCAGATCGCCGCCCTGAGGATAAAGATCGTTGACGATCATCTCCAGGGTTTCGCGCCGACGAGGGTTCAGCGACAGGTCAAAACCGGCGATTTCAGCCATGCCGCCAACGCGGATGCGGTTGTCGAAACGGGTGATCGCAACCTTGTAGGTCTCGTCGAGAATGGTCGAAGTCGGAGCCATCGCCGGGTTGGTGATCGGCACGGTCAGGGAGTAGCCCTTGAGCGGATACACTGGCGCCTTGATGCCCAGCGGTTTGAGCAGTTGCGGCGAGTAGCTACCCAGAGCCAGCACGTAGCGGTCGGCTGTTTCCAGCTTGCCGTCGATCCATACACCGTTGATGCGGTCACCGGCGAAGTCGAGGCGCTGAATGTCCTGACCAAAACGGAACTGCACACCGAGGTTCGCGGCCATCTCGGCAAGCTTGGTGGTGAACATCTGGCAGTCGCCAGTCTGGTCGTTCGGCAGGCGCAGGGCACCGGCGAGGATGTCCGTGACGCTGGCCAACGCCGGTTCAACGCGGGCAATACCTTCGCGGTCGAGCAGTTCGAACGGCACGCCGGACTCTTTCAGCACGGCGATATCCTTCGCGGCGCCGTCCAGTTGAGCCTGGGTGCGGAACAGTTGGGTCGTACCAAGGCTGCGGCCTTCGTAGGCAATGCCGGTTTCGGCGCGCAGTTCGTCGAGGCAGTCACGGCTGTACTCGGACAGACGAACCATGCGCTCCTTGTTCACCGCGTAACGGCTAGCGGTGCAGTTGCGCAGCATCTGTGCCATCCACAGGTACTGGTCGATGTCGGCCGTGGCCTTGATCGCCAGGGGCGCGTGACGCTGCAGCAGCCACTTGATGGCCTTGAGCGGCACACCCGGCGCGGCCCACGGCGAGGCATAACCCGGCGAGACCTGCCCGGCGTTGGCGAAACTGGTCTCCATGGCAGCAGCCGGCTGCCGGTCCACAACCACCACTTCAAACCCGGCACGGGCCAGATAATAAGCACTGGTGGTACCGATGACGCCGCTACCCAAGACCATGACGCGCATTTTCATATCCCTCATCGCGGCTGACCGCTGACGTTTGTTATTCAGAGCTTTAGATGCGCGCAGTGTAAAAAAGATTTGCCAGTGCTTTTCACTATATAAGCGCCTATATTTGGCGACAATTCTCGGCAAAAACCCTTTTCACGGAGGCGCATCCCCTATGCGTACCAACACTCAGACCAAACGTGAGCTGGACAAGATCGACCGCAACATCCTGCGGATCCTGCAAGCGGACGGGCGGATTTCCTTTACGGAACTAGGAGAAAAGGTCGGGCTCTCGACCACGCCCTGTACTGAGCGGGTCCGGCGTCTGGAGCGCGAAGGGATCATCATGGGCTACAACGCCCGGCTCAATCCGCAGCACCTGAAGGGTAGTCTGCTGGTGTTCGTCGAGATCAGCCTGGACTACAAGTCCGGCGATACTTTCGAAGAGTTCCGACGTGCGGTGCTGAAATTGCCCCATGTGCTGGAGTGTCACCTGGTGTCAGGGGATTTCGACTACCTGGTGAAAGCGCGGATTTCCGAGATGGCCTCGTACCGCAAATTGCTGGGCGACATCCTGCTCAAGCTGCCCCACGTGCGCGAGTCCAAGAGCTATATCGTGATGGAAGAGGTGAAGGAGAGCCTGACGTTACCGATTCCGGATTGAGATTGGCGGTGTCTGTTCAGACGCATTCGCGAGCAAGCCCACTCCCACAGTGGATCAGTGTCGAACACAAACTCTGAGTTCACTGAAGATCGAATGTGGGAGCGGGCTTGCTCGCGAATGCAGGCGACTCGGTCTTTCTTAAACCAACACCTGCCGGTTCGAAGCCATATACTCGAACACCTGCTTCTCCACCCGCGGATGAATCAACTCCACCGGCCCGCGCCCATTGGGGCACGGCAGGGTCTTGGTGGTGCCGAACAACCGGCAGATCAGCGGCCGCTCGCCATACACAGTGCAGCCATCGGGCCCCAGATGCACACAGTTGAGCTCTTCCATGGCGGCATCCTGCTCGGCGCGGGTCTTGCGCGGCAGGCGCGACATTTCTTCCGGCGAGGTGGTCACCGGCCCGCAGCAGTCATGGCAGCCGGGGACGCACTCGAACGAGGGAATCTGTTGGCGCAAGGTGCGGATTGTCTGGCTGTTGCAACTCATTGCAGCGGTGACCGATAGCGAAATAGAACGGGATTCTGACGCAAAAGCCCCGATCCAGACAGCAGCAACCGACCAATGTTGCCCGTCCGGGAAGGTCCGGCTTATGCTCCGTCAAATTTTCTAAACATCAGAACCAGGATCACGCACATGATTGCCCGTGCTCAACAGCCTGCTGCGAACCACCCCGCTTCCTATTACGCCGCCAGCAGCCTGCCGCAGCCCGAGCACCCCGCGCTCGCGGGCGAAGTGCTGGCCGATGTCTGTGTGGTGGGTGGCGGTTTTTCGGGGTTGAACACGGCGCTTGAGCTGGCCGAGCGCGGCCTCAGCGTGGTGTTGCTTGAAGCCAACAAAATCGGCTGGGGTGCCAGTGGACGCAATGGCGGGCAGCTGATTCGCGGCGTTGGCCACGGCCTCGATCAATTTGCCAACATCATCGGCGTCGAAGGCGTACGGCAGATGAAGCTCATGGGCCTGGAAGCCGTGGAGATCGTCCGGCAACGGGTCGAGCGCTTCCAGATTCCCTGCGACCTGACCTGGGGTTACTGCGATCTCGCCAACAAGCCCCGTGACCTTGAAGGTTTCGCCGAAGACGCCGATGAGCTGCGCAGCCTCGGTTACCGCTACGAGACACGCTTGCTGCAAGCCAACGAGATGCACACCGTGGTCGGCTCCACGCGTTACGTCGGCGGCCTGATCGACATGGGCTCGGGGCACCTGCACCCACTGAACCTGGCCCTGGGCGAAGCGGCCGCGGCACAACGACTGGGTGTTCGGTTGTTCGAGCAATCAGCCGCGACCCGCATCGATTATGGCCCCGAGGTCAAGGTCCATACCGCCGGGGGCTCGGTGCGCGCCAAAACTTTGGTGCTGGGCTGCAATGCCTACCTCAACAACCTCAACCCGCAACTCAGCGGCAAAGTCCTGCCTGCCGGCAGCTACATCATTGCCACCGAGCCACTGAGCGAAGAACTGGCCCACGCCCTGCTGCCACAAAATATGGCGGTCTGTGACCAGCGGGTGGCGCTGGACTATTACCGACTCTCGGCGGACCGGCGCCTGCTGTTTGGCGGCGCCTGCCATTATTCGGGTCGCGACCCGAAAGACATCGCCGCGTATATGCGTCCGAAAATGCTGGAGGTCTTCCCGCAGCTGTCCGGGGTGAAGATCGAGTATCAATGGGGTGGCATGATCGGTATCGGCGCCAACCGCCTGCCGCAGATCGGACGACTCCACGACCAGCCGAACGTGTATTACGCCCAGGCCTATTCCGGTCATGGCGTGAATGCTACGCACCTGGCCGGCAAGCTGCTGGCCGAAGCCATCAGCGGTCAGCACAGTGGTGGTTTTGATTTGTTCGCAAAGGTGCCGCACATCACCTTCCCCGGCGGCAAGCATTTGCGCTCGCCGTTGCTGGCGTTGGGGATGTTGTGGCATCGGCTTAAAAAGTTGGTCTGAAGGATTGGCGGTGTCAGAACTGACGCCTTCGCGAGCAAGCCCGCTCCCACAGAGGCACACAAATCCCCTGTGGGAGCGGGCTTGCCCGCGAAGAGGCCCGAAAGAACGCCAACAAAATCAGGTCCGCCAGAAAGGCTTCAGTCCCTCCTCCTGCGCCTGCTCCCGCGTCAGCCCGACATCCTTGAGCTGATCGGCCGTCAGCGCCAGCAACGCCTTGCGCGTATGCAGCCGACGCCAGAACAGATCCCAGCGGCCCAGACCGGACGACGCATTGCCCATAGGCACATTGCGTGCGGCGTCCGTTTGCCCTGCCGCCAGTTCCTGACTGTGTAACGTCAGCCGCACATCGCTCAAACCGTTCATCTTGGATGCTCCTGTTTACTTGGGTAGCCAGAGGTTCCATGATGCATGGGCGTGAAAAAGCATTACAGATTCAAAGAGCCTGTATTAAATCCATACAGATTTACCGATTCCGTCACTGAATCCCGATTTTTTGCCCGATCTGTACTGGTTAACCGAATCCCCTCTATCGAGGCTGCACCATGACCCTTTACGTCAACCTCGCCGAGTTGCTCGGCACACGTATCGAACAGGGCTTCTATCGCCCCGGTGACCGGCTGCCCTCGGTTCGGGCGCTGAGCGTCGAACACGGCGTCAGCCTGAGCACGGTGCAGCAGGCCTATCGGATGTTGGAAGACAGTGGGTTGGCCATGCCACGGCCCAAGTCCGGCTACTTTGTTCCCGCCAGCCGCGAACTGCCGGATTTGCCGGCGGTCGGTCGCCCGGCCCAACGCCCGGTGGACATCTCTCAATGGGATCAGGTGCTGGAACTGATTCGCGCCGTGCCGCGCAAAGACGTGGTGCAACTCGGGCGCGGCATGCCGGACATCACCAGCCCGACCATGAAGCCGCTGCTGCGCGACCTGGCGCGAATCAGCCGGCGGCAGGACATGCCCGGTCTGTATTACGACAACATCCACGGCAACCTCGAACTGCGCGAACAAATCGCTCGCCTGATGCTCGATTCCGGCTGCCAGTTGAGTGCCAGCGATCTGGTGGTCACCACTGGATGCCATGAAGCACTGTCCACCAGCGTTCGCGCAATTTGCGAGCCGGGGGACATTGTGGCGGTGGACTCGCCGAGCTTCCACGGCGCCATGCAGACCCTCAAGGGCTTGGGCATGAAAGCCCTGGAAATCCCCACCGATCCGCTGACCGGTATCAGCCTCGAAGCGCTGGAGCTGGCCCTGGAGCAATGGCCGATCAAGGTCATACAGTTGACCCCCAACTGCAACAACCCGCTGGGCTACATCATGCCGGAGTCGCGCAAACGCGCGTTGTTGACGCTTGCACAGCGGTTTGACGTGGCGATCATCGAGGACGATGTGTATGGCGAGCTGGCCTATACCTATCCGCGCCCGCGCACGATCAAGTCCTTCGACGAGGACGGTCGCGTCCTGTTGTGCAGTTCGTTTTCCAAGACCCTGGCGCCAGGCCTGCGTATCGGCTGGGTCGCGCCCGGCCGTTATCTGGAACGGGTGCTGCACATGAAATACATCAGCACCGGCTCCACCGCGCCACAACCGCAGATCGCCATCGCCGAGTTCCTCAAGGGCGGGCACTTCGAACCGCATTTGCGGCGGATGCGCACGCAATACCAGCGCAATCGCGACATGATGATCGATTGGGTAACCCGCTACTTCCCGGCCGGCACCCGTGCCAGTCGCCCGCAAGGCAGCTTCATGCTGTGGGTCGAACTGCCGGACGGCTTCGACACCCTGAAACTGAATCGTGCGTTGCACGACCAGGGCGTACAGATTGCCGTGGGCAGCATCTTTTCCGCCTCGGGCAAATACCGTAATTGCCTGCGCATGAACTACGCTGCCAAACCAACACCGCAGATCGAAGAAGCGGTGCGCAAGGTCGGCGCGGCAGCGGTCAAACTGCTGGCGGAAACCGATCAGCTAAGCGACTGACTTTTATTCGGGGATCAGCGTCCATATGCCTATCTGCGCCGCCAAACGGAACGATCCCACGTGAGAGTCAAACAGCCCCTGCTTGCTCTTCTGCTACTCGCCGTGTTCCTGGGCGGTTGCTCCAGCCTCGACGCTCGACGTGAACCGAGCCAGGCGCTGCCGGCCTCAGATTCCGCCTTCGGCCGTTCGGTACAGGCGCAAGCCGCACCCTACAAAGGACAATCGGGCTTTCGCCTGCTATCGGACAGCACCGAGGCCTTCACCGCCCGCGCCGAACTGATCCGTAACGCCCAAAGCAGCCTCGACTTGCAGTACTACATCGTGCACGACGGCATCAGCACACGCATGTTGATCGAGGAACTGCTCAAGGCCGCCGATCGGGGCGTGCGGGTGCGGGTTCTGCTCGACGATACCACCAGCGATGGCCTGGACCGGGTCATCGCCACCCTCGCCGCGCACCCGCAGATCCAGATTCGCGTGTTCAACCCGCTGAACCTTGGCCGCAGCACCGGCGTGACGCGCACCATGGGCCGGCTGTTCAATCTGTCGCAACAACATCGGCGCATGCACAACAAGCTTTGGCTGGCGGACAACAGCATGGCCATCGTCGGCGGGCGCAATCTGGGGGACGAGTATTACGATGCCGAGCCCAACATGAACTTCACTGACATCGACCTGCTCGGTGTCGGCCCGGTTGCCGAGCAACTCGGGCACAGTTTCGACCAGTACTGGAACAGTGCCCTGAGCAAGCCGATCGACGAGTTCCTGTCGAGTAAACCCACGCCCCAGGACTTGGAAGACACCCGGGTCCGACTGGAAGAGTCCCTGGCGCAAACGCGCAAACAGAATCACGCGCTCTACAAGCACCTGATGACCTTCACCACGCATCCGCGCCTGGACATCTGGCGCCGCGAGCTGATCTGGGCCTGGAACCAGGCATTGTGGGATGCGCCGAGCAAGGTATTGGCCAAGGGCGAGCCCGATCCGCAACTGCTGCTGACTACCCAACTGGCACCTGAACTCGACGGCGTCCGCAAAGAGCTGATCATGATTTCGGCTTATTTCGTGCCCGGCCAACCGGGGCTGGTGTACCTGACCGGGCGCGCCGACGCTGGCGTCTCGGTAAGTTTGCTGACCAACTCATTGGAAGCCACGGACGTGCCGGCGGTACACGGTGGTTACGCGCCCTATCGCAGGGCGCTGCTGGAGCACGGCGTGAAGCTCTACGAACTGCGTCGCCAACCCGGCGAGGGAGGCGGCAGCGGTAGCGGGCCGCACCTGTTTTCCAGCAGCTCCTATCACGGCTCTGACTCCAGCCTGCACAGCAAGGCGATGATCTTCGACCAGCAGAAATCCTTTATTGGCTCATTCAATTTCGACCCGCGCTCGGTACTGTGGAACACCGAAGTCGGCGTGCTGGTGGACAGCCCGGAGTTGGCCGCACGGGTCCGCGAACTGGCGCTGCAGGGTATGGCGCCAGCCCTGAGCTATCAGGTGGAGCTGGAAAACGATCAGATCGTCTGGACCACTGAAGACGACGGAAAAATGCACACCCTGACCAAGGAGCCAGGGAGTTGGTGGCGGCGCTTCAATGCCTGGCTGAGCAACACGGTTGGGCTGGAGAAGATGTTGTAATCCCGGGTCAGCAGGGCTTTTGTGGCGAGGGGGCTTGCCCCCGTTGCGCTGCGCAGCAGTGCCAAACCCTGCAATCGCATTTGCCTGACTTACAGGGTTGTTTGCTTTTACGACTGCTTCGCAGCCGAAAGGGGGGCAAGCCCCCTCGCCACAGACTCCGCGCTCGTCGCTAAGCCGGCTGAGCCGTGCCAAATGCCCCTTGCCGCGACACCACGATCAACACGCCCAAGGCCCCCACCGCCATCAGCAACGGCAACGCATGGCCGCTGATCCACTGGCTGCCGGCGCCCGCAAGCAGCGGCCCGACCAGGCAACCAATCCCCCACAGCTGTGCAATATGCGCGTTGGCGCGCACCAGTGCGTCGTCGCGATAACGCTCGCCAATCAGGATCAGTGACAGGGTGAACAACCCGCCAGCACTGGCGCCGAACAACACCCACAGAGGCCAGATCAGAAGCGTGTCGATCAGCATTGGAATCGCCAGGCTCGACAGCAGCAAGACAGCCGCGCAGCCCGTAAACAACGCCCGGCGTGACAAGCGATCGGCCAACGCACCAATTGGCAATTGCAGCACCGCATCGCCAACCACCACCGTACTGACCATCGCCAGGGCGATTTCCGTGGTGAAGCCCTGGCGCAGGCAATAGACCGGCAACAGCGTCAGGATCATGGCCTCGAACGCAGCGAACAGCGACACCGCCCAGGCAATCGCGGGCAGGCCACGACAGAATTCAAGCAAATCACGCAGGGTCACACTGCTGGCCTCGCTGCTCGGCGCACCACTGCGGCCCAGCAACAAAAACGGAGCAGCCATCAGCAAACCGACGCCAACCCAAAAACCATAATCGTGCCCGGTGCCAAGGAAGCCCAGCAACACCGGCCCGGCCAGCTGACTCAGCGCGTAGCTGCTGCCATACAGCGCCACCAGCCGCCCGCGCCACTCCTCGACCACCAGTTGATTGATCCAGCTTTCACCGATGATGAATACAAGGGTAAGGATCACCCCGATCATCAGCCGCAAGACCAACCAGATCGGATAGCTCGGCAACAGCGCCAGCAAACCGATCGAAACCGCCCCGGCCCACAGACACAGGCGCATCAGATTGGCCGTGCCGAATCGCGCCGCCAGATGACTGGAAATCTTCGCCCCCAACAGGACGCCGATGGCCGGCATCGCCGCCATCACACCAATGGCAAACGAGCCGTAGCCCCAGCTTTCCAGGCGAAACGACACCAGCGGCATGCTGACACCCAGGGCCAGGCCAACACTCAAGACAGAGGCCAAAACGGCGAAATAAGTCGCCCAACGCATGTTCCACGCTCCTGTGGATAATTATTGTTTTACAGACGCCACAAAACATTGTGGGAGCGGGCCCTGTGGTGAGGGGGCCCGCTCCCACAAGGGATCTGTGTCGTTCGGGAGGCCTGCTATTCGGCAGGCCTCCTTCGCGAGCTTACAACTTGATCCAGGTCGCCTTCAGCTCGGTGTACTTGTCGAACGCGTGCAGCGACTTGTCGCGACCGTTGCCGGATTGTTTGAAGCCACCGAACGGAGCGGTCATGTCGCCGCCATCGTACTGGTTGACCCACACGCTACCGGCACGCAGTGCGCGGGCGGTGAGGTGAGCCTTGGAAATGTCGGCAGTCCACACAGCCGCGGCCAAGCCGTACGGCGTGTCGTTGGCGATCGCGATGGCTTCTTCGGCACTATCGAATGCGATGACCGACAGTACCGGGCCGAAGATTTCTTCCTGGGCGATTTTCATCGCGTTGCTCACACCGTCGAAAATCGTCGGTTCAACATAAGTGCCGCCAGTTTCCTGGAGCGTACGCTTGCCACCGGCCACCAGCTTGGCGCCATCGGCATGACCGGACTCGATGTAGGACAGCACGGTGTTCATCTGCTGGGTGTCGACCAGCGCGCCAACATTGGTCGCCGGGTCCAGCGGGTTGCCCGGCTTCCAGGTTTTCAGCGCCTCGATCACCAGCGGCAGGAATTTATCCTTGATCGAACGCTCCACCAACAGGCGCGAACCGGCGGTGCAGACTTCGCCCTGGTTGAAGGCGATGGCACCGGCAGCCGCTTCGGCAGCGTCCTGCAGGTTCGGCGCATCGGCGAACACGATGTTCGGGCTCTTGCCGCCGGCTTCGAGCCAGACACGCTTCATGTTCGACTCGCCGGAGTAGATCAGCAGCTGCTTGGCGATTTTGGTCGAACCGGTGAACACCAGGGTGTCGACGTCGTTGTGCAGGGCCAGGGCCTTGCCGACGGTGTGACCGTAACCTGGCAGCACGTTCAGCACACCTTTCGGAATGCCGGCTTCGACAGCCAGTTCAGCGATGCGGATGGCGGTCAGCGGCGATTTTTCCGACGGCTTGAGGATTACCGAGTTACCGGTGGACAGCGCAGGACCGAGTTTCCAGCACGCCATCATCAGCGGGAAGTTCCACGGCACGATGGCGCCGACCACACCAACCGGCTCACGGGTCACCAGGCCCAACTGATCGTGCGGGGTTGCAGCGACTTCGTCGTAGATCTTGTCGATGGCTTCGCCGCTCCAGCTCAAGGCTTGCGCCGCGCCGGGAACGTCGATGTACAGGGAGTCGCTGATCGGCTTGCCCATGTCCAGGGTTTCAAGCAGGGCCAGCTCTTCGGCGTGCTGTTTCAGCAGGCCGGCGAAACGGATCATGGTGGATTTGCGCTTGGTCGGCGCCAGGCGCGACCAGACACCGGAATTGAAAGTGGCGCGGGCGTTTTCCACGGCGCGCTGGGCGTCGGCGGCGTCACAGCTGGCAATCTTGCCCAGCAGACGGCCATCAACCGGGCTGATGCACTCGAAGGTCTCGCCGGAGACGGCGTCGGTGTATTCGCCATTGATATAGGCGCGGCCTTCGATTTTCAGGTCGCGGGCACGTTGTTCCCAGTCGGCACGGGTCAGGGTGGTCATGCGAGTGTCCTCCTCTTATTGAATACGACACCCGCGTTCTTCGCGGGCGCTGTCAGGAATTCTGCCCGGCCAGCCTGCTTTTCGGCCCAAGGCAACCGTCACCCTAAACCAGCCACCCCTAATGTTTCAATATATTTGACATAACGCCGGCAAACGGCCTTGCGATGTTCATTTTAATAAACATAGACTTTGGGGACATCCACCACTCGCGCCGCAATCACGGGGAGATAACAACAATGAACATCCAGAACGTCGTCGACTTCAGCCAGGCTACCACCGCCGCCGAACGCTACCGCCCAGACCCGGCCAAAGTGCTCAAGGGTGACCCGGAGCAAGCGGTCTACAACCACTACAACAGTCCTTGTGGCCAGTTGAACGCTGGCGTATGGGAAGGTGAAGTCGGGCAGTGGACGGTGAATTTCACCGAGCACGAGTACTGCGAGATCCAGCAAGGGGTTTCGGTGCTGCGTGACAACGACGGCAATGCCAAGACCCTGCGCGCAGGCGACCGCTTCGTGATCCCTGCCGGGTTCAAGGGCACCTGGGAAGTGCTGGAGACATGCCGCAAGATTTACGTGGCGTTCGAACAGAAGGCCTGAAGAACCTTGTAGCGGCGACCGACCTCTTCGCGAGCGAGCCCGCTCCCACACTTGGAATGTATCCCCCTGTGGGAGCGGGCTTGCCCGCGAAGGCGTCCTAAGAAGCCCCGCAAAACCCACAGGCAACAAAAAAGGCCCGTATCTCGCGATACGGGCCTTTTTCGTAAGAGGGAAAAATCAATTACTTGATTTTGCCTTCTTTGTAGATCACGTGCTTGCGAACAACCGGATCATATTTCTTGATCTCGATTTTGTCCGGAGTAGTACGCTTGTTCTTGTCGGTAGTGTAGAAGTGACCAGTACCGGCGCTCGAAATCAAACGAATCAATTCACGCATGATTAGCTCCCTTAAACCTTGCCATCGCGACGAAGTTCGGCCAGCACGACACTGATGCCACGCTTGTCGATGATGCGCATGCCTTTGGCAGATACGCGCAGACGCACAAAACGTTTCTCTTCTTCAACCCAGAAGCGGTGATGCTGCAGGTTCGGCAGGAAACGACGACGGGTTTTGTTGTTTGCGTGGGAAATGTTATTCCCAGTCACCGGACCCTTACCGGTAACTTGACAGACTCTAGACATGCCTCAGCCCTCTAAAACCACATGCCCAACCCGGCATGGGTTGGCCGCTTAATCTCTCAGTCATTTGGCGCCAGGCGCCGCGTTTCTTTAAGGGTCTTACCGGCTACACCTACAGTGAAGGAACCGGGCCCCTAGAAAAGAGCGCTGCTTTATACCAGAAAGACTGGAGAGCAACAACATTCGGTGTGCGTTGAATTCACAAAAACCCCGTTTTCCGGGCTCCGAGCGCCTTGGACAAAGGCTATCGTCGATGCCGACCGCTCGTCGCAGAGAATCGGTCATCGAGTCAATCCGGGGTTTTGCACAACCGCCGCACAGCAAAATCAGGCGCCTATAGTCACCTCAAAATGAAAAAGGGGATAGTCATTTGCAAAAGAGCCCACTAGGGTAAGACTTTTCCAGACTGCACTTGCAGATGGGCCTTCGATCTGTAAAGGAACCGACCATGCGCCTCGCTGCCCTACCGCTGTTGCTCGCCCCGCTCCTGCTGAGCCCACAGGCCTTTGCTGCCGCCTTGAGCGTCTGCACCGAGGCAAGCCCTGAAGGGTTCGACGTGGTGCAGTACAACTCGCTGACCACCACCAACGCTTCGGCCGATGTGCTGATGAACCGCCTGGTGGACTTCGACACGGCCAGCGGCAAGGTGGTCGCCAGCCTCGCCGACAGCTGGGAAGTCAGCCCCGACGGCCTGACTTATGTCTTCAAGTTGCACCCGCAGGTGAAATTCCATCGCACCGAGTACTTCACCCCAGCGCGGGACCTGAGCGCCGAAGACGTGATTTTCAGCTTCGACCGCATGCTCGACCCGGCCAATGCGTGGCACAAAGTCGCCCAGAGTGGCTTCCCCCATGCGCAATCGATGCAGTTGCCTGCACTGATCAAGAAGATCGACGCTCTTGACCCGCAGACCGTGCGCTTCACCCTCGACCACCCGGACTCGACCTTCCTGGCGACCCTGAGCATGGGTTTTGCCTCGATCTATTCGGCCGAATACGCCGACAAACTGATGAAGGCCGGCACGCCGGAAAAACTCAACAGCCAACCGATCGGCACGGGGCCGTTCGTGTTCACCCGCTTCCAGAAGGACGCCTCGGTTCGCTACAAAGCCAACCCCGACTACTTCGGCGGCAAACCCTCCGTAGATCCGTTGATCTTTGCCATCACGCCGGACGCCAACGTACGTTTGCAGAAGTTGCGTCGCAATGAATGCCAGATCGCCCTGTCACCCAAGCCCCTGGACGTACAGGAAGCGCTGAAAGAGCCGACCCTGAAAGTCGAAAAGACTGACGCGTTCATGACCGCATTCGTCGGCATCAACAGCCAGCATCCGCCGCTGGACAAGCCAGAAGTGCGTCAGGCCATCAATCTCGCCTTCGACAAGGCCAATTACGTCAAAGCGGTGTTCGAAGACACCGCAGAAGCGGCCAACGGTCCGTATCCGCCGAACACCTGGAGCTACGCGAAAAGCCTCCCGGGTTATCCGCATGACATCGCCAAGGCCAAGGCGCTGATGGCCAAGGCCGGGCTCAAGGACGGCTTCCAGACCACCATCTGGACCCGCCCTTCCGGCAGCCTGCTCAATCCCAACCCAAGCCTCGGCGCTCAACTGCTGCAGTCCGACCTCGCGGAAATCGGCATTCAGGCCGAAATCCGCGTGATCGAATGGGGCGAGCTGATCCGCCGCGCCAAGGCTGGTGAACACGACTTGCTGTTCATGGGCTGGGCCGGCGACAACGGTGACCCGGACAACTTCCTCACGCCGCAGTTTTCCTGCGCCGCGGTCAAGTCCGGGACCAATTTCGCCCGTTACTGCAACCAGGACCTGGACAAGCTGATCAGCGCTGGCAAGACCACCGGCGAGCAAGGTGTGCGCAGCAAGCTCTACGAGCAGGCCCAGGCGCAGATCCAGCAGCAGGCGCTGTGGCTACCGCTGGCCCACCCGACGGCCTTCGCCCTGACGCGCAAGGATGTCGAGGGGTACTCGGTCAGCCCGTTTGGCCGGCAGGATTACTCGAAGGTGAACTTCAAGTAATCCACCTCAACACAAAACCCTGTAGGAGCGAGCTTGCTCGCGATGGTCGTGAACGATAACGCGGGAAGCCAGACACCCCGCAGCGCTCTCGGGCTTATCTCGAGCAAGCTCGCTCCTACAGGGGCCATGCGCTACATCCACCCATACTCAGCCATCGACAACGGGTCGCCGTCACCGATGATGAAATGGTCGAGGATCCGCACGTCAATCAACTCCAGAGCCTTTTGCAGGCGCTTGGTCAACACCCGGTCGGACTGACTGGGGTCGGTGCTGCCCGATGGATGGTTGTGACAGAGGATCAATGCCGCTGCGTTGTTGGCCAAGGCGCGCTTGACCACCTCTCGCGGATGTACGCTGGTGTTGTCGATAGAGCCGCGAAACAGCGTCTCAAACGCCAGTACTTGGTGCCTGGAGTCGAGAAACAGGCAACCGAACACCTCGTGTGGCTCGTGGCGCAGCATCGACTTCAGGTACTCGCGAACCGCGTGAGGATTCTCCAGGGCCGATTTTTGGCGCGCACGCTCGGCCAGATGACGCCTGCTCATTTCTTGCGCAGCCTGCAAATGTGCAAATTTCGCCGGCCCAAGCCCCAACTGCTTGCTGAACGTTTCCTGATCGGCCTCAAGCAGCAAACGCAGGCTGCCAAACTGATTCAACAGGTGTCGCGCCAAATCCACAGCGCTTTTACCTACCACGCCTGTACGTAAAAAGATCGCCAGCAATTCGGCGTCCGAAAGACTTCCCGCGCCCTGTTCAAGCAACCTCTCCCGCGGCCGCTCCGCCGCCGGCCAATCGCGAATACTCATAGCACCTCCCTGTCTGTGGGCGCCGCTGTTCCGTAGCGGTCGCTGTGATATCGTAGCCCATCTTTTTTGCGGGCGAATTCATCCTGGGGAGGGGGTTTCGCCACGTATGTCACCAACGAATTGAAAGGCAGGCCTATGCAGCGGCTGTATCGGAAACGCATTGTTCTGGGCGTCGGCGGCGGTATCGCTGCCTACAAGAGCGCCGACCTGGTTCGCCGCCTGATCGATCAGGGCGCCGAAGTGCGCGTGGTCATGACCCGGGGCGGTGCAGAGTTCATCACCCCGCTGACCATGCAGGCCCTGTCCGGGCACCCAGTCCACCTGGACCTGCTGGACCCGGCGGCCGAAGCGGCCATGGGCCACATCGAACTGGCCAAATGGGCCGATCTGGTGCTGATCGCCCCCGCCACGGCGGACCTGATCGCCCGTCTGGCCCAAGGTATCGCCAACGACCTGCTGACAACCCTGGTGCTGGCCACTGACGCCGTAGTCGCCGTTGCCCCGGCCATGAACCAGGCCATGTGGCGCGACCCGGCGACCCAGGCCAACCTGCAACTCCTTGAAAGTCGCGGCCTGAAGAGCTTCGGCCCGGCCTCCGGCAGCCAGGCCTGTGGCGACGTCGGCATGGGCCGCATGCTCGAAGCCACTGACCTCGCCCAATGCGCCGCCGACTGCTTCCAGCGTCAAGCATTGACCGGCAAACACGTGCTGATCACCGCCGGCCCGACCCAGGAAAACATCGACCCGGTGCGCTACATCACCAACCACAGCTCCGGGAAAATGGGCTTTGCCCTGGCCGAAGCCGCCGTGGAAGCCGGTGCCCGCGTGACCCTGATCACCGGCCCCGTGCACCTGCCGACCCCGGATCGCGTTACCCGCATCGACGTGGTCAGCGCCCGCGACATGCTGGCCGCCTGCGAAGCGGCGATCCCTTGCGACCTGTTCATCGCCTCGGCAGCCGTCGCGGATTACCGCCCGGAAGTCGTCGCCCCACAGAAACTCAAGAAAGATCCTACGAACGGCGACGGCTTGTTGCTGCAGATGGTGCGTAACCCGGACATCCTGGCCACCATCGCCACCCGTCCCGACCGTCCGTTCAGTGTCGGTTTCGCCGCCGAGACCGAAAACCTGCTCGATTACGCTGCGCGCAAGTTGAAAGACAAGAACCTCGATTTGATCGTCGCCAACGACGTCGCCAACCCGAGCATTGGCTTCAACAGCGAAGAAAATGCCTGCAGCGTCATCGACCGTGAGCTTCACGCCACACTTTTCGCCCAGACCAGCAAGAGCAAGATTGCTCGCCAGCTGATCACTTTTATCGCCGAACGTCTGAACCAGGTTTAATTTACATGCACGCTTTGCAAGCCAAGATCCTCGACCCCCGCATCGGTACCGAATTCCCGCTGCCGCAATACGCCACACCAGGCTCCGCCGGCCTCGACCTGCGCGCCATGCTGGAACAGGACACCGTGATCAAGCCGGGTGAAACCGTGCTGATCCCCACCGGCCTGTCGGTCTATATCGGTGATCCGAACCTGGCGGCGCTGATTCTGCCGCGCTCCGGCATGGGCCATAAGCACGGCATCGTGCTGGGCAACCTGGTGGGGTTGATCGACTCCGACTACCAGGGCCCATTGATGGTCTCCTGCTGGAACCGCGGCCAGACCGAATTCACCATGCCGGTCGGTGAGCGCCTGGCGCAACTGGTGCTGGTGCCGGTGGTGCAGGCTCACTTCGAGATGGTTGAAGAGTTTGTTGAAACCGAGCGTGGCACTGGTGGCTTCGGCCATACCGGTACTCGTTGATTCGAGAGCGATGCATTGTGGTGAGCGGGGCCTGCTCTCTCACCACAAAATTCAAATTGTCATCTGCAAGGTTTAGCTCCGGAAATCAAGGCATTGCCCGGCCAAACCCTTGCCGCCGGGGGCGTCATGGCCCTTTCACACCACGAACTCTCTGTGGAAAACGCCGTCATACCCTTCAGTTTGAACCTGTTGCCGAATGAATCGGCGGCCTGTCCAGCCACTTTCGAGATGGAGCATTTCCACAGATGAACACCCCGGCCAAAATCGCACCCAAGTTCCCTGACAGTATCTTCCGCGCCTACGACATCCGCGGCACCGTCCCGGAATTCCTGAACGCTGAAACTGCTTACTGGATTGGCCGCGCTGTCGGTTCCCAAAGCCTGGCCCAGGGCGAACCGAACGTTTGCGTCGGTCGCGACGGCCGCTTGTCCGGCCCGGAACTGGTCGCGCAACTGATCAAAGGCATCGCCGACAGCGGCTGTCACGTCAGTGATGTCGGCCTGGTCCCGACGCCGGCGCTCTACTACGCCGCCAACGTACTCGCCGGCAAATCCGGCGTGATGCTCACTGGCAGCCACAACCCGTCGAACTACAACGGGTTCAAGATCGTCATTGCTGGCGACACCCTGGCCAACGAACAGATCCAGGCCCTGCACGACCGCCTCAAGACCAACGACCTGAGCAGCGGCCAGGGCAGCATCACCCAGGTCGAGATCCTCGAGCGCTACAACAACGAAATCGTCCAGGACATCAAACTGGCCCGCCGCCTGAAAGTGGTCGTCGACTGCGGCAACGGCGCGGCCGGCGTGATCGCCCCGCAATTGATCGAAGCGCTGAACTGCGAAGTCATCCCGCTGTTCTGCGAAGTGGATGGCAACTTCCCGAACCACCACCCGGACCCGGGCAAGCCTGAAAACCTCGTGGACCTGATCGCCAAGGTCAAGGAAACCAACGCAGACATCGGCCTGGCCTTCGACGGCGATGGCGACCGCGTCGGCGTGGTGACCAACACCGGCAGCATCGTTTACCCGGACCGCCTGCTGATGCTGTTCGCCCGTGACGTGGTGGCGCGCAACCCCGGCGCCGAGATCATCTTCGACGTCAAATGCACCCGCCGCCTGATTCCGCTGATCAAGGAGTACGGCGGCCGGTCGTTGATGTGGAAGACCGGTCACTCGTTGATCAAAAAGAAAATGAAACAATCCGGCGCCCTGCTGGCCGGCGAAATGAGCGGGCACATCTTCTTCAAGGAGCGCTGGTTCGGTTTCGACGATGGTATTTACAGCGCCGCGCGGTTGCTGGAAATCCTCAGCAAGGAAAAATCTTCGGCCGAAGAGCTGTTTGCGACCTTCCCGAACGATATTTCTACGCCGGAAATCAATATCCATGTGACCGAAGAGAGCAAATTCAGCATCATTGATGCATTGCACGATGCGCAGTGGGGCGCAGGCGCCGACCTGACCACCATTGACGGCGTGCGAGTCGACTACGCCAAAGGCTGGGGCCTGGTACGCGCATCCAACACCACACCGGTGCTGGTGCTGCGTTTCGAGGCCGATGACGAGGCTGAATTGCAGCGCATCAAGGACGTATTCAAAGTCCAGTTGAAGCGTGTTGCACCTGATCTCCAACTACCGTTCTGATTCACCCGGAGCCCTGAATGACCCTCGAACGCGAAGCCGCCGCCAACACCGCCAAGGTCCTGTCCGAAGCGTTGCCTTACATCCGCCGATATGTCGGCAAGACCCTGGTGATCAAATACGGCGGCAACGCGATGGAAAGCGAGGAGCTGAAAACCGGCTTCGCCCGCGACATCGTGCTGATGAAGGCCGTGGGCATCAACCCGGTGGTGGTTCACGGCGGCGGCCCGCAAATCGGTGACCTGCTCAAGCGTCTGTCGATCGAAAGCCATTTCGTCGACGGCATGCGCGTCACCGACGCCGCGACCATGGACGTGGTGGAAATGGTCCTGGGCGGCCAGGTCAACAAGGACATCGTCAACCTGATCAACCGTCATGGCGGCAGCGCCATCGGCCTGACCGGTAAAGATGCCGAGCTGATTCGTGCGAAGAAACTCACCGTTACTCGCCAGACCCCGGAGATGACCACCCCGGAAATTATCGACATCGGCCACGTGGGCGAAGTGGTCGGGATCAATACCGACCTGCTGAACCTGCTGGTCAAGGGTGATTTCATTCCGGTGATCGCGCCCATCGGCGTCGGCGCCAACGGCGAGTCGTACAACATCAACGCTGACCTGGTGGCCGGTAAAGTCGCCGAAGCGCTGAAAGCCGAGAAGCTGATGCTGTTGACCAACATTGCCGGCCTGATGGACAAGTCAGGGACGGTCCTGACCGGCCTGACGACCCAGCAGGTCGACGATCTGATCGCCGACGGCACCATCTACGGCGGCATGCTGCCGAAGATCCGTTGCGCACTGGAAGCGGTCCAGGGCGGCGTGGGCAGCTCGCTGATCATTGATGGTCGTGTACCGAATGCGATCCTGCTGGAAATCTTCACGGATACCGGCGTGGGCACCCTGATCAGCAATCGCAAGCGTCCTTAAGCGCTAGCGCATACAAAAAAGACCCCGCTCGGCCTGGCTGAGCGGGGTCTTTTTTTGCGCCGTATTCTCTATGGAAAGCTGTTTTTTTGTGGCGAGGGAGCTTGCTCCCGCTTGAGTGCGCAGTGCTCACAACATTCTTGGGTCTGCTGCGCAGCCCAGCGGGAGCAAGCTCCCTCGCCACACAAGCGCCCCACAGGGAATAGCGATTAAACGCCGAACTGGGCGCGGTACGCTTCCACGGCAGGCAGATGCTGCTTGAGCTGCGGATCGTCAGCGAGGAATTCCAGCACCTGGTTCAGCGAAACAATGCTGATGACCGGGATGCCGAAGTCACGCTCGACTTCCTGGATGGCCGACAGCTCACCGTTACCACGCTCCTGACGGTTCAGGGCGATCAGTACACCGGCGGCCTTGGCGCCGTCCTGGGAGGCGATGATCTGCATCACTTCACGAATCGCGGTGCCGGCGGTGATCACGTCGTCGATGATCAACACGTCGCCGGTCAGTGGTGCGCCGACCAGGCTGCCGCCTTCGCCATGGGCCTTGGCTTCCTTGCGATTGAAGCACCATGGCAGGTCACGGTTGTGATGCTCGGCCAGGGCCACGGCGGTGGTCGCCGCCAAAGGGATGCCCTTGTAGGCCGGGCCAAATAGCACGTCGAAAGGAATACCGCTCTCGGCAATGGCGGCGGCGTAGAAACGACCCAGCTGCGCCAGGGCCGAACCCGAGTTGAACAGGCCGGCATTGAAGAAGTAAGGACTGGTGCGCCCGGACTTCAGGGTGAACTCACCGAAGCGCAAAACGCCGCGATCGATGGCAAAACGGATGAAATCGCGCTGATACGCTTGCATGAAAAAACCCCAAATACCACGGATTTAGCTAATTAGCTTGACGCCGTGTATCATACACGCACGCGATTTTTGGGGCCATTTATGCGGATCATCAGTGTGAACGTCAATGGTATTCAGGCTGCAGTCGAGCGTGGTTTGCTCAGTTGGCTGCAGGCACAGAATGCCGACGTCATCTGCCTGCAGGACACCCGCGCCTCCGCCTTTGAACTGGACGATCCAGCCTTCCAACTGGATGGATACTTCCTTTATGCCTGCGATGCCGAAGTCCCCGCCCAAGGTGGCGTGGCTTTGTATTCGCGGCTGCAACCGAAGGCTGTCATCAGCGGTCTCGGTTTCGAGACGGCCGACCGCTACGGGCGCTACCTGCAAGCCGATTTCGACAAGGTCAGCATCGCGACCTTGCTGCTCCCTTCGGGGCAGAACGGCGATGAAGACTTGAACCAGAAGTTCAAGCTAATGGACGACTTCGCCCGTTATCTGGATAAACAGCGACGCAAGCGTCGCGAGTACATTTATTGTGGCTCGCTGTACGTGGCGCAACAGAAGCTGGATATCAAGAACTGGCGCGACAGCCAGCAATCCCCGGGCTTCCTGGCACCTGAACGTGCCTGGATGGACGAGATTGTCGGCAACATGGGTTATGTCGACGCCCTGCGGGAAGTCAGCCGTGAAGGCGACCAGTACAGCTGGTGGCCGGACAACGAACAGGCGGAGATGCTCAACCTCGGTTGGCGCTTCGACTATCAACTGCTGACCCCGGGCCTGCGCCGCTTCGTACGCAGCGCACGCCTGCCACGCCAGCCGCGGTTCTCGCAACACGCGCCGCTGATCGTGGACTACGACTGGACGCTGACCATTTAAGCGTCGTTTCGCAGACACAAAAAAGCCGACAGCAATGTCGGCTTTTTTGTGGGCGATTTGCTTTCCTGTAGGAGCGAGCTTGCTCGCGATGGTGTGTCAGTCGACATCAATGTATCTGACCGACCATCGCGAGCAAGCTCGCTCCTACAAGGGAACTTCGCTGTTTATTTGATCAATCGCCAGGTGAACGGATACCGATAAGGCTGCCCTTCATTGGCCTTCACCCCGGCAATGATCGTCAGCACCAGCGCACCGATTGCGATCAGGCCAAACAGGAAGAACCCGATAATCAACAGCATCAACAGGAAGCAGATAGCCGAGGCGATCGCGACGGTGATCTGAAAATTCAGCGCCTCCTTGCCCTGGGCATCGATGAACGGGTCCATCTCGCGCTTCATTTGCCAGAGAATCAGCGGGCCAATGATCGTGCCAAACGGAATCCAGATCCCCAGCAGGGCGGACAGGTGACAGAACATCGCCCACTGACGCACCTCTTGGCTCGGCGTGGGCAGCGGCAGTTGTTCGTCACTCATGGTGTCCTCCTTGCCTGGAGCAGTCCGGTCAGTCGGCCAATGCGGCCTTTTGCAGTTCGAAGATCTCGTTCATGCCTTTCTTCGCCAGCTCAAGCATGGCGTTCAGTTCTTCAGGCTGGAACGGCGCGCCTTCGGCAGTGCCCTGGACTTCGATGAAGCCACCAGCGCTGGTCATCACCACGTTCAGGTCGGTCTCGGCGGCCGAGTCTTCCAGGTAGTCGAGGTCGAGCACAGGCTCCCCCTTGTACATGCCCACGGAAACCGCAGCGATCATCTGCTTGATCGGGTCGCCGCCCTTCAGGCCGCCACGCTTCTTGATGACTTTCAAGGCATCGATCAGCGCAACCATGGAGCCGGTGATCGACGCCGTGCGGGTGCCACCGTCAGCCTGGATCACGTCGCAGTCGACGTACAGGGTAACGTCGCCCAGCTTGGACATGTCCAGCGCAGCGCGCAGGGAGCGACCGATCAGGCGCTGGATTTCCAGGGTGCGGCCGCCTTGCTTGCCACGACTGGCTTCACGCTGGTTACGCTCGCCGGTAGCGCGCGGCAGCATGCCGTACTCGGCCGTCAACCAACCCTGGCCCTGGCCCTTCAGGAAACGCGGTACGCCCGGTTCAACGCTGACGGTGCAGATGACCTTGGTATCACCAAACTCGACCAGCACAGAACCCTCGGCGTGTTTGGTGTAGTTGCGGGTGATGCGGATCGAGCGGAGCTGATCGGCAGCGCGACCACTTGGACGTATCATAGGGAGTACCTGTACTGGGGACGGAAAACTGCGGAGCATTATAGAGCCGACGGCCGTCACTGGGCACTTCTAAAAAATTCCGCCGACGACCGAAGGCTCTGCACCGCACGCCAGCGCGGGCTTGCCGCTCTTTGTCACACCGTGTGTTTGGGCGCACCCGCGCCACTGCGCTACAATCCTGCGCCTTTGCTGCCAGTCGGCTTTAATTCATTGATATCGGATTCCCGGAACCACGGTTCTGTGCCGATCTGCCTTGCGAGGTACCGCCATGGTGCACAGCATGACCGCCTTCGCCCGCGTCGAAAACGCCGGCGTCCAGGGCACCCTGAGCTGGGAACTGCGCTCGGTCAACAGCCGCTACCTGGAACCCCACTTGCGCCTGCCGGAGTCCTTTCGCGACCTCGAGGGGGCTGTTCGTGAAGCCCTGCGCCAGGGCGTATCGCGGGGCAAGCTCGAATGCACCCTGCGTTTCACCGAAGAAAACACCGGCAAGGCGCTGCAAATCGATCAGGAGCGCGCCGCGCAACTGGTCGCCGCCGCCGAGACCATCGCCAGCCTGATCAAAAGCCCGGCAGCGCTGAACCCTCTGGAAGTCCTGGCCTGGCCCGGCGTACTGGTAGGCGACGCCAGCGACCCGCAAGCCTTGAACGCCGAAGCGCTGGCACTGTTCAATCAAGGCCTCAAAGAGCTGAAGGCCGGCCGCGAGCGCGAAGGCGCAGAGCTGGCGCGGCTGATCAACGAGCGCCTGAGCTCCATCGAAGAGGACGTGGTGACCCTGCGCGAACTGGTCCCGCAGATGCTCGCCACCCAGCGCCAGAAAGTCCTCGACCGTTTCGCCGACATGAAGGCCGAGATGGACCCGCAGCGCCTGGAGCAGGAAATGGTCATGCTCGCGCAAAAAAGCGACGTCGCCGAAGAACTGGATCGCCTGAGCACTCACATCATCGAAGTTCGCCGGGTGCTCAAATCCGGCGGCGCTGCCGGTCGGCGTCTGGACTTCCTGATGCAGGAACTCAACCGCGAAGCCAATACACTGGGCTCCAAAGCCTTCGACCCGCGCAGCACCCAGGCTGCGGTCAACCTCAAGGTGTTGATCGAGCAGATGCGCGAACAAGTGCAGAATATTGAGTAAGGCAACCCCGACATGACCCACAGCACTGGCACCCTGTACATCATTTCCGCCCCTTCGGGCGCGGGCAAGAGCAGCCTGGTCAAGGCCCTGACCGACGCCAATCCGGAGATCCGCGTCTCGGTCTCCCACACCACCCGCGCCATGCGCCCCGGTGAAGTGAATGGCGTGAACTATCACTTCGTCGACCGCAGCGAGTTCGTGAAGATGATCGAGCACGGGGACTTCCTCGAGCGCGCCGAAGTGTTCGGCAACCTCTACGGCACCTCGCAAAGCCACCTGCAGCAGACCCTGGACGAAGGCCACGACCTTATTCTGGAAATCGACTGGCAAGGCGCCGAGCAAGTACGCAAGCTCATGCCCCAGGCCCGCTCGATCTTCATTCTGCCGCCGTCATTGCAGGCCCTGCACCAGCGCCTGACCAACCGCGGCCAGGACAGTGACGAAGTCATTGACGGCCGGATGCGCGAAGCCGTCAGCGAAATGAGCCACTACGTCGACTACGACTACCTGATCATCAACGACGATTTCGCCCACGCGCTGCACGATCTGAAGGCGATTTTCCGCGCCAATCAGCTGATCCAGAAGCGTCAGCAGCAGCGTCACGGCAAATTGCTGGCTGAATTGCTCGGTTAATCAGCTCTTCCCAAAACAGCTGCAAGGGCTTTACATTGGCACTTGCAGCGCGTTGAAGGGCTTGGTCAAAAAATCAGCGCTTCCCTAATCGCTGGTGATTTTTTAAACTGTTGAGTCCGCTCGCCCATCCGGGCAGCGCGCATATTGCATTTGCTACGAGGAAGACCATGGCCCGCGTAACCGTTGAAGACTGCCTAGAACACGTGGATAACCGCTTTGAGCTGGTCATGCTCTCTACCAAGCGTGCCCGTCAACTGGCCACCGGCGGCAAAGAGCCGAAAGTAGCATGGGAAAACGACAAGCCTACCGTTGTCGCCCTGCGCGAAATCGCTGAAGGCCTGATCGACTACGCAGCTATCGCCGAAGCCGAAATCGTTGAAGATGAACCGCTTTTTGCTGCTTTCGAGGACGAGTCCAACGAGGCCGTCTAAGCCTATGCCTGGTCGACGTAGCACGGCGCGGGATAAAAGCTTACGGCAGGAGACATCATGCCGAGCATAGACGCCCTCGCCGATCGCTTATCGACCTACCTCGGCAATGACCAGGTCAACCTGGTCCGCCGAGCGTATTTCTACGCCGAACAAGCGCACGACGGCCAACGCCGCCGTAGCGGTGAGGCGTACGTCACGCATCCTCTTGCCGTGGCCAATATTCTTGCCGACATGCATATGGACCATCAGAGCCTGATGGCGGCCATGCTGCATGACGTGATCGAAGACACCGGGATTGCCAAGGAAGCGCTGCAAGCGCAGTTCGGCGAAACCGTGGCCGAACTGGTCGACGGGGTCAGCAAACTGACCCAGATGAACTTCGAGACCAAGGCCGAAGCCCAGGCCGAAAACTTCCAGAAAATGGCCATGGCCATGGCCCGCGACATTCGCGTGATCCTGGTCAAGCTGGCCGACCGCCTGCACAACATGCGCACGCTGGAAGTGCTGTCCGGCGAAAAACGCCGCCGCATCGCCAAAGAAACCCTGGAAATCTATGCGCCCATCGCCAACCGGCTGGGCATGCACGCCATCCGCATAGAGTTCGAAGACCTCGGCTTCAAGGCCATGCACCCGATGCGTTCCGCGCGGATCTACCAGGCGGTCAAACGCGCCCGGGGCAACCGCAAGGAAATCGTCAACAAGATCGAAGAGTCCTTGAGCCACTGCCTGGCCATCGACGGCATCCAGGGCGAGGTCAGCGGTCGCCAGAAACACCTCTACGGCATCTACAAGAAAATGCGCGGCAAGCGCCGGGCCTTCAACGAAATCATGGACGTCTATGCGTTCCGGATCATCGTCGACAAGGTCGATACCTGCTACCGCGTACTCGGTGCTGTACATAACTTATATAAACCACTGCCAGGGCGCTTCAAGGATTACATCGCGATCCCCAAGGCCAACGGCTATCAGTCGCTGCACACCACGCTGTTCGGCATGCATGGCGTTCCGATCGAAATCCAGATCCGCACCCGTGAAATGGAAGAGATGGCCAACAACGGCATCGCCGCCCATTGGCTGTACAAATCCAGCGGCGACGAGCAGCCGAAAGGCACTCACGCCCGCGCCCGCCAGTGGGTCAAGGGCGTGCTGGAAATGCAGCAACGCGCCGGCAACTCGCTGGAATTCATCGAGAGCGTGAAGATCGACCTGTTCCCGGACGAGGTCTATGTGTTCACGCCAAAAGGCCGGATCATGGAGCTGCCCAAGGGCTCCACGGCGGTCGATTTCGCCTACGCGGTGCACACCGACGTCGGCAACAGCTGCATCGCCTGCCGGATCAATCGTCGTCTCGCACCGCTGTCCGAACCGCTGCAGAGCGGCTCCACGGTCGAGATCGTCAGCGCCCCCGGCGCGCGGCCGAACCCGGCCTGGCTCAACTTCGTGGTCACCGGCAAGGCACGTACGCACATCCGCCATGCGCTGAAACTGCAACGCCGCTCCGAGTCCATCAACCTCGGCGAACGCCTGCTGAACAAGGTTCTCAACGGTTTCGACAGCGCGCTGGAGAAAATCCCGGCCGAGCGCGTCAAGGCGATGCTCGTCGAGTACCGCCTCGAACTGATCGAAGATTTGCTCGAAGACATCGGCCTGGGCAATCGCATGGCCTACGTGGTGGCTCGCCGACTGCTCGGCGAAGGCGAACAACTGCCGAGCCCGGAAGGCCCGCTGGCGATTCGCGGTACCGAAGGCCTGGTGCTCAGCTATGCCAAGTGCTGCACGCCGATCCCGGGCGACCCGATTGTCGGCCACTTGTCCGCGGGCAAAGGCATGGTCGTGCACCTGGACAACTGCCGCAACATCAGCGAAATCCGTCACAACCCGGAAAAATGCATCCAGCTCTCGTGGGCCAAGGATGTCACCGGCGAATTCAACGTCGAGCTGCGCGTCGAGCTGGAACACCAGCGCGGCCTGATCGCCCTGCTGGCCAGCAGCGTCAACGCCGCCGACGGCAACATCGAGAAAATCAGCATGGACGAACGCGATGGTCGCATCAGCGTGGTCCAGTTGGTGGTCAGCGTGCACGATCGCGTGCACCTGGCCCGCGTGATCAAGAAACTGCGCGCCCTGACCGGGGTGACTCGCATCACCCGCATGCGCGCCTAATCCCGACCTTACAAGGAGTCCTACATGACCAAGACTGTTATCACCAGCGACAAGGCCCCGGCCGCCATCGGTACTTACTCCCAGGCGATCAAGGCTGGCAACACCGTTTACATGTCGGGTCAGATTCCCCTGGACCCAAAAACCATGGAACTGGTTGAAGGCTTCGAAGCCCAGACCGTCCAGGTGTTCGAGAACCTCAAGGCCGTGGCTGAAGCCGCCGGCGGTTCGTTCAAGGACATCGTCAAGCTGAACATCTTCCTCACCGACCTGAGCCACTTCGCCAAGGTCAACGAGATCATGGGCAAGTACTTCGACCAGCCTTACCCTGCCCGCGCCGCCATCGGCGTAGCAGCCCTGCCTAAGGGTTCGCAGGTTGAAATGGATGCCATCCTGGTCATCGAGTAATGCGTACGGCGCAGCCCGGGGCTGCGCCGACTGCTCTGCTGTAAAGAAGCTTGAAAGGATTCCACCATGCGCAACGCGCTTGCTCTCTCGCTGCTCGCCCTGCTCCTGGGCGGATGTGCCAGCAACCCTGCGGACCGTGATATCAGCGGCACCTGGATCAACCAGGTGGCGATCGATGCTGCCGCCAAGGGCGTCCCCCTGCGCGAAGCGCTCCAGGCCTATGGCCCGAACCTGGAATGGGACATCAACACCAAGGCCGGTCAGGCCCGCTACACCAACGGGTTTGAAAACGTCGACGGCAAGCTTTCGGGTGAAGAATCCGGCGCCTGGAAAGTCGACTTTTATGGCAGCTCGGCCAGCGAGCTCAAGCGTGACGGCAAGCAATTGAGCCAGGCCGCCAGCGACAACGAGCCCGAACAGGTCTTCGACCGCACTCAGATCCCGGCGCCCGAGGGCGCTCCGATCGGTGCCAGTTTCGAACGCGCACTGTATTCAGCCTACCTGGGCGGCGGCTGGACTATCGCCAGCGGCCCCGGCGAAGGCAGCACGGTTCAATTCCAGGCCGACGGCCAGGTGACCGGCTTGCCGGGTAGCGATCGCTATGCGCTGTGCCTGGCAGGCGATTGCGCATCCATGAGTGGCGGCAATGACAACATGTGGCTGCAACTCAATGGCCAGGGCAACGCCTGGATCTTTGCGCGCAAGGGCAAGGAGCTGGAGATTTTCCAGGCCGTGAACACGGCACAGGCAGACGAGATGCCCTCGTTCATCCCGGGTGAGCGCAAGTGGTTGCTTGAGAAGCAGTAAGCAACGCACAACCTCCTGTGGGAGCGGGCTTGCTCGCGAAAGCGGTGTAACAGCCAACAGAGATGTTGAATGTTGCGCCCCCTTCGCGAGCAAGCCCGCTCCCACAGTTGCTTCCGAGTGCCTGAACGTCAGCAGCGCCCCTCAAGAATCGCCGCATACCCCTCGCGAAAACTCGGGTACTTCGGCGTCCAGCCCAAGGCCTTCGCCCGCGCATTGCTGCAACGCTTGCTACCCGTACGACGCACAGTGGCTTCGTCGTCCCATTCGGTCACACCCAGATACCCGCGCAACCAGCCCACCACATCCGCCAGCGCTGCCGGCTCGTCATCGACGCCGATGTAGACATCATCCATCGCCACGCCACGTCGATCCGCCTCAAGCAGGCAAGCCATCAACCCTGCGGCATCGTCCGCATGAATCCGGTTGGCATACAACGGTGGCTCGACCGCTACGCGATAACCCCGGCGCACCTGGGTCAGGAGCCATTCGCGGCCGGGGCCGTAAATGCCGGTCAAACGCACAACACTGGCCGGGATACCGCTCTTGAGCGCGAGTTGCTCGGCTTCGAGCATCACACGTCCGGAATAACCCCCCGCCACCGCCGGCGAAGCTTCGTCGACCCATTCGCCTTCCTGCTGCCCATAAACACTGCTGCTGGACACGAATAGCAGGCGATTGGGCACCTGCCCGTAGTCGTTCAGCCACTCCAGCACATGCTCCAGTCCCTGGACATAGGCAGCCTGGTAACCGGCCTCGTCGTGATCGGTGGCCGCCGCGCAATACACCAGGTAATCCACGGCGCCGATCGGCCAGGTGGCCGGGCAGTCCTTGTTGAACAAATCACCGGCAACGCCGATGACGCCCTCGGGCAGGCGTGAAACATCGCGTCGCAGACCATGAACCTCCCACCCTGCCGCCAGCAGTTGTGTGGCCAGGCGGCTGCCGACATCACCGCAGCCGGCGATCAAAACAGTAGGCGCAGACATCAGAAAACTCCCATCGCAAAGGCAGAGACTAGCGCCGGCAATAGACAGGCGGCTAGCAATGCAGGAAAAAAAGAGACTCTATTACTTCTGTTAACAAGAATTACTTGCAATAATACGCGCCACTTTTGTTCTCGGCCCTTCGAGGCCTGGAAGAACATCACCCGTTTATTCTCTCAGGTCCGGCCAGCATGACACGCAATCATTTCCCCGCTTCGCCAACCAAACGACCTCGCGCCTGGAGCGCAGTGGCCGCCCTGCTCCTCAGCCTGATGCTCGCGCCAGTCGCCGCTTTCGCCGACGCCCAGGCGCCAGCGACTCCAGCCGCCGCAGCACCTGCCCCGGCCGACCACGCCGCCCCGGCCGTTGCTCCGGCCGCGACCGACCCTGCCCAGGCAGCACCGGCAGAAACCCTGGGTGAAGACGTTCCTGAAGTCCTCGAAGCCGACAACACCCTGGGCATGGCCCATGACCTGTCGCCGTGGGGCATGTACCAGAATGCCGATATCATCGTGAAAATCGTGATGATCGGCCTGGCCATCGCCTCAATCATCACCTGGACCATCTGGATCGCCAAGGGCCTTGAGCTGATGGGCGCCAAGCGTCGCCTGCGTGGTGAAATCGCCCAACTGAAAAAATCCGCTTCCCTTAAGGAAGCCAGCGCCACGGCGGCGAAGGAAGGCACCCTCGCCAACCTGCTGGTACACGACGCTCTCGAAGAGATGCGCCTGTCGGTTAACAGCCGCGAGAAAGAAGGCATCAAGGAACGCGTCAGCTTCCGTCTGGAGCGCTTGGTCGCCGCTTGTGGCCGCAACATGAGCAGTGGCACCGGCGTGCTGGCTACCATCGGTTCCACCGCGCCGTTCGTCGGCCTGTTCGGCACCGTGTGGGGCATCATGAACAGCTTCATCGGCATCGCCAAAACCCAGACCACCAACCTCGCCGTCGTCGCTCCCGGCATCGCCGAAGCCCTGCTGGCCACCGCTCTGGGCCTGGTTGCCGCGATTCCTGCGGTCGTGATCTACAACGTCTTCGCCCGCTCCATCGCCGGTTACAAAGCCCAGGTGTCCGACGCGTCGGCACAGGTCCTGCTGCTGGTCAGCCGCGACCTCGACCACCAGCCTGAGCGCAGCTCGCAACCGCACATGGTGAAAGTGGGGTAATCGGCCATGGGCCTGCATTTGAAAGAAGGCGCAGACGACGATCTGGCCGAGAACCACGAAATCAACGTCACGCCGTTCATCGACGTGATGCTGGTGCTGTTGATCATCTTCATGGTGGCCGCTCCGCTGGCCACCGTGGACATCAAGGTCGACCTGCCTGCCTCGACCGCCAAACCGGCGCCGCGGCCAGAGAAACCGGTGTTCCTCAGCGTCAAGGCTGACCAGCGCCTGTTCCTCGGCGAAGACGAAGTGAAGGCTGAAGCACTTGGCGCCACGCTCGACGCCAGGACCCAGGGCAAGAAAGACACGACGATCTTCTTCCAGGCCGACAAAGGTGTGGATTACGGTGACCTGATGAGCGTGATGGATAACCTGCGCTCTGCCGGCTACCTGAAAGTGGGTCTGGTCGGTCTCGAGTCGGCAGTCAAGAAATGATCACGACGCGCCATAAGCTGACGCGTTACAGCGGTAGCCTGGCCGTGGTGCTGGGCGTTCACGCGCTGGCCATTGCGCTGGCGCTGAACTGGTCCGCCCGTCCACCCATCGAATTGCCTCCCCAGGCAATGCTGGTCGAACTGGCACCGGTTCCAGCCCCGCCACCGCCTGCTCCGCCGAAGGTCGTCACCCCGCCGCAGCCACCGGCCCCGGTTGAAGAACTGCCGATACCCAAGCTCGCTGAAGCGCCGAAAGCTGAAATTGCCGTGCCAAAGCCGGTCAAACCCAAGCCGAAGCCGCAGCCGCCCAAACCGGTAGAGAAGAAACCTGATCCGCCGAAGGAAAAACCGGCCGAAGAGAAACCTGCCGAAACGCAGCAGACTCAGGCGCCAACGCAGAAATCCGCCCAGCCTGCGCCCGGCCCTTCGCCAGCTCAACTGGCGGCCAAGGCCAGCTGGCAAGGCACGTTGCTGGCGCACCTGCAGAAGTACAAAAAGTACCCGGCCAGTGCACAGGCGCGGGGCAAGGAAGGCATGAACCGTCTGCGTTTCGTCGTGGACGCCGAAGGCAATGTGCTGTCGTTTGAGCTGGTAGGCGCCTCGGGTACTGCCGATCTGGACCGGGCCACCCTGGAAATGATCCGCCGCGCCCAACCGCTGCCCAAGCCACCGGCCGACATGCTGACCAATGGCTCCATCGAAATCGTTGCACCGTTTGTGTATTCGCTGGAAAAGCGCAGACGCTAAAAATGTGGGAGCGGGCTTGCTCGCGAAGACGGTAAATCATTCGACATTGATGTTGCCTGAAGCACCGCTTTCGCGAGCAAGCCCGCTCCCACAGGGTTGTGCGCCAAGCCAAAAAGGCACCGAAAGGTGCCTTTTGCTTATCTACCAGCGGCAAACCGGCATTGCCCGGTGTCACTCGACGTACCCAGTCTGATAACGTGCGTCTATCGATTGCAGCCGGTATGCTTGGCCCGCAACTTCATGGACGCTTGCTATGACCCTCACAGAATTACGCTACATCGTTACCCTCGCCCAAGAGCAGCACTTCGGCCATGCGGCCGAGCGTTGCCACGTCAGTCAGCCGACCCTGTCGGTGGGCGTGAAAAAGCTTGAAGACGAACTCGGTGTGCTGATTTTCGAGCGCAGCAAAAGCGCCGTGCGCCTGACTCCGGTCGGCGAAGGCATCGTCGCCCAGGCGCAAAAGGTATTGGAACAAGCCCAGGGCATCCGCGAACTGGCCCAGGCCGGCAAGAACCAGCTGACCGCCCCGCTGAAAGTCGGCGCAATCTACACCGTCGGACCCTACCTGTTCCCGCACCTGATCCCACAACTGCACCGGGTCGCCCCGCAGATGCCGTTGTACATCGAAGAAAACTTCACCCACGTGCTGCGCGACAAACTGCGCAACGGCGAACTCGACGCGATCATCATCGCCCTGCCGTTCAATGAAGCCGACGTGCTGACCCTGCAACTCTACGACGAGCCGTTCTACGTGCTGATGCCGGCCCAGCACCCGTGGACACAAAAAGAGTCCATCGACGCCAGCCTGCTCAACGACAAGAGCCTGCTGCTGCTCGGCGAAGGCCACTGCTTTCGCGACCAGGTACTGGAGGCCTGCCCGACCCTGACCAAAGGCAACGATGGTGCCAAGCACACCACGGTGGAATCCAGCTCCCTGGAAACCATCCGCCACATGGTCGCCTCTGGTCTGGGTATTTCTATCCTGCCGTTGTCGGCGGTCGACAGCCATCACTACGCTCCCGGCGTAATCGAAGTGCGCCCACTCTCGGCTCCGGTGCCTTTCCGCACCGTGGCCATTGCCTGGCGCGCCAGCTTCCCGCGCCCGAAAGCGATTGAAATCCTCGCTGACTCCATTCGTCTTTGCTCGGTGGCCAAGCCAGCGGCGCAAGTCGCTGCGGGCTAAGCAACAGTCATGAGCGAGTTGTCGCAAGTGTCGGTGACGGCACTCAAGGGTGTCGGTGAAGCCATGGCCGAGAAACTGGCCAAGGTCGGCCTGGAGAACCTCCAGGACGTGTTGTTTCACCTGCCGCTGCGTTACCAGGACCGCACCCGTGTTGTCCCGATTGGCGCATTGCGACCCGGTCAGGATGCGGTCATCGAAGGCACCGTCAGCGGTGCCGATGTGGTCATGGGTCGTCGGCGCAGCCTCGTGGTGCGTTTGCAGGACGGTACCGGCGGGCTCAGCTTGCGCTTCTACCATTTCAGCAACGCGCAGAAAGAAGGCCTCAAGCGCGGCACGCGGATTCGCTGCTACGGCGAGGCACGGCCTGGTGCTTCGGGGCTTGAGATCTACCACCCGGAATACCGCGCAATCACTGGCGACGAACCGCCGCCGGTGGATGAAACCCTGACCCCGGTCTACCCGCTCACCGAAGGCCTGACCCAACAGCGCTTGCGCCAGTTGTGCATGCAGACCCTCACCCTCCTCGGTCCCAGCAGCCTGCCCGATTGGCTGCCGAACGAACTGGCCCGGGACTACCAACTGGCGCCGCTGGCCGATGCGATCCGCTATTTGCACAACCCGCCCGCCGATGCCGACGTCGATGAACTGGCCCTCGGTCACCATTGGGCGCAGCACCGTCTGGCCTTCGAAGAACTGCTGACCCATCAACTGTCACAACAGCGCCTGCGCGAAAGCATGCGCTCTCTGCGCGCGCCAGCGATGCCCAAGGCCACGCAACTGCCAGCCAAGTACCTGGCCAATCTCGGCTTCAACCCGACCGGTGCCCAGCAACGGGTCGGCAATGAAATCGCTTATGACCTCAGCCAGCACGAGCCGATGCTGCGACTGATCCAGGGTGACGTTGGCGCCGGTAAAACCGTGGTCGCCGCGCTCGCTGCACTGCAAGCGTTGGAAGCCGGTTATCAGGTGGCCCTGATGGCGCCCACCGAGATTCTCGCCGAGCAGCACTTCATCACCTTCAAGCGCTGGCTCGAACCACTGGGCATTGAAGTCGCGTGGCTGGCCGGCAAGCTCAAGGGCAAGAACCGCGTCGCCGCTCTGGAGCAAATCGCCAGCGGCACGCCGATGGTCGTCGGCACCCACGCGCTGTTCCAGGAGGAAGTGCAATTCAAGAACCTGGCGCTGGTGATCATCGACGAGCAACACCGTTTCGGCGTGCAGCAGCGCCTGGCTTTGCGGCAGAAGGGTGTCGGCGGGCGCATGTGTCCGCACCAGTTGATCATGACCGCCACGCCGATTCCGCGCACGCTGGCCATGAGCGCCTACGCCGACCTCGACACCTCGATCCTCGACGAACTGCCCCCCGGCCGAACTCCGGTCAACACCGTGCTGATCACCGACACCCGACGGGTTGAAGTCATCGAGCGGGTGCGCAGCGCCTGCGCCGAAGGGCGCCAGGCCTATTGGGTGTGCACGCTGATCGAAGAGTCGGAGGAGCTGACCTGCCAGGCCGCCGAAACCACCTACGAAGACCTCACCGCCGCCCTCGGCGAGTTGAAGGTCGGACTGATCCACGGCCGCATGAAACCTGCGGAAAAAGCCGCGGTGATGGCCGAATTCAAGGCCGGCAACCTGCAACTGCTGGTCGCGACCACGGTGATCGAAGTCGGCGTGGACGTGCCCAACGCCAGCCTGATGATCATCGAGAACCCCGAACGCCTGGGTCTGGCGCAACTGCACCAGTTGCGCGGCCGCGTCGGCCGGGGCAGCGCCGTCAGCCATTGCGTGCTGCTCTACCATCCGCCGCTGTCGCAGATCGGCCGCCAGCGCCTGGGCATCATGCGTGAAACCAACGATGGTTTCGTCATCGCCGAAAAAGACCTGGAATTGCGCGGTCCCGGCGAAATGCTTGGTACCCGGCAAACCGGTCTGCTTCAGTTCAAGGTCGCCGACCTGATGCGCGATGCCGATCTGCTGCCCGCCGTACGGGATGCCGCCCAGGCATTGCTCGAGCGCTGGCCGACTCATGTCAGCCCGCTACTCGACCGCTGGCTGCGTCATGGCCAACAATACGGTCAAGTGTGACAACCGTCACAGTTTCTGAGGCGTGGCCCCAAGCAAGCTGGTTATACTCCTGCAATTGTTTAAGTACGGATACAGACCATGACCGAAGTTGCCTTCGCACCCGACACCCCGCACGCTCCGTCGGTTATTCGGCTGATGCTGGGCAAGTTGGGCATCGCCTACGAAGAAGTGCTGGACCATCACGGCCTCAATGCCGCGCGCAAAGTGCAGGCCGTTCTACTCGATGACAGCGTAGGCGCACTGATGGTGCTGTTCCCGCAGAGCCAATTGCTGGACCTCAATCGTCTCACTGAACTCACCGGTCGCCGCCTCACCGCCGTACCGACCGAACGCCTGACGAAAATGCTCGGCAAGCACAATCTCAGCTTGCTGCCAGGCCTGCCCGCGCTGACCAGTTCACCGTGCCTGTACGACGAAAGCCTGCTGCGCGAGCCGAAGTTGCTGATCAACTCCGGTGAGCCGGGCGTGCTGCTGGAAATCTCCAGCGAAGACTTCAAGACGACCATGCTGACCAAGGCCAGTGCCGCCAATTTTGGCGAAAACCTGAGCAGCATTCGCCCGAACCTTGATCGCCCCGATGATGACCGCCAGGAAATCACCCAGGCCGTTCAAGCATTCACCGCACGACGCATCCAGCAACGACTGGAAGCGACCATCGAAATTCCGCCGCTGGCTGAAACCGCACAGAAAATCATCAAGCTGCGTGTCGACCCCAACGCCACCATCGACGACATCACCGGCGTGGTCGAAACCGACCCGGCGCTGGCTGCACAAGTGGTGAGCTGGGCGGCATCTCCGTACTACGCCTCGCCGGGCAAGATCCGCTCAGTGGAAGACGCCATCGTCCGCGTGCTGGGCTTCGACCTGGTGATCAACCTGGCGCTGGGCCTGGCCCTGGGTAAAACCCTGAGCCTGCCCAAGGACCACCCGCAACACTCCACGCCGTACTGGCAGCAATCGATCTATACCGCAGCTGTCATCGAAGGCCTGACCCGCGCCATGCCTCGCGCCCAGCGACCGGAAGCCGGCCTGACCTATCTGGCCGGCCTGCTGCACAACTTCGGCTACCTGCTGCTGGCCCACGTGTTCCCGCCGCACTTCTCGCTGATCTGCCGCCACTTGGAGGTCAACCCGCACCTGTGCCACAGCTTTGTGGAACAACACCTGCTGGGCATCAGCCGGGAACAGATCGGCTCGTGGCTGATGCGTTACTGGGACATGCCCGAAGAACTGGCCACCGCCCTGCGCTTCCAGCACGATCCACACTACGACGGCGACTTCGCTGAGTACCCGAACCTGGTGTGCCTGTCGGTACGCCTGCTGCGCAGCCGCGGCATCGGCTCCGGCCCGGACGAAGACATCCCGGACGTACTGTTGGAACGCCTCGGCCTGAGCCGTGAAAAAGCCAACGACGTGGTCAGCAAGGTTCTGGAAGCCGAAGTGCTGCTGCGCGAACTGGCCTCGCAATTCACTCAAGGCTGAAAAGCACCGCGGGCAAGACACGCTCCTACAGGGATCACATGAATGCTGTAGGAGCGGGCTTGCCCGCGAAGGTCGTCAACAATGACGCGTGCATCCTGGATAAACGCGGGGTACTTGAGTTTCTCGCGAGCAAGCTCGCTCCTACGCCTTCTTCGGCTTCAAATACTTGGTCAGCCCCTGGAACCAGATCACCAGCGCCGGGTTGCCCTTGATCTGGATCGACTTATCCTGAATCCCCGTCATGAATGCCAATTGCTTGTTCTTCGCCTGCATCGTGGCAAAGCCATAAGCCGCGTCTTTGAAGGCAATCGCAAACGCAGGCTCGGCATGCACACCCGAGTGACTGGTGATGCGCTGGTCCTTCACGCCGAAATGCCGAGCCACCTTCCCGTCCAGGGTTTGCAGCTGAAACACCAGGTCCTTGTCGCCCAACTGCTGCTGAAACGCCGGATTGGTCCGGCTGGCCTTACCCATCAACAAACCCAGCATCCACAGCAGAAAACGAAATTTCATGCGCACAGCCTCGAAAGAAAAATAAACGGCGAGGGCAGTGTAACGGCTAAAACATAGAACGCCACCATCTGCTTTATTTCGGAGAAGATGCTGCAATTTTTGACGCTGATGACTACCAAGTCATTGACGAAGCTTCTGCACGCGAGACTTCCGAAGGCTGTGTTTTTCCAGGCGCTTACACATTATCAGGAGCGTCGACCCCATCAAGAACCCGACAAATTCACTCACCATGACACTCTCCGACGCCCCTGCCAGGTTAAAGATCCGTGCGCGGAAGGCTCTGTCGCGTTCCTGCGCACGGCTTATGTCAGGTCACTTCATTCGCATAGCCAGAAGGCCGGTTGGCCGTTACGCGGTCACCATGTAGCGATAACTCACATTGGTCAGCCGCCCATGAATAGCCAGCATCACCTCGGACGCGCCAAGAGTGTTGGTCGGCAAATGCACATAGCGCCGGTTTTCATCCAGATACGCACCTGGACTACCCACGATATCGACACCGCCCTGCTGATACAGGACGTCACCCGGCGTCTGGGCCTGCACAAATATTTCCGGCAGCCTGATGGGCAGCAAACTGTTTTGCGCCACATTGCCCAACTCAAAAGTGCCCAAGGCTTGATTGCGGACATTGAGGGTGGTGGTCGAAGGCATGGCATTCAAGACGGTCAGGTCTTCAAACCCGTTGCTCTGAACCAACAGGTCTTTGAGGGAGGTCAACCTGGCAAAGGAATCCGGCAGTTTGCCGCACAGGTTATTGTTATTGCCCACGTCGAAGCGTTCCAGTTTTGTCAGGTTACCGATCGACTCTGGAATACCACCTCTCATAATGCCCAGCGGCGATTGAGAACTCAGGTTCAGGTTGATCAGGCTTGTGAGATTTCCGACCCAGTCTGGAATTGATTTGAGTGCGCTGTTGACGAAGTACGCTGACGTCAACTTTGCCAATGTCCCGAAGTCTTCAGGCAGACGAGTGACAAATTGTTTTTCTATCATCACGTCCTGCAAGTTGCGCAGATGCCCAATACCTCGCAGGCTGGTGATTTTTATCGGGTCCCCGCTCATCACTCGCAACACCGTCACTTTATCCAACATGTCCTGCGTTACCGTGTCCTCGATCGTCACCGGCGTGCCCGTGGCCGCTGAAATATGCACGGCCGCCACACGCGCAAATGAAATGTCGTCAAAGAGAGTTTTGATTGGCGCCGGGATTGTCAGAGGGATCAAAGCCTTTGCAGTTGCAGCGTTCGAGATCATTTCGGTCACCTTGCCAATGTTTAAAGAGACTCTTTTATAAAACATCGGCCGACCCCTTTTAACTGTCATAACTGTCAGTTGGTAAGACCCATTTAGAATAATCCGGAGTCGGGCGGCAAAGTGAACGGCATGCGGTGTCCACTAAAATACAAGCGCCGCTGGCTGGCTCAGTACCGAACAAAAACAAACCTGAACACTGCCAGCAATGTCGGATTTTTCATCGGGCAATCTGCTAATAAGTAACGCTCATCAATCCCAAGATGCGCCTGTGCTCATGCGTGGGAATGCATCCCGTGGCGCTCCTACACCTGTAGAAACACATTCCTGTAGGAGCTGCCGAAGGCTGCGATCTTTTGATCTTGCACCTCGCAGACTTCTCGGACATTTCCTTCGCAACGCCGGGGCATGCGTGAACTAGGCGATTTTGAACGGTACCGATAACCTCTTTAAGTCACCGCAAAATCGGTGATTCGGACGTGCAAGTCCGATTCAGGTGCACATCGTTGATGGCAATTCACCGAGCGTTTTCCTATGCTCGCGGATCGTCATGGCGGCTGTGCGTCGGAGACCTTCGGGTCTGCCGGGCACCTGGACCGGTCTTGCACACCAACGCACAGCTGCCACCTCTTTCGAAGTGCAAAGCGAAACGGTGCCAGCCTCTTAATTCCAGGAAGCGACATCCATGTTCAAACCAACACCCAACCCCCCTGACAACGAAGCCACATCCCCCTGCGAATCTCCCAATTCCAAAGTGACCAATGAAGCGGTCGAATGCACCTTCAACCACCACACCCCCCAAGCCAAACAGAAACAACCGAAACGCAACGGCCAACTCTTCAGCGTCTGTCCTCACATCAACACTGAAGCACTTCTGGCCAACGCCTCAGAAGATCTGCTCTCCATCAGCGTCATCGCCGCTGACCTGGCCGATGATGTAGACGGCTCATGCCGTTCGGTTGCCCTGGCGATCAGTCGCATGGCTGACGGCGCGCATTTACTGGTAGAGCAAGCACTGGATCATCTGGACGAACCGGAAATGGCGGCGATTCTCACCCAGCAAAAAAGCAGAATCATCTGACTCGCAAAGCAGAAAAACAAACCCGTTTGATGTCACCAGCAATCGGGGTTTTCTTTGACTGCGCATCACATTGATCGACATCAAATCCCACGTGCCACGACTCTGGGAAAACACCCAAGTGCCAGCTTGGCTCCCTCTTTTGGACATGCAACATTCTGAAATGCAGGAAGTTTCTGACCGTTGCAGGAGAGTCTTCCTACATCACCCCCTCCAATTTCTTGTTAGCGTATTTCGGTCATGGACACCGGAGTTACTGGTCCACTAACGGGCGAATTGTCAGGGAGACAATCGAATGCTTTTATGGCGCTTCGTGCCCACGTGGCACGACATTGAAAACCGTATAACCCATGAAATGGGTTACCAAGGAGGAGCCAGCTTTCGCACGCATTTCAACGAGCCCGCCCCCTCCCTCTCTCTCAACATCCGCCGAATCAAAAGCGTCAGGACTGCGTTCATCCACGCCGAGTGGGAAGCAGGTCGCTTGTTGAGGCAACGCTTCTCTGACATCGACATCTCCAGCATCCTCAACGAGCTGATCGATGTCGTTACACAAATGGCAATGATCGTCGCCGGCAGTGTGCTGACCGGAGGAGCAATTGGTGCGGGAGTAGGCGCATTCCTCGGAGGGGCAGGTGCCATTCCCATGGGTGCCGCTGGCGCCGCAATGGGATTGCAAGTCAGCACCTGGATATTAGGGATACTTGGTCTGACGTCCGTCGCTGAGTTTTTCGTCGAGGGTTTGCCGCGCATTGGCGAGTATTACCTGACGGGCATCAACATCGCGTGGAAAGGCCCACGTGGCGAGGAAGGGTTGAACCCGTTCAGCCAGGACGATCCTTTTGCCGAAGGCAGGGCTGCCCATCACATCGCCCTGGGTCATGTGGAAGTTGTCGTCCTGCTGCTGGGCGCCATCGTTGCTTACATCACCCGCGGTCGAGGCAATGCAAACGTCCTTGCCCAGGAAATGCGAGCAAGCCCCAAAGGGGCACGGCTGGGCGAATGGATGCTCAAACATGAAGATGCACTGAAAAAACGACCAGACCTGCAAACCGCAGGGCCGCGCAGAGGTGCACTCAGCCCGCAGGAGCCTGCGCCGCCAGCACATCGTCCATCTGGAAAAGACAAAGATGCGCCTCGTGACAAACCGAACGCCATGCCGCTTCATAAAGTCGAATGTTTTAAAGCGGACAAGATGCCGGCGTCTAAAATCGGAGAGTTCGAGCGGCAGTTGAAGGGGCAAGAGGACGGGCTGAATCGGCTGACGGTGGATGAGTATCTGGAGAATATTGCCAATCCGGTGAAGCGTAGCCGAGCGGCTGCCAAGCAGGCTCGCAACACTTTACAAACCAACCTGCAAAGACGGTTCAACGAAGAATTTTTGCAAACGATGGGTGCCAAAGCGGCGAAAGCAGAGAGTATAAAAAAAGTCAAGGAAACAATGTCAAACCTTGCGGGGCTGCATAATCCTGATTTGAGTGCCGGCGGCAAAGATATCATTGCGGACTTCGGTGATCGACAAGTCAACTCCAGTATTGGCCCTCAGTGGAGACCAAAAGTTGCAAGTTTAAAAAATGCTGCGGAAGCAGTACCAACGCCTTTACGTGGGCAAACATATCTCAATGTCAATCTTCATAAATGTTAAGGAGAAAAAGAATGGATGAGACATTTTCCGTTTTTTTGGAGACGCTTGGCAGGCCCATTGATCGTCAAGAAGTACCGGTTTCAAGTATCGAACGCTACAGGGGCAAGCTGCCCAATCAATTGCTGGAGTACTGGGCCGAGCACGGCTGGTGTGGTTACGGCAATGGGATTTTTTGGATAGTGAATCCTCAGGAATACGAAGGGGTCGTAGCGTCCTGGCTTGAGGGGACGAAGTTTGAAGCCATTGATACCTACCACCTGATTGCTCGCAGCGCCTTTGGCGATTTGTACCTCTGGGGTGAAAAAACGGGAGCCTCCCTCGATATAACAAGCCACCTTTCTCGTTACGCCACACACACGTCTATATACACAGGAGAGCAAATGGGTAAGGGGCTTCAGGCCTTCCTGTTGTCGATCGAAGTGGACTCCAACGATTATGGCGATCTGTTCAAACCCGCGAAGAAAAAGCTCGGCACCCTGCGTCACGACGAAATGTACGGTTTTGTTCCAGCGCTGATGTTCGGCGGCCCGGATACTCTCGATCATCTGGAGAAGGTGAAGGCGGTGGAGCATCTGATCCTGCTGTCTCAGATCACCGAGCTTCAGCCCTATAGTTTCTCAGACCTTTAAGGCTGGTATCAGGAAGCAGATCTCAATGAAATTACCGATCAGTGAGCTGATGCTTAAAAAGAGAAGGTTTCGCGTGGACAAAATATTTGCCCGGTTTTTAGAGAAATTTGGCGGACCTGTTGATCGACAGGAAGTCCCAGCGTCAAGTATCGAGCGCTATAGAGGCAAGCTACCCAATCAGTTATTGGAATACTGGGCCGAACACGGCTGGTGCGGTTACGGTGACGGCATTTTTTGGATAGTGAACCCCCAGGAATACGATGGGGTAGTTGCGTCTTGGCTTGTAGGCACGAAATATGAAGAGCGTGATGCTTACCACTTGATTGCTCGTAGCGCATTTGGCGACTTGTACCTCTGGGGTGAAAAAACGGGAGCCTCTCTTAAAATAACTAGCGTGCTTTCTCGATGTGTTTTTAGTAATTTCGAAATTACGAGTGAAGAGATGGACAGAGAACTACAAGGTTTTCTGCTTTCCAGGAATGTCGACTCCAACGACTATGGCGACCTGTTCAAACCCGCAAAGAAAAAGCTTGGCACCCTACGCCACGACGAAATGTACGGCTTTGTTCCAGCGCTGATGTTCGGCGGCCCGGACACCCTCGATCATCTAGAGAAGGTGAAGGCGGTGGAGCATCTGCTCCTGCTGTCTCAAATTACCGAACTTAAGCCCTACAGTTTTTCAGACCTTTAAGCCAGATTTCAGGGAGGCGGATTTCAACGAATTCTGTTAACCCCACAAAAAATGGGCACCCAACCCTGGTTGGCGTGCCCATTTTTTATTCCACTCCCCCGCTACGCGGGAGGTGAATACGTATTACGGATTAACGCTGTCTTTCAACGATTTGCCTGGCTTGAACGCAACGGTGTTGCTGGCCTTGATTTTGACGGGCTCGCCGGTTTGCGGGTTTTTGCCGGTGCGGGCACCGCGATGGCGTTGCAGGAAGGTGCCGAAGCCTACCAGCGTCACGCTGTCTTTGCGGTGCAGGGCACCGGTGATTTCTTCAAGTACGGCGTTGAGAACGCGGTTGGCTTGTTCTTTGGTGAGGTCTGCTTTTTCAGCAATGGCTGCAGCGAGGTCTGGTTTACGCATATGAGTGAAGCCCCTTTGACGGTTTGTTGTTGTTATGTCCGTGCTGCTCTCTGCGGAGCAGCGCCAAAAGCGCCGCAGGTGCTCTACTCTGCGGCAGACGGGAGTGAGGATGGCACGCAGTGACGAGCCGCGCCAGTATCGGCGCGGCCTTTGTTGGGGCAAAAGAGGGGTGATTCCGACAGAACGACCGGTATTTATGCCAGCAGGGCCGGAAGCTCTTTGTTCAGGGCCAGTTTTTCCATTACGGCGGCACCCGTGAGTGCGTAACCGAGCAGCTTGCCCGCGGCATCACGGCATAGAACCTTGATGTCGGCGCCCTGCCCTTCGACGGTCCAGATGCCCTCTGCGCCTCGTGGCGGCGGGGACACCACCAACGGGCAGACCGGGGTTTTGACGGTGATCGGCATCGGGCCATAGGTGACGGCGGTCGGGTTGCCAGCCAGGGTTTGCGCCAGCGCTCGCGCACAGCTCATCAGGGGCATGACATACAACAGATTCAGCCCGTCGACCTCGGCACAGTCGCCAAGGGCGTAGATGTTGGCGTGGGAGGTTTTCAGGTGCCGGTCGACCACGATGCCGCGGTTGATCTGCAGACCGGCCGCAGCCGCGAGGTCAACGCGTGGACGCAGGCCAATGGCCGAGACCACCACGTCGCAAGGGATCACCTGGCCATCGGATAGGTGCGCTTCGAGGCCGTCCGCCACGCGCTGCAGGCGATTGAGCACCGGCCCGAGGTGGAAGCGCGCACCAAGGCTTTCCAGGCCAGCCTGCACCGCCGCCGCTGCCGCCGGGTGCAACAGGGTCGGCATGACTTGTTCGCACGGTGCAACCAGTTGCACTTCGTAGCCGCCCAGGGTCAGGTCGTTGGCGAACTCGCAGCCGATCAGGCCGGCGCCGAGCAACAACACGCGACGCTTGCCGGCGGCGGCTGCGCGAAAGCGTGCGTAGTCTTCCAAGTCGTTGATCGGGAAGACGCAGTCTGCCGCGTCACCTTCAATGGGCACGCGCACGGTTTCGGCGCCCCAGGCCAGGATCAGGTCGCGATAGGCCACCGCTTCTTCGCCGATCCACAGGCGTTTGTGACCCGGATCGATGCCGCTGATGCGCGTGTGGGTGCGTATTTCCGCCTTGAGTTGTTCGGCCATGGCGCCGGGTTCGGCCATGCTCAGGCCGTCGGCATCCTTGTTTTTACCGAAACCGGTGGAGAGCATCGGCTTGGAGTAGGAGCGCCCGTCATCGGCGGTAATCAGCAGCAGCGGGGTTTCGCTGTCCAGCTTGCGAAACTCACGGGCGACGTTGTAGCCGGCCAGCCCGGTCCCCACGATGACCACAGGTGCGTTCATTCCTTACTCCTCTTGTTCTGGATTAGTTGATTTCGATCATTTCGAAATCCATTTTGCCCACACCACAGTCCGGGCACAGCCAGTCTGCCGGGACATCTTCCCAGCGAGTTCCCGGCGCAATGCCGTCATCCGGCCAACCGTCGGCTTCGTTGTAGATCAGGCCGCAGACGATACATTGCCACTTTTTCATTCAGGTACTTCCTCAGGGTTCAGGCGTTTTGCCGGCGCGAACGGTCGATGGTTGCAGCGCTGCCGTCCGGCTCAGGGCGTTTTGTACTGATGGGGCCGGGCAGATGCAAGTCTGTTCGGCGCAACGGCGGGCCATTTCAATCAAAATCAGCGGCTGACATGTTAAGCTCGCCGCCTCCTTTGCTGCCAATAATGACTCATTGTGCAACACACAGAATCCCCCTCCATGCCCCCGCTCTGGCTCCCTCAAAGCCAGCTGACGCCCCTCCCCGACACGTCTATCCTCGACTGGCTGTTCGATAATGGCTCGCTGACCAGGCGCCTTATTCACCTGACGAATGATGCCTTCAGCGTCACGCCGTTGTTCGAAGGCTGGCAGCCGTTGCGCGCCGACGAATGTGCAGCGCTGGACCTGGCCGAAGGCAGCGAGGGCTGGGTCCGCGAGGTATATTTGCGCGGTCATGGTGAAGCCTTGGTGTTTGCCCGCAGCGTTGCGGCACGCAGTGCATTGCAGGGTGATGGCTTGCACATGGACGAATTGGGTAGCCGCTCGTTGGGAGAACTGCTGTTTTGCGATCAGGCCTTTCAGCGCCGGGCCATCGAGGTGTGTCATTACCCTCAAGCGTGGCTGCCGGGCGAGGTGCAGGCGCCGGAGTTATGGGGTCGCCGTTCACGCTTTGACCGTGGCGCACTGAGCGTGCTGGTGGCCGAAATTTTCCTGCCGACCCTGTGGAACGCTGTCCGCGCCCAATCGGAGAACCGTTGATGTACCAAAGCCTGCTCAAGTCTTTGAACCGCTTGAACCCTCGGGCCTGGGACTTCATTCAGTTGACCCGCATGGACAAGCCGATCGGCATTTACTTGCTGCTGTGGCCGACGCTGTGGGCGCTGTGGATTGCCGGGAAGGGTTCACCGTCCCTGGCCAATATCGTGATTTTCGTCCTCGGCGTGGTGCTGACCCGCGCTGGCGGTTGCGTGATCAATGACTGGGCGGACCGCAAGGTCGATGGCCACGTCAAACGCACTGCGCAACGGCCCTTGGCCGCCGGTAAAATCAGCTCGAAAGAGGCGTTGGTGTTCTTCGCGCTGCTGATGGGCGTGAGCTTCCTGTTGGTGCTGTGCACCAACGCCGCGACCATTTGGCTGTCATTCGGCGGCTTGGCGCTGGCGTTTACGTATCCGTTCATGAAGCGCTACACCTATTACCCGCAAGTGGTTCTGGGCATGGCGTTTTCGTGGGGCATGCCGATGGCGTTCACCGCAGAAACCGGTGAACTGCCAGCAGTCGCGTGGCTGCTGTGGATCGCCAACCTGATGTGGACCGTGGGTTACGACACGTATTACGCGATGACTGACCGCGATGACGACCTGAAGATCGGGGTGAAATCCACGGCAATTCTGTTTGGCGATGCAGACCGGGTGATCATCCTGACTCTGCAAGGGCTGGCGCTGGGTTGCCTGTTGCTGGCGGGTTCGAAGTTCGACCTGGGTGGCTGGTTCCACCTCGGATTACTAGTGGCGGCGGGCTGCTTTGCGTGGGAGTTCTGGTACACCCGCGGCAAGGACCGCATGCGCTGCTTCAAGGCGTTTTTGCACAATCACTGGGCGGGTTTGGCGATTTTCGTCGGGATTGTGCTGGATTACGCGTTGCGTTGAAGCATCAAAAAGTTCGCCGCCTTCAGCAGCTCCTGCAGAGCAACGAAGGCAGCGATCTGGTGCGGCAGGCTACAACCGTTACATATGCTCGTGAACGACGTGCCAGACGTCTTTTTTCTTGTCACCCGTCATGTCTCCGGGTTTTTTGTCGTCCTCGTAGTAGTACAGCGGCTTGCCGCCATAGGCCCATTGCATCGAGCCATCGTCACGCTTGACGACTGTCCATTTACCTTCGGCCTTGGCACCCGCCGGCGCCATCATTGGCGGCCAGTACTTGGCGCAGTCGCCGTTGCACATCGACTTGCCGCCCGCGTCCTTGTCGAAGGTGTACAGGGTCATCCCTTTGTGGTCGGTCATCATGCCGTCTTTCATCATGCCCGGTTCGGCGGCGAAGGCCATCGAAGGCAATGCCAGGGCAGCGGCCAACAGCAGAGCCTTGAAGGATTGCGAGTGTAGAGTCATTTGAAACCTTCCTTTTGTGGTTGTCAGGATTCGGACTTAGAGCTTAGCCCAGGATCCAGTCAATCGCCGGCCGACTAAAATACTGTCACACGACTGCAATAATTCCGTTATCTAATGCGGCGCAAGACAGTTAAATGACAAGAGGATTAAAGGCATGGTTGGCAGGAGCATTCTGATCGTCGACGACGAAGCGCCTATTCGCGAAATGATCGCCGTAGCATTGGAAATGGCCGGCTATGACTGCCTGGAGGCTGAAAACTCCCAGCAGGCCCATGCCATTATCGTCGACCGCAAACCGGACCTGATCCTGCTCGACTGGATGCTGCCCGGCACGTCCGGCATCGAACTGGCCCGTCGTCTCAAGCGCGATGAACTGACCGGGGACATCCCGATCATCATGCTCACCGCCAAAGGTGAAGAGGACAACAAGATCCAGGGCCTGGAAGTCGGCGCCGACGACTACATCACCAAACCGTTTTCCCCACGTGAGCTGGTAGCGCGCCTGAAAGCCGTGCTGCGCCGCGCCGGTCCGACCGATGGCGAAGCGCCAATCGAAGTCGGCGGCCTGTTGCTGGACCCGATCAGCCACCGCGTGACCATCGACGGCCGACCTGCCGAGATGGGCCCGACCGAATACCGCTTGCTGCAATTCTTCATGACCCACCAGGAACGCGCCTACACCCGTGGGCAGTTGCTGGATCAGGTCTGGGGCGGCAACGTCTACGTCGAAGAGCGCACCGTTGACGTACACATTCGACGCCTGCGCAAAGCCCTCGGCGATGCATACGAAAATCTGGTACAAACCGTGCGCGGCACCGGCTACCGGTTCTCAACCAAGGCCTGATGATCGCAGTGGTTCCACTCTCAAGGACGTATTTTTTTCGTGAACCAAAACTGGCATGGCACCCTGATTCGCCACATGCTGCTGCTGGTCACCGCCTGCCTGGTGATCGGCCTGATCACCGGCTACTACGGCTGGAGCCTCGCCGCAGGCCTGGGTCTCTACCTGGCCTGGACCCTCAAGCAATTGCTGCGTCTGCACGAGTGGCTGCGCCTGCACAAACCCGATGAAGCGCCACCCGACGGCTACGGCCTGTGGGGCGAGGTCTTCGACAGCATCTACCACCTGCAACGCCGCGACCAACGGGTACGCGGGCGCCTGCAAGCGGTGATCGACCGGGTTCAGGAATCCACCGCCGCGCTGAAAGACGCAGTGATCATGCTCGACAGCGACGGCAACCTGGAATGGTGGAACCGTGCCGCCGAAACCCTGCTGGGCCTCAAGACGCCACAGGACAGCGGCCAACCGGTGACCAATCTGGTGCGCCATCCGCGCTTCAAGGAATACTTCGAGCAAGACAGTTACGCCGAGCCGCTGGAAATCCCCTCGCCGACCAACGACCGCGTGCGCATCCAGCTGTACATCACCCGTTATGGCAACAACGAACACTTGATGCTGGTGCGCGATGTGACGCGCATCCATCAGCTGGAACAAATGCGCAAAGACTTCATCGCCAACGTCTCCCATGAACTGCGCACTCCGCTGACGGTGATCTGCGGCTACCTGGAAACCCTGCTCGATAACGTCGACGAGGTGAACCCGCGCTGGATCCGGGCCTTGCAGCAGATGCAGCAACAAGGTGGGCGCATGCAAACCTTGCTCAACGACCTGTTGCTGCTGGCCAAGCTGGAAGCCACCGATTATCCGTCGGACAACCAGCCGGTACCGATCGACGGCTTGCTGCAATCGATCAGGAGCGACGCGCAGCAGTTGTCCGGCCAGAAAAACCAGAAAATCACCCTGGAAGCCGACCCGACGATTCTGCTCAAGGGCAGCGAGGCGGAGTTGCGCAGCGCGTTTTCCAACCTGGTGTTCAACGCGGTGAAATACACCCCGGCCGAAGGCAACATCCGCATTCGCTGGTGGGGCGATGACCAGGGAGCGCACCTGAGCGTGCAGGATTCCGGGATCGGCATCGATAACAAACACCTGCCCCGCCTGACCGAACGCTTCTACCGCGTCGACTCCAGCCGCAACTCCAACACCGGCGGCACCGGCCTGGGGCTGGCGATCGTCAAACACGTTTTGTTACGACATCGGGCACGGATGGAAATCAGCAGCGTACCGGGCCACGGCAGTACCTTTACCTGCCACTTTGCCCCGGCTCAGGTCACCAAATCCCGGGTTATCAGCACCACTGATTGATACCGGCCAGCATGCGCCACTAGGCAATCACTCAGTCAGCCGCTACATTGGCTGACTTGTGCCTGCCTTTTCAGGCGCGGTTACTACTTCCCTTTCGAATACACGGAACCCGCAAAACTCCATCATGGACCCTTCCCCTGGCTTGACCCTCGCTACAATTTTCGCCGACTTCGGCATGATTCTTTTTGCTCTGATCCTGGTTTTGCTCAACGGATTTTTCGTTGCGGCGGAATTTGCCATGGTCAAACTGCGCTCGACCCGGGTCGAGGCCATCGCTGACAAAAACGGCTGGCGCGGACACATCCTGCGCACCGTGCACAGTCAGCTCGATGCGTACCTGTCGGCCTGCCAACTGGGTATCACCCTCGCCTCCCTGGGCCTGGGCTGGGTCGGTGAACCCGCGTTTGCCCATATTCTTGAGCCGCTGTTGAGCGCGGTCGGCGTCGAGTCGGCCGAAGTGGTCAAGGGCATCTCGTTTTTCACCGCGTTCTTCATCATTTCGTACCTGCACATCGTGGTCGGCGAACTGGCCCCGAAATCCTGGGCGATCCGCAAACCCGAATTGCTGTCGCTGTGGACCGCCGTGCCGCTGTACCTGTTCTACTGGGCCATGTACCCGGCCATCTACCTGCTCAACGCCAGCGCCAACACCATCCTGCGCATTGCCGGCCAAGGTGAACCTGGCCCGCACCACGAGCATCACTACAGCCGTGAAGAGCTGAAACTGATCCTGCACTCCAGCCGTGGCCAGGACCCGAGCGACCAAGGCATGCGTGTATTGGCCTCGGCGGTGGAAATGGGTGAGCTGGAAGTGGTCGACTGGGCCAATTCCCGCGAAGACCTGGTAACCCTGGAGTTCAACGCACCGCTCAAGCAGATCCTGGCGATGTTCCGTCGCCACAAGTTCAGCCGCTATCCGGTATACGACAGCGAGCGCCAGGAGTTCGTCGGCCTGCTGCACATCAAGGACCTGCTGCTGGAGCTGGCGGCGCTGGACCACATTCCCGAGTCGTTCAACCTGGCCGAACTGACCCGCCCGCTGGAGCGCGTATCCCGGCACATGCCGCTGTCGCAATTGCTGGAGCAGTTCCGCAAGGGCGGCTCGCACTTCGCCGTGGTCGAAGAGGCCGACGGCAACATCATCGGCTACCTGACCATGGAAGACGTGCTGGAAGTGCTGGTAGGCGACATCCAGGACGAACACCGCAAGGCCGAACGCGGGATCCTCGCGTATCAGCCGGGCAAGCTGCTGGTGCGGGGCGATACGCCGCTGTTCAAGGTTGAGCGACTGCTGGGCATCGACCTCGACCATGTCGAAGCCGAAACCCTGGCCGGACTGGTCTACGAGAGCCTCAAGCGCGTACCCGAAGAGGAAGAAGTGCTGGAAGTCGAAGGCCTGCGAATCATCATCAAGAAGATGAAAGGGCCGAAGATTGTCCTGGCCAAGGTGTTGATGCTCGATTGATTGCGGTTGTGGTGGCGAGCTCTTGTGGCGAGGGGGCTTGCCCCCGCTCGGCTGCGCAGCAGTCGTAAGCTGGTATGTGTGAATAAACGGGGTTGCGGTAACTCTGTGATACCGCGTTATCGTTCATCGCCAGCAAGCCGGCTCCTACTGCCCAACGCAAAGTTGGGCAGTGCGCTGACTGGCTGGTTGAACTGGTACGGAATCGACACCAGCCCCAGCCCGGTATTGCGCTGCACCACGAAGTGCAAATGCGGCCCGGTGCTGTTGCCGGTGTTACCGGACAACGCCAACGCACTGCCCACCGTTACCCGCTGACCTTCCCGAACGCAGACCGAGCCTTTCTTCAGGTGCAGATAAACACCCATGGTCCCGTCATCGTGCAGCACCCGCACGAAATTGCCGGATGCATCGGTGCCGCGCCCGCTCTGGCGATTTTCCGTTTTCACCACCACACCGCCTCGCGCGGCAATGATCGGTGTGCCCTCAGGCATCGCAATGTCGATGGCGTAACGGCTCTTGGGCCCAAAGTGGCTGTAAGGCCCGTTGGCGCCCTGACTGATCCGGAACGGCCCGCCACGCCAGGGCAAGGGGTAGCGATAGCCCACGGCGACCCCTGAGGGGTCACCCAGGGAGTAATTGAACTTCGGAACGTAGGCGAGTGGCGTTCCGGCGTTTTTCGCCGTGAGCTGCGCCAGGCGAACGCTGGTGCGTTGCGGTATCACGCGCCGAATCGTACGCCCCGGCACCCCGCTGGCGTTCTTCACCCCGGCGAAACTCAGTTCGACCTCGACCGGCGCATACAGGTCATTGCGCACGTACACGCTGTCCACGCCGTTCTTCTTCATGATGACCAGGCGCACCTGGCGCTCAAGGTGCTCGACCATGCCATCGCGAAAAATAAACAGCTTGGAGTTTTTGCTGGTGGGGAAGTCGCTGTAGGAGACCACGCCATTGGCATCGGTGGACTTGTAGATCGTCATGGCCGTCGCCGAAGCGGCGGCCATGCACAGACCACAAAAAAGTAGCATTCGCGTGAACATGGGGATGAATTCTGTCGAGTGAAACTTGAGATGGAGCCTAGCAGCTGCAATGGACCCGGGTAGTCGACAGATGTTTCAGAAAAGGTGTTCAGCAGATGTGCGGTCACAAGGAGGGCCCTTTCGCGAGCAAGCCCGCTCCCACATTGGAATGCATTTCAAATGTGGGAGCGGGCTTGCTCGCGAAGGCGAACTCGCAGACGACGCTGGATTACGCGCCAGGAATAAAGTGCTTCTGCGCCGTCCCCCGCGCAATCAGGCGCGAGATGTAATCGAGCTTCTGTGCATCCTGGTCGACAAAGCGGAAGGTCAATTGCAGCCAGTCGCTGTCGGGCTTCGGCTCGTGGGCCACGACGGCGTGCAGGTAACCATTGAGACGGGCGATTTCGGCATTGTCGCCCTGCTCCAGGTCCAGCACGGCGCTGTCGAGGATCTGCGGCAGGGTCTCGGTACGCTTGACCACCAACAGGGCTTCCTTGAGGCTCAAGGCCTTGATCACGCATTGCTGGATGCCGTTCGGCAAACGCAGTTGACCCTGACCACGGCCGCTGGCGGGATTCGAAGAGGCTGCAGGCGCCTTGACCGGAGGGCTGTTGAGCAAGCCCTTGGACGGTGCGGGTGCGGCCGTTGGCGTGGCAACGGGCGCCTTGCCAGCGGTCAAGGCGGCGAGGGAGTCGTTGGCGAATGCAGGGGGGGTCTTGGTCGCGGCTACGCTGATCAAGGCGTCGAGTTTGCCGACCTTGTGCAGCGCCTGCTTGACCTTGGTGATCAGTTGCTCGTTGGTGAACGGCTTGCTGACATAGCCGGATACTCCGGCCTGTATCGCCTGGACGACGTTCTCCTTGTCGCCACGGCTGGTCACCATCACAAAAGGCATGGCCTTGAGGTTGTCTTGCTCACGACACCAGGTCAGCAGTTCCAGGCCGGACATTTCCGGCATTTCCCAGTCGCACAGGACCAGGTCGAAGGCTTCCTTGGCCAGCATGGCCTGAGCCTTTTTGCCGTTTATCGCATCTTCGATCCGCATGCCCGGGAAATAATTGCGCAGGCACTTTTTCACCAAGTCACGGATGAACGACGCGTCGTCCACGACCAACACACTGACCTTACTCATCCACCACCCCTTTAAAAAATCCCGGCCAGCATACCGCCTTGCTGATGGCACATTGCCAAAAACCTTCAGTCACGCCGGACTTTTCGTTCACGGGTGCTGCTTTTCGAATTCGTCTGCCGCAAACAAAAACGCCCGGCCAATAGGCCGGGCGCTTTACTTGGGCAACCTTACTTATCGTCAGTTTTGCCCGGAACATTAGCGGTTTCGCCACTGGTTCCTTCAACTTCTTCCTTCATGCGCTTGAGACCCAGGTGCCGCACGTCCGTGCCGCGTACCAGATAAATCACCAGCTCCGAAATGTTGCGAGCGTGGTCGCCGATACGCTCCAGCGAACGCAGTACCCAGATAATGCTCAGAACCCGCGAAATGGAACGCGGATCTTCCATCATGTAGGTGGCCAGCTCACGCAGGGCGGTCTTGTATTCGCGGTCGATGATCTTGTCGTACTGCGCCACCGACAACGCCAGCTCGGCGTCGAAACGGGCAAAGGCGTCCAGTGCATCGCGGACCATGTTGCGCACCTGGTCACCGATATGGCGCACTTCGACGTAACCACGCGGCGCTTCGCCTTCCTCGCACAGCTGGATGGCGCGACGGGCGATCTTGGTCGCTTCGTCGCCGATGCGCTCCAGATCGATCACCGATTTGGAAATGCTGATGATCAGCCGCAGGTCGGATGCTGCCGGCTGACGACGGGCCAGAATGCGCAGGCATTCTTCGTCGATGTTGCGTTCCATCTGGTTGATCTGGTCGTCGATCTCGCGTACCTGCTGGGCCAGGCCGGAGTCGGCCTCGATCAGCGCGGTCACCGCGTCGTTGACCTGCTTCTCGACCAACCCGCCCATGGCCAGGAGGTGGCTGCGCACTTCCTCGAGCTCAGCGTTGAACTGCGCGGAGATGTGGTGGGTAAGGCCTTCTTTACTAATCATGTTGGCGTCCTTGGAGCGTCCGGTAAGGTGCGGTGGACCGCAGCGTCAGTTGAGTGAGCAACAACAGCTTCCTAGCCGTAGCGACCAGTGATGTAGTCTTCGGTCTGCTTCTTCGCCGGATTGGTGAACAGGGTATCGGTGTCGCCGAACTCCACCAGTTTGCCCATGTACATGAACGCCGTGTAGTCGGAAACCCGCGCGGCTTGTTGCATGTTGTGGGTCACGATGACGATGGTGAACTTCGATTTCAGTTCGTAGATCAACTCTTCGACTTTCAGCGTGGAGATCGGGTCGAGTGCCGAGCACGGTTCGTCGAGCAGTAGCACTTCCGGCTCGACGGCGATGGTGCGGGCGATCACCAGACGCTGCTGCTGACCACCGGACAGGCCCAGTGCCGACTCGTGCAGACGGTCCTTGACCTCGTCCCACAGCGCCGCGCCTTTGAGTGCCCACTCGACAGCTTCGTCGAGGACGCGCTTCTTGTTGATGCCCTGGATACGCAGACCGTAGACCACGTTTTCGTAGATGGTCTTGGGGAACGGGTTCGGCTTCTGGAAAACCATGCCGACGCGACGACGCAGCTCGGCCACATCCTCGCCCTTGCGGTAGATGTTGTTGCCGTACAGGTTGATCTCGCCTTCGACACGGCAGCCATCCACCAGGTCGTTCATGCGGTTGAAGGTACGCAGCAGCGTCGACTTGCCACAGCCGGACGGGCCGATGAAGGCCGTCACGCGCTGTTTCGGGATGTTCATGCTGACGTCGTACAGCGCTTGTTTTTCGCCGTAGAACAGGCTCAGGCCCGGCACTTCGATTGCCACGGTTTCCTGCTCGAGGTTCAGGCTCTGTTTGTCGCGACCCAGGGCGGACATGTTGATGCCGTGGGTATGTGCTTCGTGCTGCATGGGAGGCTCCCTGTGCTAACAAATTCGGTTCGGTTGCCACAGGCCGAGCCTGCGGGTTACACAATTCTTTCCTTGTAGGAGCCGGCTTGCTGGCGATGCAGGCCACTCGGTCCCGCAGGTTCACCGTGGTGATGCCTTCGCCAGCAAGCCGGCTCCTACAGTTCGGTGTTGATCAGCTGTCCAGCGCCTTGTACTTCTCGCGCAGGTGGTTACGGATGTACACCGCCGACAGGTTCAATGTCGCGATCACCAGCACCAGCAGCAGCGCCGTGGCGTACACCAGCGGCCGTGCGGCCTCGACGTTCGGGCTCTGGAAGCCGACGTCATAGATGTGGAAGCCCAGGTGCATGATCTTCTGGTCCAGGTGCAGGTACGGGTAGTTACCGTCCACCGGCAGCGACGGCGCCAGTTTCACCACACCCACCAGCATCAGCGGCGCCACTTCGCCAGCGGCGCGGGCCACGGCGAGGATCATGCCGGTCATCATCGCCGGGCTGGCCATCGGGATGACGATCTTCCACAAGGTTTCAGCCTTGGTCGCGCCGAGGGCCAACGAACCTTCACGTACGGTGCGCGGGATACGCGCCAGGCCTTCTTCGGTAGCCACGATCACCACCGGCACCGCCAGCAGCGCCAGAGTCAGCGAGGCCCAGAGCAGACCGGGTGTACCGAAGGTCGGTGCGGGCAGCGCTTCCGGGAAGAACAAGCGGTCGACCGAACCACCCAGTACGTAGACGAAGAAGCCCAGGCCGAACACGCCGTAAACAATCGCCGGAACGCCCGCCAGGTTGTTCACCGCGATACGGATGATCCGCGTCAGGGTGTTCTGCTTGGCGTATTCACGCAGGTACACCGCTGCCAGCACGCCGAACGGGGTGACGATCATCGCCATGATCAGGGTCATCATCACGGTGCCGAAGATCGCCGGGAAAATCCCGCCTTCGGTGTTCGCTTCACGCGGGTCGTCCGACAGGAATTCCCAGATCTTGCTGAAGTAGAAACCGACTTTGGTGAAAGTGCTCATCGCGTTCGGCTGGTAGGCGTGAACCACTTTGCCCAGACCGATTTCAATCTCTTTGCCGTTGGCGTCGCGGGCAGTCAGCGCATCGCGATTGAACTGCGCATGCAGATCGCTCAGACGCGCTTCGACGTCCTGATAACGGGCATTGAGTTCGGCGCGCTCGGACTCCATGTCCGCTTGTGCGGTGGCGTCGAGCTTGCCTTCCAGTTCCAGTTTGCGACCGTGCAGGCGGATGCGTTCCAGACCGGCGTTGATCGCACCGATGTCAGTCTTTTCCAGCGACTTGAGCTGGGCGGCGAGCCCGCTCACACGGTTGATCCGCGCTTGTAGCTCAGGCCAGGCAGCCTCGCCCTCGGCGATGACCTTGCCGTCCTGTTTGACGTTGACCAGGTAGCCGTAGAAGTTGCCCCACTCGCGACGCTCGATGGCCATCAGCTCCGGCGGCGTGGTCTGGTTGGTCAGCCACTCGCCGACGATCCAGGTGAAGTCGTTACCGTTCAGGTCACGGTTGCCGACCTTGATCAGCTCGCGGGTCATGAACTCCGGACCCTGCTCAGGTACCGGCAAGCCGGCACTCTTCAAGCGTGCACGGGGTACTTCTTCTTTCTGTACCACTTCGCCGATGACCAGGTGATTGGCCTGGCCCGGCACGTCGTAGCTGGCGTGGATCAGATCCGCCGGCCAGAAGTGACCCAGGCCGCGCACGGCAATCACTGCCAGCAGGCCAATGGTCATGATGACCGCGATGGACACCGCGCCACCGCTGATCCAGACGCCGGGGGCGCCGCTCTTGAACCATCCTTTCAGGGAGTTCTGTTTCACAGACTTCTACCTTTCTTAAAGCGACGAGTATTTCTTGCGCAGACGCTGACGAATCAGTTCCGCGAGGGTGTTCATGACGAAGGTGAACAGCAGCAGCACCAGCGCCGAGAGGAACAGCACGCGGTAGTGGCTGCCGCCGACTTCCGACTCCGGCATTTCCACCGCGACGTTGGCGGCCAAGGTGCGCAGGCCTTCGAACAGGTTCATTTCCATGACCGGGGTGTTACCGGTGGCCATCAACACGATCATGGTTTCACCGACCGCACGGCCCATGCCGATCATCAGCGCCGAGAAGATACCCGGGCTGGCGGTGAGGATCACCACGCGGGTCATGGTCTGCCACGGCGTGGCACCGAGGGCCAGGGAGCCCAGGGTCAGGCCGCGTGGCACGCTGAACACGGCGTCTTCGGCGATGGAGTAGATGTTCGGGATGACCGCGAAGCCCATGGCCAAACCCACTACCAATGCGTTGCGCTGGTCGTAGGTGATGCCCAGGTCGTGGGAGATCCACATGCGCATGTCGCCGCCGAAGAACCAGTTCTCCATGAACGGACTCATGTACAGCGACAGCCAGCCCACGAACAGGATCACCGGAATCAGCAGCGCACTTTCCCAGCCATCCGGCACTCGCAGGCGGATCGATTCAGGCAGGCGACTGAAGGCGAAACCCGCCACCAGAATGCCGATCGGCAGCAGCATCAACAGGCTGAAGATGCCCGGCAAATGCCCTTCCACATACGGCGCAAGGAACAGACCGGCGAAGAAGCCGAGGATCACCGTTGGCATCGCTTCCATCAACTCGATCACCGGCTTGACCTTGCGGCGCATGCCCGGGGCCATGAAGTACGCGGTGTAGATCGCCGCGGCAACGGCCAGTGGAGCGGCCAGCAGCATGGCGTAGAACGCGGCTTTCAGGGTACCGAAGGTCAGCGGCGACAGGCTCAGCTTGGGTTCGAAGTCGGTGTTGGCGGCGGTCGATTGCCAGACGTATTTAGGCTCGTCGTAGTTCTCGTACCAGACCTTGCTCCACAGCGCGCTCCACGAAACTTCCGGGTGCGGGTTGTCGAGCAGCAGCGGGTGCAGCTTGCCGCCGGCTTCCACGATCACGCGGTTGGCGCGAGGCGACAGACCGAAAACGCCTTGGCCTTCAGCAACCGGCTCCACCAGCAAGGTGCGGTGGGCAGTGCTGTGGAACACGCCAAGCTTGCCGGAAGCGTCCAGGGCCACGAAGCCCTTGCGGCGTTCTTCGGCAGTGATTTCAACGATCGGCGTGGTGCCCATCTGGAAGGTGCGGATCTGCTTCAGGCGTTGCTCGCCATCGGGGTCGCGAGCCATGAACCACTGGGCCAGACCACCTTTGGAGTCGCCGATGATCAGCGAGATACCGCCCACCAGTTGGGTGCTGGCGGTGACTTGCGCTTCACCGTCTTCAAGCAATTTGTAGCGACCGTTGAGGCTCTTGTCGCGCAGGCTGAACACGTCCGCCTGGGCACGCCCGTTGACCACATACAGCCACTGCTGGCGCGGGTCGACGAAGATGTTCTTCACCGGCTCGGTCATTTGCGGCAGGTCGATGCGTTTCTGCTCATTGGTGACTTCGCCGGTCATCATGTTCTCTTCGCTGGTCAGCGACAGAACATTGAGTTGCGAACCGGTGGAGCCGACCAGCATCAAGGTCGAATCGTTGGCGTTGAGGCTGACGTGCTCCAGCGCACCACCGGCTTCGTTCACCGCTATTGGCGCTTCGCCGTACGGGTACTCGACGGCCGGGGTGATGGTTTTCTTGCCTTCCGGGTAGCTGACTTTATAGGTGTGACGGAACACCAGCGCCTGACCGTTGGACAGGCCCACGGCCACCAGCGGGTGACCTGGCTGGTCTTCGCCGATGGAAGTGACGGTGGTGCCGGCCGGAACAGGCAAATCGACGCGCTTGAGTTCGGCGCCACTGTCGATATCGAAGAACAGGGCCTGGCCCTTGTCGGAAACCCGCATCGCCACCTGGTTTTGCTCTTCCAGGGAGATCATCAGCGGCTTGCCGGAATCCTGCATCCAGGCTGGAGTGATCGCATCTTTCGCAGTCAGGCTGGCACCCTGGAACAACGGCGCAACCACGTAGGCGAGGAAGAAAAAGATCAGTGTGATGGCTGCCAGCACCGCCAGGCCGCCGATGAGGACGTACCAGCGGGTGAAGCGATCCTTGAGCGCGCGAATGCGACGCTTGCGTTGTAGCTCAGGCGTATTGAAGTCAATTCGCTTGGGGGGATTAGTAGTCATTGTGGAATTGGCCAGATCATTCATTCGCACACCCTAGCGATCCTGTATGACAGAAAGATGACAGTGCAGTGACGCAACAAATCCGCCGCCCGGTGGAACCGGCAGCGGAGCGAAAATTTGGGGGGCGTAGGAGCCGGCTTGCTGGCGATTCTGTCGACTCGGTCCGACAGGTTCACCGCGGTGATGCCATCGCCGGCAAGCCGGCTCCTACAGAGTCCGGGATTAACCCGGACTCAATTTGTTACTTTTTTGCGACTTCAGCGCCGCCTTCCGCCAGACCCAGGTCAGCCAGTGCTTTTGCTGCAACCTTGGCTGGCAGTGGGATGTAACCGTCTTTCACTACAACTTCCTGACCCTGTTTCGACAGAACCAGCTTCACGAACTCGGCTTCCAGCGGGGCCAGAGGCTTGTTCGGGGCTTTGTTGACGTAAACGTAGAGGAAACGGGACAGCGGGTACTTGCCGTTCAGGGCGTTTTCTTCGGTGTCTTCGATGAACTCGGTGCTGCCTTTCTTCGACAGAGCAACGGTTTTCACGCTAGCGGTCTTGTAGCCGATGCCCGAGTAACCGATACCGTTCAGCGAGGAGCTGATCGACTGCACGACCGAAGCCGAACCTGGTTGTTCGTTGACGTTTGGCTTGTAGTCGCCTTTGCACAGGGCTTCTTCCTTGAAGTAGCCGTAGGTGCCGGATACCGAGTTACGACCGAACAGTTGCACCGGCTTGTTGGCCAGGTCACCGGTCACGCCCAGGTCACCCCAGGTTTTGACTTCGGTTTTAGCGCCGCACAGACGAGTGGACGAGAAGATCGCGTCGACCTGTTCCATGGTCAGGTGCTGGATCGGGTTGTCCTTGTGTACGAATACGGCCAGGGCGTCCACGGCAACCGGGATAGCGGTTGGCTTGTATCCGTACTTCTGCTCGAAGGCAGCCAGTTCGGTGTCCTTCATCTTGCGGCTCATCGGGCCCAGGTTGGAGGTGCCTTCAGTCAGCGCAGGTGGCGCGGTGGCGGAGCCAGCGGCCTGAATCTGGATGTTTACGTTCGGGTATTCTTTCTTGTAATTCTCGGCCCAGAGGGTCATGAGGTTGGCCAGGGTGTCGGAACCAACGCTGGACAGGTTGCCCGACACACCAGTGGTCTTGGTGTAGCTCGGGATAGCAGGGTCAACAGCGGCAACCGCGTTGGCAGTCGCAACGCCAGCAGCGACAAAAGTCATTGCCGCCATCAAACGCTTCAGTTTCATGCCTTACTCCTAGCAGATAGGGTGTGTTATTCGGGGCCAAGTATCAGCAGGCCGTGTGAACACTCTATGGCTGAAATATGACAATTGGATGAAAGGCCAGTATTCGCGTTCTACAAGATGTTTCGCGGCGCGTCCTTCGCGAGCAAGCCCGCTCCCACACTCAAGCTGGATTGCGGTCGAATGTGGGAGCGGGCTTGCTCGCGATAGCGTCAGTACGATCGACTCAGGACTCGATCAACGGCCCTTCTTCCAGAGATAAGCCCCCACCAGAATCCCGACTCCACACAGCACCGCCACATAATAGGCAGGCCCCATCGGACTTTCCTTGAGCAACAGGCTGACGATCATCGGCGTCAGGCCGCCGAAAATCGCGTAGGCGACGTTGTAGGAGAACGACAGCCCGCTGAAACGCACCACCGGCGGGAAAGCCTTGACCATCACATAGGGCACCGCGCCGATGGTGCCGACCAGCAGACCGGTCAGGGCATACATCGGGAACAGCCAGTCAGGATGGTCAGCCAGGCTGTGATAGAAGGTCCAGGAACTGGCCAGCAACGCGGTACAGCCGATCACGAAGACGCGTCCCGCACCGAAGCGATCGGCCAGTGCGCCGGCAATGATGCAACCAAAACTCAGGAATACAATCGCCACGCTGTTCGCCTGCAGGGCCGTGGTTGGCGAAAAGTGATAGACCGTCTGCAACACGGTCGGGGTCATCAGGATCAGCACCACGATGGCGGCCGACAGAAGCCAGGTCAGCAGCATCGAAATGGCGATGGCACCACGATGGTCACGCAGTACCGCGCGCAGCGGCACTTCTTCGGCCAGGGCCTTGCGCTGTTGCAGTTCGGCGAACACAGGGGTTTCGTGCAGCCAGCGACGCAAGTACACCGAGAACAGACCGAATACGCCACCCAGCAGGAACGGAATCCGCCAGGCGTAATCCGCTACTTCCACCGGGGTATAGAGGCTGTTGATCGCCGTGGCGACCAGAGAGCCGAGCAAGATACCCGCCGTCAGACCGCTGGTCAGGGTGCCGCAGGCGTAGCCGACATGCCGCTGCGGCACGTGTTCGGAAACAAAGACCCACGCCCCCGGCACTTCACCCCCAATGGCGGCGCCCTGGATCACCCGCATCAACAGCAACAGGATGGGGGCCCACATGCCGATCTGCGCATAAGTCGGCAGCAAGCCCATGATCAGGGTCGGCACCGCCATCATGAAAATGCTCAGGGTGAACATTTTCTTGCGGCCCAGCAGGTCGCCGAAGTGCGCCATTACGATGCCCCCCAGCGGCCGCGCCAGGTAGCCGGCAGCGAAGATGCCGAATGTCTGCATCAGGCGTAGCCACTCGGGCATGTCCGCCGGGAAGAACAGCTTGCCCACCACCGTGGCGAAGAACACGAAGATAATGAAGTCGTAGAACTCCAGCGCGCCGCCCAGGGCAGACAGCGAAAGAGTCTTGTAGTCGTTGCGGGTCAGCGGACGTGCGGGTTGGTCTGGCTGCGCGATGCTCGAGGGCGCTGTGGTCATGGCAAGGGCTTCTCTTATAGTCGGATCTGCAACCTCAACAACGCTGGCGGAGGTTTGGGCAGGTCCGGCACGATAGCAAATTGTTCGAAAAAGCACATAGAGGTGCGTTTTTGACGGTCAAAATGAGAACCGGACGGTCGTCGCGGAGTCTACCGACCGATATACTCAAACCTTGCTCCGGTTTTTGAGGGGTTGCTGTGCGAAAGCGCCTGTCAGGTTCATAGGCGATTTCGCAGAGTTTCCCTTTAGGCGCCTGATGGAAAACGTGACGAACGTAGTATGTTCGGTGCTGAATCGTTTTTCCCGAAGACGGCTACCACCAGCAATACCAACGAAGAGTCACGGGTCAGAGGCACCCCCGGCATGATAGAGCTCGAACAAGAAGATCCGATCCCGCAAGGCGACCTGGCCCTGCAAATCACCGCGCTCCCTCGCGAAACCAACGGCTTTGGCGATATTTTCGGCGGCTGGCTGGTGGCGCAGATGGATTTGGCAGGCACCGCGATGGCCAGCAAGGTCGCCGGTGGGCGTGTTGCCACCGTTGCGATCGACCGCATGGCGTTTCTGGTTCCGGTGGCGGTGGGCGCTCAGCTTTCCTTTTATACCCAGGCCCTGGAAATCGGCCGCAGCTCGATCAAGATGATGGTCGAGGTCTGGAGCGACGATCCACTGTCCAGCGAGTGGCGTAAAGTAACCGAAGCGGTCTTTGTGTTCGTTGCCATCGACGGCAGTGGCCGCACCCGCTCGGTTCCGCCCCGGGCTCGATAAAGAGCTTTTAAACCTGGTAGCCGTTTTGTGGTCGATAGTCGTCCACGTTACTGATCGAGAGCTGTCCCATGAGCACGCCCAATGTTGAAGCCGTAAAACTGGATGAACTGAACTGCTGGCGTATCCGCCACGGTCAGGCCGAATTACTGGTGGCCCAGCAAGGTGCGCACATCCTCAGCTATCAATTGGCAGGCCAGCCGCCGCTGATCTGGCTCAACGACGAGGCTGTATTCAAGACCGGCAAGAGCATCCGTGCCGGCGTGCCGGTGTGCTGGCCGTGGTTCGGCGTGTTTGAGCGCAATCCGCAAAGCGTTCAGGCGATGCGCGTCAGCAATGAAGCGCCGTCGGCCCACGGTTTTGTGCGAGCGATGGATTGGGAACTGGGCGGCATCGAAGCCGAGGGCGAAAGCCTGAAGGTCGAATTCCTCCTGCCCTACCCCGAAGGCGGCTTTCCCGGCTGGCCGCACCAGGTGGATTTGAAGCTGAGCATTCGCCTCGACGAGCAATTGCATATCCACCTGACCAGCCACAACCGGGGCGCTGAAGCCGTCAGCATCAGCCAGGCGCTGCACAGTTATTTTGCCGTCAGCGATGTGCGCGATGTGCACGTCGAAGGCGTGGACGGTCTCAACTACATCGAAACCCTGGACAACTGGAAAACCGTCACCCAGACCGGTGACCTGCGTTTTACCGGCGAGACCGACCGCATCTACCTCGATGCCCCGTCGCAACTGAGCATCGTCGATCCGGCTTGGGAACGGCGCATCGTACTGACCAGCAGTGGTTCGCGTACGGCGGTTATCTGGAACCCATGGACCGACCGCGCCGCCGCGTTCAGCGACATGGCGGACGACGGTTGGCAGCGCATGCTGTGCATCGAGACGGCGAACGTGATGGGCGATGTGGTGAACCTGAAACCAGGTGCCAACCATACGTTGAGCGTGAGCGTCGGTAGCAAACCGCTCTAATCAATGCCACAAAACCAATGTGGGAGCGGGCTTGCTCGCGAAGGGGCCATAACATTCAACATCATCGTTGGCTGTTACACCGCCTTCGCGAGCAAGCCCGCTCCCACATTTGCATCTCTACAAGTCTGACTCTTTCACCACCCGCACCTGCTGCGCATCCAGTGCATACGCCGCATCGGCCAGGTCGTTGCTGACCTTCTCGACTTTCAGCGTGCCGGTGACCCACAGCGGCGTGTAGATATCGTTCAGTTTCAGGCCCTTTGGATAGCGCACCAGAACCAGCTGGTTAGGCGGCGGCGGTGGCACATGGATGCAGGCACCCGGGTACGGCACCAGGAAGAACAAGGTACTGCGGCCCTTGGCGTCGGACTCCAGCGGCACCGGGTAACCGCCAATGCGGATGTTCCTGTCGTTCATCGACGCAACGGTCTTGGTCGAATACATCACCGCCGGCAAGCCTTTGGCCTGCTTCATCCCACCTTTGTCGGTGAAAGTGCCATTGGCCTCAGGGGAGTTGTGGTCGATTTCAGGCATGGCCTCAAGGGCCTTCTGGTCCGACTTGGGCATCAATTCGAGCCAGTCGGTTTCCGGCAGTTCGCCGGCATGGGCAAAGCCTGTACCCAGTAAAACAAGAGTCAACAAAAGACGGCGCATGAAGGTGCTCGGTAAAGGGAAGAACAGGAAACGCCGAGCATTCTAGCCCTCCCCGCGCGCCGCGCAGAGAGGGTTTTGTCGCTTCAATCAGTTCTTTTTGACGAGGCCGTAGATCACCAGCAGCACCACCGCGCCTACCAGCGCACCGATGAAGCCAGCACCTTGACCAGCCTGGTAGATGCCCAGGGCTTGACCGCCGTAAGTGGCCGCCAGCGAACCGCCGATACCGAGCAGGATCGTCATGATCCAGCCCATGCTGTCATCGCCCGGTTTCAGGAACCGCGCCAGCAGGCCGACGATCAAGCCAATAAAGATGGTTCCGATAATTCCCATGGCATTCCCCTCTCAATGAAATAGCTATTTGAAAGCCTAGTCAGACTTTCGCAACCTGCCATGAGAGAACGGCGCAACCCGAAGGTTCCGCCGTTGCCGGATAAAACTATTCGGCGATCAGTGCTTCAACCTTGAGAATCTGGGCCGCCAGGGTCTCGCGGTCTGCACAACGAAGGTTGGCGTGACCGACCTTGCGGCCGACCTTGAACGCCTTGCCATAGTGATGCAGATGGCAATCGGCGATGTTCAGGACCTTCTCGGTCTCTGGCACTTTGCCGATGAAGTTGAGCATCGCGCTTTCACCAACCTTGGCCGTCGAACCCAACGGCAGACCGGCAACCGCCCGCAGGTGGTTTTCGAACTGGCTGCACTCGGCGCCTTCAGTGGTCCAGTGACCGGAGTTGTGCACGCGCGGGGCAATTTCGTTGGCCTTCAGGCCACCGTCGACTTCAAAGAACTCGAACGCCATCACACCGACGTAATCCAGCTGCTTGAGCACACGGCTGGAGTAGTCTTCAGCCAGGGCTTGCAACGGGTGATCGGTGCTTGCCACCGACAGCTTGAGGATGCCGCTGTCGTGGGTGTTGTGCACCAACGGATAGAAGCGGGTTTCACCGTCGCGGGCACGCACGGCGATCAGCGAGACTTCACCGGTGAACGGCACGAAGCCTTCCAGCAGGCAAGCCACGCTGCCCAGCTCGGCGAAGGTGCCGACTACATCTTCAGGGGTGCGCAGGACTTTCTGGCCCTTGCCGTCGTAACCCAGGGTACGGGTCTTGAGCACTGCCGGCAGGCCGATGGAAGCCACGGCGGCGTCCAGGTCAGCCTGGGACTGGATATCCGCGAACGCCGGGGTAGGAATCCCCAGGTCCTTGAACATGCTCTTCTCGAACCAGCGATCGCGGGCGATGCGCAGCGCTTCGGCGCTCGGGTAGACCGGAACGAATTGCGACAGGAACGCGACGGTTTCCGCCGGAACGCTTTCGAACTCGAAGGTCACCAGATCGACTTCATCGGCCAGTTGACGCAGGTGATCCTGATCGCCGTAATCGGCGCGCAGGTGTTCGCCCAACGCGGCTGCGCAAGCATCCGGTGCCGGGTCCAGGAAAGCGAAGTTCATGCCCAGCGGAGTGCCCGCCAGCGCCAACATGCGACCCAGTTGGCCGCCACCGATTACACCGATTTTCATCGTCAACAACCTCAGGCGATGCGTGGGTCTGGATTGTCCAGGACGCTGTCTGTCTGCTCGGCACGGAAGGTTTTCAGCACCTCGTGGAACTGCGGGTGCTTGGCGCCAAGGATACTTGCCGACAGCAGCGCTGCGTTGATCGCGCCGGCCTTGCCGATGGCCAGGGTGGCGACCGGAATGCCTGCTGGCATCTGCACAATAGACAGTAGCGAGTCGACGCCCGAAAGCATTGCCGACTGTACCGGTACGCCCAGCACCGGCAGGTGGGTCTTGGCTGCACACATGCCTGGCAGGTGAGCCGCGCCACCGGCACCGGCGATGATCACCTCGATGCCTCGTGCCTCGGCCTCTTCGGCGTACTGGAACAGCAGGTCCGGGGTGCGGTGGGCAGAAACCACTTTCACCTCGTAGGGGATGCCGAGCTTTTCCAGCATATCGGCGGTGTGGCTAAGGGTGGACCAATCGGACTTGGAGCCCATGATCACGCCAACCAGTGCACTCATCGTCGTGCCTCTTCTCTCTGGGCGCCCGCAGGCGCATCAAAAAACAACAAGCCACGCAGGATGCGTGGCTTGATTGTACGAATTATGGCCAGTCGTAACCGGCCGAAGGCCGCGCAGTATACCTCAAAGAAGCAGATAAACAGCCCCTGTGGCGACCATCTGTCATACGGCGCAAAGCGCCGGTTTTATTGACCGCAAGGTCAATCAAATCCACCCAAAATCCCCGTAGGAGCCGGCTTGCTGGCGAACCAGGCGACGTGCCGTGTCAGGCAGACCGGCGGCGTCTGGATAGCCAGCAAGCCGGCGCCTACAGTCCTGTAGGCGTTTGGGCTGCGCCCCCTTCGAGCTTGCGCCACAACAACCGCACGTTCGCCTTGCGCACCAACGCACAGCGATACAGGCGAATCTCCAGCGGCACATGCCATTGCGGGCCGCCGCAGACCACCAACTCACCACGCGCCAGTTCGGCACGCACGCTCAATTGCGGCACCCAGGCGATGCCCAACCCCTCCAGGGCCATGCTTTTCAGGCTGTCGGCCATGGCGGTTTCGTAGATGGTGGTGAAGCGCAGTGCCCGTTGGCGCAACAGCATGTTCACCGAACGGCCGAGAAACGCGCCGGCACTGTAGGCCAGCAGCGGCACGCTGGCCTCGCCTTCCAGGTCGAACAACGGCTTGCCGTCGGCATCGGCGGCACACACCGGAAGCATTTCGGTGTGACCCAAGTGCAGCGACGGGAAGATTTCCGGGTCCATTTGCATCGCCGCGTCCGGGTCGTAGAACGCGAGCATCAAATCACAGCCGCCTTCACGCAAGGCATGCACGGCGTCGCCAACGTTGGTCGCCACCAGTCGCGTGGCGATGTTCAAGCCTTCGTTGCGCAACTGCGCGATCCAGCGCGGAAAGAAACCCAGCGCCAGGGAGTGCGCCGCAGCGACCTGCATCACTTCGCCCTGGCCGCCTTCCAGGTGATGCAGATGGCGTAACACTTCGCCGAGCTGCTCGACCACGGTGCGTGCGGTGACCAGAAACAATTGTCCCGCCGCCGTCAGTTCGATCGGCGTGCGCGAGCGATTGACCAGGGTCAGCCCCAGCGCCGCCTCCAGGCTGCGGATTCGCCGGCTGAACGCCGGTTGCGTCACAAAGCGTCGTTCCGCTGCCTGGGAGAAGCTGCGGGTGGCGGCCAGGGCACTGAAGTCCTCGAGCCATTTGCTTTCCAGATTCATCACGTCCTCCCGGACACGCACCAATTTAGGTCACACGCTCGCCGTCAGGCCGGCGTCACACGGGCATTATGCCGAATGTGCATAGCCTAGTGTTTAACAGCATTGGCCCAAAATTCCGCACAAGCCTAGCATTCACAACGTTCCGGCACAGACCGGGTCCATATTGAGATGATTTCTATCATGTCCTCCGCTGCATCATTCCGCACAGAAAATGACCTGCTTGGCGCCCTCGAAGTACCGGCTCAAGCGTATTACGGTATCCAGACCCTGCGAGCGGTGAATAACTTCCGCCTCTCGGGCGTTCCGATTTCGCATTACCCGAAACTGGTTGTCGGCCTGGCCATGGTTAAACAGGCCGCCGCTGACGCCAACCGTGAGTTGGGTCACCTGAGCGAAGCCAAGCACGCTGCCATCAGCGAAGCCTGTGCGCGTTTGATCCGCGGCGACTTCCACGAAGAGTTCGTGGTCGACATGATTCAAGGCGGCGCCGGTACCTCCACCAACATGAACGCCAACGAAGTGATCGCCAACGTTGCTCTGGAAGCAATGGGTCACCAGAAAGGCGAGTACCAGTACCTGCACCCGAACGACGACGTGAACATGGCGCAGTCGACCAACGACGCCTACCCGACGGCGATCCGCCTGGGTCTGTTGCTCGGTCACGACACCCTGCTGGCCAGCCTCGACAGCCTGATTCAAGCGTTCGCGGCCAAGGGCAAAGAATTCGATCACGTCCTGAAAATGGGCCGTACCCAACTTCAAGACGCCGTGCCGATGACCCTCGGCCAGGAATTTCGTGCCTTCGCCACCACCATGGGCGAAGACCTGGCTCGCCTGAAGACGCTGGCCCCGGAACTGCTGACTGAAGTGAACCTGGGTGGCACCGCGATCGGTACCGGCATCAACGCCGACCCGCGTTATCAAGCGCTGGCGGTACAGCGTCTGGCACTGATCAGCGGTCAACCGCTGGTACCGGCGGCCGACCTGATCGAAGCGACTTCCGACATGGGCGCCTTCGTGCTGTTCTCCGGCATGCTCAAGCGCACCGCGGTCAAGCTGTCGAAGATCTGCAACGACCTGCGCCTGCTGTCCAGCGGCCCACGCACCGGCATCAACGAAATCAACCTGCCGGCGCGTCAGCCAGGCAGCTCGATCATGCCAGGCAAGGTCAACCCGGTGATCCCGGAAGCTGTTAACCAGGTTGCATTCCAGGTCATCGGTAACGACCTGGCGCTGACCATGGCAGCCGAAGGCGGCCAACTGCAGTTGAACGTGATGGAGCCGCTGATCGCTTTCAAGATCTTCGACTCGATCCGCCTGCTGCAACGCGCCATGGACATGCTGCGCGAGCACTGCATCGTCGGCATCACTGCCAACGAAGCACGCTGCCGTGAACTGGTCGAGCACTCGATCGGCCTGGTCACCGCGCTGAACCCGTACATCGGCTACAAAAACGCCACCCGCATCGCCGGCCTCGCTCTTGAAAGCGGCCGCGGTGTGCTGGAACTGGTGCGCGAAGAAGGTCTGCTCGACGAAGCCATGCTCGCCGACATCCTGCGCCCGGAAAACATGATTGCTCCGCGCCTGGTGCCTCTGAAGGCATAACCCGACGCGTTACTTGTAGCACCGCTCACCAGGTCGAGGGACTAGACACCTCTCACCTTTTGAGGGCTTGGAGATCACTCTCCAGGCCCTTTTTTTTAACTGTTTGATCCTGAGAACCGTATGTCTGGGGACTGACCAATGTGGGAGCGGGCTTGCTCGCGAAGGCGGCGGCACATTCAACAATGATGTGTCTGATACACCGCTTTCGCGAGCAAGCCCGCTCCCACCAAGAGCAGTTCCCACATAGCCTGACAGCAAAAATGTCAGGTGTTTCAAAGGCTTCGCTTCACCGCACGCACCACAATCGTGCAGACGGACGGTACTGTCATCGGTATAGTGCCGCCCCTCTTCGCGTGAGCGGTCGTCGGTAGCGAGACCACAACCCATGCGAAACCCGAACTAATAACAAACCCGCGATATGAAACCGGGACGAACTTCGATCCGCCTGTTGTGCCGTGCGCCAGCGGGTGTAACTCGATGTGTCTGTCCGGCGAGCATTTGCCTACATAAAAAAACAGCGAGGAATAATCCATGCTCGAAGTCATTAACGACTTCCTCTCAGGGAAAGTACTGATCGTGCTCATTGTCGGGCTCGGTAGCTACTTCACGATCCGCTCGCGTTTCGTTCAACTGCGTCACTTCTTCCACATGTTCGCGGTGTTCCGCGACAGCCTCAAAAGCAGTGCCGGGCAACTGAGCTCGTTCCAGGCCTTGATGCTCAGCCTCGCTGGCCGCGTCGGTGCAGGCAACATTGCCGGCGTTGGTATTGCCGTAACCCTCGGTGGCCCCGGTGCAGTGTTCTGGATGTGGGTGACCGCACTGGTCGGCATGTCCAGCAGCTTCTTCGAATGTTCCCTCGGCCAGCTTTACAAGCGCTGCGATTCCGACGGCACCTTCCGTGGCGGCCCGTCCTATTACATCCAGCACGGCCTGCAAAAACGCTGGCTGGGCATGCTGATGGCGTTCCTTCTGTTGGTGACATTCGGCTTCGCCTTCAACGGCCTGCAAGCCCATGCTGTGACGCACTCGTTGAACAACGCGTTCGGCCTCGACACCACTTACACCGGCATCGGTCTGGCCGTGTTGCTGGGCCTGGTATTCATCGGCGGGATCAAGCGCATCGCCAAGGTCGCTGACCTGCTGGTGCCGGTGAAAACTCTGGTGTACATCGGCGTGACCCTCTACGTGATCGTGCTGCAGTTCGACCATGTGCCGGGCATGCTGATGACCATCGTCAAGAGTGCCTTCGGTCTGGACCAGGCCTTCGGTGGCCTGATCGGCAGCGCCATTGTCATGGGCGTGAAGCGTGGCGTGTTTGCCAACGAAGCGGGCCTGGGCAGTGCGCCGAACGTGGCAGCGGTAGCGTCGGTCGAACACCCGGTGGCGCAAGGCGTGGTCCAGGCGTTCAGCGTGTTCCTCGACACCTTCGTGATCTGCACCTGCACCGCGTTGCTGATCCTGCTCTCCGGCTTTTACACCCCTGGCTTCGAAGGCGACGGCATTGCCCTGACCCAGAACTCGCTGGCCGCCGTGGTCGGTGACTGGGGGCGGATGTTCATCTCCGTGGCCCTGGCGTTGTTCGTGTTCACCTCGATCCTCTACAACTACTACCTGGGCGAGAGCAACCTGCGCTTTCTGATCGGTGAAAACCGCAAGGCCCTGATGGGCTATCGCGCACTGGTACTGGTGCTGATTTTCTGGGGCGCCATCGAGAACCTCGGCACCGTGTTCGCCTTCGCCGACATCACCATGACCATGCTCGCATTCGTCAACCTGATCGCGCTGTTCCTGCTGTTCAAGGTCGGCATGCGCATCCTGCGTGACTACGATGACCAGCGTGCCGCTGGCATCACCACACCGGTATTCGATTCGAGCAAATTCCCGGATCTTGATCTGGACCTGAAAGCCTGGCCGGCGAACCCGCCAGCACCAGCCGCCAAGGCTGAAGCTGCCCCGGCAGGCGTGACCGCAGCGCAACGCTGATCGGTAAAAACCGGGCGCATCCCCTGCGCCCGGCGTGACACAACTTGCAACCGGCGTCATGCTCGGACACAAGCCGTCATAGTTTTTTGGAGAACCGCCCATGAATGCCCCGACCTACCCTGCCGCCCAGCACGTCATGGTGCTCTACACCGGCGGCACCATCGGCATGCAGGCCAGCGCCAATGGCCTGGCCCCGGCATCCGGTTTCGAAGCGCGGATGCGCGAATACCTGCACAGCCAACCCGAACTGGTGGTGCCGCAGTGGCGCTTTCGCGAGATGTCGCCGCTGATCGACAGCGCCAACATGACCCCGGCGTACTGGCAGCAGCTGCGTGAAGCCGTCGTTGATGCGATTGAAGTGCAAGGTTGCGACAGCGTGCTGATCCTGCACGGCACCGACACCCTGGCCTACAGCGCCGCGGCCATGAGTTTTCAACTGTTGGGGCTGCATGCCCGCGTGTGTTTTACCGGTTCGATGCTGCCGGCCGGCGTGACCGACAGCGATGCCTGGGAAAACCTTGGCGGCGCGCTGGTTGCCTTGGGACAAGGACTGGCGCCGGGTGTGCATTTGTACTTCCACGGCGAATTGCTCGACCCGACTCGTTGCGCGAAGGTACGCAGTTTTGGTCGGCATCCGTTCAAGCGCCTGGAGCGTCAGGGCGGTGGCGTGAAAGCGACTTCGATTCCAACGCAACTGAATTACAACCAACCTAGACAACTGGCGAATGTCGCCGTGCTGCCGCTATTTCCAGGCATCAGCGCCGGGATCCTCGATGGCCTGCTCGACAGTGGCATTCAGGGCCTGGTGTTGGAGTGTTACGGCAGCGGCACCGGCCCGAGCGACAACCCTGCGTTTCTCGCCAGCCTCGGGCGTGCGCGGGACAAGGGCGTTGTGGTGGTGGCAGTCACGCAATGCCATGAAGGCGGCGTTGAACTGGACGTTTACGAAGCTGGCAGTCGCTTGCGCCGTGAGGGCGTGTTGTCCGGTGGCGGCATGACCCGTGAAGCGGCTTTCGGCAAATTGCATGGGTTGCTGGGTGCAGGACTTGATGTCGCGGAGGTTCGACGCCTGATCGAACTCGATCTCTGCGGCGAACTCATCTGACACCACACACCTCCTGTGGGAGCGGGCTTGCTCGCGAAGGCGTCAGGTCAGTCGACGCAAATGTTGAATGAACAACCGCTATCGCGGGCAAGCCCGCTCCTACAGGTCCCTCGCCCGGCATGTAACTTGCTGCGCTCCAGCCATCCCAAGGCTGGAAGTCCTCATGCTCCACTCCCACCTCACCACCCTCAACGCTGTCTCCCTGGTGCTCAACGCCTTCAAGGATGAAGGCCTGTCGAGCGAAGCGCTCCTGGCTGGCAGCGGCATCAGTACGGCAGATTTGAACCGCGCCGACACGCGCATCACCACCAACCAGGAAATGCAGGTCTGCGCCAATGCCGTTGCGCTCAAGCGCGACATCGGCCTGGAGCTGGGTCGGCGGATGCACGTTTCCTGCTACGGCATCCTCGGTTACGCACTGCTCACCAGTGCCACCTTCGGTGACGCTTTGCGGCTGGCGATGCGTTATCCGGCGCTGCTGGGAACACTTTTCGAGCTGAGCCTGGAGGACGACGGCGAGCGCGTCTGGTTCGCTGCCGCCGACTACCGCGAGAGCCCGGCCATGGCGGTGTTCAATGCCGAGTTCTGCCTGGTGTCGCTGAAAGTCACCTGTGACGATCTGCTCGGCCATCCCTTGCCCCTGGTTGCCGCACGCTTCGAACATGCCGCGCCCGACTACGAAGCGAGCTACGCCCAGCACTTCGACTGTCCGCTGCACTTCGGCGCACCGAACAATGCCTTCGCCTTCGACAGGCGCTGGCTCGATCAACCGTTGCCGCTCGCTGACGCGATTACCCATCAAGCCATGGCCGAGCGTTGCCGCAAGCAGAACCTTGAGTTCACCGGGCGCCAGGCCTGGCTGGGACGAATCCGGCAATTGCTCAGTGCGCAATTGAATGCCGCGCCTGGGCTGGAGGGCCTGGCCGAACAGATGAATTGCTCGGCGCGGACCTTGCGCCGGCATCTCAAGGACATGGGCTGCAGCTACCAGGAACTGCTCGACGAACTGCGCTTCGAGCAGGCCAAGCAAATGCTCTGCGAAGATCAACTGCCGATCTATCAGATTGCCGAAGCGTTGGGCTTCAGCGAGACCGCGAGTTTTCGGCATGCGTTTGTGCGCTGGAGTGGTGTGGCGCCCAGCCAATTCCGGCCCCACGGATAACCTTGTAGGAGCTGGCTTGCCAGCGATGAGGCCGGTACATCCGATGCACCTGTTTCGGTCGAAATACCGCTTTCGCCAGCAAGCCGGCTCCTACAAGGGGCTGTTCAGCGTTAACAAGGGGCGAATTTCGGTCAGATGTTTTGGCCATATCGATCCCCTTTTGGCCTTTCCTGCCGTTCTCCGATTCGCCGTGCACCGCAACACTGGAGGCAACCGAATCAGCCCTGCGGAGAACAACAAATGCTGACGATCTACTCTGACGATCACCACCTGCACCACGGCCGTTGCGAATTGATAGACGGGCAACTCAAGCCCTGCTTCGAAATGCCTTCGCGTGCCGACCACGTGCTTTCACGGGTGCAAAAACAGAACCTCGGTCCCGTCGAAGCGCCGAAGGATTTCGGCCTCGGGCCAATCGAGCGTATCCACAGCCGCGACTATCTCGACTTCTTCAAAGGCGCCTGGGCCCGTTGGACCGAGTTCAACACCGATGGTGATTTGCTACCCTACACCTGGCCGGCCCGCACCCTGCGCCGCATCAAACCCACCAGCCTGCATGGCCAGCTCGGCTATTACAGTTTCGACGGCGGCGCGCCGATCACCGCCGGCACCTGGCAAGCGGCGTACAGCGCGGCGCAAGTGGCGTTGACCGCGCAAGCGGAAATCCAGCGCGGCGCCCGCAGTGCCTTTGCCCTGTGCCGCCCACCGGGACACCATGCCGCCGGCGACTTGATGGGCGGTTATTGCTACCTCAACAACGCCGCCATCGCCGCCCAGGCCTTCCTCGATCAGGGTCACAAGAAGGTCGCGATCCTCGACGTCGACTACCACCACGGCAACGGTACCCAATCGATTTTCTACGAGCGCAGCGACGTGCTGTTCACCTCGATCCACGGTCATCCCGAAGCCGAGTTCCCGTTCTTCCTCGGCTACGAAGATGAGCTGGGCGACGGCGCCGGTGAAGGCTTCAATTTCAACTATCCTTTGGCCGCAGGTTCAGGCTGGGAGACTTGGAGTGCAGCGCTGGAACAGGCCTGCAAAGAGATCGAAAGCTACGGCGCCGACATCGTCGTCGTGTCCCTGGGCGTCGACACCTTCAAGGACGATCCGATCTCGCAATTCAAACTCGACAGTCCTGATTACCTGGCCATGGGCAAGCGCATCGCCGGTCTTGGCAAGCCGACACTGTTCGTCATGGAAGGCGGCTACGCAGTCGAAGAAATCGGCATCAATGCCGTGAACGTTCTCGAAGGTTTCGAAAGCGCTTAACGAGGAAGTAGAAACATGAAAAGTCTTAAGCGTTTAGTCGTACCTGCGCTGTGCGCCACGGTGCTCAGCAGTGCCGTGCACGCCGAAGAACGCACGTTGCGCGTCTACAACTGGTTCGACTACATCACCCCCAAAGCCCTGGAAGACTTCAAGGCGCAGAACACCCAGACCAAACTGGTCTACGACATCTTCGACACCAACGAAGCCCTTGAAGCCAAGCTGCTGACCGGCAACTCCGGCTACGACGTCGTGGTGCCGTCCAACGTGTTCCTCGCCAAGCAGATCGAAGCCGGGGTGTTCCAGCCCCTGGATCGCAGCAAGTTGCCGAACTGGAATCACCTCGACCCCAAGCTGATGAAGCTGATCGAGGCCAACGACCCGGGCAACAAATTCGCCGTGCCCTACATGTACGGCACCATCCTGATCGGCTTCAACCCGGACAAGGTCAAGGCTGCCCTGGGTGCCGATGCGCCGGTAGACAGTTGGGACTTGATCTTCAAGGAAGAGAACATCAGCAAGCTCAAGCAGTGCGGCGTCGCCCTGCTCGACTCGCCGTCGGAGATCCTGCCGCTGGCCCTGCAACACCTCGGCCTGGACCCCAACAGCAAGAAGCCTGCGGACTACGACAAGGCTGAAGCGTTGTTGATGAAGATCCGCCCGTACGTGACCTATTTCCATTCGTCGAAGTACATGGCCGACATCGCCAACGGTGACATCTGCGTCGCGGTCGGTTATTCCGGCAGCTTCTCGCAAGCCGCCAACCGCGCCAAGGAAGCCAAGAACGGTGTGATCGTCGACATGCGTTTGCCGAAAGAAGGCGCGCCGATCTGGTTCGACATGCTGGCGATTCCGAAGGGTGCGAAAAACACCGAAGACGCCTACACCTTCATCAACTATCTGCTGCAACCGCAGGTGATTGCGCCGGTCAGCGACTTCGTCGGTTACCCGAACCCGAACAAGGACGCCACGGAACTGGTCGACCCGGCGATCCGCAACAACCCCAACCTGTACCCGACCGACACGGCGATGAGTACGCTCTACACCCTGCAACCGCTGCCTCGCGATGCCGAGCGTGCACGGACCCGGGCCTGGACCAAAATCAAGTCCGGTACCTGACACCCGCCCCGCTCCCGTCGTCATCAGGACCTGCGTTTACGCAGGTCTTTTTTTGCCCGCAATATTTATTTACCGCCAATGCCGACCTCCCCGTCACTACCTTGCAGTGGTTCGCGCACCGAACGTTCAACGGTGCCGGCTTCGCCCACACAGGATGTGACCATGCCAGATACTTCCAGCCCCGCTTCTGCCTCCGGCCTCTCCGACGATCAAGACGCCCTGCTCACCCAATTGGTGGCCGGGCCCTCGATCCGGGAAGTCGCTACACATGCACTGCAACCCGCATTGAAAGCGCTGTACCCAAACCTGCACATCGACCCGCGCCTGGCGATGGTGGTGACACCTGCCTGGACTCTTCACAACCAGCGCATAGTGCCCGGGCCGCGCCACTTTGAATCACTGACCGATGCACTGGTACGCCACGGCGTAGCGGCCACTCCCGTGGTCTATCTCGATGGCGAGCACTACCTCACATTGCAACCCTGGGAGCAGACACCGGCGCAACTGCCCGTGCGCATCGACGCCATCGCACGCTTGCTCAATGAACTGGCGCCGTTGCTGTTTATCGCGTTCCAAGAGCAACAGGTCGACTACTGGAACCAGTTCACTCATGCCTCCACACCGCGCTGGCAGGGGTTGTCCAAATCACTGCGCGAACTGTGGAACATCGAAACCAGTTCGAACTGGGACAATGACCGTTACGCCATGGCCCGCAACCTGTTTGCGTATCCGGACAAAAGCACGCGCAAGGCTCACGACCGATATCATTCACGCGCCTGCCTGATCGACCTCGACTACGTGAGCAAGGGTGTCTCGACCCACCTCAACATACTCGACATGGCCGTGCTGATCGGCACCCAAGGCACCCGCAACCTGATCATCAGCCATAGCATCACCCGTGGTTTCCAGACATACGACTCGTTCCAGCAACTGGGCGAATCGTTGCTGACGTACACCGATGGACAGCTCCCCGACAACACGCTGCAATGGCGGCTGATCGAGCCCGAAGGCAATTATTTCGACCATCTGGCGTGCAACCTGATTGCCCTGCAAGCGGACTCGATTGCCGCCCTGGCGAACGATAGCTCGGCGCCAAACCCCGACCTGGCGCCCCACATCAGTCGCACAACCAACGAACTCGATCCGACGAACAAGCAGTCTTCTTCAAGATTCAATCAAGTCGAACAAGCGCTGCCGGACTGGATGAGCAGTGCCTCACCCAGTGACCTCACCGCTTACAGCCGCCACCTGATGGATCTGGCGACAGTTCAGGATCAGAACGCCGGACAGTCCTTCCAGGACGGGATCAAGCCTATCCGCGAGTTCGCCCTGGATCAGCTGCGCGATGCCATGCTCAAAGAGCATGCCGACGCCGACAAACTGGATCTGGCGGACATCGAGATCGTCATCGACAGTGTCGTGGTCTGGGGCAGCTTCTTGCCCCCGGTCGGGGCCGAGCGCACCACCCTGAGCCTGGTCGATCTGGCGCTGCAAAACCTGATTGCCCTGCCGCTGGGCAACAAGTCCGTGCGCAGCACCAAGGCCACAGCGCTGCCGGACTGGATGACGGTAGATTACCTGGAGGCATTGATTGTCAGTGTCAATATCGGTCAGACCTACCCCACGCTGATCAAAAGCAAACTGCTCGACGACCCTGTTGAAAGCCTGCGCCGGCAGAACCTGTTCACCCGTCAGTTGCGGGTTGAGCTGCCGCTGCTGGCCTTGCAACAAAAGATTCGTCAACAGGGCGGGGTCGACGGGTTGGGTTACCGCTATGTCGCTGCCGTCGTCCAGTTGCTCGATGCCAATCGCTGGGTGGATGGGCAGGAGATTGTCATTCGCCCGTTGGGCTTTACTCCCGCTCGGCGCCTCATTGCGTCTACGGACGAAGTAACCAACATGTTCGTGATTGGCCCCAAACAAATGGACAAGGGGCCTTGCCTGCTCTACCGGCCAATGCTCGACCGCCCCTTGAGCCAATACCCGACACCGGCCAACCTGATTTACGCCATCAAGCAATCGGCGGCATTGCGCGAGTCCGTGCTCGCCTGGCTGCCGGACACAGAGCGCGCCAATTACGCCAACTATGTGTTCACCGGCGACCTGCCTTCGGTCTGGTCCCTCCCGCAACTGCTGGCCGACCCGCTGACTTCTGCGCAAATGATCGGGCCGGTTTTACTCGGCTCCGCAACCATGGCCACCGAAGCCATGGCCACTTTGTACAAGACCAACGTCAATGCACTGGTCGAACTGGCGCAACGGCAATCGGTGTCCAATGCACAAAATCGCTGGGCGACGTTCAAGCATGCCGCCTGGATGATCCTCAACGCAGCGCTGCCCTTTCTCGGTCGCACCGTCGGCACTTCCGCCTGGATCTGGCAAGTACTGGATGACCTGCAACAAACCGTGGACGCCAGTGAAAGCGGCGACCGTCAGCAACAGAAAACAGCGATGACCGACCTGCTGCTGACCCTGGCCATGGTGCTCGCCCATCACGCAGCCACACGCCATCCGACCGCCCGCACAATCGAGGAAAAACCCACGTCAACGGTCGCGATCGAGCCCGAGAAAAAACCGGCTGCGCCCCCTGTAACCTTTGTCCAATTGCCCGATGTCGTCGGCGAACCTCTTTCCGCTGAGCATCACCTTTCAGTGGTGACGGATGCCGCCCTGAGCCTCACCAAAACCCTGGATCGCTTCAAGATCACCCAACCCGAAAATCTCATTCCCCCCAGTAAAGAGGGTGGCCCCCATCAATACCTCTATCGCCTTGAGAACCGCTCCTACACGAAAGTCGGTGAGCGTTGGTTTGAAGTGTCCGTCGAGGAAACCGGTGAAGTGTCGATCATCGATTCAACACCTCACCCCCCCGTTAAAGGCCCCTCACTGATCCGCAATAAGCGCGGCGAGTGGTTTGTCGATACTCGCTTGCGCTTGCGTGGCGGTGGTTTGTCGAGTCGGCGCATGGCGCTGAAAAAGCAAAACCGTCAGCGCATCACCGAGCTCAAGAAGCAGTTGAAGGACTTCAACGACCAAAGCGAAAGCGCAGGCAAAGAGCTGACGGACGCTTTCAACCAGTTGAAAACGGCCACAGACAAGACGAAGGCTGGGCTACAGCAGACATTTCTCGAAAAACTCGACCAGCGCACCAGCGACTATGCCGCCCCAATCGAGCAGCTGAATTCGTTGAACCTGCTCGACACGGTTTCCAATTACCGCAGCGAAATGGCCGATATGCTGGGCACTCAGCTGTTTTTCAACCAGGTATGGCTCGATGAAAAAAATCCGGCTTTCAGACAAACCCTACAAGAGACCTTGACCCTGCTTGAGGCTGAAGAAACGGCTGGTGCGGCCGGTGACCGTGCGACTTATCAAAAAATGGTCGACCTGACCGAGGGCGTAATCGGCAAAATCGAGTTTGCACAATCGCGTTTCCAGTTGCTGAGCCGACTGGGTAGAGGTGCTGCCGAAATGACCAGCACCTACAAGGCAAGACTGCCTGCCTTTACCCTCAACGATCTCAAGGCACTGCAGATCTCACTGGCCCGCGAGGTCTGCCTCAAGGAAGGTGACAGTCTGCCGCTGACAGAAGCCCGAAACGAACTGACACGCCTGCTCGATACAACCAACCTGGTAATCCAGACCTCCCAGGAGCTGATGCTGGAAGGCAGCACGTGGATCGCAAAGGAACGTATCGACGCGCTCAATGGCATGCTCGAACAATTTGCCACGATCGATCAGTCCTTCGAAGACTTCACGGTCAACCACAACGACGCGGTGCTGGAGCAACCGTTCAAGCATCTGCGCTCGCGAGTCGGCGAGTTCCAGCAGGATACCGAGGCCTACCTTGCTCAGTTGCTGCGCGAGCAACTGCCCCAAGAGCCTCGCCCCGGGCCTTCGAGGCCAACGCCAGCGTCGCGCAAACGGGTAGTCAAGACGCGATTCAATGGCACGGTCGTTGGCGAAGTTCGTCCTTCAGCGCCAGGAGAGCCCGTGCTGCTGGAAGTGCGCGCACCCATGACCGGCAAGGTCATCGCCACCTTTCACGAAAAAACACCCGGTGTCTGGCTTGAACGGGTACCGGCCAGACGTCGCCGACTGCAAGCTCCACCACCGGTACTCACCGAACAAATCACCCACGGCCGGACCATGCTCGATGACCTGGAAAACTTCATCCGGCAAACCGAAGCAAACGCGAAAAAGCCAGGCCGTATCCCGGTGGAAATCGAAGAGTTGTTCCAGCACAAAGCCGATCAACTTGGCCAAGCGGCCCGATCCCTGGAACAAGCCGTATTGCGCTCGAACACAACCGACGGCCCGTCGGGTACCGCGTCAACCTTGACCAAGGAACTGAACGAGGCACGCGAGCGACTGTACGCCGAAGGTAACCGGATACGCATCGAAATGACCAAAGCCCAACCTCCAACTGCGGCCCGCGTCCAATGGCTGTTGAGCAAGGACGAAATCGACATTGTGAGCAATGCCAAGCGACGACGCCTGAAGGGCCCGCGCAAGGATTACCTGCAAGAGTATGAACTTCGCGAGCGCCGTACCCAGAAAACACTGTGGTATGCCCACTTCCACTACACCAGCCTGGATGCGCCGGCCGATGCATTCACCGCCGCCCATTTGAAACTGCGTGAACAACGACTGCTGGCAGGTGCATTCGACCTGCATTCGGCCTCGACCAACCCGCAAGTGATCGCTATTTATCGCAGCGAAATCAGCCCGCAACTGGCGCGCGAGTTGTTCTTCACTCAAGCCTGAACCGTCAAAAAGGAAAATGACGATGATTGAACACCCCGAGACTACCGAGCCACCGGTACTGCTGAAAAAAAGCCTGGTCATCCATCAGACAAGTCAGGGACCGACTGTCGATGAAGTCGCCACGCAGATGCTGCGCCAGGGCCTCAAGGCGCTGTATCCCGAGCGCGATATCGCCCCCGAACACACGATGCTCGCCACACCTCAATGGCAATGGCTCGACGGTTCGCTCGTGGCAATGCCTACGCGGTTCGAATCACTGACCCAGGTGCTGGTGCGTCAGTTCTACACCGCTGCCAACGCCAACTACCTGGAGGGTGAACACTTCCTGACGTTGAACCCGCAGGCCACACCGGTTGTGCATCTGGACCTCGACATCGAGGCCATCGCCAGGTTGCTCAACGACTACACCCCCTTGCTTTTCGTTGCCTTCAGGGAACGTCAACTCGCCTTCTGGAACGGCAGCGGACACCAGGCACCGCACTGGCAAGAACTGTCGCAAGCGCTGCGCAAAACCCTCGATGTTCAACGCGTCGACGGCTGGGATGACGATCAGTGCCATGTGGCCCGGGCTGTCTCACTTCACCCGGACAAACCCGAGCGGCAAAAACATGCACCGACGATGGCGGATATCCGGGCCAGCCTGATTGATATCGACACCGTCGATGAAAAAGGAAAAAAACAACACCTGGTCCTCGGTGGCGCTGCCGTACTCACAGGGCGCTATAAACAACGCGATCTGGTGATGATGTACACCGTGGAAACTGGCTATGAATCGTTCGATTCACTAGAGGCATTGGGGGCGTCATTACCGGCGCGCATCCAGGAACAAGTGGCCGGTCGGAACCTGCAGTGGCAGTTGTTCGAGCCCGAGGGTGATTTTTTCGACCATATGGCCTGGGCCCTGATTACCACCCAACTGGACGCTATCGCAGCGATCACCCGCGAAAGCCTCGCTGCTGATGTGGATGACAGTACCGGGCTGTCCGCTCTCCCTGAACACACCACCGTTCAAGAGAAAAACACCCGCAATGATCTGGAGAACTCAATACCCGCCTGGCTGCTCGACGCGTCGGCCGCTGATCTGGATCAGTACAGTCGATCCGTCAACGCATTGGGCAAACTGTACAAGCAGGCCAACAAAGACCTTTTCCAGATCCCTTCGATTGATGCCTTCGCCCAGCAGCGCATGCGCGAAGCGATATTTGCCGACAAGACATCTGCCGCCGGACTGCCCCTCGATAACCTTGAGATCACGATCACCAACAGTTTTGAATCCGGCGGATTGACGCTGCCCAACCCCCTCGACATCCACACCGAAACCCTGGGCGAGTACGCCCTGCAAAACGCCGCGCCGTATCAGGCAACCATTCGCTTCAATCCGCCGCAACCTGTGCCCGAATGGCTGAACGTGACGTATCTGACGAAGATCGCGAGCGAGGTCGATATTGGCCAGAAGTATCCCAGACTGATCAAGGACAAGCTGATCGATGATCCGGTGCAGGCCCGCCTGCAAGAGCACTTTTACATCAGCCAGTTGCGCGCGCTGCTGCCGCTGATTGCCCTGGAGTGCAAGGTCCGCCACATCGGCGGCGTGGATGAGTTGGGTTGCCGCTATGTAAACGAATGGCTCAACCCGACACCCGGCCACCCGCAACCGATCGTCATCCGCCCCTTGTGCTTCGTCCACGCCGCCAACACTGACGGCGACACCGTGGACAACATGTTCATCATCGCCCCGCGCCACCCGGACGTCGGGCCTTGCCTGCTCTATCGTCCACTGCTCGAACAGCCGTTGCTGCAGTTCCCCTCAGCGCAAAACCTGCTGTATGCCCTGCATCAACCGGGCGATTTGAGGGACTCGGTGCTGGCGTGGCTGCCTGACTCGAGCACCAGCTTCAAATACGCCCAATACACCTTCCCCGTCGGCCTACCCAGCCCATGGCTGGGGGCACAGTTACTCTCCGAACCCTGGACAGACGTGGACTGGGCCGGGCCGGTCGAATTGTCATCAACCGAACTGACCGGCGATGTATTCGCCACCCTGTTCCAGACCCATGCCAGGACCATGGCCGAACTCGCGGATCGCCAATCACAATCCAATGCGGAGCGACGCTGGGCATTGCTGCGCGACAGTGGCTGGGCACTGTTCAACGTCGCCGCGAATTTTCTCAGTGGGCCGGCCGGCGCCGCGGTCTGGGTCTGGCAAAGCATCAATGAAGTCGAGCAGGCAGTGGCTGCCCACCAGCACGGCGACAAGCTCACTGAGTGGAACGCGGTCGGGGATTTGCTGCTGACCCTGGGCATCCTCCTCGCCCACCACGCCGCCGTACGGCGCAAGACTGGCCGGCGCGAGGCTGCACCCATAGTCGTTAGCGTGCCCTCCCTGCCAAGCGGCGCTCCGGTCAAACCGGCAACGCCCACAGTGACACTGCTGCCCACACCATTGACCGGTGAACTGCCGTCCAGTCATTACTCCTCGCTCGAGGCCAACGGGTCCGTGCCCCATCGATCCGCCAATGCACTGGCCGAGTATCTGCAGAACCTGACAGTACCGGCACTCGATCTGCAGGCCCCAACCCTGGAGACCCTCCTGCGCGATACCGCGCCTCTTTATCGCCTCGCAGACAAGACCTACGCTCGCGTCGGCGAGCGCTGGTTCCGGGTGATGGAAAACGACGATCAACAGGTCCAGATCGTTTACCCGGATACGCCCTCGAAAACCGGCCCACTGTTGACCCACAACAAACAAGGCCAATGGTTTGTGGACACGCGGCTGCGCTTGCGTGGCGGCGCAGGTGGCCAGAGCCTGCAAAGCCAACTCAAGGCGCAGCGCAAGGAAAAGGCGCAACAGCTAAAACAACTGACCACGGTTCTGGAAACCTTCAAGCGTCAGGAAGCGGCTGGTGCGGCCGCGCTGAAGCAGGCCCTGGAAGCCATGGTCGGCGTCACCGGGCCGGCACTCGAAGAAGCGAACCGGCGTTACCTCACGCAGGTGGAAACGCTGGTTGGTGAGTACGACCAGGCGTTGAAAAATCTGCAGCAATGGCGTCTCAAGGGTGGGAGCGCAGGCTATTTCGATGATCTGCGAGCCATGACCACCCAGTTGCAGAAAAATCTCAGCATATGGTTCTTGCTCAAGCGCAACACCTACGCAACGCTTACCCGGCAGCTCGGCGGCAATACCGTCATTGATTCAAACGTTGCGTTGCAGAAGCACAGAGAAGGTGTCAAAGAGGTATTGGCGTTGAGCCAGGACATGATTGCTCGGCTGCAACTGTCCCAGACATCACTGATACCGCTGGAAATCCTTGGGGGTGCCGGCATGGCCAGCGCGCAACGTATGCGCGAACTGCTCCCGGCGTTCAATGAGTGGGACCTGAAATCCAACGAAATCGGCATGTCCCATGAAATGTGTCTGCGCGGTGCCGAAATCACGCACGTAAATCCTGCGCGAGACGCAGTCGGGACGTTGATCATTGAGGCGGCGACCGCCACCCACCGCCACGCCGCGATGATCAGAAATCCCAACAGCAATGAAGCTGTCGCACTGCGCATTGAACGCCTGAGCCGGCTGATCGATGTCTATGCCGACACCCATCAGCGCCTGCACGATCTTCTCGGTGAGTATCCGGATGACGTTGAACCTGCCCAACTTGAGCGGGTGCGCGGCGTGATCAGCGAGTTTCAGCAATTGGCTCGCCAACAACTGGATCTGCTGTTACCCGAAAGCGCAAGCATCGCCCTGCCTGAAACGCCGAAACCTGCGGTTGCCGGCCCTTCACGCCCGACAGGTAAAGTCACCAAGAGTCGTCCCCGTGATCCGGCGCCTGCCAAGGCGTCGACCTCCGAGGAACCGGCTCTCGACCAGATGCGCCCTGTCGCGCCGCACACCGCCCCCGTGCGAACGCTGGACGACATCGACACGATTGCCAATGCTTTGAGACTGAATGAAGACGTTGAAGGCTTCATTACGCGTACGCGCAAGGACGCCTTCAAACCCAATCGTATCCCTGCGGACATGCAAGACTTGTTCGATCAACAGGCCCGACGGCTGGAACAGGTAGCGATCAATGTCGATCAGGTCATGGCGCGCAGTGGGACGCAGCTTCCAGTGGCCACACTGAGTCTGGAACTCAATGAGGCCGCTACCCGGTTACGCGCCCAGGGTGTGACGACCAGAGCCAGCCTGCTCAAGGAGCGCCAGCCCCGACAAGCCTATTTGCAATGGTTGCTGGACAACGGCCAGGTCCGGATCGACAGGAACGAACAAGGTCGGATCAGGACCAAACAGCGTCGGGATTATTTTCAGGAGTACCGGATTCTCGATATTGGCAACAAAGATCAGCCGCTGTGGCTGGCGCACTTTCACTACGATTCGCTGGACGCACCGCCGGAGCAGTTCACTGCTGCACATTTGAAAATCGCCGACAATCATCTGCAGACATTCACTGCCGAACGTCGCCAGGCACTGACTACCCTGGCGCCGATCGACTATGTGCTGCGGCGCATCAGCGATTCGGCGCTGTTCCTGAATCTCGAACCGAAGCGCTAATACCTGTGCGGGCGGACTGACAACCCGCCCGCTTCAGCGGTCCCGCCACACCGAACGCAATCGTTGCAGCGCTTCCTCGATAGCTTGTTCAGGCACCGCTGCAAACCCCAACACCAACCCCGATCGTTGATCCATCGGCGTCATGGAATCGGGTAGCCAATAGCTGCTCAAGCCATTGATCTCGACGTCGACACTGCTCGCCAGGTCGATCAGCTCGCGTTCACGCGCCACGCTGTCGACCGGCACCGTCATGTGCAAACCGGCAGCGACGGTGGGTAACGGACCGACACCCGGAATATCCGTCGGCCAACCATTGAGCAACGTATTGCGCCGACTCAACGCCGCCCGCCGCATGCGACGAATGTGCCGTTGAAAGTGCCCCGCTGCCATGAACTCAGCCATCACCGCTTGGGTGCTGACCTCGGAATGCCGCACATCCACCGCGCGCCGTTGCGCAAACGCCTGCACCAGCCCCGGCGGCAACACCAGGTAACCCAGGCGCAACGCCGGAAACGCCACTTTGCCGAACGTGCCGACGTAGAGCACCCGGCCTTGCCGATCGAGCGCGGCCAAAGGCGCCAGCGGCGCACCGCTGTAACGGTACTCACCGTCGTAATCGTCCTCGACGATCCAGCCCTGAGTGCGCTCGGCCCAGGCCAGTAGCTCCAGGCGTCGCGCCAGACTCATGACCACTCCGGTGGGATACTGGTGTGACGGCGTCACGTAGGTCAGCCGACAATCAGCGAGCCTCGCTAGCTCACTGCAGTCGATGCCCTCGCTGTCCACCGCCACGCCATGCAATCTCGCACCCGCCACCGCGAACGCATGACCGGCCGCCCGATACCCCGGATTCTCAATCGCCACCCCGTCACCGGGCTCCACCAGCAACTGTGCACAAAGGCTTATTCCCTGCTGTGCGCCACTGGTGATCACAATTTGTTCAGCGGTGCACTGCATGCCTCGCGAACTGCGCAAATACGCAGCAATCATCCCGCGTAAGCGCGCATCACCGGCCGGGTCGCCGTAACACAGCTGCTGTAAATCCGGTTTACGCCAGAAAGCCGCATTCAGCTTGGCCCAAACCTCGAACGGAAACAGATCGAACGCCGGAACACCGACCCGAAATGCCCGGGGCGGACCGCTTGGCGGGCTGGGTAAATGGTTGTTTTTGACGCGTGACAATGGATCGTTGTGGATAACTTTGCTGGATGGATCTACAGGTAAATCGAGCCAATTTGTGGATAAGGCTGTGGGTAACCCTGTTGAAAAGCCTGTGGATACTTTTGTGGATAGTTTTTTTGCCGGCAACGCTGCTTGAGGCAGTTGCGCGACATACGTGCCATCCCCGACGCGCCCCTCGATGAAGCCTTCGGCGTACAGCTGATCATAGGCGCGCACCACGCTGTTACGAGAAATCGCCAGCGCCCCGGCCAGGTCACGACTGGCCGGCAGGCGCGTACCGCTGGCCAATCGTCCATCAAGCACGCGCAGGCGCAAAGCCTGATAGAGCTGACGGCTCAGCCCCTGGCGACGGTCGAGTTCGATACCGGCCGGGTTGAACGACAAGGAAAGCGGCGCATCCGTCATGGCAATGGACCTATGAAATTGGTCGTTAATGGCTCTTACAACAGACCAATAGCCTGCCTAGGATGCAGACATTCGCCAAGGAAAATATCTCCATGTACACGCCACGCGCTTTTGCCATCGACGAGTTGGCCCAACTGCATGAACTGATCCTCGCCACCCGCCTCGCCATATTGGTGACCCACGGCGAAAGCGGCCTGCAAGCCAGCCATGTACCGGTGCTGCTGCATTGCGAGCAAGGCACCAACGGCACGTTGTACGGGCATCTGGCCAAAGCCAATCCCCAGTGGAAAGACCTGCGCGACGGTGCCGAAGCCCTGCTGATTTTTGCCGGTGCCGACGCCTACGTCAGCCCGGGCTTCTACCCGAGCAAGGCCGAGCACGGCAAAGTCGTGCCCACCTGGAACTACGTCGCCGTACACGCCTATGGCCGAGCCGAAACCTTCAGCGATGGCGGGAGGCTGCTCGACATCGTCAGCACCCTCACCGACCGTCATGAAGCGGGCCGCGCCCAACCGTGGTCCGTGGCCGATGCTCCCGCCGATTACATCGACGGCATGCTCAAGGCCATCGTCGGTTTCGCCATTCCCATCGACCGTCTGGAAGGCAAGCGCAAGCTCAGCCAGAACCGCAGCGCCGCCGACATCGCCGGCGTACGCGAAGGCCTGGCCGCCAGCCCCGACGCCAACGACCAGACCCTCGCCCAATTGATGCGCTAAGGAAATCACCATGAGTCAGATCGACATTCGCCAAGTCACCGCCGCTGATCACGCGGCCTGGTTGCCGTTGTGGCAAGCCTACCTGCGCTTCTACAACACCGAACTGGCGGATGCCGTCAGCCAAAGCACCTGGCAGCGCATGCTCGATCCGAACGAGCCAACCCACGCCGCTCTTGCCTGGGCCGACGGCAAAGCGGTGGGCATGGTGCATTTCATCTACCATCGTTCGAACTGGGCCATCGAAAACTCCTGCTACCTGCAGGACTTGCTGGTGGTCCCGGAAACTCGTGGCACCGGCGTCGGCCGTCAGTTGATCGAATTCGTCTACGCCACGGCCAAGGCCGATGGATGCAACAAGGTTCACTGGCTGACCCACGAATCCAACGCCACCGCGATCCAGCTCTACGAGCGCATCGCCGAACGTCCGGGTTTCATCCAGTTTCGCAAAGCCATTTAAGTTCAAGGAGAACAGCATGTCGACTTCACTCGTAGACTGGAAAGGCGTCCCGGCCCCCACGACTCAACTGATCGAAGGGCGTTACATCCGCCTGGAAAAACTCGACCCGGCGCGCCATGGCGACGACCTGTTCAAAGCCCTGCAAGGTCCGGGTGCCGACCCGAAACTGTGGGACTACCTGCCTTACGGCCCCTTCCCGGAGCGCAGCGTCTTCAACGACTGGCTGAACAACCATGCGGCCAACAGCGACCCGTATTTCTTCAGCGTGATCGACCGTGCCAGCGGCGAGGTCCAGGGCATTTTGAGCCTGATGTCCATCGTTCCGGCCCAGGGCCGTATCGAGATCGGCCACGTCACCTTCGGAGCGCCGATGCAGCGCTCGCCAAAAAGCACTGAAGCGGTGTACCTGCTGGCCAAGGAATCCTTTGCCCTGGGTTACCGTCGCCTGGAATGGAAATGCAACAACGCCAACGCCCGCTCCAAATACGCGGCCGAACGATTGGGCTTCAGTTTTGAGGGCGTGTTCCGCCAGCACATGGTGGTCAAGGGGCAAAATCGGGACACCGCGTGGTACTCGATCCTGGACTCGGAATGGCCGGCGATTGGGGCGGGGTTCGAACAGTGGCTGAGCGATGAGAATCAAACGGATTCGGGGCAAATAAAAAACCTGGTCGAGTGCAGAACCCAACAATCCTGAACCCGCAAAACCCGTAGGAGCCGGCTTGCTGGCGATGGACTCAAGTACGCCGCGTATATCCTGCTTACACGCGTCATCGTTAACGACCATCGCTGGCAAGCCAGCTCCTACAAGAACCGCGCCGTCCAAACCCGTGAAAACCCGAAAAAAAGGGGAGCACATGCTCCCCCGAGGTATAAAGCGTTGTATCGAGGCTGTTAACTCAGCCTTCGATCTCGATCAGGATCTCGCCCGGGTTCACCCGGTCGCCCTTGGCCACGTGAATGGCGGTGACTTTACCGGCGATGGCCGCCTGGACTTCGGTTTCCATCTTCATCGCTTCGGTGATCAACACGGCCTGGCCGGCCTTGACGGTGTCACCCTCCTTGACCAGCACGTCGACGATGTTGCCCGGCATGGTGGTGCTGACGTGACCCGGTGCAGAGGCTTGCTTGCGCTTGCTGCTGCCACCACCGACGAACTCGTTGAGCGGCTCGAACACCACTTCTTCCGGCATGCCGTCGATGGACAGGTAGAAGTGACGCTTGCCTTCAGCCTTGACGCCCACGCCGGTGATGTCGACGCGGTAGGTTTCGCCGTGAACGTCGATGACGAACTCGGTCGGCACACCTTCGCCGCCCGCCGAAGCCACCTTGCCTGCTTCCGGAATCGGCAACAGCACTTCAGGTGTCAGGGTTCCAGCCGCGCGCTCTTCGAGGAACTTGCGGCCGATGTCCGGGAACATGGCGAAGGTCAGCACGTCTTCTTCAGACTTGGCCAGTGCACCGATGTCGGCGCGCAGCTTGGTCATTTCCGGCTTGAGCAAATCAGCCGGACGAACGTCGATCACTTCTTCGCTGCCGATGGCCTGGCGACGCAGTTGTTCGTTCACGGTGCCCGGCGCCTTGCCGTAGCCGCCTTGCAGGTACAGCTTCACTTCGTTGGTGATGGTCTTGTAGCGCTCGCCGGCCAGCACGTTGAAGAACGCCTGGGTGCCGACGATCTGCGACGTCGGGGTCACCAGCGGTGGGAAGCCGAGGTCTTCACGCACGCGCGGGATTTCTGCCAGCACTTCGCTCATGCGATTGAGTGCGCCCTGCTCTTTCAACTGGTTGGCCAGGTTGGAAATCATCCCGCCCGGTACCTGGTTGACTTGAACACGGGTGTCGACGGCGGTGAATTCGCTTTCGAACTGGTGGTACTTCTTGCGCACGGCGTAGAAGTACAGACCGATCTCCTGCAGCAGCTCCAGGTTCAGGCCGGTGTCGAACTCGCTGCCTTTAAGGGCGGCGACCATCGACTCGGTACCCGGGTGGCTGGTGCCCCAGGCGAAGCTGGAGATCGCGGTGTCGATGTGGTCGGCACCGTTTTCGATGGCCTTCATCTGGCACATCGCGGCCAGGCCAGCGGTGTCGTGGGAGTGGATGAACACAGGCAGCGACTGCTCGGCTTTCAGTGCCTTGACCAGTTCGCCGGTGGCGTACGGGGTCAGCAGGCCGGCCATGTCCTTGATCGCCACCGAGTCGCAACCCATGGCTTCCATTTGCTTGGCCTGGTTCACGAAGGCCTCGATGGTGTGCACCGGGCTGGTGGTGTAGGCGATGGTGCCCTGGGCGTGTTTGCCGGCGGCTTTCACCGCTTCGATGGCCACGCGCAGGTTACGCACGTCGTTCATGGCATCGAAGATACGGAACACGTCGATGCCATTGACCGCGGCCTTGGCGACGAAGGCTTTGACCACGTCGTCGCTGTAGTGGCGATAGCCCAGCAGGTTCTGGCCGCGCAACAGCATTTGCAGGCGGGTGTTAGGCAGCGCGGCGCGCAACTGGCGCAGACGCTCCCACGGATCTTCTTTGAGAAAACGTACGCAGGCGTCGAAGGTCGCGCCGCCCCAGCATTCCAGCGACCAGTAGCCGACTTTGTCGAGCTTGTCGCAGATCGGCAGCATGTCTTCGGTGCGCATGCGGGTGGCGAGCAGCGATTGGTGGGCGTCGCGCAGGATAGTGTCGGTAACGTGGATTTGTTTGCTCATTGTTCTATTCCTCACAGGCCTGCGTGGGCGGCGATGGCGGCGGCGATGGCCAGGGCCAGCTCTTCGGGTTTGCGCTTGATCGAGTAGTTGGTCAGTTCAGGGTGGCTTTCAACGAAGCTGGTGTTGAACTGGCCGCTACGGAATTCCGGGTTACGCAGGATTTCCTGGTAGTACGCGGCGGTGGTCTTGACCCCTTGCAGACGCATGTCGTCGAGGGCACGCAAGCCACGGTCCATCGCCTCTTCCCAGGTCAGCGCCCACACCACCAGTTTCAGGCACATCGAGTCGTAGTACGGCGGGATGGTGTAGCCGGTGTAGATCGCCGTGTCGGTACGCACGCCGGGACCGCCGGGAGCGTAGTAACGGGTGATCTTGCCAAAGCTCGGCAGGAAGTTGTTTTTCGGGTCTTCGGCGTTGATCCGGAATTGCAGGGCGAAACCACGGTGCTGGATGTCTTCCTGTTTCACCGAAAGCGGCAAGCCGGAGGCAATGCGAATCTGCTCGCGGACAATGTCGATGCCGGTGATTTCTTCGGTGATGGTGTGTTCCACCTGCACCCGGGTGTTCATCTCCATGAAGTACACCTCGCCCTCGGCGAGCAGGAACTCCACGGTGCCGGCGTTCTCGTAACCCACGGCCTTGGCTGCACGCACCGACAGGTCGCCGATGTAGGCGCGCTGTTCCGGGGTCAGTTGCGGGCTCGGGGCAATTTCGATCAGCTTCTGGTTGCGGCGCTGGATCGAGCAGTCACGCTCGAACAGGTGCACTACGTTGCCGAAGCTGTCGCCAAGGATCTGCGCTTCGATGTGCTTCGGGTTGACGATGCACTTTTCCAGGAATACTTCCGCGGAACCGAAGGCCTTGGTGGCTTCGGAAATGACCCGCGGGAAAGCCTGTTCGAGTTCTTCGCGGCTGTTGCAGCGACGGATACCACGGCCGCCACCACCGGACGTGGCCTTGAGCATCACCGGGTAACCGATGCGATCGCCTTCGGTCAGGGCTTCTTCGATGCCCGACACGTTGCCTTCGGTGCCCGGGGTAACCGGTACGCCAGCCTTGATCATGCTGCGGCGGGCTTCGGTCTTGTCGCCCATGCGGCGAATGACTTCGGCCGACGGGCCAATGAATTTGATCCCGCGTTCGGCGCAGATCTCCGCCAGTTCGGCGTTCTCCGAAAGGAAACCATAACCGGGGTGCAATGCATCGCAACCGGTTTCCACGGCCAGGTTCACCAGCTTGCGCGGGTTCAGGTAACCGGCCAGCGGCTCGGCGCCAATGCTGTGGGCCTCGTCCGCGCGCTTCACATGCAAGGCATGGCGGTCGGCGTCGGAATAGATCGCGACCGAACGAATGCCCATTTCGGCGCAGGCACGTACGATTCGTACGGCAATCTCACCACGGTTGGCGATCAGGATCTTTGTTATCACTTGGAGTTTCCCTTGAGCCGGTGTACCCACGACCTGCTAGACCAGATCGACGAGTGACTAAATGTTTCAATTTAGTCGCAGCTCCACACTAGCGCCCACAAGGGATTAACAAAAATGAATAAAAATTGGGCCGTGCATAAGTAAAGACTTATAGTTGATTTACCAGCCAGCGACGAGAGCGACAAGATAATGCGTAAGTCATTGATGCGTATGACTTTGCGGCAATTGCAGATCTTCAACGAGGTCTGTGATTTGCGCTCCTACAGCCGCGCGGCCGAGGAAATGTCGCTCACTCAACCTGCCGTCAGCCTGCAGATTCGTCAACTTGAAGAGCTGATTGGCCAGCCTTTGTTCGATTACGTCGGCAAAAAACTCTACATGACCGAAGCGGCTGAAGCGTTACAGCGAGCCAGCCGGGACATTTTCGGACGCTTGGAAAACCTCGACATGCAGCTGTCGGACATGCAGGGCTCATTGCAAGGGCAGCTGAAACTGGCGATCGAATCCAGCGCCAAGTATTTCGTGCCGCATCTGTTTGCCGCCTTCAAACGCCAGCATCCGGAAGTGAACCTGCAACTGACGGTGGTCAATCGCGGTCAGGTTATTCGGCGCCTGTCGGACAACCGTGACGACCTGGTGATCATGTCCATGGTGCCGCAGGACATGGGCCTGGAATTCCTGCCGTTCCTGAACAACCCGATCGTCGCCGTAGCGCCACCGGATCACCCGCTGTGTCATATGGGGGCGCTGCGCTTGCAGGACCTCGAACCCTACACACTGCTGCTGCGTGAGCCGGGCTCCGGGACGCGGCTGGCGTGCGAAGAGTATTTCAAAGAGAAACGCGTGCACTTCAACCAGACTCAGGAGGTCTCGTCTGCCGAAGCCCAGCGTGAATGTGTACTGGCAGGCCTGGGCGTTGCGCTGTTGACGCGCCACGCCCTGAGCCTTGAGCTGGCAACCGGTGGCCTGATCGAGCTACCGGTCGAAGAACTGCCACTGTTTCGCAGTTGGTGCCTGGTGCAGGCCAAGGCGAAACGCCTGTCACCGGTGGCTCACGCCTTCCTGGCGTTTATCCGTAGCGAACGGATTCAGATCAGCGCGCTGGTTGAGCGTTTCGACGGGAAGCTACGGGAGACGTCTGCCAGAAGTTGAGTTCCAACTCCGGGAAATCGCCAATTTCGGCCAGAAGCTGACGGCGTTCGCAGCGATCTTCGATGGCGCGACGGAATTCCATGCGGCGCTGATCTTCTTGCTGACGACGGGTTTTGACAACGCTGTTGCGTTCTTCGTAGGGCATGGCCATTTCGAGTCTCCCAAGGCGAGTACGGGAGTTTCAAGATAGGCGCGAGGGATGACGGTTTGGCGGCTCGGGCGTTACAGACTGATGAATGTTTGTTCGGCGACGCCATACCTGTGGCGAGGGGGCTTGCCCCCGTTGGGCCGCGCAGCGGCCCCAAACCAGTTAACCGCGTACATCCATTAAATCGCGTCTGCCGGATTTACGACTGCTGCGCAGCCGAACGGAGGCAAGCCCCCTCGCCACAGGGGTCAGTCGTCCAGGGCTTTCACCGACTTGGGCGACAACCGCAAGCTGCGCAGGCTGCGCTTGACGCTCTTGAGGTGGTTGACCAGGCTCGGGCCACGCGCCATGGCCACGCCCATCGCCAGCACATCGATCACCACCAGATGAGCGATACGTGAAGTCAGCGGCGTATAGATTTCAGTGTCTTCATGCACATCGATCGCCAGGTTGACCGTAGACAGCTCGGCCAATGGCGTCTGGCTCGGGCACAAGGTGATCAACGAGGCGCCGCTTTCGCGCACCAGGTTGGCGGTGATCAGCAAGTCCTTGGAGCGACCCGACTGGGAAATGCAGATGGCCACGTCAGTCGGCTTCAATGTCACCGCCGACATCGCCTGCATGTGCGGGTCGGAGTACGCCGCTGCGGTGAGCAGCAAGCGGAAAAACTTGTGCTGGGCGTCCGCCGCGACCGCACCCGAGGCGCCAAAGCCATAGAACTCGACGCGCTGGGCCTGGGACATCAGCGTCACCGCCCGCTGCAGCTCCAGAGGATCGAGCTTCTCGCGAACCTCCATCAGGGTATGCAGGGTGGTGTCGAAGATTTTCAGGCTGTAGTCGGCGACCGAATCGTCTTCATGGATCGCAAACTGGCCAAAACTCGCACCGGCCGCCAGGCTCTGGGCCAGCTTCAGCTTCAGGTCCTGGAACCCGGAACAACCAATGGCACGGCAAAAACGCACGATGGTCGGTTCGCTGATGCCCACGCTGTGGGCCAGGTCGGCCATGGAGCTGTGCATCACGGCCGCAGGATCAAGCAGCACGTGGTCGGCGACCTTGAGCTCCGACTTGCGTAACAGGTGGCGAGACTGGGCGATGTGTTGCAGCAGATTCAAAGGGCTGGACTCTTTGTTATTGGCAGGCGCCGGGGATGTAGCACGCTTGTAGTTATACTACATGAATCGGCTTTTTGCCTCCTCAATGCGTAACCACATCCCTCGACATTCGGGCACGTGCGCTCCATGTAGCGTTCATTGCCGGTTTTTCAGGCGCTCCTCTGCGTTCGCTTTTTGGCGTTGCGGCAAAAATGCGCCTCTCGTTGCACACAGCACTATTAGTTACTTGGCCAACAACACGCCCCCAATATCAACTTACAAACATGTTAATCGCCATCACCCACAAATTAAATAAAGCTGGATATATTAAACATGCAGGACGCAATTAACTTAATTACAGGAGTTACATACAATGACCAATAGAATTGTCAGCGGCGCTTGGACCGCTCAAAATGACCGCATGCCCGGCGCGGCCTCCCTCCGTGTCTCAGGCAACGTAACCGTAACAAATTCCGCCCATACACCAACGCTGGTAAGAAGTGAAATTCAGGACAAGTCTTGTGATCTACGACTTGACCTGCAAATTGATACCAGCGGAACTGGACTTACCGTTCTAACAGAGAAGCCCGTCAAGTATAAGTCTGCCGGAGTTTCCAGTGTCACTAGCGTCAGTATCTTTCACGAAGGTAAATTACTGGCCCACATTAATAATGTATTGATCACCGATTAAAAACTCCTGATTCAAACTTCCCGTCAGACCGCCATGGCCTGACGGGAAGCAATTCCAGTCAATCCACATGATTCTCTCGCAGCAGAACGGCCAGGTCTTGCGCCTCCACCGGCCGACTGATCAGATAGCCTTGCACCTCATCGCAGCGCGATGCCTTGAGAAACTCAAGCTGCTCCTGCCGCTCCACCCCTTCCGCGACGACCTTCAATGACAAGCCATGGGCCATGGCAATGATCGCCCGGGTGATCGCAGCATCCTCGGTGCCCTCGCCCAATCCGCGGATAAACGCCTGGTCGATCTTCACGTAGTCCACCGGAATGCGTTTGAGGTAGCTCAAAGACGAATACCCGGTGCCAAAATCGTCAATGGCCAGTTTCACCCCGAGATCACGCAACTGCTGGAAGGTGGCGATGATGTGTTCGACGCTGTCCAGCAACTGGCTTTCGGTGAGTTCCAGCTCCAGGTAGCGAGGCTCCAGCCCGGTTTCTTCCAACACTTGGCGCACCAGACTGACCAACTTGCCCTGGCGCAATTGATGCACCGACAGGTTGACCGACACCCGAATCGCTTCGAGCCCCTGCCGCTGCCACTCACAGGCTTGCCAGCAGGCCTGACGCAGCACGAACTCACCGATCGGGCCGATCAATCCGGTTTCTTCCGCCAGGCCGATGAAATCCCCCGGCGGCACGCGGCCCATGGTCGGATGATCCCAGCGCACCAACGCCTCGGCGGCATTGAGCTTGCCCGTGGCAAGGCACAGCTTGGGTTGGTAAAACACCTTCAGCTGTTTCTCTTCGACTGCCTTGCGCAAATGGTTTTCCAGCTGTAACCGCTCCAGCGTGCTGGCTTGCAAACTGTCGGTGTAAAACTGGAAATTATTTCCGCCCAGATGCTTGGCGTGCTGCATGGCCATGTTCGACTGACTGACCAATGCCGATATTTCCCGGGCGCTGTCCGGCAACAAGCTGATGCCCATCGACGCGCTGACCACCAACTCATGCCCGTCAATCGTCACCGGCAAACGCAACTTGCTCGCCAGGCGAGTCGCCACCCGGGCCAGGCTCGAAAGGTTGCCGTAGGAGTTGAACAGCACGGCAAACTCGTCACCGGAAAGGCGCGCAATGGTGTCTGCTTCAGGCAATGCATTGACCAGGCGCCGAGCCATCTTCTGCAACAACTGGTCGGCGACTTCATGCCCCAGACTGTCGTTGAGTTGCTTGAATCGATCAAGATTGATGTGCAGCAACGCCAGGCTGCGATACCCGCCCTGCCGCACTCGCTGATGAGCCTCACTAAGGCGTTCGCGGAACATCGCGCGGTTGGCCAGTCCGGTAAGCTCGTCGTAATGAGTCAGATAGCGCATGCGCTCTTCAGACTCTCGACGAGCTGAAAGATCAGCGAAGAAGCCCACAATATGGCTCACATTTCCCCGAGTATCGCGCACAGCATTCAGTTGCAGCCATTGCGGATACATCTCGCCGTTCTTGCGGGTCTCCACCAATTCGCCCTGCCAACTGCCTTCCTGCTCCAGCGCCTGATGTATTGCGGCGTAATGCCGACGTGCATCGCGACTGCATGGCAACTCAACGACATTACGTCCGATCATGTCGTCGATGTCATAGCCGGTCACCCGACTGAAGGCTTGATTGATCGCGATCAGGACGTAGTTAGGATCGAAAATCACGATCCCTTCGCTGGCCGCCTCGAACACGGTCGCCGCCAGTTGCCGCTGCTCTTCCAGGCCTTTGCTGGCGCTGATGTCACGGCGAGTGCCGACCATGCGAATCACCCGGCCGTTCTCGGCACGCTCGACCGCCCGCCCACGGTCCTCGATCCAGACCCAGTGGCCGTCGCCATGGCGCACGCGATACTCGATTTGATAGTCCTCGGTGCGGCCCTTCAAATGCTCGACCAACGCCCTTTTCAGTGCAGGAAGATCATCAGGGTGAAGGCGCGGCTTGAGGTGGCGCAGTAGTGCCGTGACCTGCTCCGGCTCCAGGCCGAACAGTTCCTGAATCTGCGTGTGATGGACTTCGTCGGTTTGCAGATTCCAGTCCCACAACCCCAGCTCACTGGCCTTCAATGCCAGCGCCAGGCGTGCTTCGCTCTTGCTCAGCGCCTGGTTGGCGGCGTCCAGTTCCAGGCTGCGTTGAGCGACGCGGTTTTCCAGGTCGACCTGTATCTCTCGCAATTCGTTGTCGGCGCGTCGGCGCTGCTCAATCTCCTTGGCCAGCTTCTGATTGAGCTGATCACTGCAGCTTTGCGCCTGCTGCAGATGCTCGATCAGTGCCTGGTTCTGAAAGCGTCGCATCAAGCCCCGATCGATCAATCGATTGACTTGCCAGGCAACCACGCTCAACGCACCGAGCAGGATCAGCCCGAACCAGCCCCAACCTTGCTGCTGTTCGTCAGCCCCCCAAAACATATAGGCGATGGCGGGCAACAGGCAGGGCAAGGTGAATGACAGAAAGGCCGGCAAGCTGACCGCATAGGCCACGCTGGCCGAAAGCGCGGCGGCACCGATGAGGCCGAAGACCCAGGCTTGCTGAATGAAGTTATCGGCGGGAACCAGGGCGATGCCGGCACCGGCCAGGGTCAGGCCGGTGAGGCCGGAGCCCAGCCAAAACATCCGTTGCCAAATGGGGTGGGCCTGACGATTGGGGATGGCCGAATCGAAGGCTGCGACCTGAATCACCCGCAATGCCACCAAAGACAACAACCACACCAGCCAGACACTGACCAGGAAATAGCGCTGCGGGCTCCAGAGCAAACCGGCACAGACCAGGCCATTGATCAGCATGAACAACGTGGGCAGCAGCGAGCCCTGATACAACAGGCGCGTGCGTTCGACCGCCATTTCCATGGCGTACTGTTTACGGATCACCCGTGGCTCCACAGTGGGGCCCGACAGGTCGAAGCTGAGGGTCATAGGCGATGTTCTTGTTCTTATAATGGTGAGCTTGTGCCCGAAACTGCTCGGAGCATACACAAGCAATTGCCCGGACCAAACTGCTGCTGATCAATAAATCGCCAAATTTTTCAGCCGCCGACGCCACTGAAAATGCTCAAGGCACGCCCCGCCAGCGCCTGCAGCCGATGACTGACCGGTCGTCCTTCGCATAACTTTCATCGGTTAAAGCGAAGCGGGGTTTGCCCGGTGTGTCGCGGCCCCCTAGAATGCCCCGATGCGCGATGATCTCTCCCTTCTGCTGAACTCCCTCAACGATGCCCAACGCCAGGCCGTAGCTGCCTCCGTGGGTCGTCAGTTGGTCCTGGCCGGTGCTGGTTCCGGTAAAACCCGAGTGCTGGTGCACCGTATCGCCTGGTTGATCCAGGTCGAAAACGCCTCGCCCCACTCCATACTGTCGGTGACTTTCACCAACAAGGCTGCTGCCGAGATGCGCCAGCGCATCGAGCAGTTGATGGGTATCAACCCGGCCGGCATGTGGGTCGGCACCTTCCACGGCCTGGCGCACCGCTTGTTGCGGGCGCACTGGCAGGAAGCGGGCTTGAGCCAGACGTTCCAGATTCTCGACAGCGATGACCAGCAACGGCTGGTCAAGCGGGTGATCCGCGAACTCGGCCTGGACGAACAGCGTTGGCCGGCCCGTCAGGCACAATGGTTCATCAATGGCCAGAAAGACGAAGGTCTGCGCCCGCAGCACATTCAAGCCAGCGGTGACCTGTTCCTGGCGACCATGCGCGGCATCTATGAAGCCTACGAGGCTGCCTGCCTGCGTGCGGGCGTCATCGACTTCTCCGAATTGCTGCTACGCGCCCTCGATTTGTGGCGCGATCACCCAGGCCTGCTGGCTCATTACCAAAAACGCTTCCGGCACATTCTGGTGGACGAGTTCCAGGACACCAACGCCGTGCAGTACGCCTGGTTGCGCCTGCTGGCCAAGGGCGGTGACAGCCTGATGGTCGTAGGCGACGATGACCAGTCGATCTACGGCTGGCGTGGCGCGAAAATCGAAAACATCTACCAGTATTCCGAAGACTTCCCGGACGCCGTAACCATCCGCCTGGAGCAGAACTATCGCTCCACCGCCGGCATCCTGAAGGCCGCCAACGCCTTGATCGCCAACAACACCGGACGCCTGGGCAAAGAGCTGTGGACAGACGGCGGCGAAGGCGAAGCGATCAATCTGTACGCCGCGTTCAACGAACACGACGAAGCACGCTACGTTGTCGAAACCATCGAAAGTGCGCTGAAAACCGGCTTGTCTCGCAGCGATATCGCGATTCTGTACCGCTCCAACGCCCAATCGCGGGTTCTTGAAGAAGCCTTGCTACGCGAGCGCATTCCATACCGCATCTATGGCGGCCAGCGCTTCTTCGAACGCGCCGAAATCAAGAACGCCATGGCCTACCTGCGCTTGCTCGAAGGCCGCGGTAACGATGCCGCGCTGGAACGGGTGATCAACGTGCCGGCCCGTGGCATTGGCGAGAAAACCGTCGAAGCGATCCGCGACCATGCACGCCACAGCGATGTGTCGATGTGGGAGGCGATGCGCCAACTGGTGGCCAACAAAGGCCTGACCGGGCGTGCGGCCGGTGCCCTTGGCGCGTTTATCGAGCTGATCGAGAATCTCGCCGCCAAGTGCATGGAAATGCCCCTGCACCTGATGACCCAGACCGTCATCGAGCAGTCGGGGCTGATCGCCTATCACGAAGCGGAAAAAGGCGAGAAAGGCCAGGCCCGGGTAGAAAACCTTGAGGAACTGGTCAGCGCCGCGCGCAACTTCGAAAACACCGAAGAAGACGAAGAACTGACGCCACTGGCAGCGTTCCTCGGTCACGCATCGCTGGAGGCCGGCGACACCCAGGCCGACGAGCACGAAGACAGCATCCAGCTGATGACCCTGCACAGCGCCAAGGGCCTGGAGTTCCCCTACGTGTTCCTGGTGGGCATGGAAGAAGGCCTGTTCCCGCACAAGATGAGCCTGGAAGAACCCGGCCGCCTTGAGGAAGAACGTCGCCTGGCCTACGTCGGCATCACCCGGGCCATGCAGAACCTGGTGATGACCTATGCTGAAACCCGACGCCTTTATGGCAGCGAGACCTACAACAAGGTGTCGCGTTTCGTACGCGAAGTTCCGAAAGGCCTGATTCAGGAGGTGCGGCTGTCCAACAGCGTCAGCCGTCCGTTCGGTGGCAACCAGTCGATGAGCGGCAGCAACCTGTTCAGCGGCAGCGAGATTCCGGAAACCGGCTTCAGCTTGGGCCAGACTGTGCGCCACTCGATCTTCGGTGACGGAGTGATCCTCAACTTCGAAGGCGCCGGGGCCCAGGCCCGGGTGCAGGTGAACTTCAGCGAAGGCAGCAAGTGGCTGATGCTGGGGTATGCCAAGCTGGAAGCGATCTGATCACCCGATACAGGACCTTTATGGGACCGGGCTTGCTCGCGAAAAACGATAACGCGGTATGACTGGATGACCGCGGTGCGCCCATTCGCGAGCAAGCCCGCTCCCACAGGGTTGCGTGTGGACTTACAGACATTGATCTGAACAAGGTGCAAAAAGCATGGGCTCAGGTTTCTTTTCTTCCTGGACATTCTGGGCCCTGTTATCGGCGGCATTCGCCGCAATGACCGCCATTTTCGCGAAAGTCGGCATCGAAAACGTCAATTCCGACTTCGCCACCCTGCTACGCACGATAGTGGTATTGGTCAGCCTGGCCTTGATTTTGTACGCCACGGGCCAATATCAGTCATTGGGATCGATCTCTGCAAAGAGCTACCTGTTCCTGCTGTTGTCTGGCCTGGCCACCGGTGCATCGTGGATCTGCTATTTCCGCGCCCTCAAGGTCGGTCCGGCGTCACTGGTTGCCCCAGTGGACAAACTCAGCGTGGTGCTGGTGGCTGTTCTTGGCGTTGTCCTGCTGGGTGAAAAACTCGACCTGCGCCAATGGGGCGGAATCGGCCTGATCACGGCCGGGGTGGTCATGCTGGCGCTACGACGCTAGGCGACCGCCCTACAAACCCTGTCCACTCATCTGACAGATAAAAGTCAAAAGGCCTTCTTGCACTGACTGAAGCTGAACACGACCTGTCAGGCAAAAGCCCGAAACACTCTGCCGCTAGCCAGTAACACTTCAGCTGTGCAACATGGCGCGCGTGCCTTCCACAAATGGGAATTCCCTTTATGAAACGTTTTCTTAGCATCGCCATGGCGTTGTGCATCGGCCTGACGATGAGTCTCGACGTCAATGCCGCCAAGCGCTTCGGTGGTGGCAAAAGCGCAGGCGCTGCGCCGACGCACCAGACCAGCCAGATGGCTCCTTCTTCTCCAGGCATGGGCGGCGCCGCGGCGACCGCTGGTGCTGCCGGTGCCGCTGGCGCCGCCGCCAAGGCCGGTGGTGCTTCGCGCTGGCTCGGCCCTCTGGCCGGTATCGCCGCCGGTGGCCTGCTGGCCTCCATGTTCATGGGTGACGGCTTCCAGGGCATGCAGATCTTCGACATCCTGATCATGGCGGTCATTGCGTTCCTGGTCTTCCGCTTTATCGCCGCCCGTCGTCGCAAGCAGCAGGAGCATTACGCTCCAGCCGGCCACGCGCCGATGCAACGTGAGGCGTTCGAACAAAAGCCTGCCGGCGGTTCGATCTTCGGTGGTTCGGCAGCGCCTGTTGCCGCTCGTCCAGTGATCAACGCTCCAGCCTGGTTCAACGAAAGAAACTTCGTCGAAGCGGCGCGCAATCACTTCCAGTCCCTGCAACAGCACTGGGACGCCAATGAAATGGACAAGATCGCCGAGTTCGTGACTCCGCAAATGCTGGAGTTCCTCAAGCGTGAGCGTGCCGACCTGGGTGACGGCTTCCAGTCCACCTACATTGATAACCTCAATGTACAACTGGATGGCGTGGACGATCGCGCCGACAAGACCATTGCCACCCTGACCTTCACTGGCCTGTCGAAAACCTCGCGTTTCGACCAGGGCGAAGTCTTCAGTGAAAGCTGGAACATGGAACGTGCACAGGGCGAAAACCAGCCTTGGCTGGTGGCAGGTATCCGCCAGAACGGCTGATTACCCTCCACGTTTCACTTGCTGCAATAAAAACCCCGGCTCAGGCCGGGGTTTTCTATTTCGCGGTTGCATCTATAGCGAGCTACTGTATAAACCGCCCCATATAAACCGCGCCATACAAGCAAGAGGATCCCGGACGTGGAAGAAATCATCGAACAATTGCGTGAAGCCAACGAACCGGTACCGGTCCCCTTGGAATTGCCTGACGAAGACCAGCTGGTGGAAATCGAAGAACAACTGTTCATCGACATTCCGTTTGTCTTCAGAGAGTTTCTGCTGACCGTCAGCGACGTGGTCTACGGCAGCCTGGAACCGGTCACCGTGACCGACCCGCAATCCCACACCTACCTGCCCGACGTTGCCGCCAACGCCTGGGACGCCGGTGTCGATCGCAGCATGATTCCGATTTGCCAGGACGGTGACGACTACTATCTGGTCGAAGAAGACGGCACCGTGGTGCTTTGGCAGGCCGAAGAAGAGCTGATCGCCGAAGAAACCTGGGAATCGGTGTGGCACTGGGCACGGGACGTCTGGCTGGAAAGCTGATCCAGCCAGTGCCGCAAGGGTGGTCAATGCCCGGACGACTCCTTGTGGTTATCGAGGGTTTCCAGCAACGCCACCTGCATCCGCGTGTGCACACGAATGAACCAGCGCCACAACAGCGCCGCCACGGCGGCCGCGACCACGGCGATCAGTACCAGCAACTTGTTGGTCGGCAGAATACTGGCCGACAAGGCTGCCAACAGCAAAAAGATCACCAGCAACGACAGGATCGGGATCACTTCGGCGATGACCCTACGCACTCGCTGCGTGTGACGCCCGGCCATCTCCGGCTTAACGCCCATCTCCGCCAGTAACATCGACAGTGCCTTGAGCTTGCGGTACGCCGCAATCAAAAAAGGCAGCGACAACAACAGGGCCCCACCCCAGATCAATGCCTTCTGCCAGCTTGGGTCGCTGATCCAGCCTTGCAAGTAAGCCGACATGCGCTCGGCGAAGAACGCCCCCGAGAAAAAGATCGCGATCACCAGCGCCAGATTGACCCCAACCTGCAGCAAAATTCTTCTGATCATCGACGCCAGCAAGGCCCCCTCGCCCTGTGGCTGAATGCTGCGCAACCATTCGCCGTACATCCCCAGCACTCGCCCCAGACGTTCGGGCATGATCTCGCCAAGCTTGATCGACAGAGGATCCGCTGCGCGAATCAGATAGGGCGTCAGTAACGTGGTAATCACCGATACCGCCACGGCAACCGGGTAGAGAAAATTACTGGTGACCTGCAACGTCATGCCCAGCGCCGCGATGATGAAAGAAAATTCGCCAATCTGTGAAAGCCCCATCCCGACCCGCAGTGAGGTGCGTCCGTCGTTGCCGGCGATAAACGCACCGAGGCCACAGGACAGCATCTTGCCGAGCACCACGGCTACGGTGATTACGGCGATTGGCCACGCGTACTGAAGCAGGATCGCCGGATCGAGCATGAGCCCGATGGCCACAAAGAAAATCGCACTGAAGAGATCACGAACCGGCTCAATCAAACGCTCGATTTTCAGCAGTTGCCGGGACTCAGCCATGATCGCGCCGATCAGGAACGCCCCCAGGACCATGCTGTACTCAAGCTTGACCACCAGCAGGCAGAAGCCAAAACACAGGCCCAGCACGGTAATCAGCAGCATTTCGTTGCTTTCGAACCTGGCGACGTAGGCCAGCAGGCGCGGCACCATCAGGATGCCAATGACCAACGCAACGATCATGAACAGCGACAGTTTGCCGACCGTGGAAAACACTTCGCCGGAGCTGACCGTACCGCTGACGGCGATGCTGGACAGTAACGCGATAATGCCGATGCCCAGGATATCTTCGACGATCAGCACACCGAATATCAGCTGTGCAAATCGCTCGTTCTTCAACTTCAGATCATTGAGTGCCTTGACGATGATGGTGGTCGAGGAAATCGCCAGGATCGCGCCGAGGAATAGCGAGTCCATGGTGTTCCAGTCGAACCAGCGACCGATTTCGTAGCCGATCCAGATCATCAGCACGATTTCCAGGAACGCCGCGATGAATGCCGTGGCCCCCACCTTGAACAACTTGCGCAGGCTGAACTCCAGGCCGAGGCAGAACATCAGGAAAATCACCCCGAGTTCGGCCAGGGTCTTGATGGTCTCTTCGTCATGGATCAGGCCGAATGGCGGAGTGTGCGGGCCAATGATGAAACCGGCGACGATGTAGCCCAGCACCACCGGTTGTTTCAGGCGATGGAATACCACGGTTACCACGCCTGCGATCAACATGATCACTGCCAGATCCTGAATGAAACTGATGGCATGCATGGCGTGAGACTCCCTGGATGACATGGCTCGATCCGCGGACGTAGGAAAAGTCTGATCGAGCAGAACAAGAATCGGAATTGCGCGTAGGAAATGCCCTTGTGGCAGGGCTTTTTGCAGGGTAACACCGCGACTTCTGGCAGAAAGGCGGTGCAATATATGGAAACAGATCGATCCGGCGTGACGGCGACCCTGCACCCGGCGTCCCGATAACTGTTGGTTTGAAAAAACCGCCGAGGCACCCGCAGAGGTGCATCCCTCAAACCTGGCCTTGACCCGTGAGAATGCTATGGAACCCGGAAACGCCCAGCTGTCGATGACGGTATTGATGACCCCTGACATGGCCAACTTCTCTGGCAATGTTCACGGCGGCACCCTGCTCAAATACCTCGACGAAGTGGCCTACGCATGCGCGAGCCGTTATGCCGGTCGCTATGTGGTGACCCTGTCGGTGGACCAGGTCATTTTCCGCGAGCCGATCCATGTCGGCGAACTGGTGACCTTTCTCGCCTCGGTGAACTACACCGGCAACACCTCCATGGAGGTTGGCATCAAAGTGGTGACCGAGAACATCCGCGAACGCTCGGTGCGTCACACCAACAGTTGCTTCTTCACCATGGTCGCGGTGGATGACCAGCGCAAACCTGCCCAGGTACCGCCGCTGCAACCGGACAACAGCGAGAGCAAGCGCCGCTTCATCCAGGCTCAACAGCGTCGGCAGATTCGTCAGGAACTGGAAAAGCGTTATCAGGAGATCAAGGGCGACGCCTGAGTTATTCAGGCAGGCTGATGGTGTTCTCTAGATAGCTTTCGCGAGCAAGCCCGCTCCCACACTGGATCTGTGCAACACCAAAGATCAAATGTGGGAGCGGGCTTGCTCGCGAATGGGTCCAACGCTCAATCAGAGGCTGATCGGGGTCGCTTCGAACCGCACCCGCGGATGGGCAATCCGGTCCTGAGCCCGAACCAGTTCCAACTCGTAGCTGGCACACGCCTGGGTTTCCAGCAGCACTTCATGCACCGCCGACGCCGTGAACTCGAACGCGGCCACCAGGCTATCGCCTAACAAAACGCGCGCCAGGAACAGCCCCGACGTCAGATCGCCCACACCCACCGGCTGACGCGGGAACGCCAGCAACGGGCGCTGCAAATGCCAGCTGCCTTCGGCCGTCACCAGCAGCATCTCGAAAACCTCTGCCGATTTGCCTGGGTAGTCCAGATGCTTGACCAGCACTGCTTTCGGGCCGCGCACCAGCAATGCACGCGCCATTGCCAGGCAATCGAACAGCGATTGCGGCTTGCGCCCGGAAAAACTGTCTAGTTCCAGCTGGTTCGGGCACATGAAGTCCGCCACGGCGGCGGCCTCTTCCAACAGGAAATCACTGACCTCCGCCGGAACACTGCAGCCCTTCTCCGGATGTCCCATGACCGGATCACACAGGTACAGCGCCTTGGGATTCATCGACTTGATCCGCGCCACACCCGTCAAAATCGCTCGGCCCTGGGCCGCGCTGCCGAGGTAACCGGAGAGCACCGCATCGCAGTTGCCCAGCTCGCCAATCGCCGCGATACCTTCGACCAGGTCGGGAATCTGCTGCGGCGCCAGCACTTCACCGGCCCACTGGCCGTACTGGGTGTGATTGGAGAACTGCACGGTGTTGAGCGGCCAGACATTCACCCCGACCCGTTGCATCGGGAAAACCGCGGCACTGTTGCCGGCGTGACCGAATACCACGTGGGACTGGATAGCGAGCAAATGCGGTGTACGTTTCATGCGGTGGATTTCCGTAAAACGATTGAAATTCTAGCCGCGCAGTATGCGACTAAACGCAGCCTGTACGACAGACCAGCGACGCAGTTAAGCTGACACTATCTTGTTGGAGCACCCTGTTGATGCTGACCCTTGGAAATATATTCGTGCTGATGCTGTTCGCCACTGCTGGCGCATGGTTATGGCACAACCACGGCTTGCGCGAGCGCGCGCTGGAGCGGGTCAAGCAGCATTGCGGCAAGCTCGGGATCGAGTTGCTGGATGGCAACGTGGCCTTGAAAAGAATCGCCTTCATCAAAGATGCCAGTGGTCGCCGACGCCTGGCCCGCGTGTACAACTTCGAATTCACCGTGACCGGTGAAACCCGCCACAACGGCACCATCACTCAGTTCGGCGCCCACAGCGCACAGATTGAACTTGCGCCCTACCCGGTCCCGTTCGATGAAACCGAACCAGTGGTCGATATGGTGAAGCCACGCGCGGAAGTGATCGAGCTGAGCCAGTGGCGTCAGGACCATACCAAGTGGCGGCCTTGAGCCGTTAACCCGATCCGGATCGGCACGCTGCCAGCCCACTGCGCAGTCTTTCTGCATCCTGCGCCTCACTGAAAATCAGCTCGATACGTGAATCCTGCCGCCATTCACTGGGCTTCCAGTCCAGCGCCGAGTTATCCACCGCGTTCACCGAGACCCAGCCGTGGGCGCTGTGGATAACCAGCTTCGCCCGCCTCCAGGCAAGGCTTTCAAGCCAGCGGCCAACCAGAGCAGCATCAAACACCTGGCTTGGGTGCCAACGCCATCCGATGCTCCAGCCTCCGTCCTGTTCCTGACTCAAGCAAATGGGCAGCGCGGGATCGCTCCAGACTGCCGGCAGCTGCGCCAATCCCTTGGGCAAAACGAAGTTATCCACACCTGCCCGCGCTTTGGCATTCAGCCCCGGCAACTCGCTCAAGGGTAAAGCCGCCTGCTGCGTCCAGCACAGGGGGAGCGGCGGCAATTGCCCGGCGATTCGCTGGCGGCCTTCTTCTTCAAGACCTTCAGATTTGTTCAGCAGTAACAATCCCGCATGGCTCAGCGCTTGCTGCTGCGCCTGCGGCAACGGTTTTCCAGCGGCAAGCGACTGGGCGTCCAACACCAGCACGCATGGCTGCACAGCCAAGACGCCTTGCCACGGCGCTTCGCTCAATTGCCTGAGCAGCTGCGCAGGATGGCCCAGCCCCGAGGGTTCGATAAATAACCGATCCGGACGCGCCTTGCGCAATAAACGCCCAAGACCAATCTGAAACGGCGCACCGTTGACGCAACACAGGCAGCCCCCGGCCACTTCCCCCAGTGCGATACCATCGGCGTCCCGGGTCAGTAGCGCAGCATCGAGACCGATCTGGCCAAACTCGTTGATCAACACTGCCCACCGCTCACCGGCCGGGCGCTGGGCCAGCAGGTGCTTGATCAGGCTGGTCTTGCCTGCACCCAACGGGCCGGCAATGACATGAGTGGGGATATTCTGCAGCATGGTCGATGATTTCTGAGGAGGTAATGGATGCGGTTGATTGGCTTGTCGTTGCTCCTGGCACTCGTTTCGGGCGAGGCGCTGGCCCAGGCTTGTGTGGTTCACAGCCAGGCCGAGCGGCTGGATGTCCAGGTTTGCCAGCAGAACCGCACCATCCCGCCAAAACTCTTCACCGATGGTTTCTGCCAGCCGAACCTGGCGGGGCAGAAAGTCGATGTGCGGTATGTCGATCAATGTCCCGTCGGCGCATTTGGTATCTGCAGCAACGCCCAAGTCGCCAATATGCCCTACCGCCAGGATATTCACTATTACGGCGTTGCCACCGACGCGGCGTATTTGCAGCCGTACTGCGAGGCCCAGAGCCAGGGCACCTGGCTCAAGCCTTGAAGCGCCAGTAGTGGATCAGGCGGCTTCTTCATACCAAGGGCCGAATGGATCAGGGAGCAAACGCCAGCCCTCTACGCCCAACGCCATTTCCTCATCGGTCAGCAGGCAGGCATCCAGTTCGGCCGTGAGTAACGTGAAGTCGATGTTCTGGCCGATGAATACCAACTCCTGGCGACAGTCCCCGCTGTCGGCGGTCCAGTGCTTCATGATCCCGGTGGTACTTTCCGGATCCTGCGGCCATTGGTTTTTCGGTACGTAACGCCACCAGCGCCCGGCAAAACCATAGCGCATCAAACCGCCGGCCTGGGACCAACTGCCAGCGTCCCTGTGCTTGCTCGCCAGCCAGAAAAAACCCTTGGAGCGCAGCAGCTTGCCGTTGTCCCAGGGGCCATCGATGAAGTTGAAGAAACGCTGCGGATGGAACGGCCGGCGTGCCCGGTAAGCACTGGAAGCGATACCGTACTCGTCGGTTTCCGGCACGTGTTCGCCGTGCAGCTCCTGCAACCATCCCGGTGCCTGGGCAGCCTTTTCAAAGTCAAAACGACCGGTGTTGAGAATTTTATCCAAGGGGATTTCGCCCATCGCCATCGGAATGATTTCCGCCCGGGCGTTGAGCCGTTCCAGTATGGCGATCAGTTCCTCGCGTTGGTGGCTGCTGATCAAATCGATCTTGCTGAGCAAAATCACATCGGCGAACTCGACTTGCTCGATCAACAGGTCGGTGATCGAACGCTCGTCCTCTTCCCCCAGTGTTTCTCCCCGGGAGGCCAGGCTTTCGGCAGCCTGGTAATCGAGCAGGAAGTTCATGCCATCGACCACCGTGACCATGGTGTCCAGGCGTGCGATGTCGTTGAGGCTCTGCCCGTTTTCATCGCGAAAGGTGAAGGTTTCCGCCACTGGCAGGGGTTCGGAAATACCTGTGGACTCGATCAGCAGGTAGTCGAAGCGACCTTCCTTGGCGAGTTGACTCACTTCCTTGAGCAAATCTTCACGTAACGTACAGCAAATACACCCGTTACTCATCTCAACCAACCGTTCTTCAGCGCGATTAAGGCTGACATCACGCTGAACTTCGGTGCCATCGACGTTGATTTCGCTCATATCGTTGACGATTACCGCAACCCGTAAACCATCGCGATTACGTAGTATGTAATTAAGAAGTGTACTTTTCCCGGCACCAAGAAAGCCGGAGAGAACGGTCACGGGGAGTCGATTGGACATCTGCATATTCCTCACAGGGATGCCCTGTCGCTGCGTCGGGCTTTAGGCAATGTTATAGCATAACTATACAAATTAACCATCCCCTTGCTCAACAGGGCAAAGGACAGGATGCTGAACGTCGCTCCCTTTGTGAGATTCCCCATGCGCAACGCCCTGAAACCTGCATTGATCATGCTGTCCCTGCTGGTGGCTGCCGACGCGATGGCCCAGATCCCGAGCCTGGCCAAGTGCACCCGCAGCGCCAATCTGCTGGCCTGCGTGGATGCGGATGGCAACGCCTACAGCGTCAATACCGCTGGCAGCACCCTCTATCTGCGGGGTTTCGAGACAGCCGGAAAACGCTATTGGGTGCAGACCAACAGCCGCTACGGTCAATTTACGTTTTTCACCGGCATCGCTTCCGATGGCGAGGCCTGGGTTGGCTACAACCAGCGCATCGGCTGGACCACGATCAACCGGTTTTCCAGCTCCGGCGGCAGCAGCGCCAAGTTCACCTGCAGCCGGATCGCTGGCTGTTAGGCCTGCGTATTTTTCTGCTCCTGCTGCCAGGCGAGGTAGCTGTTGATCGGCGGATTTTTCTGGAAGTAGCGCTGCAACCCTTCGAACAGGCCGTCCGCCACCGCTTGCTGATGGCGTGCGGTCACCAGCCGCTGACTGTCGCGGGCATTGGAAATGAAGCCGGTTTCGACCAGGATCGACGGCACATCCGGCGACTTCAACACCGCGAAGCCTGCCTGTTCCACGCGCTTCTGATGCAAGGTGGTGATACCCGCCAGGCTACCGAGTACGGTGCTGCCCAGCTCCAGACTGGCGGCGAGGGTGGCGTTCATCGACATGTCGAGGATGACCCCGGCGAGCATCGGATCCTTGTCCTTGAGATTGAGCAGGCTCGTCGCACCCAGCAGGTCCGCGCCGTTCTCTCGTTGCGCCATGAAACGCGCAGTGGCGGAGGTTGCGCCGCCTTCAGACAGGCAGTACACCGACGCGCCTGATGCCGTGAGACGCGGCGCCGCATCGGCGTGTACCGAGATGAACATGTCGGCATTGTGCTTGCGGGCGATGTCCACGCGCTTGCGCAACGGCACGAAGAAATCGTCATTGCGCACCAGTTTCACGTCGAATCCTTTTTCGCGCTTCAGGCGCCTGGCCAGCAACTGAGCGATGGACAGCACCACGTCTTTTTCTCGCTCGCCTTTGGCCCCGATCGCTCCCGGATCCTTGCCGCCATGGCCGGGATCGACCACCACGATGATGTCGCGCTTGGGGTGGGCCTTGGTTGTGATCACTGCGGGCGCTGCTGGCGTCGCTGATGGCAACGCAGCGGTAGCCTTCAGGTCGAGCACCAGCCGATGTCCCTGCCCATCCTGGGGTGGCAACAGGAAGCTGTCGAGCTGCACCGGCTCACGGAGGTCGAGGACGACCCGCGTATCGCCCTTGCCGAAATGCCCGGAGCGAATCGAACGGATCACACCATCGCCCAGGGCCAACTGACTGAAGTCGCCGCTGAGGCCGGCGCTACAGAGGTCGATGATCAGTCGCTCTGGGGCACTCAACGAGAAGGTCTTGTACTGCACCGGTCCGCTCAGATCGAACACCAGTCTGAGCTTCCCGTCCGTGTGCCAAAGCCTTGCGTTACGAATTTGCGAAGCCGCCGCGCCGAAGGGTAAAGCGAAGGCCGCGCTGGCGAGAATCAAGTTGAGCAGGTGGCGTCTGTGCATGATGAAAGCCTGTTCATGAAAAAGGCATCGTCGATTGTATTGTTATACTATAACATGGCAATTCAACTCCCACGATGGACCTGCTCATGAATGCGCTGACTCTGCCGGATATCGCCGCGCAGGCCTCACGCCAAGCCCTGCCACTGGAGTGGGTGGGCATGTGCGGCATTGCTCTTCCTGTTTTGTTTGATGGCCAACGACTGAATGCAAAGGCCGATGCCGGCGTGAGCCTCGACGATGGCAATGCGCGCGGCATTCATATGTCACGGCTCTATCTGGCGCTTGAGTTGTTGGAGCAGGAACGCCTCTCTCCGGCTTTATTGCGACGGGTTTTGCAGCGTTTTCTTGAGAGCCATGAGGGGCTATCCAGCAGCGCTCACTTAACCATTCACGCCGATGTGTTGCTGAAAAGGCCGGCTCTGATCAGTCCATTGGCAGGTTGGAAAAGCTATCCGGTCAGCATCGAAGCGCGCTTGAAAAACGCAATGTTCCACGTGGAACTAAAAATCGACCTGCCTTATTCCTCAACCTGTCCATGCTCTGCGGCCCTTTCTCGACAGTTGATTCAGCAGCAATTCGTCGACGATTTCGCCAACAAGTCACTGCAACACGCTGACGTTTTAGCGTGGCTTGGGACCACGAACGGCATCGTCGCTACACCTCACAGTCAACGCAGCAACGCAAAGTTGCGCGTGCGGCTGGCTGATTTTTTGGACGAGTTGCCTCTGATCGCCGTCATCAACGACGCCGAAGCCGCACTCGGTACAGCTGTTCAAACAGCAGTAAAACGCGCCGACGAACAAGCCTTCGCCCTGGCCAATGGTCAGAACCTGATGTTCTGCGAAGACGCCGCACGCCGTTTGAATCAGGCCCTGAAACGCTCCACCGGCATCAATGCCTTCCACATTCGTGTGATCCACGCCGAAAGCCTGCACGCCCATGACGCCGTAGCCGAAAGCCGATTCAACTGGGAGGTCGCATGATTGCTTGCCACGCTTTGCGCTGGGGCGCACCGGGCCAACCACTCACCCCAGCGCTGAACCTCGAACTGCCGAGGGGCAGCCTGACCGCCATCATCGGTGCGAACGGTTCTGGCAAAAGCAGCCTGCTGAAAGTCATCGCCGGCTTGCAAAAACCGTTGGCCGGAAAAGTGCGACTGAATGTTCCATTCAAGGGCGGCGTGTCGTTCCTGCCCCAGCAACAACACTTGGACAGGCAATTTCCGATCAGCCTTCAGGCATTGGTCGCCGCCGGTTTCTGGGGCAACATACAATCCCCGGAGATCCGTAGCCAACGACTGAATACCGTCCTCGAAAACTGGTGCCTGAAGGGTCTGGAAGATCGGCCCTTGATGGCCCTCTCCGGCGGTGAATTGCAACGTGCCCTGCTCGCCCGTTTGAGCCTGACCGACGCACCTTTGCTGCTACTCGATGAACCCCACGCGGCCCTCGATGAATGGGGTCAAGAGTTGCTCTGGAAGCACCTGCACGAGTGGCACCACGAAGGCCGGACACTGATGGTCGTGTGCCATGACCTCGCCGCTGTCCGCGACCACATCCCCCACACGTTGCTGATCAAAAGCAGCGGTTGCGTACTCGGTTCGAGCTTCGAACTGATCCGCCAACAACCACGAGCGCAGGTGGCCTGATGATCGCTGCCGTGCATCTCTGGCAACCCTTCCACGAATTCGTCTTCATGCGGCGGGCGTTGCTCGGTGGCTTGGTCCTGGCGTGCAGCACGGCGCCCCTGGGCGTGTTTCTGATCCTGCGGCGCATGAGCCTGATTGGCGATGCCGTCGCCCACGGCATCCTCCCCGGTGCGGCCTTGGGTTTCTGGTTTGCCGGATTGAGCCTCCCGGCATTGACCATCGGCGGCCTCGGTGCCGGCCTGAGTATGGCCGGCCTCGCGGCCTGGATTACCCGACGCACCGGCCTGCGAGAGGACGCCAGCCTTGCAGCGATCTACCCGATTTCCCTGGCCATCGGCGTGCTGATTCTCGGCATCGCCGGCAAGCGCCTGGACCTGTTGCACCTGCTGTTTGGCTCGGCGCTGGCAGTAGACGGCCCGACCTTGACCGGCATGCTCTGGGTCTCGGGCCTGAGCCTGATTGCCATGGTATTGATCTACAAACCACTGTTGCTCGACACCCTCGACCCGCTCTTTCTGCAAACCGTCAGCCGCCTCGGCCCACTGGCCCACGGCGTGTTCCTGACGCTGGTGGTGATGAACCTGGTCATCGGTTTCCAGGCGATCGGCGCGTTGATGGTAGTCGGCCTGATGATGTTGCCGGCGGCTGCAGCGCGCTTCTGGAGTCGCCGCTTGCCTGTGCTGATCGTCATTGCCGCCTTGCTCGGCAGCCTCTCGGTATGGCTCGGTCTATTGATCTCGTTCTACTTCTCGCTGCCCAGTGGCCCGGCAATCGTGCTGGTGGCCGGTGCTGGATATTTGTTGTCCGTGGTGTTCGGGCCGGTACACGGCTTGCTGCGCCGCCCGCCTTTGCTCACATCCCAATGAGGTGTTACCCGATGCGCGCTTTACTCGTGCTGTTCAGCTTGATGGTGTCGATGTCGCTGTCTGCCGCCGAAAAACTTCAGGTGGTCACCAGCTTCAGCATCTTGGCCGACATGACCCGACAGGTCGGCAAGGATCATGTCCAGATCACCAACATGGTCGGCCCGGACGCGGATGCCCACACCTACGAGCCGACACCGGACGACGCCAAGGCACTGCTCAAAGCCAGGCTCATCATCAAGAACGGCCTGGGTTTCGAGCCCTGGCTCGATCGCCTGGTGACGAGCACAGAGACCCGTGCGCCGGTCATCAGCGCGAGCCACGGTGTCATACCGCGTAGCCTGGATGAAGACGGCGAAAACGTTCCCGACCCGCATGCCTGGCATAACCTGGCGAACACCGAGTTGTACATCGCCAACATCACCAAGGCGCTGATCGCCGCTGACCCGGCGAACACCGCCGACTACGAGCGCAACAGCAAGGCGTATCTGAAACAGGTCTACGCCCTGCTCGCCGAAGCCAAGGCCAAACTCGGCTCGCTGCCACCGGGCAACCGCAAGATAGTGACGTCCCATGACGCCTTCGGTTATCTCGGCCAAGCCTACGGCATCGAGTTCATGGCGCCTCAAGGCCTGTCCACCGAGCGCGAACCTTCAGCCGGGGAAGTAGCCGCCCTGATCACCCAGATTCGCCAGGCCAAGGTCAAGGCGGTGTTCATGGAAAACATCAAGGACGCGCGCCTGCTCAAGCAGATCGCCGATGAAAGCGGCGCGCAGATCGGCGGCACTTTGTACTCCGATGCGCTCGCGGCGAGCGGTCCGGCCAGCACCTTCACCGGGTTGTTCGAGTACAACCTCAACACCCTGTACAACGCGTTGAGCCAGCCATGATCCGCAAGAATCCTTCCGGAGATATACCGCTGATTGCCGAGTCGGCCTATGTCGACAAGACGGCGATCATCTGCGGCAAAGTGGTGATTGGCGAGAACGTGTTCGTCGGGCCCTACGCGGTGATCCGCGCTGACGAAGTCGATGACTCAGGTGACATGCAGCCGATCACCATCGGTGCCAACTCGAACATCCAGGACGGTGTGGTGATCCACTCCAAATCGGGTGCCGCGGTGACCATCGGCGAATTCAGTTCCATCGCCCACCGCTCGATCGTCCACGGCCCCTGCACCGTGGGCAATCGGGTGTTCATCGGTTTCAACAGCGTGCTATTCAACTGCGTGGTCGGTGACGGTTGCGTGGTGCGGCACAACTCGGTGGTCGACGGGCGCGATCTGCCTGAGGCGTTCTACGTGCCCTCCACCACACGGATCGGCCCCAACACCGACCTCTCGCAATACCCGCCGGTGAGCGTCAGTGCCTCGGAGTTTTCCGAAGATGTGGCGCGCACCAACGTCGATCTGGTGCGCGGCTACAAAGCCCAGCAAAACGAGTTCTGACCATGAGTAGCGTGCTGATTCGCAATGCCCGGCTGGTGAACGAAGGCCGTGTGTTCGAGGGCGATCTGCTGGTGAGCAACGGCCGTATCGTGAAAATCGCACGCAGCATTCACGATGAAAATGCCAAGGTGGAGCTCGATGCCAAGGGCCAGTGGCTGCTGCCCGGCATGATCGACGACCAGGTGCATTTTCGCGATCCTGGCGCGCCCGACAAGGGCAGCATCTACACCGAATCCCGGGCCGCGGTGGCGGGTGGCATCACCAGCTTCATGGACATGCCGAACACCAGCCCGCCGACCCTGACCCTCGATGCACTGGCGGACAAGAAGCGCCGCGCGGCGATCAATTCCGTGGCCAACTACGGCTTTCATTTTGGCGTGAGCAACGACAACCTCGACACCGTCGCCGCGCTCAAGCCTTGTGAAGTGGCCGGGGTAAAAGTGTTCATGGGCGCCTCCACCGGCAACATGCTGGTGGACGACCCACGCATTCTCGAGCGGCTCTTCGCCGAAGTGCCGACCTTGCTACTTGCCCACTGCGAGCACACGCCCAGCATCGAATCCAACGCGGCCAAATTCAGAGAGCACTTTGGCGACTCCCCCCCTCCGGCCGCTCATCCACTGATCCGCGATGCCCAAGCGTGCTTTCGCTCATCGTCAATGGCGGTCGACCTGGCGAGAACACATGGCACTCGCCTGCACGTGCTGCACCAGACAACGGCTCGGGAACTGGCCTTGTTCGAGGACAAGCCACTGCCTCATAAACGCATCACCGCTGAAGTCTGCCTGCATCATTTGCTGTTCGATGATCGCGACTACCCTGACCTTGGCAACCAGATCAAATGCAACCCGGCGATCAAGACACAAGCTGACCGCGATGCCCTGCGCCAGGCCCTGTCGAGCAACCGGCTGGACATCATCGGCAGCGACCACGCGCCGCACACCTGGTCGGAAAAGCAGCAACCCTACTGGCAGGCACCGTCCGGTCTGCCGCTGGTACAACACGCGCTGCCCGCGCTGTTGGAACTGGTCGCGGAGCAGATTTTGCCGATCACTACGCTGGTGGCAAAAACCAGTCACCGTGTCGCAGACCTGTTCGCCATTCCCGATCGCGGTTATCTTCGAGAGGGCTATTGGGCAGATCTGGTGCTGATCAAACCTGAACCTGGCGGCGTTGCCGTTTCCACGCAACCGATCCTGTCGCAGTGCGGCTGGACACCCTTCGCCCGCCGCAGCTTTCGACACAGCGTCAGCACCACGATCGTGTCGGGGCAAATTGCCTGGCACGACAAACGTCTAAATGACAGCTGCCAAGGTTTGCCCCTACGGTTTATGCGATAAAGCTCGTTAGAAGCACATGAGTACGCCGACCATGATCCAGATCACCTTGCCCGATGGTTCATTGCGTGAGTACGACCAACCGCTGTCCGTACATGAAGTGGCCGCCAGCATCGGCCCTGACCTGGCCAGCGCTGCCGTAGCGGGCCGGGTCAATGGTGTACTGGTGGACTGCGAATACATGATCGAGGCGGATGCCCGGGTCAGCATTGTCACCCCCCGGGAGCCGGACGGCCTGGAGATCCTTCGCCGCTCCTGTGCCTTGATGCTGGCCATGGCGGTCAAGCAACTCCACCCGCATGCACAAATGCGCGCGGGCAAGGAGTTGGGCGATGGTTTCTTTTACGAGTTTTCCGTCGAGCGCCCCCTGACTCCGGCTGACTTGCCCCTCATCGAAGCGCGCATGCAATCACTGGCTGCGACCAATCACTCGATCCGCCGCCGACCTCATCGTGAAGAGATTCCGCTGTATCGACTGGGGGACACCGAGTACCAGAGCCATGGACCGCATGTCCCCACCACCAAGGTCTTGCAGGCGTTTGCCCTCGATCACATCAGCGGCACACTGCAACAACGGATCTACGGCACCTGCTGGTCCAGCCACCAGGAACTGCAACAATGGAGCGTTCCGCCCCACGTGGTCGTCGTGAGCATGGATGACCGTCAGGCGACTTATGCGCAAGCGGTGACCGATTCCTTGCGCCAACGAGGCGTGCGCGCCAAGGCCGACCTGCGTAACGAAAAAGTCCGCTACAAGATTCGCCAGCACAGCCAGACGGTGCCTTACCTAGTGGTGGTTGGCGAAAAAGAACAGGCTGGGGGGTTTGTCAGTGTGCGCAGTCGCACGGGGGAGGATTTTGGCCGGATGGCTGTCGAGGCGGCTTGTGAGTGGTTGAGTCAGCCGGGGATCTAGGACGGCTGGAAGGACGCCTTCGCGAGCAAGCCCACACACTGGTTTTGTGAACGCCATAGATCCAGTGTGGGAGCGGGCTGGCTCGCGAAGCTTTTAAAATTTTAGGCTCGCGGCTTCACAGTGCCGCAATCCTGCCCCAACCAGACCGCACGGGATTCGAGGCTGCCCTTCTGCTGAATGCCGGTAGCATTGAACGTCCCGTTGACCTTGGTGGTGAATTCACGATCGCTGAGGAATGTCGCCACGCCCGCACCCTGGGCTTTCGGGCAGCTGAAGCGGAACTTCCACTGATTGCCGGAGCGATCGGTGATTTCCTGTTTGCAGCCCGACTGCGGATCGGTCAGCGGAATGTTGTCGGTCTTGACCTGCTCCGGGGTCAGGCACGCCCGGATCCCTTTGCCGCCCATGGTGATGCCCTGTTTTTCCAGCATTGCACGCTGCTCAGGGGTCATCTGGCTCTGGAGCTGCCCGAGGATCAATTGCAGGTCGGGCATATTCTGCTCATCGACCTTCATGTTGCTCGTGGTCAGCTCCCACAATCCCGGTTGCAGCATTTGCGCATGAGCCGCCACAGGAAGTGCCAAACCCAGTGCCATGGCCAAACCCAGCAGACGAACGTTCATCGAGTAACTCCTGATCAGTAGTGGCCGTTAGACGTCAGCCGCAGGCTTCGGTTCATGGGCCAATTAATTAGCGACATTCTGCACGGAACATGGTCTGTTAAGCACTGAATCTTCAGGAGCAAGGCAGCCCCCATGGATTACTTCGGACCGCATATTTTCGGTTATACCATCGCCCTGTTGCACTCGCTGGGCATGATCGCGGCCATACACGCCGTGTTGACCGTCCGTACCGCCCAAGGCTCTATCGCCTGGGCCCTGTCGCTGTTTTTCATCCCTTATTTCACGCTGATCCCCTACCTGGTGTTCGGCCGCAGCACATTCGATGGCTACATCAAGGCCCGGCGGCAGGCGAACGAGGAGATGCGCAAGGCCGTTTCCGAACTCAACTGGCGACCCTGGGTGGAAGAAGCACTCACTGCCCGCGCCTCCTCGGCGTATGCCTCACTCAGGGCGATGCCCAAGCTCGGACGCATGCCGTGCCTGGCCAATAACGAGATGCGGCTGTTGATCAACGGCCAGTCGACGTTCGAGGCCATTTTCGAGGCCATCAGCCAGGCGAAAGAAGCCGTACTGATCCAGTTTTTCATCGTTCACGACGACCGCCTCGGCCAACGCCTGCAAACCCTGCTGTTGAAGAAAGCCGCCGAAGGCGTGGCGATTTACCTGTTGTATGACCGAATTGGCAGCCACTCCCTGCCCCACGGCTACGTGCAGGCCTTGCGCGATGGCGGAGTCGAGGTCAAAGCCTTTGCCACTCGCAGTGGCTGGCTCAATCGCTTTCAGGTGAACTTCCGCAACCACCGCAAGATAGTGGTGGTGGACGGCATTATCGGCTTCGTCGGCGGGCACAACGTCGGTGACGAATACATGGGCGAGAAACCACCCCTGGCCCCCTGGCGCGATACCCACGTACAAGTACGCGGGCCAGTGGTGGCGTGCATGCAGGAGTCTTTCGCCGAAGACTGGTTCTGGGTCGCTCGTGCACTGCCGCCGCTGATCCTGCCCGAGGTTTATCCGGAGGACGGCGTGCTGTGCCAACTCCTCGCCAGCGGACCGGCCGATGCCTACGAAACCTGTTCATTGTTCTTTGTCGAAGCCATCCATGCAGCGACCGAACGGGTGTGGATAACCAGCCCGTATTTCATCCCCGACGAAGCCGTATTCGCTGCGTTGCGCCTGGCGGTATTGCGCGGTGTAGATGTGCGCCTGTTGTTGCCGTCACGGCCCGACCATCGAATCGTCTACGCCGCCTCCAGCCTCTATGCCTTCGAGGCGGTGCGCGCGGGTGTACGGGTATTCCGTTACCAACCCGGCTTCCTGCACCAGAAAGTGGTGTTGATCGATAGCGAAATCAGCGCCATCGGCAGCGCCAATATGGACAACCGTTCGTTCCGGCTGAATTTCGAAGTGATGTTGCTGACCGTCGACAGCGCGTTCGCCGCCGAGGTGGAACAGATGCTCAACGATGACTTCGCCAATGCCCACGAAATCGCCAAAGAAGAAGGCCGGGACACCCGCCGCGTCCAACAGGTCGGCATGCGGGTCGCCCGGCTTATTTCACCGATTCTTTAGAGATAGATATCGTCGCGGGTCCAAGGCAGTTCATGACTGCCATCGGCGTGGGCCTTCACCGCGAGAATCTGGTGCAGGTTGATCCAGCCGCGCGCGAACGCGTAGGCGCAACCGGCCAGGTACAGCCGCCAGATGCGCAGGGCTTGTTCCGGTACCAGTTTGGAAGCCGCTTCCAGATTGTCTTCCAGGCGTTCGCTCCAGTGATCGAGGGTGCGCGCGTAGTGCAGGCGCAAGCTTTCGACGTCGACGATTTCCAGCCCGGCCTCACTGATCTCCGCAGAGATCATCGACAGGTGCGGCAGTTCGCCGTTGGGGAACACGTATTTCTCGATGAAGTCACCGGCACCGCGTCCCACCGGACGGCCGTCGGTGTACTTGGCCGTAATCCCGTGGTTCATCACCAGGCCGCCCTCTTTCACCGCGCCGAACAGGGTCTTGCAGTACTCGGCCAGATTGGCGTGGCCGACGTGTTCGAACATGCCGACGCTGACTACTTTGTCAAAACGACCATCCTGCGGCAGGTCGCGATAGTCGAGCAGTTGCAGTTCGATCAGGTCCTCCAGGCCCTCCGCTTTAACGCGTTCCCGGGCCAGGGCCAACTGCTCTTTGCTGAGGGTGATACCGAACACTTTCGCGCCAAACTCGCGCGCCGCAAAACGCGCCAATCCACCCCAACCGCAACCCACATCCAGCAAATACTCGCCGGGCTGCAGGCGCAGCTTGCGGCACAGATGACGGAACTTGGCTTGCTGGGCCTGTTCAAGGCTTTCACTGCCAGTCTCGAAGTAAGCGCAGGAGTACGCCATGTCGCTGTCGAGCCACAGTTGATAGAACTCGTTGGACAGGTCGTAGTGGTAGGAAATCGCCTTGGCGTCCATCTCTTTATCGTGGGCGCTGCGAACAGGCTGATTGTCGTCGTCCTCATTCAGCAACGCCTGGCTCCATTCATCACAGACGCGGATCACGTCGCTGATGGAGCCTTCAAGTTCCAGCTTGCCTTCGACAAATGCAGCGCCGAGGGCATCCAAGCTTGGGTGGGTAAACTGGGTGACCATTTGCGGGTCCTTGACCACAATCGTGACGCTAGGCGTCGGCCCCAGATTGAATTCATGGCCGTCCCAGAGTCTCAAGCGAAGCGGTAATTGCAGATTCTGTAAGGCCGGTGGTAGTTGCGCGAGCATGGATAACCCCCTTGTTTCAGACGTCTGAACAGAGGGTAGACCATCTTTGAAAAATAGCTGGCTATCGAATTAATAGCCATTTTCAATGATTCGCGACGCCTAGACTTGCCGCCGCGAATGCACAAAATGATGTGCCCTCATTTCCAATGACTACGAACCGGGCGCACAGTTCTAAAAATTTGAAACCCCGTGATTGCCCGATTTAGAGCATTCGCCTTCAAACTTCGTCCTTGAGCTTGAGCAACGGCTCCTGAAACCGCAGCAAACGACCGGCATTACCCAACACCAACAAGGTGCTGAGGTTATGCAGCAATGCCGCAATCATCGCCCCGGCAGCACCGAGCCAGCCGAACGCGGCGAAGGCCACAATGGCCAGGGTCCAGCCCAGGCCGATGATCACGTTGACCTGCAATGTCTGGCGGCACTGCCGACTCAGGCGCACGCAGGTGCCGAGGCGGCGCAGGTCGCTGCCGATCAACACGATGTCTGCCGATGCCAGGGCGATGTCTGCACCGCCTGCGCCCATGGCCACACCGACCACGCCAGCCTTGAGGGCCAGGGAGTCGTTGATGCCATCGCCGACCACCATCGGCCGGAAGCCGCTGTCGATTTCCTTGAGCACGCGGTTCAGCTTGTCTTCGGGCAGGGCTTGCGCTTCGACGTCGCTGATCCCGACATCCCGGGCGAGCGTTTGCGCAACGCTGTGCCGGTCACCGGTGAGCAACAACTGACGACCCAATCCGAGGTCGCGCAATTCACCCAAGGCAAACTGCGCTTCGGGTTTGACGCTGTCGGCCAACAACAGCCACGCGAGGAATTCACCATTGAGCGCGAGCCCGGCAATCGGACCGTCGTGATCGGGAACCGCCGTTGTGCTGATGCCCAATTGCGCGAACAACTCCGGCCGGCCAAGCGCCGCTTCGCCCTGCCCGGTCATCGCCACCACACCCAGACCCTGGCGCTCATGAATGTCAGACAGCAGCAGGAAATGCTCCTGGGTCACCAACCCCGCGAGCGCTCGGCTGACCGGGTGACTGCTGGCCGAACCAAGGCTGGCAGCGAGCGCCAGGACATGGCTGCGATCCTCCAGCGGACTGTCGATGGATTGCAGGCGCAGGGTGCCGAAGGTCAGCGTTCCGGTCTTGTCGACCACCAGCGAAGTCAGGTCCGCCAACTCTTCGAGGAAGGCAGAGCTGCGGATCAGAATCCCGTGGCGTGCCGCTACCGCCACCCCGGCAATTGCCGTGGCCGGTGCCGACAACACCAGTGCACAAGGACAGGCCGCCACCAACACCGCGAGCATCGCCTGCGCGTTGTTGGTGATGAACCAGGTTACGGCCGCCAGCAGCAACACCAGCACCATATAGCTGCCGGCGTAACGCTCCAGCAGACGAGTGATTGGCGGCTTCGAACGTTCGGCGTTCTGCATCAGCGCGATGACTTTGCCGAGGGTCGATTCCTGGCCTGTGCGGGTCACTTCGATTCGCAGCAGACCGTCGAGGTTGATCGCCCCGCCAAACACCGACATGCCGACGCCCGCCTCCATCGGTACCGATTCGCCGGTTATGGAGGCGGTGTCCAGACTTGCCTGACCGGACAACACCCGGCCATCCGCCGGCACCCGGTCACCGGCCCGCACCTCGACCAGATCGCCGGCCTTGAGCGTGCCGTTGTCGACTTCGATGATGGAGCCGTCCGCCTGCACCTTGCGTGCGTGACTGCGGGTCAGTTTGCCGAGGGCGTGAATGGCTTCCTGGGAGCCGATCACGCTGCGCTCCTCCAGCACGTGGCCGAAGATCATGATGATCGGCAACAGCGCCGCCGTCAGCAGGTCCCCGGTAGCCCACGCACCCAGCATGGCCAGGGCAATCAATTGATCGGTAATGCCGTGCAGGCTCGGATAACGCAGGCTGTACCAGGCCGAACGCATGACTGGCACAGCGACCAGCAACGAGGCAAACCCAAGCAACAATTGACTGACACCCGTTTGCTCCGGCGCCAGCCATCGCCAGATCAAGCCGAGCGCAAGAAGGCCCAACGCGAGCATGGCCAGTGTCAGTTGACGCGCGGCGCGGCGCTGTTCGGCCGAAGACAACAGGCTCGGTGCAGCGGCGGTTTGAGCAGTCATTGTGCAGCTCCCTGAATGATCAGGCGGGAATCGTCTTTGGGATCGACCGTAGTGACCGATCCGGCCTGGCCGAGAATTTTCGGCATGCGCTCACGGTAAATCCGCAGCAACATTTGCGGATCAGTGCCTTGCTGTTGTGCCTTGGCCAGGCTCAACACCGTGGCCGTGTCAGCTGACGCTTTGGCCAGTCGTTCACTCGCCTGGGCATGGGCTACCTGCAGCGTGCGGTCGGCTTGTTCGTTGGCAGTCTGCGTCAGCTTCTCGGCTTCAGTGCGCGCATTGGCGACGGATTTATCGGCTTGCTGGCTGGCCGTCAGTACCGCGTTGAAAGCGTTCACCGCCGGACTGGGCAAGCTCGATTGCACATCGACCCGCGCCACTTCGATCCCCAGTCCCTGCCCCGTCGCCGTGAGTTCAGCAAGACGCTGGTTGATGCCCTGCACCAGATCGCCTCGCAAGCGCTCGCGTCGTTCCGCCGCCTGACTGTCAGCGCCGATCAATTCCGGGCGAGCGACCAGGATAGTGTCCAGATCCCGTGCGGCGGTGAGTGCCACTGCGCTGCGAGTGACTAAGCGATCCAGTGCCGGCAACACATGTTCGCCTTGAAGCACGAATGCGTAAGGTTCGGTGACTTTGTAGAAAACCCGAACATCGAGTTGCACCACACCGGCATCACCGGTTAACAGATAGCCGGAGCCGGCAAGGGCATCGCTGATGGGCGTGGCAAAACTGGCCACGCGATCGGCCTGTATTGCAGCATCGCTGCGTAACAGACTTTCCACCCGACGCTCGATGACCCGGTCCGCGGCCGGCAACAAAATCACCTGTTCAAAAGGTTGCGGCCAGGCCAGTAACAGCCCGGCATTCTGAATGCGATCCAGCGCACCGAAATGCAAAACCACCGCGCGATTTTGTGGATCGATCTGCCGCACATTGGAAAACGCCCACGCCAACGCCGCCAGTACTGTCACTGCGTACAGGGCAATAAACGCCAAGCGCCCGGCCTGAATCCAAGGGCTGCTCAACTCATTTGTTCCACGTGGAACCAAACTCATGGCTGCGATCCGGACTTGTTGTCGAGGCTCGGCGGACCGTCAACCAACACCCGGAACGGTGCCGCGTCGGTGCGCAAAATCAGCTTGGTGCCCGGCGTCACCACCGTGCCCAAGGTGTCGAGGGAGCGCAACAGGTTGTAGAGCTGCGGTGATCCCGCGTAGGCGCGACCGTAAATCTGCGCGGCTTCGACGCGCGATTGCGCTTCGATATCTGCCGCTTTCACCGTGGCATCGGCCTGCACAATTCGCGCATCACGTTCGGCGGCAGAACGAATTTGCGCGGCTTCACGCTTGCCGATGGCCGTGCGCTCAGTGGCGATGGTTTCACGCTCGGCGCGCATCCGGTCGACGGTCGCGGTGAGTGTCACCGAAGGCAGCGTCAGTCGTTCGATGCCGACCTGCAACACGCGCACGCCATAAGTGGTGAGCAACTGCTGATCAATTTGCTTGCGCAGTTGTGCTTCGAAATCGGCAATGCGTACCTGGCTGGCATCGGTATTCACCAGGTTCGCCAGATCAAAACTGCTGGCGGTGGTTTCCAGTGCGGAGCCGACAAAGGTACGAATCTGCCGCGCGGCTTCATCAGGTTGGTTCTGCACCGCGCGCATGAAACGTTGCACATTGTCCGGGTCGCCTTGCACCTGCCACGCCACGTAGGCCTGAACGATGATGCGCAAACCGTCCCGCGTGCCCACATCCTGCAAACCGCTGGACGTGGTGCGCAGTCGTAGATCCACCGGGATCGCCGCTTCGAACGGTGCCGGCCAGCGCCAGCCCAGTCCCGGTTCCAGCAAGACTCGTGAAGGGTTGCCGAAGCGCGTGATCACCGTGGCTTCCCCCGAACGCACCTGCACCAGGCTCGCGGCGGCAACCGCAAACGCCACCAGCAATGCCGCCCACCCCATCCGACGCCATGGAAATGGACCGGCCTCCTGAGGATCGCCGTGGTGATGATGGTGATGGCCGTGGTGATGCCCACCATGGCCGTGATCGTGGCCAGCGTGGTCATCGTGATCGTGAATATGGGACTGGCTCAATTGGCGGCTCCTGGCTGAGCGGTTTTACGCGACGGCGCAGGGTCAACCGGCAGCGTGAACGTACGGAGATCGATGGTCGGCGCATTGCTGCTGCCGCCCAGTCGATGATCGAGAACCAGCAATTTGGCGTTGGCCAAACCCTGGGACAACTGGCTGAAATACTGCTCCAGCACGAAGGCCTGGCCAGCGCTGGCATAGGCTTTCTGCTCGGCGTTGAATTTCAGGTCCGCCGCGTCGGCGCCAGCAGTGATTTCACGGGCGCTGGCCGTCGCCTGATCGCGGGCGATGCTAGCCTGCAGCTGCGCCTGGTTGGTGGCCTCGGCAGCGGCGCCGCGTTCCCGGGCGATCAAGGCTTGCGCACCAATCTGCGCCGCTTGTACACCGTGATAGGCGTTGGCCGCACCGGCCGGGGGATGAATCGCCTCGACCACCGTGGCGAGAATTTCCACGCCGCTGTCGAGTTTTTGCAAGTCAGCCTGGACGGCGCGGCCGATTTCGTCGGCCAGCCCTACCCTGTCCTCGCCCAGCAAGCCGTCGAGGGTGCGCGAAGCGAAATCGTGAACCAGGATTCGGCTGGCGGTGCTGCGAATCAACATCGGCACATCGGCACTGTTATAGGTCGCGGCCAGCGCTGCCTGATCGCTCAGACCGATGCGATAGACGAAGCGCACATCCATGTTGACGATCTGAAAGCTCTGCTTGTCGGCTCGGCTGCTGGCGATAACCTGGGATTTGTCGTTCACATGGCTGGCGTCCCACAGGCGATTGGCAATCGCCGGGGCCGGGCCTTCGGCGGGGTCGGCCTGGGCGGGAGCCGTGGTTTCGCCAACACTGGTGGCCAACTCATGTACCACGCCATTCTCGACGCTCAACACCCGGCCCAAAGGCCACGGCAAGCCAACATGCAAACCGGGGCCAAACACCTCCACCGGCTTGCCGAATCGCTCGTAGATACCACGGCCTTGCAGGGCAATTTCGTGAATGCCGGTCAGGGACCAGCCAACCAGCGAAACCACCGCCAACACCGGCAGCAATGCCCGACGCATGTAAGTAAAGGCCCAGATCTGCCGAAGATCGATGCCGAAACGGTTATGCAATTCGTGCTGCAACGCCAGCAATGGCTGGGGTGGCCAGCGCAGCATGTCGGCGACAAAACTGCGCGCCAACAACTCGGGCTCAACACGCTCGCGGCGCGGGCTGAACAAAGACAACACTGCACGCAGCAACAGTTCGGCCGCCACCAGCCCCGGCAGCAGCCCGATCAACACCGCCAGGCGTACGGGCCAAACCGATGTTTCATTGGCAAACAGCAGGCAAAAGGCACCGAGGACCAGGCTGATGATCGCCACGCGTGTCAATTGCGCCAACGCGGTGGCTTCCGGCCATTGAGCGGGGTTTTCCTGCGCCAGATGACGCTCCATCACCAACAGTGCGAAGGCCAGCAGTAAGGAACACGCGGCACCGACAGTGGCCGTCAGGCCCAGTGCCGCCGGGGGTAACGCGAGGTTCCAGACCTGTTCGACACCCAACAACGCCAACAATGCCCAGCCGCCAAGCCACAGCGTCGGCGCGCCGATTTGCCCGAGCAGGTACTGCGATTTCTGGCTGATGCGGTCCAGCAAACGTTCATACCATCCCGAAGGCGCGACAGATTCGTCGACAACGACCTCGGACACGACCGGATTCATGGCGCGGGCCCGCCACCGGGACACCCCCCAGGCCGATTGCAAACCCGCCATCAACACCAGCAACGCCGCGCTCAAGTTCAACAGCAACGCTGGCCACAGTGTTTGCGACGCAAACAGCCCGGCAAAAAACGCCAGCAGCACACCCACTGTCGTGAGTACGCCCGCACCGATGGCGAACCGGCGCAAACGCCGCCCTTGAATGAACGCCTGCTGAAAGCGCGGCAACCCGGCTAACGGCGTTTCATCAGTATCGAGATCGACTTGCATACCACTCCAGAGAGTCTTCGCTTAAATGGCAATTCGTTACGATATAACGAAAGTGGTGAAATTTCCGTTCTCAAGCGCGCTATCTAAAGATGCCCAACCTGTCGCTTACCTGAAGCCTTGACCGAAATGCTGCATAACGCACATATTACGTTCGTAATTTTCTTCAGGAACTACTTTTAACGATCCCTTTCCCATTCGATCCAGGAGTACATCCATGAGCACTTATGACGTCGTGATCCTCGGCGGTGGCCCCGGCGGTTACAACGCGGCGATCCGCGCCGGACAACTGGGTCTGAAGGCAGCCTGCGTGGAAGGACGCGCCACACTCGGCGGCACCTGCCTGAACGTCGGTTGCATGCCATCCAAGGCATTGCTGCATGCCTCCGAACTGTACGACGCGGCCATGGGTGCGGAATTCGCCAACCTGGGGATCGACGTCAAACCCAGTCTCAACCTTGCCCAGATGATGAAGCAAAAGGATGAAAGCGTTACCGGGCTGACCAAGGGCATCGAGTTTCTTTTCCGCAAGAACAAAGTCGACTGGATCAAGGGTTGGGGCCACATCGACGGGCCGGGCAAAGTCACGGTGACCGACAGCGCCGGCGGCAAGACCGAACTGAGCGCCAAGGACATCATCATCGCCACCGGTTCCGAACCCACTCCCCTGCCTGGCGTGGACATCGATAACAAACGCATCCTCGATTCCACCGGCGCCCTTGCGCTGACCGAGGTGCCCAAGCATCTGGTGGTGATCGGCGCTGGCGTGATCGGCCTGGAGCTGGGTTCGGTATGGCGACGTCTCGGGGCGCAGGTAACGGTGGTCGAGTTTCTCGACCGGATCTGCCCAGGCGTGGACATCGAAGCCGGCAAAACCCTGCAGCGCTCCCTGAGCAAGCAAGGCTTGAGTTTCAAGTTGAGTTCGAAAGTGACCAGCGCCACCCGCTCCACCCACGGCGTTCAGCTGAGCATCGAGCCTGCCGCGGGCGGTACTGCCGAGCTGCTGGAAGCGGATTACGTACTGGTGGCCATCGGGCGCCGACCGTATACACAGGGCCTGGGCCTGGAGAACGTCGGCTTAGCCACAGACAAACGCGGCATGCTCGCCAACAAGGGGCATCGCACGGAAGCCGCCGGGGTCTGGGTGATTGGTGATGTGACCTCGGGCCCCATGCTCGCCCACAAGGCCGAGGACGAAGCCATGGCCTGCGTCGAGCAGATCGTCGGCAAGGCCGGCGAGGTCAACTACGACCTGATCCCCAGCGTGGTCTACACCAGACCGGAACTGGCCAGCGTCGGCAAGACCGAAGAGCAGCTCAAGGCTGAAGGGCGGGCGTACAAGGTCGGCAAGTTTCCCTTCACCGCCAACAGCCGGGCGAAGATCAACCATGAAACCGAAGGCTTTGCCAAAGTGCTGGCCGACGAGCGCACGGATGAAGTCCTCGGCGTGCACCTGGTCGGCCCGAGCGTCAGCGAAATGATTGGCGAGTATTGCGTGGCCATGGAGTTCAGCGCCTCGGCCGAAGACATCGCCCTGACTTGCCACCCGCACCCGACCCGCTCCGAGGCCTTGCGCCAGGCGGCGATGGATGTGGAGGGGATGGCGACGCAGATGTGAGGCTTGAAGAGTTGCAGTGATTGAACTATCGCCTTCGCGAGCAAGCCCGCTCCCACAGGTACAGCGAAAACCCTGTGGGAGCGGGCTTGATCGCGAATCAGGCGACTCGGTCTAAAGCGGCAAATGCTCCAACGGCAACGACCCCGGCGCCTTCACCGTGTGAATCGCAAAGTTGCTGCGGATGTCGCTCACACCCGGCAGCTTCAACAAACGCCCGGTGAGAAACCGGTCATAGGCACGCAAATCCGGCACCACCACCTGCAACAGGAAATCCGATTCCCCTGACACCAGAAACGCCGAAATCACCTCGGGCAATGCCGTCACCGCCAGGCGAAAACTTTCGGCTTGTTCATCGTTATGACGCTCGACCTTGACCCCGACAAACACCGTCAGCCCCAACCCCACCTCATCGCGATCCAGATTGGCCTGGTAGCCGCGAATGACCCCGGCCTCTTCCAACATCCGCACCCGGCGCAAACAAGGCGATGCCGACAGACCTATCTCGTCCGCCAGTTGCACATTGCTCAGGCGGCCATCCCGTTGCAGCGCGGCGAGAATCTTGCGGTCGTAGGCGTCGAGTTTCATGGTTTGGCAGATCCAGATGGTTCACACGAAAGAAAGTGGCAGATTATGCCAATTCAGAAGCCGATAGAAGCTGACAACGCAAGCACCTGCCCCGCCCTTCCGCCCTAGACTGGCACCACCGAATCGACAACGAATGGGGTGCAACATGCAGGGGCTCTGGCTGTTTTTCATGGCACTGGCAGTGGTCTATCTTCTGCCGGGGCCTGACATGATCCTGCTGTTGCAGACCGGTGCCCGCCAGGGCAAAAGCGCCGCGCTGGCCACGGCCGTGGGGTTGGGCATCGCCCGGGGTTGTCACGTGGCGTTGGCGGCGCTGGGTTTGGCCGCACTGTTCAAGGCAGCGCCCTGGACTTTCGATGTCGTGCGCCTGGCAGGCGCTGCGTATCTGCTGTGGATCGGTATTCAGTGCCTGCGGACCACGATGCTGCCGAGCCTCACCAGCGCTGATACAACCGGCGAAAAACCGCGCTGGGGCGCAGCCATCCGACGCGGACTGCTGACCAACCTGCTCAACCCCAAGGCGCTGCTGTTCTGCTCAGTGCTGCTACCGCAATTCATCAACCCAGAGGCCGGAGCGGTGCTCGGACAATTTGCGACCTTGGGCGCGGTGCTGGTCGGCGTCGGTTTGCTGTTCGACAGCGCTTACGCCCTGGTCGGCGCGGCACTCGGCCGGTGGTTGCAACGCAGCCCTTCAGCCCAACGCCTGCAACAATGGTTGTTCGGCAGCCTGTTGATCGGTTTCGCCGTACGGCTGACCTTTGTGCAACAGGCTTGAGCCTTTACTGAGCCTTGGCGCGGCGACGCTTGAACATCAACAGCGCGGCTGCCGCGAACGCCAATACGCTACCGGCCTGCAACGGCGTCTTGTACGGGCGCAAGGCCGAGCGCGCCGCGTCGGTGACCTGGGTCACGTAGCGTTTGTCTGCGTTCTCGAAGTCGGGATACGGGCACTGGTGGCCAAAGTCGGCGGCCCATTCCACGTAAGGTCCTTGTTTGACATAACGCTGATAAATCGCACTTTGCTCTTCGGGACTGCTGTTCCACCCCGACGCCTCGCACAGCACCGCCGCAAACGCCTGACTGGTGTGAGGCAAGTTATCCGCTGCCTTGCTCGCCAGCGCGGTGGCCATGAAGCGATAGTGATAACGCTGATCTGGCTGGGCAGCGCTGGCCTGCTGGCGCTTTATTTCGTCCTCGGCCACCAATGGCCCGACCTTGAGCTCGTCGTTTGCCAGGGTGAAGTTACCGCCGAAGGTGGCGTAGTCCGGCGCCATCTCGTAGCCCAGAATGTCCATGCCCCACTCGCGCGCCGTCCAGGCCGCATTGAACAGCGCAGCGGCGCGACGGGTTGGCCACCAGGCTGAATCAGCCGCCAGACGTTGCTCGCCATACAATTTCGCCTTGTGTCTCAAGCCGTCATTATCGAAGTATGCCGGTGCCTCCTCGTAATGCCCCTCGCGCAACAAACGCCGGCCCAGCAGATTGCGCAGGCTCGCCGCTACCGGCAAGGGCACGTAGTTGTCGCGGTCCTGCTGGGTAAGCGCTGGCGGGGCTGGCACTTGTGTGTCGACGTAGTGCTTGAGTTCTTCGAGGGTCAACACGCGCTCGGCAACGGTGGCGGCGTCGAACCAGTAAATGCTTTGGCTGCGATACAACTGATCGAAGGCTTGCAGGTAATCCCCGCGTTGCAACGCCAGGATCGCACTTTCACCCTCGACCCGGCATTTGGGCTGGAGCGTTTCGTAATCGTAGTCCGGGGTCCGGCGCTCGCCCCAGGATTCGTTCTGCGGGAAGGCCTGGGCCGCTTTGGCGTAGGCTGCGGCGGCTGCCTTTTTATCGCCCTCGCGCACTGCCAGTTTTGCCCGCAGCCACCAGGCCAAACCGCCATCGCCGGCATGTTCGAGGAAGGCCTTGGCGCTGGCGTAATCACCCTGTTGATAATTCATCGCTGCCAGGCGGTCGGCGTTTTCGAGACTGCCACGGGTGCTGTTTTGCAGGAGCTTGATCATTTTTTGTTCGTTGGCGGGTTGATCACCGAACGACCAGCCCAAGCGGCTGATCAGCGATGCCGTCACCAACTGCTGCACGGGCTGGCCCTTGAGCAATTCGGCCACTTGATCCTCCGGCAGCGTCATCAGGTCCGCCATCAACAACTTCAGCGATTCGTAGCCCACCACGGAGCCGTGCAGATTTTGCGTGGCGTACAGCTCGATGGCGCGGTTCCAGTCGCCAGCGGTGCGCACCACACGAGCTTCTTCGCCGAGGCTGGCAACACCCAGTTCCAGCGGGTCGCTGAAGCCGTCGATGCTCAGTTGCCGGGTTTGCTCAAAAGCCTTGGCAGATTGTTCGAGCAGATCCGGGGCTGCATTGGCTTCAGCGCTCATGGCGAACAACGCGCGCCCCAGCGAGTAAGCCGCCCAGGTGCTGCGCGAGGCCCGTTGCTCAGCGGGCAACGCCAGCACTTTCTTGAAATACCCGGCGGCCAAGGCAGGATCACCCGCGCCAAATGCCACGGCACCGGCCAGGTACAACCTGAGCTCGGGCGCCAGTTGCGCGCCTTCGGTTTCAACCTGACGGGCATCCGTCAGGCTGCGCAGGTGTTTCACCAACACCTGTTGCTCAGCGGAAAGTCCGGCCTGCTCAGCCTGATCCCGCAGCGTTACAAGGTCGGGCTCATCGCTGTAGTCGGCGCCAGCGGTGACGTTCTTCAAGCCGTTGATGGCGTGGCCGAGGCGGCTGACTTCGAAGCTGAAGTTGCCCTCGGGCAGTTCCGCCAGCGACTGGCCACGGTTATCCAGCAGGCGCATGGGGAAGTCCGGGCCGCAGGCCAGCGCCGAACCCAGCGGCAGGCTGAGGCTCAGGCAAAGCAAATGACGCGGCCAGTTACGGGTGAACATTCGAACCTCCTTGATCAATGTGTGCGCAGCGAGCCCAACCAATGGCACGCTGCCCGCCAGCCGGTAGTCGGCCATCACGCAGGCGGGTGAAGGTAAGCAGATCCGGGCTCTGTTGCAACGCGTAACCGGCCAAGGCATCGGCCCCTTCACAGCCGCTGACCGCGAGGGTCAGGCGTTCGGGCCAGGCGCGGTCGAGATTGCCCTGGTTGCTGATGCCGATGTCATAGAGGCCATCGTCGGCCGATAGTTTCAGTTGTAATTGACTGTCGAGGACATCACCCCGCGCCACCGCGCGCAAGGTGGTCAAGCTCCAGGCGCGACGGTCGTTGGCCAATGGCAGGCGAAACCAGATCAGGCCCGCCAGATGTTTCGGTGGATCGGCGCGCAGCTCGGTGCCGAGAGTGCGCAATGACTGCGGATCGGCGAGTAATTCCCGGCGCAGGCCTTCGCGCTCCAGCGTGACTTCGCTTTCCACGATCGGCGCGCCATCCGCCGACGGCAGCAATGCCACGCCGTAGGCCGGCAGCGCCAGATAGAAAGGCTTCGGCGTGATACGGCTCCAGGCCTTTGCCCATTGCCGGGCCTGATCGGCATCGAACAAGCCCCGACGCGGATCGCTCACGGCGTGCACCTGCAACACGCTGCTGTCGACTGTGGATAACAGCGCCGGCAGTTCGCGACTGTCGAGCCAGGACGGCAACGCGGTGATGCTCAACGGCAGCGAAGTCGGCAACGCTTCGCGCAAATGCGCGAGAAATTCGCGGTACGCCGGTAGCCGGGCATTACCCGCATCGTGGTCGATTTCCACCCCGGCGAGGTTCACCCCCTGTTTCTGCCAATCGCTGATCACTTGGCGGATTTGCGCGGTGACCTCTTCCTGATCCAGCGACTTGAGCTGCCCGTCCAGGCGCACCACCGCAATCACCGGCCGGCCGTCGCGTGTGAGCAGTGCCAGGTCAATCCGGGCCCGATTCCAGCCGGCGTTGGGGAAGGCCTGCAAGGCCAGTACCCGCAACGTCGAAAAATCTGCACGGCTGTCGCTGAGGGCCGCGTCGTGGGCCGGCGTCCACTGCCGCTGCCAGACGTAAAGTTGCTGATCCAGCGGCGGTGCTTCCTGTTTTTCGCAACCGGCGGTCAGCGCCAGCGCCATCAACAAGACAATGGAACGAATGAAAAAAACCATGGAAACGCTTGTTCCTGAAATGCAGTAAAGGCTTTACCACAAACCCTGTGAGAGCGGGCTTGCTCGCGAAGGCGTCGTGTCAGTCGACATCAACGTTGCTGACACATTGCTTTCGCGAGCAAGCCCGCTCCCACAGGGTCCTGGGCTCCCCACCCTACCCAGCCGTCGACCGGCGGGCAATGTTGGCCTGCAATCTTCCTTCAGATATCGAGCACCAGCGGCTGCGCTCCCTGCGCCGGAATCGCACAGCAAATCAGCACCTGTCCGTCATCCGGCACCTCCGCTGGCGGCAACGGGTAATGCACCTGGCCGCTGATCAAGCGCGTCTTGCAGGTGCCGCAGGAGCCGCCGCGACAACTGAACTCAGGGCGCAGGCCACGGCTTTCCGCCAACTCCAGCAAACTGCCGCCCTCCGGCTGCCAGCGCGCTTCCTTGGCCGAGCGCTGGAACACCACGGGCACGGACGTGGTGGCGGCTGGCGGTTGTTCGATGACCACGGCATCGGGATCCGGACGTCGACGCAAGGTCGACGGGCCGAAGGTTTCGGCGTGAATCCGCGAATCGCGAATGTCCAGTTCGCGCAAGCCGTCGTACAGCGCCTGGGTAAAACTCCCCGGGCCACAGACGACAAAGTCCAGCTGGTCGTAGTCCTCGACGGTCAGCAGATCCTTGAGCAGCGCGACGTCGATCCGGCCCTGAAGGTCGAAGTCCTCTCCTTGCATCGCCTCGGCTTCCGGTTGGCTGAGCAAACGCACCACCCGCACCGCGTCACCGGCAACTTCGAGCAAGCGGTCCAGTTCCTGGCGAAACGGCTGGTCGGCCAACGTGCGCGAACTCTGGATAAACAAAGTCGGGCGGATACGGCGGGTGCGCAGCCCCTGGTAAACCACCTCCCGCACCATCGACAACAGCGGCGTGATGCCCACCCCGGCTGCCAGCAACACCAATGGCCGACGCTCGTGGGGCACCACGGTGAAATGCCCTTGCGGCGCTCGCGCCTCCAGCAGATCGCCGACACGAATCTGCTCATGCAAATGCGTCGACACCCGCCCGTCACGCTTCACGCTGATGCGGAAAAAATCATCGGACGGTGCGCTCGATAAACTGTACGTGCGGATGTGCACTTCACCGTCAATGTCGAAGCGCAGGGGCAAATGCTGCCCGGCCTGAAACAGTGGCAACCCGGCTCCATCAGCGGGCTCCAGGTAAATCGAGCGAATGTTGTGGCTTTGCGCTTCAATCCGCGCCACCCGCAACGGTCGCCATTGATCGCCCAAGGCTTTGGCCTGCAAACGCGCCTGGGCCTGCTCCCATGTGCCGGTGAGCAAACTGGTGGGCGACACGCCGTCGAAGCGCCAGCGCAATGCCAGCGCGGCCGGGCGACGTACGACGTGCTCGACATCGATTGTCCACAGACGCTCGGCGCCCTGGAACGCGTCGATCTGAGGGCCCTCCAGAATGATTTCGGTGCGCCCGCTGAGCTGCAGCAAATCACCGGTATTGAAGTCGATGAACAACAATCCGGCCCGGGGATTGAGCAGCAAGTTGCCCAAGGTGTTGAAATGCAGGTTGCCGGCGAAGTCCGGAATGGTCAGGCGATTGCCTTCCACTTGTACGAAACCGGCCTGGCCGCCACGGTGAGACACATCCACCGAACGCTCACCGTCGACATCTACATAACTGGCAACGAAGAACGTGTCCGCCTCGGCGATCATGGCTTTGGCCGCGTCATCCAGTTCGGCGAAATGCTGGGCAGCACGCGTCGAAGGATCGCTCAGCGGCACCGAGCGAAACTGGCGCAACTGAATGTACTGCGGGCAATTGCCGAAGGACTGATCCACCGTCACCGCGAACCCCTCCGCCGTCATGGCGCGGACATGGCCATTGATGCGGTTGCGACGGCGGGTATGCAACTCGATGCCCAACAGGCCGATGGCCGAGTCGTCGTGCAACTGCGCTGGATCATCAAGGGCAGGCAAGCTGCGAAATTGCAGCAGGCCAGGTTCTGGTGAGTGGGCGAAACCGGGCTGGCCTTCAAGGATGCTGGCCCAGGGATGACCGTCGGCATCCACCGCCCCGTACAGCATGAACGGCAATTGCTGATAGAACGTGCGGTGCTGGTCCGGCATCTCGCTGCGAATCACCTTGCGACCGAACACCTCCATGCGCTCGGCAACGCCCACATGCGCCTGCAGTTGTTTCTCGCCGGCATGCCAGGGTGAACGGTCCATAGGGTTTCTCCCCTGCGCCAGTGGCGCAGAACGGGGCGGCCCGGCAACTCCGGGCCGCCAGCATCAGGCAGTTTTTTGCAGACCGGCGACCGTACGCGGCATGCCGACAAAACCTGGCAGGGCTTCAATGCGGGACAGCCAGGCGCGAATATTGGCGTACTCGTCCAGCGACACATTGCCCTCGGGCGCATGGGCGATGTAACTGTAGGCGGCGACGTCGGCAATCGTCGGTTCAGTGCCTGCCAGATAGGGCGTACTGGCCAATTCGTGATCGATCACTTTGAGCACGGAATGGGCGTAGGCAATCACGTCGTCAGCGTTGTAAGGCGCGCCAAACACGGTGATCAATCTTGCCCGGGCAGGGCCGAAGGCAATCGGGCCCGCAGCCGCCGACAACCAGCGCTGAACCTTGGCCGCCCCCACCGGATCAGCCGGCAGCCAGCGGCCGTTGCCGTACTTTTGCGCCAGATAAACCAGAATCGCGTTGGAGTCGGCCAACACCACGCCCTGGTCATCAATCACCGGCACCTGACCGAACGCATTGAGCGCCAGGAACGCCGGCTGCTTGTGTTCGCCCTTGGCGAGGTCAACGAAGATCAATTCGGTCGGCAATTTCAGCAGGGACAGCATCAACTCGACGCGATGAGCGTGGCCGGAACGTGGGAAGTTGTAGAGTTTGATCGCTTGCATGGTCGACACCTTGGGTCAGTGGTGCTGCTCAGGAGTGACCAGCGCCGATGGGTCGTATCTTCCACCGACAACCAAAACAACAGAATCACCAGCAAACGCAATCCATTATTTCAGTGGGTGAAATAGTTCAACCCTCGAGCGCGGGATGCTCGCGCAGCGTCTTCACCGCGAAATCAACAAAACTGCGCACCCGGGCCGGTGCCTTGCGCCCGCCCTGGTAGACCACATGGATGGGCAACGGCGGCAGTTCGAAGTCGGCCAGAATGATCTCCAACTCACCGGCGGCCACCTTGCTCGCCACTTGATAAGACAGCACCCGCGTGAAGCCCAACCCAAGGCAAGCTGCCGTAATGGCGGCCTGATTCGCGGTCACCACCAGTCGCGGCTCGGCCCGGACACTCAAGGTTTCACCGTCCTCAATGAATGGCCAACTCCTGAGCTGGCCGATAGCAGAGGTCGCGATTATCGGCGCCTGAGCCAGTTCCTGTGGATGCCTGGGCCGACCATGGCTGGCCAGATACTGTGGCGATGCGCAGATCACCCGCCGTACCTCACCCACGCGGATCGCATGCTGATTGCTGTCGGGCAACTCGCCGATGCGAATGGCCACATCGACGCCTTCCTCGACCACGCTCACCACCCGGTCGACCAGCAGCGCATTGATGCAGACCTCGGGGTATTGCGTCAGGTAGCTGACCATCAGCGGCGTGACAAACAGCTCGCCAAACAAAACCGGTGCGGTGATGGTCAGTTGCCCACGAGGATGGATATGGCTGCCCGCTGCCGAATCCTCGGCTTCCTGCACCTCGGCGAGAATTCTCCGACAGTCCTCCAGATAGCGCTGACCGGCCTCGCTCAAATGCACGCTGCGCGTGGTCCGCGTAAGCAACTGCGTGCCAATACGCTGCTCCAGCGCCGCTACTGCCCGGGTAACACTGGCCGCCGACAGGCCCAAACGCCGCGCCGCCGCCGAAAAACCCTGTTCCTGGGCGACGGCAGCGAAGACCTGCATTTCCTGGAAGCGGTCCATGGGCATGTCCTTCTTTCGGATAAATTAAAGTCGCAAGACGCAAACGCTTTCCGTGGCGAGGGAGCTTGCTCCCGCTGAACTCCGTAGCCGTTCCATTTTTGGGGTCGCTTCGCGCCCCGACGGGAGCAAGCTCCCTCGCCACAGGTTATTTATGGCTCGCCCTGTCTCTTGAATGAACGGTACTACAACCTGCCTCACACCGACGGACTCACGAAAAAGCCCCCCGGAGATTATTGATAATTAATGAGGATTATTATCTTGCGACAGGTGTTCCAGTTCGTAATTATCCGGACCCGCCGGCCGCAATGGCTAATATCTGACAGCAGAACAAGCCATTCGCACTGGGTCAAAACCATCGCGTGGTAAAGGCTCAGCGGCGGGCACCCTCAACGGCAGCACAATTGCGCGCTGTATAAACAGGCGGAATATACGACTGCTCCTATACTACAAACCACCCTGTTACCTATTGGATTTTTGATAGGTACCACGTTGAAATTTTCCCTAGTTGAATTAGAGCGTTATCGGGTTGTTAACGCTTGCGTGCCTGTCCTTCTTTGAGGATTCGCTTAGTAGGGGAAGTGCAACTTCACTGGCTGGCTAACCTGTGTGACACAGCAAGGAGTTCGACAATGTTGCGCACTAACATTTCCGCTAGAGCACTGACCGGTGGTTTGCTCGACGTACTGATTCGCGCCGGGCTGATTGCGGTGCTGGTACTGTTCTGCTTCCAGATCTTCCACCCGTTCCTCAACCTTATGCTCTGGGCAATGATTCTGGCCATCACCCTGTATCCACTGCATGGGCTCATCAAGCGCAAACTGGTCAACAAGGACGGTCGTGCCGCCACCCTGATCGTGGTGGTCTCCCTGGCCTTGCTGATGGTGCCGATCTACCTGCTGGGCACCTCGATCAGTGAATCGATCCAGGGCACCCTGGCGGTCCTCAAGTCCGATACGTTGCAGATTCCACTCCCCAGCGAAAAAATCGCTTCCCTGCCGCTCATTGGCAAGCCGCTCTACGGCTACTGGATGCAGGCTGCCACCGACATGAGCAGCGTGCTGATGAAGGTGATGCCCTATATCAAGTCCGTCGGCCTGACCTTGTTGGGCAAAATGGCTGACGTTGGCGTGGGCTTTCTGTTGTTCATCGGCGCCCTGATCATTGCCGGCGTGCTCATGGCCTACGGCGAAAACGGCGAAAGAAGTGCCCTGGCCATCACCTCGCGCCTTTCCGGGCCAGAACGTGGCCCGCGCATCACCGAGCTGTGCACTGCCACCATCCGCGCAGTTGCCCAGGGTGTGGTGGGTATCGCGTTCATTCAGATGTTGCTGGTCGGTGTGGGCTTCGTGCTCATGGGCGTCCCCGGTGCCGGCCTGCTGGCCATGGTGGCGCTGTTGATGGGGATCATGCAGTTGCCCGTGCTGCTGGTGACGCTTCCGGTGATCGCTTATGTCTTCGCCACTGAAGGCACCAGCCTGGCCACTGTTATTTTTGGCATCTACAGCCTGATTGCCGGGATGGCCGACAACGTCCTCAAACCGTTGATGCTTGGCCGCGGCGTCGATGTGCCCATGCCGGTGATTCTGATTGGCGCCCTGGGCGGCATGGTGAGTGGCGGCTTCATTGGTTTGTTCATCGGGCCGGTTGCACTGGCGGTGGGCTACCAACTGTTCTGGCAGTGGGTCCAGGATCAACCGTCTGCCGAGATATTGAGCGAGACACCACATCTCGAGGCGTTGAACGAGACACCGCAAATCGAGGCAATGAACGATCAGCGTCCCCTCTGAGGAGTTTGCGCTTGATGCCTCGCCCTGCTCGCATCAGCCGGCTTCTGCTCTGTGGCACCGTCGTCCTGGGGGGCTGCGTGCAACTGGGTCCGGATTTCCAGTCGCCGGCCCAGCCATGGGTCGACCACTGGAACAGTCCGGCCCTGGAGATCGCCGGCCGACAACACGCGCAACCTGACAGCCGCCAATGGTGGCGCGTGTTCAACGACCCGGTACTGGACCATTTGATGGCCGAAGCCGATGCCCACAACCCTGACCTGCACGTCGCTGGCCTGCGGGTCATGGAGTCCCGCGCACAATTGGGCATCGCACTGGCCGGCCGCTACCCGCAATTGCAGCAGGCCAGCGCTGACAGCCTGTACTTGAACCGCCGGCAATCGGGCGGCGCCAACCCTCAGGACACGAATTTCTGGCAACACAGCGTCGGCTTCGATATCGGCTGGGAGCTGGATTTCTGGGGGCGTTTCAGCCGTGCCATCGAGTCGGCGGACGCGTCCTGGTTTGCCGCCCAGGCCAACTACGAAAATGCCTTGGTGCTGTTGCACGCGCAGCTGGCGCAAAACTACTACGCCTTGCGCACCGCCGAGGCGCGCCTGGCCATCGCCCGCAGTAACGCAAAATTGCAAAAACGCAGCTACGAGATCACCGAGCGCCTGTTCAACAGCGGCGCCGAAGCCGAACTCGATCTGCAACAAGCCAAGACCCAGTACCTGGGCACCCTGAGCACCATCCCGGATTTCGAGAGCCAGGTGGCGAGCTTGCGCAATGCGTTGTCCACCCTGATCGGCCAGCCACCCGGCTCGATCCCTGACCTCAATCGCAACACTGGTTTAGTGCCGCTGCTCGATACTGCGGTTTTGCAGGATGTGCCGGCCAACCTGCTGGTACGGCGCCCCGATGTTCGCGCTGCCGAGCTGCAAGTGGCGGCGCAGTCGGCATTGATCGGTGTGGCCGAGACTGACCTGTACCCCTCCATCAGCCTGCTGGGCAGCATCGTCTGGTCCGCCAGCTCGCTCAACGCCGCGCCCAATACCCTCGACTTCGTGGCCGGCCCCAGCCTGCGCTGGGACATCTTCGACCACGGCCGGATCACCAACAACGTGCGCGTGCAGGATGCCCGCCTGCAGCAGCTGATCGTCATCTACCAGGACAGCGTGCGTCAGGCGGCACGCGAGGCTGACGATGCCGCGACCGGTTTGATCAAGGCGCTGGAGCGCGACCAGATCCTCAGCGAAGCCTCGGTAGCCGCCGAACGCTCGGTGACCCTGGCCAATGCCCAATACCGCGAAGGCTATTCGGATTTCCAGCGCGTGCTGGATGCCCAGCGGGCCCTGTTTGCCCAACAGGATATCTACCTGGTCAACCGTGGCACCGCGGTCAACAGCCTGATCGCCCTGTACAAGGCCCTGGGCGGTGGCTGGTACAGCGACCAGCCGATCGTCGACCCGGCCACCCGCAAACAAATGCAAGAACGGACCGATTGGGGCGATCTGCTCGACGAACCGAAGGAAAGTGCCCATGACTGACAGCCAACAACCGGCCGCCGAGAACGCCTCGGCCCCCGCCGCCGACCCGGCCAGAAAAGCGATCAACTGGGTCGTGCTGCTGATCATCCTGAGCCTGGTCTGGTACCTGATGGCCGACCGTTATACGCCCTACACGCAACAGGCACGGGTGCAGGCCTTCATTGTGCCGGTGGCGGCCGAGGTATCCGGCCGGGTGACCAAGGTGCATATACGCAACAACCAGGACGTGAAGGCCGGCGAACTGCTGTTTGAAGTCAACCCGGAGCAGTACCAGATCGCCGTCGATCGCGCCCGCGCCGACCTTGAATCGACCCGGCGCCAGGTGGGCGCCAACACCGCCGGCATCGACTCCAAGCAAGCTTCCCTGCGCGCCGCCCAGGCCAACGAGCTCAAGGCACGCCAGGACATCCAGCGGCTTGAGCGCCTGTACCGCGAAGACCCGGGCACCATCTCGCTGCGACGCCTGGAGATATCCCGCGCCACCGTGCAAGAATCCATCAGCCAGGTCGCCGCGGCCAAGGCTGAAGTACAACGTGCGCGGGAAACACAGGGCGGTAACGAAGACGAAAACGCCCAGTTGCTCAGCGCCGCCAGCAACCTTGAAAAAGCCGAGCTGGACTTGAGCAATACCAAGGTCCACGCGCGCTCGGCCGGCCTGATCACCGATCTGCGCACCGATGTCGGCCAGTTCGCCGCCGCCGGTGCTCCGGTGATGACCCTGATCGCCATCCACGACGTGTGGATCAGCGCCGACATGACCGAAAACAACCTGGGCAGTGTCCAGCCCGGGACGCCGGTGTCCATCGTCCTCGACGCCCTGCCAGGGAAAATTTACCAAGGCCATGTGCGCAGCGTCGGCTATGGCGTCGATATCGGCCAGACCACCCAGCCGGGCAGCCTGCCGAAAGTGGAGAACAGCCGCGATTGGCTACGCCCTGCCCAGCGCTTTCCGGTCATCATCGAGTTCGAGCCCGGTGAGCTGAGCAGCCCGCAAGGCATCCGGTCCGGCGGCCAGGCCGAAGTCATGGCGTTCCCGAGTGAAGGCAACCCGCTGAATATCCTGGGCCGCCTGTTCCTGCGCGTGATGAGCTGGATGTCCTATGCGTATTGAGCGCCCGGCCCGGGTTCAGCGCGCCCTGCGCCTGAGCTTCGGTACCGCGCTGTGCCTGGCAGCGAGCTTCGGTCTGGCTCTCCCCATCCCGTTCCTCGCGCCGATGCTGGCGCTGATGATGCTGGCAGCGATGAACCGGCCATTACCGTTCAAGGCCAGCCTGGGCCTGATCCTGATCCTTATGCTGACCACCGGGACCGGCCTGCTGCTCATTCCCCTGCTGCGTTACTACCCGCTCAGTGGCGTACTGCTGGTCGGACTGTGCCTGTTCATGGCATTTGGTTACGGCCTGCGCGGCGGCAACCCATTGGTGGCGACGTTCCTGGTGGTGGGCCTGACCTTGATCAGTGCGGCCGGAACCGCTGAATTCGCCCTGGCACTGGAGGTGATCGTGGCCCTGGTCAAGGGACTGTTCCTGGCCGTCACGACACTGACCATCAGCCATTGGCTATTCCCCGACCCCGCCAGCGCCCCACCAGCCAAACCTGCCCCTAGCCTGTCTCCCACCGAAAGCAGTTGGCTGGCCCTTCGTGCCACGCTGGTGGTGCTGCCAACGTTCCTGCTGGCCATGGTCGACCCGGCCAGCTACCTGCCGATCATTATGAAAGCCGTCAGCCTCGGCCAACAAAGCTGCGCAACCAGCGCCCGCAACGCCGGCCAGGAATTGCTCGGCTCGACCCTGCTCGGCGGCCTGATGGCGATCCTGTTCTGGTGCGCGCTGAGCCTGTTCGTCAACCTGTGGATGTTCTTTCTGTGGATGTTGCTGTTCGGCCTGCTGGGCGCCAGAAAACTCTACGGCCTGGCCCAGACCCGACAACCACCGAGCTTCTGGCTCAACAGCCTGGCGACCCTGATCATCCTGCTCGGCCAATCGGTGCAGGACAGCGCAGCGGGGAAGGATGTCTACACCGCCTTTGCCATCCGCATGGGGTTGTTCATTCTGGTGACCTTGTACGCCTGTGTGATGGTGCATTTGCTGGATACGCGGCGGCGGCGGCGAATTACCACCACTTAGAAACAGAAAAACCCCCTGAAGAGGGGGTTTTTCATCTGTGGATAACTTATTCCACAGTAACCGATTTCGCCAGGTTGCGCGGCTGGTCAACGTCGGTGCCCTTGAGTACGGCGACGTAGTACGACAGCAGTTGCAGCGGGATGGTGTAGAGGATCGGCGACAGGATGTCGTGAATGTGCGGCATGTGCACAACGTGAGTGCCTTCACCGTTGGTCATGCCGGCCTTCTCGTCTGCGAAGACGATCAACTGGCCACCACGGGCGCGGACTTCCTGGAGGTTGGATTTCAACTTCTCCAGCAGCTCGTTGTTCGGCGCAACGGTCACTACTGGCATGTCGTTGTCCACAAGCGCCAACGGGCCGTGTTTCAGCTCGCCGGCCGGATAGGCTTCAGCGTGGATGTAGGAGATTTCCTTGAGCTTGAGTGCCCCTTCCATCGCTACCGGGAACTGCGCGCCACGGCCGAGGAACAGGGTGTGGTTCTTCTCGGCGAACAGCTCGGAGATTTTTTCCACGGTGCTGTCCATCGCCAGCGCTTCGCCCAGACGGGTTGGCAAACGACGCAGTTCTTCGACCAGGGTCGCTTCGACGCCTTTGGCCAGGGTGCCACGAACCTGACCCAGGGACAGCGTCAGCAACAACAGGCCAACCAGTTGCGTGGTGAAGGCTTTGGTCGAAGCCACACCGATTTCACGACCGGCCTGGGTCAGCAGGGTCAGATCGGATTCACGCACCAGCGAGCTGATGCCGACGTTGCAGATCGCCAGGCTGGCGAGGAAGCCCAGTTCCTTGGCGTTGCGCAGCGCGGCCAGGGTGTCGGCGGTTTCGCCGGACTGGGAGATGGTCACGAACAAGGTGTCCGGCTGCACCACCACCTTGCGGTAGCGGAATTCGCTGGCAACTTCGACCTGGCAAGGGATGCCGGCCAGCTCTTCGAGCCAGTAACGCGCGACCATGCCGGCGTGGTAGCTGGTGCCGCACGCGACGATCTGTACGTTGCGCACTTTGGCGAACAGTTCGGCTGCCTGTGGACCGAATGCCTGTACCAGCACCTGGTTCTGGCTCAGGCGACCTTCCAGGGTGCGCTGCACCACGGACGGTTGCTCGTGGATTTCCTTGAGCATGAAGTGGCGGAACTCGCCTTTATCAGCGGCTTCGGCGCCATCGCGATATTGCACGGCTTCACGCTCGACAGCCTGGCCGTCAACGTCCCAGATCTGCACGCTGTCGCGGCGGATTTCGGCGATGTCACCTTCTTCCAGGTACATGAAGCGGTCGGTGACCTGACGCAGGGCCAATTGGTCGGACGCGAGGAAGTTTTCCCCCAGGCCCAGGCCGATCACCAGCGGGCTGCCGCTGCGGGCTGCGACCAGGCGATCCGGTTGCTTTGCACTGATGACCGCCAGACCGTAGGCACCGTGCAGCTCTTTGACGGTCGCCTTCAGGGCCACGGTCAGGTCGCTCAGATCCTTGAGTTTGTGGTTCAGCAGGTGAGCGATGACTTCGGTGTCGGTGTCCGAGGTGAACACATAACCCAGGGCCTTGAGTTGTTCACGCAGGGCTTCGTGGTTTTCGATGATGCCGTTGTGCACCACCGCCAGGTCGCCGGAGAAATGCGGGTGGGCATTGCGCTCGCACGGCGCACCGTGAGTGGCCCAGCGGGTGTGGGCGATACCCAGACGACCGACCAGCGGTTCGGTGGTCAGAGCCTGTTCCAGCTCGCTGACCTTGCCCGGACGACGCATGCGCTCGAGTTTTTCATCGTTGGTGTAGACCGCCACGCCAGCGCTGTCGTACCCACGGTATTCAAGGCGCTTGAGGCCTTCGACGAGGATGGCGGTGATGTTACGTTCTGCGACTGCGCCGACAATTCCACACATGCTATTTCTCCTGACTGACAGCCGCGCATATCAAAGTGATGCCGCGGGCCTGAATCTGATCGCGAGCCTCAAGCGGCAGGCGTTCATCGGTAATAAGGGTATGGACACTGCTCCAGGGCAGCTCCAGATTGGGAATCTTGCGGCCGATCTTGTCGGCCTCCACCATCACCACCACTTCACGGGCGACTTCGGCCATGACCCGGCTCAGCCCGAGCAGTTCGTTGAAGGTGGTTGTACCGCGGACCAGATCGATGCCATCGGCACCGATGAACAGCTGGTCGAAATCGTAGGAGCGTAGTACCTGCTCGGCCACCTGCCCCTGAAAGGACTCGGAATGCGGGTCCCAGGTGCCACCGGTCATCAACAGCACCGGTTCGTGCTCAAGTTCGCTCAGGGCATTGGCGACATGCAGCGAGTTGGTCATCACCACCAGGCCGGGTTGCTGGCCGAGTTCCGGGATCATCGAGGCGGTGGTACTGCCACTGTCGATAATGATGCGCGCATGCTCGCGAATCCGCGCAACGGCGGCACGGGCGATGGCTTGTTTGTACTTGGAAACCGGCTGGCCAAGGTCGGCCACTAGCTCCTGAGGCATGGTGATCGCTCCGCCATAACGACGCAGCAACAGCCCATTGCTTTCAAGTGCCGCCAGATCCTTGCGAATCGTAACTTCCGACGTTTCGAAACGCTTGGCCAACTCATCCACACTGACTTCGCCCTGCTCGGTGAGCAAGGCGAGGATGTTGTGGCGGCGTTGAGGCGTGTTGCGCTTCGACATGAGCTAGTAAGTTTCGTTTCGAAAGATAACGGAAGCAATCAAAACCTATCGGCGAAACTTCGTCAAGCGTCATGCGATAAAAAGAACTGTGGATAACTTGTAGGAGCGAGCTTGCTCGCGATGGGCGTGAACGATGACGCATTCCTTCTGGAAAAATGCGCCGCTCTCGAATTCATCGCGAGCAAGCTCGCTCCTACAAAGGAGTTGTGGATAACTCAGCTCTTTTTGACCTTCTCCGGGCGCTTCCAGCCGTCGATGTTCTTCTGGCGAGCACGCCCGATGGCCAACTGGGATTTATCCACAGTCGAGGTAATGGTCGATCCGGCTGCCGTGGTTGCACCGTCCAGGATATCCACAGGCGCTACCAACGAGTTGTTGGAACCGATGAACACATCCGCACCCAGCACGGTTTTCCACTTGTTCACACCATCGTAGTTGCAGGTGATGGTGCCGGCGCCAATGTTGGTGCGCGCGCCGATCTCGGCATCGCCCAAATAGGCCAGGTGACCGGCCTTGGCGCCTTCGCCCAGGTGTGCGTTTTTCAACTCGACGAAGTTACCCACATGTGCGCGGGCTTCCAGCACGGTGCCTGGACGCAGGCGTGCGAACGGGCCGGCATCGCTGCCTTCACCGAGAATGGCACCTTCGATGTGGCTGTTGGCCTTGATGACCACGCCTTTGCGCAGGGTGCTGTCCTTGATCACGCAGTTCGGGCCGATCACCACGTCATCTTCAATGACGACCTTGCCTTCGAGGATCACGTTGATGTCGATCAGCACGTCGCGGCCAACCGTGACTTCACCGCGCACATCGAAACGCGCCGGGTCGCGCAGCGTCACGCCTTGGGCCATCAAGCGCAGACCCGCGCGCAATTGATAGTGACGCTCAAGTTCGGAAAGCTGTTTACGATCGTTGGCGCCCTGCACTTCCATCGCGTCGTGGGGTTGTTCGGTCGCTACCACCAGACCATCGCTGACCGCCATTTCGATCACGTCGGTCAGGTAATACTCGCCCTGCACGTTGTTGTTCGACAGGCGACTGGTCCAGTCAGCCAGGCGATCCGCCGGGACTGCGAGGATGCCGGTATTGCCTTCGTTGATGGCACGTTGAGCTTCGGTGGCGTCCTTGTGCTCGACGATCGCGCAGACCTTGCCATCAGTGTCGCGAACAATTCGACCGTAACCGGTCGCGTCGTCCAGTTCGACAGTGAGCAGGCCCATTTGCCCAGGCACGACAAGCTTGAGCAGGCGCTGCAGGGTTTCTGTTTCAATCAAAGGCACATCACCGTAAAGAACCAGCACGGTGTCGGCTTTGATGAAGGGTACAGCCTGGGCCACGGCGTGACCGGTGCCCAGTTGTTTGTCCTGAAGGACGAAATTCAGATCGTCAGCGGCCAGGCGCTCACGCACGGCATCGGCGCCATGGCCGATCACCACGTGAATGCGCTGCGGATCAAGTTGTCGGGCGCTGTGGATAACATGGCCGAGCATGGAGTTGCCGGCAATCGGGTGCAGTACTTTCGGCAAAGCGGAACGCATGCGCGTGCCTTGGCCAGCAGCGAGAATAACGATTTCAAGAGACATGACTGGCTACCAATCCTGGGTGGTCAGCGGCTGCGACCAGGTTGTAAAAATCGGAAAAGAAAAAAGGGTAGCCGAGGCTACCCTTTTTAATCAATCACACAACAAGCGCTGCCTTAGTGGCCGAACTTCTTGCGGATCTGCTGGACGGTGCGCAGCTGAGCTGCAGCCTCGGCCAGACGTGCGGCAGCGGAACCGTAATCGAATTCAGCGCCACGTTCATGCAAGGCCTTCTCGGCAGCCTTGACGGCTTCCTGAGCGGAGGCTTCATCCAGGTCGGCAGCACGTTGCACGGTGTCGGCAAGTACCTTGACCATGTTCGGCTGAACCTCGAGGAAACCACCGGAGATGTAATACACCTCCTCTTCCCCGCCCTGCTTGACCAGGCGGATCGGACCTGGCTTCAGATTAGTGATCAGCGGCGCGTGACCCAGAGCGATACCAAGATCACCCAGTGCACCGTGCGCAATCACCATCTCGACCAGACCGGAAAAGATTTCCCCTTCCGCGCTGACGATATCGCAATGGACTGTCATAGCCATCTGATTGCCTCAACCTAAATTAGCGCCCGTTGCCGGGCGCCGGGATTACAGTTTCTTGGCTTTCTCGATCGCTTCTTCGATGCCGCCAACCATGTAGAACGCTTGTTCTGGCAGGTGGTCGTAGTCACCGTTGAGGATGCCTTTGAAGCCAGCAATGGTGTCTTTCAGGGAAACGTATTTACCCGATGCACCGGTGAAGACTTCAGCCACGAAGAACGGCTGCGACAAGAAACGCTGGATCTTACGAGCACGGTTTACCAACTGCTTGTCGGCTTCCGACAGCTCGTCCATACCCAGGATCGCAATGATGTCCTTCAGTTCTTTGTAACGCTGCAGAACGTACTGGACGCCGCGAGCGGTGTCGTAGTGGTCCTGGCCGATTACGTTCGGGTCCAGCTGGCGCGAAGTCGAGTCGAGTGGATCGACCGCTGGGTAGATACCCAGGGAAGCGATGTCACGGGACAGAACGACGGTAGCGTCCAAGTGGGCGAAGGTGGTCGCTGGCGACGGGTCGGTCAAGTCGTCCGCAGGTACGTATACCGCTTGGATCGAGGTGATCGAACCTTCCTTGGTCGAAGTGATACGTTCTTGCAGAACGCCCATCTCTTCAGCCAGGGTCGGCTGGTAACCTACTGCCGAAGGCATACGGCCCAGCAGTGCGGATACTTCAGTACCGGCCAGGGTGTAACGATAGATGTTGTCGACGAACAGCAGAACGTCGTTACCTTCGTCACGGAACTTCTCGGCCATGGTCAGGCCGGTCAGTGCTACGCGCAGACGGTTACCCGGCGGCTCGTTCATCTGACCGTAAACCAGTGCCACTTTGTCCAGAACGTTGGAATCCTTCATCTCGTGGTAGAAGTCGTTACCCTCACGAGTACGCTCACCCACACCTGCGAACACGGAATAACCGCTATGCTCGATGGCGATGTTACGGATCAGTTCCATCATGTTTACGGTTTTGCCTACACCGGCACCACCGAACAGACCGACTTTACCGCCTTTGGCAAACGGGCAAACCAGGTCGATAACCTTGATGCCGGTTTCCAGCAGGTCGTTGCCGCCTGCTTGTTCAGCGAACGAAGGCGCTGGACGGTGAATGCCCCAACGCTCGTCGGTGTCGATTGGACCTGCTTCGTCGATCGGGTTGCCCAGAACGTCCATGATCCGGCCCAGAGTCGCTTTACCGACCGGTACGGAGATGGCTGCGCCAGAGTCGACAACGTCCAGACCGCGCTTCAAGCCTTCGGTGGAACCCATCGCAATGGTACGAACCACGCCGTCGCCCAGCTGCTGCTGAACTTCCAGGGTGGTCCCGGCCGCGCTTTGTACAGTCAGCGCGTTGTAGATGCTCGGTACGCTGTCGCGTGGAAATTCCACGTCGATAACGGCGCCGATGATTTGAACGATACGTCCGCTACTCATAGCTGGATCCTCTGAATATTTGAACCGTTAAACCGCGGCAGCGCCGCCGACGATTTCCGAGATCTCTTGGGTGATCGCAGCCTGACGCGCCTTGTTGTAGACCAGCTGCAAATCGCTGATCAAATCACCGGCGTTGTCGGTAGCGTTCTTCATCGCGATCATCCGCGCAGCTTGTTCAGCCGCGTTGTTCTCGACCACCGCCTGGTAGACCTGCGACTCAACGTAACGGACCATCAAGCCGTCTAGCAGCTCTTTGGCGTCCGGTTCGTACAGATAATCCCAGTGGTGCTTGAGGTCTTGATCCGGGGTTGCCACCAGTGGAATCAATTGCTCCACGGTAGGCTGTTGCGTCATGGTGTTGATGAACTTGTTGGACACCACGGACAGGCGGTCAATACGGCCGTCCAGGTAGGCATCCAGCATCACCTTGACGCTGCCGATCAGATCATTGATCGACGGCTCTTCACCCAGGTGGCTGATAGCTGCAACGACGTTACCGCCGAAGTTGCGGAAAAAGGCCGCACCCTTGCTACCAACGACACACAGATCGATCTCGACGCCGTTTTCGCGGTTTACCGCCATGTCCTTGACCAGGGCCTTGAACAGGTTGGTGTTCAAGCCGCCGCACAGACCACGGTCACTGCTCACTACGACATAACCAACACGCTTGATTTCGCGGTCGATCATGAACGGGTGGCGGTATTCCGGGTTGGCGTTGGCCAGATGCCCAATTACCTGGCGGATACGCTCCGCATAAGGACGGCTAGCAGCCATGCGCATTTGTGCCTTGCGCATTTTGCTGACCGCCACTTTTTCCATGGCGCTGGTAATCTTTTGCGTGCTTTTGATGCTCGCAATCTTACTGCGAATCTCTTTTGCGCCTGCCATGTAACACCTATCAGGTTAGCAAGCGGGAGCCTTGCGGCTCCCGCTGCGGCTTACCAGGTTTGGGTGGCCTTGAACTTCTCGATACCGGCTTTCATGCCAGCGTCGATTTCGTCATTGAAGTCACCTTTCACGTTGATCTTCGCCATCAAATCGGCGTGATCGCGGTTGAAGAAAGCAATCAGCGCTTGCTCGAAGCTGCCGATCTTGGCGATTTCAACGTCAGTCAGGAACCCACGCTCAGCGGCATACAGCGACAGCGCCATGTCAGCGATCGACATTGGTGCGTATTGCTTCTGCTTCATCAGCTCGGTAACGCGCTGACCATGCTCAAGTTGCTTACGGGTCGCTTCGTCCAGGTCAGAAGCGAACTGGGCGAATGCCGCCAGTTCACGGTACTGAGCCAGAGCGGTACGGATGCCACCGGACAGCTTCTTGATGATCTTGGTCTGAGCGGCACCACCCACACGGGATACCGAAACACCGGCGTTCACTGCAGGGCGGATGCCCGAGTTGAACATGGCCGATTCCAGGAAGATCTGACCGTCGGTGATGGAAATCACGTTGGTCGGAACGAACGCGGAAACGTCGCCAGCCTGGGTTTCGATGATCGGCAGTGCAGTCAGGGAACCGGTTTTGCCGGTCACTGCGCCGTTGGTGAACTTCTCTACGTATTCTTCCGAAACGCGGGATGCGCGCTCCAGCAGACGGGAGTGGAGATAGAACACATCGCCTGGGTAAGCTTCACGGCCTGGTGGACGGCGCAGCAGCAGGGAAATCTGGCGGTAAGCCACTGCTTGCTTGGACAGATCGTCATAAACGATCAGCGCGTCTTCACCGCGGTCGCGGAAGAATTCACCCATGGTGCAACCGGAGTACGGTGCCAGGAATTGCAGCGCAGGAGATTCCGAAGCACTGGCAGCCACGATGATCGTGTTGGCCAGGGCGCCGTTTTCTTCCAGCTTGCGAACAACGTTGGCGATGGTCGATTGTTTCTGACCGATGGCTACGTAGACGCAGAAAATGCCGCTGTTCTTCTGGTTGATGATCGCGTCGATCGCCAGAGCGGTTTTACCGATCTGACGGTCACCGATGATCAGCTCACGCTGGCCACGGCCGACAGGGATCATGGCATCGACAGCCTTGTAGCCAGTCTGTACAGGCTGGTCTACCGACTTACGCCAGATCACGCCTGGAGCAACTTTCTCGACCGCGTCGGTCTCGGTGTTGCCCAGTGGACCTTTGCCGTCAACAGGGTTACCCAGTGCGTCGACTACGCGACCCAGCAGTTCCTTACCAACAGGAACTTCCAGGATGCGGCCAGTGCACTTGGCGCTCATGCCTTCAGCCAGAGACTGGTATGCGCCCAATACAACGGCACCTACGGAGTCTTGCTCCAGGTTGAGGGCCATACCGAAGACGCCGCCCGGAAACTCGATCATCTCGCCGTACATTACGTCGGCCAGACCGTGAATCCGCACGATACCGTCAGATACGCTGACGACAGTGCCTTCGTTACGGGCTTGGGAGGTCACATCGAGCTTGTCGATGCGGCCCTTGATAATTTCACTTATTTCGGAAGGATTGAGTTGCTGCATTGCTCTGCTGCCCCTTCAAACTCAAGATTTCAATGCTTCGGCAAGTTTCGCGATTTTGCCGCGAATCGAGCCATCGATAACCAGGTCGCCGGCGCGGATGACGACACCACCAATAAGGGCAGCGTCCTCCGCAACTTGCAGGCGCACTTCCCGGTTGAGTCGTGCACTGAGAACCTTGGCGAGTTTGTCTTGCTGTTCTTGGTTCAATGCAAAAGCACTGGTCACTTCTACGTCTACCGATTTCTCTTGTTCGGCCTTGTACAGGTCGAACAGAGCGGCGATCTCCGGCAACAGCGGGAGACGGTCGTTTTCGGCAACGACGTGGATGAAGTTCTGTGCCTTGGCATCAAACTTGTCGCCGCACACGTCAATGAACGTGGCGGCCTTTTCTGCGCTCGTCAGTCGCGGGGCCTTGAGCACGCGCTGCATGGTGTCGTCTTCCGACACCGCTGCAGCCAGGCCGAGCATGGCTGACCAATTGGCCAGTTGCTGGTGGGCCTGAGCGTGCTCGAAGGCCGCCTTAGCGTAAGGTCGGGCCAACGTGGTCAGTTCTGCCATGATCGCCCTCGCTTAGATTTCAGCAGCCAGTTGGTTAACCAGCTCTGCGTGCGCGTTTTGATCGATTGTGGCACCCAGGATCTTCTCGGCGCCGCCGACTGCCAGCAAGCCCACTTGGGCACGCAGCGCGTCTTTGACACTGTTCAGTTCCTGTTCGATCTCGGCCTGAGCCTGAACCTTCACACGGTCAGCGTCGATACGGGCTTTTTCAACAGCCTCTTCAACGATCTGGTTACCGCGTTTCTTGGCTTGCTCGATGATTTCAGCTGCCTGAGCTTTCGCTTCGCGCAGTTGTTGACCCGCTTTCTCTTGGGCCAACTCCAGGTCGCGAGCTGCTCGGCTGGCAGCGTCCAGACCATCAGCGATCTTCTTTTGACGTTCGTGCAGTGCCGCGATGACCGGAGGCCATACGAACTTCATGCAGAACAGTACAAAAATCAGGAACGCAACGGACTGGCCAATCAGGGTCGCATTAATGTTCACGCCAACACCTCGCAGTTACGTTGTCCATCACACCAAATTACCCGGAAGATCCGAGTAATTAGCCAGCGATCTGACCAACGAACGGGTTCGCAAAGGTGAAGAACAGAGCGATACCAACACCGATCATGGTTACGGCGTCGAGCAGACCGGCAACGATGAACATTTTAACTTGCAGCATTGGAACCATTTCTGGCTGACGCGCTGCGCCTTCCAGGAACTTGCCGCCCAGCAGGCCGAAACCAATTGCGGTACCCAGTGCGCCCAGGCCGATCAACAGTGCAACAGCGATAGCGGTTAGACCAACTACAGTTTCCATCTTTCCTCCCGACTTTTACGTCGTATGGTTTAGGTTTTTTTAATTTATAGCGGTAAAACAAATCGTTTCAGAGGCCCCGAAGAGCCCCTTCCCGTTTGACCGGGAAGGACATCAGACTAGTCGAGACTGGTCTTAATGGTTTTCTTCGTGTGCCATCGACAGGTAGACGATGGTCAGCATCATGAAGATGAACGCCTGCAGGGTGATGATCAGGATGTGGAACACAGCCCACGCCCACTGCAGAACAACGCCCAGGCCACTAAGCCAGAGCAGACCGCTGCCAAACATCACAGCAATCAGGATGAAGACCAGCTCGCCGGCGTACATGTTGCCGAACAGACGCAGAGCCAGGGAGATCGGCTTGGCGATCAGGGTCACGAATTCCAGCAGGAAGTTCACCGGGATCAGCAGCGCTTGAACGAAGATGTTCTTGCTGCCGAACGGGTGCAGGGTCAGTTCGCCGATGAAGCCGCCGATACCCTTGACCTTGATGCTGTAGAAAATGATCAGTGCGAAAACCGAGAGCGCCATGCCCAGCGTTGCGTTCGGGTCGGTGGTCGACACGGCACGGAACGGGATGTGGTGGTCGCCGGAGATCAGGATGGCCAGTTGAGGAATCCAGTCGACCGGTACCAGGTCGACGGCGTTCATCAGGAACACCCAGACGAAGATGGTCAGTGCCAGCGGTGCAATCACCGGGCTACGGCCATGGAAGCTGTCTTTCACGCTGCCATCGACGAATTCGACCAAAACTTCAACGAAGTTCTGCAAAGCACCTGGCTGACCGGAAGTCGCCTTCTTTGCCGCCATGCGGAAAAGAAGAACGAAGATCAGACCCAATGCGACCGACCAGCCGAGAGTATCGACGTGGAAAGCCCAGAAGCCCATTTCCTTGGCTTCTGCTGCGGTGTGGGCAAAGCCCCAGCCGCCGGTAGGGAGCTGACCGAAAGTCAGGTTCTGCAAGTGGTGCTGGATATAGCCCGAAGCGGTTGTTTCTGCCATGGTTGCCTCAAACGCCCTAAGGTCTCGAAAGTCTTGTTCTCATCAGCAGGGGCGCGAACCAGCTGACCAGTTGGGTCAACACGAAGACGCCGAATACAGCTAGCGGCGCCAATGGCTTCACACCTGCAAACGTCAATGCAAAGAGCACTGCCGTCAAAATCAATTTGCCCGCCTCGCCGGCATAAAATGACCGAACGATGGCTTGAGCTGCCCGGGCGCCGGAAAACCGAAATGCCCTGTGAGCGAAATAAACATTGGGTAGCAAGGCTATCAGGCCTCCGCAGAGTCCCGAGTACCCGGCAACGACTCCATATCGGTACCAGAGCGCCAAAGCGGCGATCAGCAACACGACAAATTGAGCCATTAACACCGGAAAAACTGCCAGGCGATGGAAGGGCAGGCGGTTTGGCGTGCGGGTTTCCATCACTTTTACTCTCCAATGGTCGGCTGCCGAAATTCAATAACTTGGCATAATTTGTGCCGACAAAATGCGCGCAGAGTATAGGGGCGGTTCTGCCCCTATTCAACTGTCAGGTAGTGATTTCCGACTGCGCGCTACATGAGGAAATGTTTCAGCGGATATGCGCGAGCACGCCTTGAAGCTCATCCAGGGAGTTGTAACCAATTACCAACTGCCCTTTACCCTTCTTACCGTGGCGAATCTGCACCGCAGAGCCTAGGCGCTCGGCCAGGCGCTGCTCGAGACGGGCGATATCCGGGTCCGGTTTTGCCGGTTCAACAGGCTCAGGTTTACCACTCAACCACTGGCGAACCAGTGCCTCGGTTTGGCGCACGGTCAGCCCGCGTGCGACAACATGTCGCGCCCCTTCGACCTGCTGATTTTCCGGTAAACCGAGCAAAGCACGGGCATGACCCATTTCCAGGTCGCCGTGGGACAACATGGTCTTGATGACTTCCGGCAAGGAAATCAGGCGCAGCAGGTTAGCCACGGTTACCCGGGACTTGCCCACAGCTTCGGCCACCTGTTGCTGGGTCAGCTGGAATTCCTGCTGCAAACGCTGCAGGGCCACCGCTTCTTCAATCGGATTCAGGTCTTCGCGCTGGATGTTCTCGATCAGCGCGATGGCGATCGCGGTTTCATCGGGTACATCGCGAACCATCGCCGGGATGGTTTCCTGACCGGCCTGCTGGCTGGCACGCCAGCGGCGTTCGCCGGCAATGATTTCGAAGCGGCCAGCGCCGATCGGGCGAACCACGATGGGCTGCATGACGCCCTGGGCCTTGATCGACTGCGCCAGCTCTTCGAGCGCCTGCGGATCCATGTCACGACGCGGCTGGTACTTGCCGCGCTGGAGCAAGTCCAGTGGCAAGTGTTGCAGCTCACGGTGATCGGCTTGCGCCGCTTGTTCTTCCAGCGAGCTGACGGTCGGACCACTCAGCAGTGCATCCAGTCCTCGTCCGAGACCTCGTTTCTTGACGGCCATGGGGATTCCTTAAGTTGCCTGAGCGGCGGCGATGCGTGAGTTTTTGCGCTGACGACGAACCATTTCGCCCGCCAGTGCCAGATAGGCAACGGCACCGCGCGAGGATTTGTCGTACGCCAGCGCCGGCATGCCGTAGCTTGGCGCTTCGGCCAGACGGATGTTGCGCGGAATGACGGTGTCGTAGAGCTGTTCGCCGAAGTGTTCCTTGAGCTGCGCCGAGACATCGTTCATCAGGCTCAGGCGCGGGTCGTACATCGTACGCAGCAGGCCTTCGACCTTGAGGTTCGGGTTCAGCAGTTCGGCGATGCGCTTGATGTTATCCACAAGGTCGCTCAAGCCTTCGAGTGCGAAGTACTCGCACTGCATGGGGATAATGACCCCGTCGGCGGCAACCAGTGCGTTCAAGGTCAGCATCGACAGCGACGGCGGGCAGTCGATCAGGATGTAATCGTAGTTTTCCCGGATTGGCGCCAGCGCACTGCGCAGGCGACTTTCCTTCATCTGCATTTCCAGCAGCACCACTTCGGCCGCGGTGAGGTCGCGGTTGGCCGGCAACAACTGGTAACCGCCGTGTTCGGAGAAGTGCATGGCCTGGGCCAGATCACATTCGCCGATCAGCAGGTCGTAGACCGAGTTTTCCAGGCCGTGTTTATCCACACCGCTACCCATGGTGGCGTTGCCCTGTGGATCGAGGTCGATCAACAGCACCCGGCGCTTGGTCGCGACCAGGGATGCTGCGAGGTTGATGCAGGTGGTGGTCTTGCCCACACCGCCCTTTTGGTTCGCTATCGCGAATACCTTAGCCATTCTTGCTTGTGTTCCCAATCATGCCGTGCGGCGCAGTATCAGCAGATGGCGTTGGCCTTGGCAACCAGGTACGGCCAGGGCGTGTTCGCTATCGAGGTGGAAGTCTGCCGGCAATGCTACCAGTTCATCGGCGGGGTGAACGCCCTTCATTGCCAGCCAGCGTGTTTCGCTATCGCCGAGGTGGCGAGTCCAGTTGCTGAAGTTCTCCATGCTGCTGAACGCCCGGGAAATGATCCCGTTGAACGGTTGGGCAGGCTGGAAGGCTTCGACGCGACTGTGGATAACTTGCAGGTTATCCAGTTTGAGTTCGAGTTTGACCTGGGTCAGGAAGCGGGTTTTCTTGCCGTTGCTGTCCAGGCAAGTCACCTGGGACTCGGGAAACAGGATGGCCAGTGGAATGCCAGGCATGCCACCGCCACTGCCGACATCAAGCCAGCGTCCGTTTTCGATGAATGACATCACGCTCAGACTGTCGAGCAGATGGCGGGAGACCATTTCGTCCGGATCACGTACGGCAGTGAGGTTGTAAGCCTTGTTCCATTTTATCAACAGGGCCAGATAACCCAGCAATTGCGCGTGCTGGGTTTCGGTCAGCGTGACGCCAAGCTGGCCGGCACCTGTGGATAACTCTTCTGCGTGTTGCGAAGTGACCAACGAACTCAAGCGCTTTGCTCCAACTGACGGCCCGCGCCGCGTTTTTTCAAATGAATCATCAACAGCGAAATGGCTGCCGGCGTTACGCCCGGGATACGCGAGGCCTGGCCCAAAGTCTCCGGACGGGTCGCGCCGAGCTTGCTCTGGATCTCTTTGGAGAGACCGGAAATATTCGTGTAATCGATATCCACAGGCAGTTTGGTGTCTTCGCTGGCTCGCAAGCGGGCGATTTCATCCTGTTGACGATCGATGTAGCCGGCGTATTTGGTCTTGATTTCGACCTGCTCGGCGACTTGTGGATCTTCTGCCCCGCCACCGGTCACTTCGATCAGACCAGCGTAGTCGATTTCCGGACGGCTCAAGAGATTGAGCAGGTTGTATTCGTGAGTCAGCGGCGTGCCGAATTTTTCGGCAATTGCATCGCCCTGTTCGGTGCCCGGGCGGACCCAGGTGCTTTTCAGGCGCTGCTCTTCCAATTCGATGCTTTCGCGTTTTTTGCAGAAAGCTGCCCAGCGCACGTCATCGACCAGGCCGAGTTCACGGCCTTTTTCGGTCAAGCGCAGGTCGGCGTTGTCTTCGCGCAGGATCAAACGGTACTCGGCACGGGAGGTGAACATCCGGTACGGCTCTTGGGTACCGAGGGTAATCAGGTCGTCGACCAACACACCGATGTAGGCCTCGTCGCGACGCGGACACCAGGCCTCTTTGCCTTGGGCGCGCAGTGCCGCGTTGGTGCCGGCGAGCAAACCCTGGGCGCCGGCTTCTTCGTAACCGGTGGTGCCGTTGATTTGTCCGGCGAAAAACAGGCCGCCAATGACTTTGGTTTCCAGGCTGTACTTCAGGTCACGCGGGTCGAAGTAGTCGTATTCGATGGCGTAGCCCGGACGCACGATATGCGCGTTTTCCATGCCGCGGATCGATTGCACGATCTGCAATTGCACGTCGAACGGCAAGCTTGTGGATATCCCGTTCGGATACAGCTCATGAGTGGTCAAACCTTCCGGCTCGATGAAGACCTGATGGCTTTCCTTGTCGGCAAACCGGTGGATCTTGTCTTCGATCGACGGGCAATAGCGCGGGCCGATGCCTTCGATCTCACCGACAGCGGAATACATCGGCGAACGGTCGAGGTTCGCGGCAATGATTTCGTGGGTGCGGGCGTTGGTGTGGGTAATCCAGCAACTGACCTGCTTCGGATGTTGCTCTTTGGAACCCATGAACGACATCACCGGGATCGGCGTATCACCCGGTTGCTCGGACATCACCGAGAAATCCACAGAACGGCCATCGATGCGCGGTGGTGTACCGGTTTTCAGGCGACCAACACGCAAAGGCAGTTCGCGCAAACGATGTGCGAGGGCAATTGACGGTGGATCACCGGCGCGACCGCCGGAAAAATTCTGCAAACCGATGTGGATAAGTCCACCGAGGAACGTACCGGTGGTCAACACCACGGAATCGGCGAAGAACCGCAGACCCATTTGCGTGACAACACCACGGACTTGTTCCTGCTCGACGATCAGATCGTCAGCGGCTTGTTGAAATATCCACAGGTTCGGCTGGTTCTCCAGGATTTCGCGGACAGCTGCCTTGTACAGAACCCGGTCTGCCTGAGCGCGGGTTGCACGCACGGCCGGGCCTTTGCGGCTGTTCAACACGCGAAACTGGATGCCGCCTTTATCGGTAGCCATGGCCATCGCGCCGCCGAGGGCGTCGATTTCCTTGACCAGGTGGCTTTTGCCGATCCCGCCGATGGCAGGGTTGCAACTCATGGCACCGAGGGTTTCCACGTTATGCGTCAGCAACAGGGTTTTAACCCCCATACGTGCTGAGGCCAGTGCTGCCTCGGTACCGGCATGACCGCCGCCGATGACGATCACTTCAAAACGGGAAGGGAAATCCACCACGCACCTCGTGCCTGCTTAAGTAGGTAATTCAGGAATAGTTTGAGCTCAGGTTTTTGGACCTGGTCGACAAGTATAGGGACTTCGCCCTTCCTAAAGAACCCTTTGCACAAAATTTAACCAGCTGTGGAAAAGTCCGAGTTATAGAAATTAAAAAGAAAGAAATTTATTAAATCTTTGTTTTTATGTTTATTTCTATGCGCATGCCTTTCTGTGGATAGATCTACACAGCCCTTTATATTCGCTGTGTACAGAGATTCAAAACCCTGTGGTCATGTGCCAATGAGGCCCTTGGATAACCGGTGTAAGCCTGTGGATGAAAGGGTTGGTTATCCACAGAGGCAGTTATGTTCAGTTTTCAGGCCCTGTTATCAACTGACCTTAGCCGCGGTTATTCACAGGGCTTAATCCACAGAAAAGTGCCGTTCGCTCGAAATTCAGGCAGGAGAATTCCGCTCAAGCAGACAAAATCCGCTCGGCACTGGTGTGTTTATTCAGGAAGTAGGGAACAGACAGGCGCGAATGGCCTGTCTGTGAAGAGCAGGAGGGCTATTTACCGATACAGAAACTGGAGAAAATTCGCCCCAACAGATCGTCAGAGCTGAAAGCGCCGGTGATTTCTCCCAGCGAGTGCTGAGCCTGACGCAAATCCTCGGCCAGCAGCTCACCAGCACCGGCCAGGGTCAATTGCGCACGACCATGCTCGAGGGCTGCACTGGCATGCCGCAGCGCCTCAAGGTGTCGCCGGCGAGCGCTGAAGCTGCTTTCGGACGTTTGTTCATAGCCCATGCAGGCCTTGAGGTGATCACGCAGCAGCTCCAGGCCACCCCCTCCGGACTTGGCGCTCAGGCTGATCGTGACGTGACCGTCTTCGCTGACTTCCAGGGCAATCGCTTCGCCCGTAAGGTCAGCCTTGTTGCGGATCAGGGTGACTTTTGCCGGATCGGGACGGATTTCCAGAAATTCCGGCCAGAGTGCGAACGGATCGAGGGCTTCCGGTGCCGTGGCATCGACCACCAGCAATACCCGATCCGCTTCGCCGATGGCTTTCAAGGCACGCTCGACGCCGATTTTTTCCACATGGTCATCGGTATCGCGCAGACCGGCGGTATCCACTACGTGCAGCGGCATGCCATCGATGTGGATATGTTCACGCAGGACGTCCCTGGTAGTGCCGGCAATTTCGGTCACGATTGCCGCTTCACGCCCGGCCAGTGCATTGAGCAGGCTGGATTTACCGGCATTCGGACGACCGGCAATGACTACGGTCATGCCATCGCGCAGCAAGGCACCCTGCCCGGCTTCACGGATGACGGTGGATAACTCGTCGCGCACTTTGTCGAGCATGCTCAGGACGTGGCCATCGGCGAGGAAGTCGATTTCCTCTTCCGGGAAATCGATGGCCGCTTCGACATAGATCCGCAGGCCGATCAGTTGCTCGGTGAGGTTATGCACACGTGACGAGAAAGCCCCCTGCAAGGAGCGCAACGCGTTTCGCGCAGCCTGGGCAGAACTGGCTTCAATCAGGTCGGCAATGGCCTCGGCCTGGGCGAGGTCCAGTTTGTCGTTGAGGAACGCGCGTTCGCTGAATTCCCCCGGTCGGGCGAGCCGGCAACCCAGTTCCAGGCAACGCTTGAGCAGCATATCCAGAACGATCGGGCCGCCATGACCTTGCAGCTCCAGCACATCTTCGCCGGTAAACGAGTTTGGCCCTGGAAAATACAGCGCGATGCCCTGGTCCAATACTTCGTCATTTTCACTGAAAAACGGACCGTAGTGGGCAAATCGCGGCTTGAGCTCGCGACCACTGAAGGCCTTGGCCGCAACGCTGGCCAACGGCCCGGAAATACGCACGATGCCTACTCCGCCGCGACCTTGAGCGGTGGCGACAGCGGCGATGGTTTCACGAGGAACGCTCATAAACCGGTATCCAGACAAAAGTGACAGATAGCAAAACGCCCCACTAGGGGGCGTTTTGAGTGGTTATCCACAGTGTAAATCAGGCAGCTGCTTTGGTAGCCGCTTCGATCTTACGAGTGATGTACCACTGTTGGGCGATCGACAGGCAGTTGTTCACTACCCAGTACAGCACCAGACCAGCCGGGAACCACAGGAAGAAGAAGGTGAAGATGATTGGCATCAGCTTCATCACCTTGGCCTGCATCGGATCCGGAGGAGTCGGGTTCAGCTGCTGCTGGATGAACATGGTGGCACCCATGATGATCGGCAGAATGAAGAACGGATCCTTGATCGACAGGTCGGTAATCCACAGCATGAACGGAGCCTGGCGCATCTCGACGCTTTCCAGCAGAACCCAGTACAGCGAGAGGAAAACCGGCATCTGCACGAGGATTGGCAAGCAACCACCCAGCGGATTGATCTTCTCTTTCTTGTACAGCTCCATCATGGCTTGCGACATTTTCTGCCGGTCATCGCCATGTTGCTCTTTCAGCGCAGCCAGTTTTGGTGCCACTGCACGCATGCGCGCCATGGATTTGTAGCTGGCAGCCGACAGCGGGAAGAAGATCCCTTTGATCAGCATGGTCAGGAAGATGATCGACCAGCCCCAGTTACCCACAATGGCGTGGATGTGTTGCAGCAACCAGAAGATCGGTTGGGCGATGAACCACAGGATGCCGTAGTCGACCGTCAGTTCCAGACCTGGGGACAACTCTTTCAGCACGGCCTGGCTTTTCGGACCGGCGTACAGGACAGCGCTGGTCTCGGCCTTGGCACCCGGGGCAACACTCATCGATGGGCCGGTGTAGCCGATGATGTAGTTGCCTTTGCTGTCTTTACGGGTCTGGACGACGTTGTTTTCGCCCTTCGGTGCAACCCACGCCGTTACGAAGTAGTGCTGCAACCAGGCAACCCAACCGCCAGTAACGGTTTCTTTCAGCGCGGCCTTGTCCATGTCCTTCATGGACACTTTCTTGTACGGCTCCGAACTTGTCCACAGGGCAGCGCCCAGGTAAGTAGCGGTGCCGGTAGCCGTGGTCGACGAAGGATCGGCGCTGGCGTCACGCTTCAACTGGGCGAACATCGCACCAGTCCAGGGCTCGGCGCTCTGGTTGTCGATCAAGTAGGAAACGGTTACGTCATACAGGCCGCGTTTCAGGGTGAAACGCTTGATGTAGTTGACGCCGTCCTTGCTGAACTTCAGGTCAACGACCAATTGGTCCTGACCGTCAGCCAGTTGATAAACCTTCTTCTCCGAGGAATAAACCGGACGACCGGCCGGGCTTGCGTCCGGACCGTTGGTGCCGATCAGACCGCTTTGCGCCAGATAAGTACGTTCGCCACCGTTATCAAACAGCTGGAACGGAATTTCCGGGTGATCCTGACGACGCGGATACAACGGCAGGGTCAGCTGGGCAACATCGCCACCTTGTGGGTCGATAGCCAGGTCCAGTACATCCGTTTTGATCTGGATGAGGTCCTTGCTCACAGCCACCGGCGTTTCGGCAGGTGCGCTGGTGTCGCTTGCAGCACGTGGAATGTCGTCACTGGCGGAAGCGTTGGAGCCAGATGCCGTATCCGGCAGGCCCGATGCAGTCGTATTGGTGGCAACATTCTGAGTCGGCAGGGCAGCCTGGCCATAGTCCTGGTTCCATTTAAGAACCATAACGTAGGACACGATTGCCAGGGCGACGATCAGGATCGTGCGTTTGATATCCATGATTACTCGGCCATCGAAGAAGAACGGGAGGTAGGGATAGGTGGAACCGGGTCATAACCACCGGGATTCCACGGATGACAGCGACCTAAACGACGAAAGGTCAGCCAGCCACCGCGAAGAAGGCCATGATTTTCGATGGCTTCTAACGCGTAGCAGGAACAACTGGGGTAGAAACGACAGTGACTGGCCATCAGGGGACTAATGGCATAGCGATAAAACTGGATCGGAACGAGTGCCAGTTTACGCATCTGGACTGTCTACCCCTACAGTTTCGGTTTTGACTGCTGGTACCGGCGAACTGCGAGCCAGGCGTTTCCAGAGTTTGCCGAAATGCTGAATCAATTCGGGGTTTTCTACGTCGCCCAAACCTTTGCGCGCGACGATAACAATGTCCCATCCGACCAGAGAATCCTGGTTCAGGCGAAACGATTCGCGCATCAGACGTTTGAGGCGATTGCGCTCGACGGAGAGCTTTACGCTCTTTTTCCCGATAACCAACCCGAGACGGGGGTGATCAAGATCGTTGTTGCGCGCAAGGAGCAGGAGATTTTTCCCCGGAACCTTGCCGGTAGGGGAGTCAAAGACTGCCTTGAAATGCCGGGGAGTAAGCAGACGCTTTTCCCGACTGAAGTCCTGACTCACCTCCAGTGCCGGCTTATCAAACTGCCAGACGCGCACGACCTTTGGCGCGACGACGCGACAGAACGGCACGACCGTTCTTGGTAGCCATGCGAGCACGGAAACCGTGGGTACGAGCGCGTTTGATAGTGCTTGGTTGGAAAGTACGTTTCATTGTCGTGTTACCTGGTTCGTCCACAACGGGCCGGAATGGCCCCCGTTTTAAGAGACCGGGGATTCTAGAGAAAGCAAGCCTTCAGGTCAATTTCCAACCAGCGTTTCCTTATAAATAGATCTCCAGAGGTTTTGCGCTGATCGAACCGCCGGTAAATATAAAAATAAGAAAGGAAAGTATTTAAAGCTTTTCTGTAAAGCTTATAAAAGCTAGGCTCGCCTCCATCTGTGGATAAGTCGATTCAGCCCTTGTTTTACCTGATGTACAGAGAATGACAACTACAGTGGAAAACCGTGTTCAGCCTGTGCTGCACTGTCGGATAACCTGTGTGTGGAATGCCGCTTTATCCACAGGCCGGTTATCCACCGAGTTTCGCCCCCACTTGTGCAATGACCTTAACCCCGGTTATCCACAGAGCTTATGCACAGACCACTGGTCGTCTTTTTTGCGTATAAAACGATGATTCTTCTTGGTCGATGAACCACCTTCGTGTGGATAAGTCGGCGTCTGGTCGCTACAATGGCCGCTTGTTTTTGCCTCACCGGCTTTTAACTTAGGGGATATCC